>NZ_JAGZMO010000013.1 GCF_018364065.1 Veillonella sp.
CTCCACCTGTTCCCATCTCGAACACAGTAGTTAAGCTCGTAAACGCCGAAAGTACTTGGCTGGAAGCGGCCCGGAAGGATAGGAAGTTGCTGATTGATAGAAAGAAGACACACCATACGGTGTGTCTTTTTTTGTTGTATCAACGATGAAACAACACTTCCTATCCTTCCGGGGCACCCGGTAAATAGCGAACACAATTTGAAGGACCAGAGGGACGCTCAAATTGTAGTGAGTCTTTTAGTTCAGCTCGTAAGTTTTTGCGCAGCAAAAACCACAGAGATGAACAGGAAGTTGCTGATTAAGGGTCGCTTCCAGCCAACTCAGTAAAAGTGCAGTAGAAATCCACAGCTACTGAGCAGGAAGTTGCTGACACACCACATTTTCTATCCTTCATAAGTTATAACAAAACCAAAGAGATGAACAGGAAGTTGCTGATTAAGGGCTACTTCCAGCCAACGTAATATAAATATAAACCACCTCACCATTTAATCTTTCTTCCCACTCTTATTGATACTTACCATCACAATTTTTTTGTTAAGGTTTTTAAAAACTCTCGATCTACTTAATGCAGTAAATTAATACATCATGAAATATAATTAGAATAATTAAGAAAAAATGATTTAGTTCCTATTACAATTGAGCAAAAATAGAATAAAATAGCCTTCTAATCATACTTGAATGCCATTAATTGAATATGTTATTATTAAATTATAAATGAAAAAATAATGAAAATATTAGTTTTTGTTATTAAAGTTGCTGATTAATATAATAATTTAATTAATCGGCGATATTAAGGGAGTTATTTATTAATTGTTTAATGGGAGTGACAATTATGAGTAAAAAGAAGTGTAGTAGTCGTATAGCCAAAGCATCTTTGAGCAGTGCCGTATTATTAAGCTTAATTTTAGGGGGACAAGTTTTTGCAGCAGATAATATTGTTGTAGATAGTGGTACAGCTACAGGAACAACCAATACTGTAACTGATGATAAAACGGCACGTGTATTAGGCACTAAAAACTCGGTGACCGGTAGCGAAGGTACGAATGTCATTGGCGATACCAATACGGTTGAAGACAGTAATAATATCAATATTGTGGGGAATGATAATAAGGTAACAAAGAGTTACCCTTATGATGGCGGAACAAGATATGAAGCGAGCCTTGATACGCGTATTTTTGGCAATAACAACGAAGTGCGTGGGAGTCGAAAACAACATGTCATTGGTGATAATAATAAGATAATTGCTCGTGATGTTGGTACAGTTACCGACTATGGTCATCCTGAAGGCCGTGAACCTAATATTTCCGACTTAACCATTGGCCGTGGTAATGTGATAACCGGTAATGATACATATCGCAACGAATGGGATGCGTTAACGGTTATCGGGAATAATAATAATATCAGAGGTACGGCTGCCGGGATTGTTATTGGTGATAATCGAAATAATACGGAGCTCACAGACTCTATTATTATCGGCTCCTTATCTCCTGATGAAAAGAACTCGGATGACAATAATATTCGGGCAAGAAATATGGTTGTCATCGGTTATCATGCCTTTGGTAGCGATGGTAGTATGGCAATCGGGAGCAGAGTTAAGACCTTAGGGCCTGCAAGTGCAGCTGTGGGAATTCGTTCGACTGTCGAGGGTACCACTTATTATGCGACACTTTTTGGCATCGACAACAAAATAAGTACTGAAAGTGACACCGGACTTGGTGCATCGATAGCACCCGGTGCGTTTGGCATGCTGAATAAGGTGGATTCATCCTTTAACTCCATGGTCTTTGGTACCGGTAACCGTGTGACAAATGCCTTCGGTAATATAAACGAAGGTATTGAAGGCGGATTTTTGAGCGGCCGTATGGGTGAGCTACTCTATCACGGTGGTGATGATATCGGGTATAAGGAGCATTTCTCTGAAATCATGGGTGACTATGCTACGCTAAATGGTGGCTCCGTTTTTGCCATGGGGAATGGTAACGTATCGGATTATGCAAGACGTTCTTCTATCTTTGGGACGGGCAACACTTTAAACGGTACCGAAGCTGCTGCCAGTGATTATAATATGGTTACAGGTTATCAAAATAAAGCTACTAATGTAAATCATGTGTCTATCATGGGGTCCGGTAATAAGTTGAGTGATGCGACTACGGATGTTGTCATCGGCGATTACCATAGCTTATCGGGCAGTAAAAATAACGTCATTCTCGGGACGATGGGGACGACAGATGGCTATGAAGAACAGACATATACTCCTCAAAGTTACGCTCATACGACAGGAGAGCTACAGTGGACCGGAGATACGTTACACTATGCGGTAAAGGTACAAAAACCGGTACGTGAACATACTGAAAATATCAGCAATGCTGTAATGCTTGGTTATAACACAGATGTGCAGCATGATGATGGTGTAGCTATTGGTAGCAATTCTGTATCTTCAGTCGACAAAGGTGCATTTGGCTATAATCCAATTACAGGTAAGGCTTTTGAAAATGAAGCGGCTATTGTTGCCTATGCAGGCAAGGCAGATAGATTTGCTGAGTTGAATAGCAGTATTCCTGATTTAGAATCAGCGCTTTCAACGGCAAAAGCTGATTATGAAACCAAGGTCTCTGATTATTTGGCAAAGAATGCAGATTATGTACAGGCTGTACATGCTTATAACAACATTGACCATGATTCGGATCAAGGTAAAAAAATTAAAGAGCAGATGGATGCTGCAAAGATCGCAAATGATGATGCCAGAGCAGCTATGAATACTTCCGAAACTGCCATGAATGATGCCAATAAGGCGTATACAGCAGCGGTGTCAGAAAAAACTCAGATTACGTCTGCTTGGCAATCCGGTGCGGCGGCTGTTTCCGTAGGTGATAGTGAAACCGGCTTAACTCGTCAAATTACGAATGTAGCAGCCGGTACGAATGATACGGATGCAGTTAACGTAGCGCAACTTAAAGCGGCCGTAGACGCTGCAGGTACAGGTTTACAAGAAAGTAACGAAGCCTTAACGTTTAAAGATAATAAATTGGGATTGTCCATTAAGAATTCAGAAGGCACAGAAATTATTTCGGGCAGTGTTAATTTATCTACTATTGCTGCGGCTGTAGATACTAGAAATACGATTGCCACCGCTGATGGGGATACTTCCATTATTATCGATAGTACAGAAAAGAATAATATTGGCGGAACGAACTACAAAATCAAAGTTAATACTGACGGTAAGGTAGAATCCGGTAATAAAGGTATCGTTACCGGTGGTACCGTATATAGCGAAACACGTGTTGCAGAAGATGGCACGTATGTGAAAAAAGCTAAATCGGCCGGCCAAAACTTGAGTGCTTTGGATAGCCAAGTGAAAGCAAATACAGATAGCATCACTACTATTAGCAATGAAGTTGAAACTATTAACAATAATGTAACTAATATTACGAATAACGTAACTAGTCTAAATAGCCAAGTTAACAAATTAGATGATCGTGTTAACCGCGTTGGTGCAGGTGCAGCCGCTTTAGCAGCTCTTCATCCACAGGATTACGACCCAACAGCAAAATGGGATTTTGCAGCCGGTTATGGTAATTACAAGTCCGCTAATGCCGTAGCAATCGGTGCATTCTATCGTCCATCCAATGACCTGTTA
>NZ_JAGZMO010000014.1 GCF_018364065.1 Veillonella sp.
TACACCGGCGTTAACCATGTTTTCGCCACCGCCGTAAGAAGTACCTACGCTAACCATTGTATCACCGTTTGGACGGTAGAACGCACCTAACGCTACGGCATTCGCACCTTTGTAGTTACCTACACCGGCGGACACTTCCCATTTAGCTTCAGGGCTGAATTCCAATGGGTGTAAAGCTGCGAGTGCGGCTGCACCGGCACCTACACGGTCAACACGGTTATCCAATTTATTAACCGTCTTGTTAATATTAGTTACATCTTGCTGTACATTGTAAACCTGATTGCTTACCACATTAAGTTGATCTTCAGTAGCTGCACGACCACTTACAATGCCGGTATTGGAAGGATCCCAAGTTTTGTTACTTAAACCGGTAATATAATTACCTGTTTCAGTAGTACCTGCTGCACCATCTTTTGTATACGTTGCTGTCTGATTAGCAATGTAAATACCTTCGCCATTTGTTGCATTACCGCCAACACGAACACTATCAAGACCTTGTAAGTCCTTAGCTAATTTAACTTGCAAACCTTTATCTGTTTTTACTACACCAAGGTTAGCTTCATCAGTTAACATTTGGTTACCGCTCACATCAACTGCAGAAACCCCGCCATAAATTGTAAGCGCATTGCCATTTTTCACACTTACAGGAGATTTAGTATCATCCCCGGTGAAGTTAAGAGTTACATCCTTTGCCTGATCACTGGCTTGCTGAGCAATTTGTTTCAACTGAGCTACGTTAACAGCATCAGTATCGGCAGAGCCCGCTGCTACGTTTGTAATCTGACGAGTTAAACCGGTTTCGCTGTTACCTACGGAAACTGCTGCACCGGTGGACTCCCAAGTGGAAACCAATTTATTATATTCCAACTGATCAGACGCCAATGTAGTCTCAGCTGTATCTAATTCCGTTTGTTTAGCATCAATCTGTTCTTGAAGTTCAAAATAACGACTAGACCATTGACTTAATGTGCTTTGTTCCTCTTTCATAGCCGCGATTTCACTAGTCAAAGTATTCACCGTTTCCGTACCGGATGTCACAGCGGCTTTAAGTGTATCATATTGTTCCTGACCTACAACAGCTCCAATACTATCGGCATCGGTAATTTTACCAGCCGGATCATAACCAATGACACCTTTATCGATAGCGGATACGGAACCACTGCCTAAGGCAACACCACCATCATTAGCAACATTGGTATTGCGACCGATTGCAACTGCATCACTTGCAGTTGAAGTAATACCGGAGTCAGCAGAACCGATTACAATAGAGTTATCTACATTTTCCAAAGTACGGTTTGTACCGATTACAGTGGAATTATCTACATTTTTAAGGGTATTGTTAAAACCGTTTACAGAGTTGTACTGGCTAATGTCACTGCTTGTACCGGTAACCGTATTATTTACACCGATAATCGAAGTTTTCTGAGTATAATCAGCTTTGTTACCGCCACCAATAGCAAGTGTAGCACCGCCACTTTGAGAGTTTCTAATGCTTGTCATCAACGTGGTCTGTAAGGCTTTAGCGGATGCGCCACCACTAGACGGAGCAGAAATATTAGTAATAGAGTTAGTAATTTCATTGCCCGCACCGAAGATTAACGCACCGTTAGAGTTAGCAGTTCTGTTAGCCGTACCAATAACACTACTTGCAATACCTGCGTAATTGGACGAAGAAGAAGCAGATTCAATGCTGTTCAAGGAACCGTAAATGTTGGCACCAAAGTTTTTAGCCGCTTTCGGGCCGTCAAAAATACCTGCAAAACCACCAAGCCCCTGATAGTCAGAAGTTGCAATAGAATAAGAACCATTTACTGTAGCAAAGGAACCGGAAGTATAAGCATTAGCACCAAGTGTTGTCGAGTTAATGTATAGAGACTTAGCATTTACACCGGCATTGGATGAGGCATCAACGGTAACATCACCAAGAGCACCCACGTATTTGTGATCTCCAATCATAACACTGCCGGAACGAGCATACGTATTTTGACCAATGGCAATACCTGCTGCCCACTGAGTCGCATCAGTTTGACCAAAGTTAAACGTTTTCTCCTGGGTACCATACATATTTTCAACTTTCGCATTAGTACCAAGAGCAATACTCCCCTGCTGCATCACATAGTCATTGACATGTGCACCATCGCCAATAGCAATAGCGCCATTTTTGCCATTATTATTTTCAAATTTAGTTCCATTACCTATCTGAATATTTTTATTTGCCGGATCAACAAAAGTTGTAACCCCATCTTGAGCACCTGCAACACCCGTTACAGATACCAACGCTAATGCAGCTAGTAATGCTACCGTAGAATTCTTTTTAACTTTAAACTGCTTACTCATAATAGAGCCTCCCTACAATCAAGAATAAAATTCATTTAATTATCATAAAATCGAATTTTAAAACAATAACTTTAAACACTCTTAAGTATATCTAATTTTATCGTTTAGATTGATAAATGTCAATTAAGTATAGAAAATTTATTATCCAATTTTCACTTTTCACTCATTTATCGGTATCATTTTTCAATTTTGATATAGTTTATCTCCTGCAAGCATTCCGAAATAATTTTCATACACACCAGCAAAAACTACCGCCACAGCTAAGTTAACAAGGTATTGACCTTGCTTATTCAGTTATCTTTTAATTAATTCCACTCTTTTTATATTCCTCGTCAATATAACACCTTCTGATACAGCGAATTATTCTTCATCTAAACTTTAAGTATAATGTGTTTTTTATTTTTTCAAACCAAGAATGATTTATGACTTCCTTCAAGACTTTTAATAGCAGAATATAATTTCAATCCTTCATTTAATTAACATGTTTTATTCTTCATGCGATTTAAGTATCTCATGTTATGTATCTCATATTATGTATCTCATATTATGTATCTCATATTATTTATTTCAGGTTATTCCATGTTCTTCCATGTCCTTTTATTCCATTCATCCCAAATAAAATCTATCCCGCAATATACAAAAAAGCCGTAGCGACATTGTCGCTACGGCTTTTCTACCGCTAGTTAGTTTTTTCCAACACCGGTCTCTGATTCATTCAGAATCCAAAGGCTGAAACTTCGCATTTAAAACCAACCACGATTATTTGTTATTAATCAAAGAGTTAACGAGTCTTGTTAATTCTTCAATTTTTTCGTTCTGATCTGCCAGACGATCATTCTGACTTGCAAGTCGTTCGTTTTGAGCTGCCACTACGGATTCCAAATCGTTAATCTTCTGAGCCATTACTTTCTTAGATGGGTATTTCTGAGTTTCGCCATCGCCAATACGTAATGTTACACCGGCGTTAACCATGTTTTCGCCACCGCCGTAAGAAGTACCTACGCTAACCATT
>NZ_JAGZMO010000012.1 GCF_018364065.1 Veillonella sp.
TATCCGCATCCATTCTTTGAAACAGCTCCGAATTTACCGGTATTCCTGCCAATCATTATCGCTATTGTGGTAGGTGCTGCTGTAGGTCTTATTTCCGGTTTAATCGTTGCGTATTTGAAAATCGTACCATTCATTGCTACATTAGGTACAATGGTTATTACCTATGGTGTATGTTCGTTGTACTTTGATATGCCACCAAATAACTCCCAACCTGTTGGCGGCTTGCGTCCGGAATTCACCGTATTCGGCTCCGGCGCCTTGGATTTAGGTTTTATGACCATTCCTTACATTGTTATTATCGCAGCTGTCATTTCCTTCATTATGTACATTGTTTACAACAAAACGGTTCTTGGTAAAAACATGTTCGCTATCGGCGGCAACCCTCAGGCAGCCGTTGTATCCGGTATTAACGTAGGCGCTACTTTGATCGCCATTTACGTACTTGCCGGCGCTCTTTACGGCATTGGCGGCGTGTTGGAAGCGGCTCGTACAGGCGGCGCTACTAACAACTATGGTAACATGTACGAATTGGATGCCATCGCGGCAGCCGTAGTAGGCGGTGTATCCATCACCGGTGGTATCGGTACAGTACAAGGTATCATCGCCGGCGTACTTATCTTTACAGTTATTAACTATGGTTTGACCTTCGTAGGCATGGGCCCATACTGGCAGCTCATTATTAAAGGTGCCATCATCGTAATCGCTGTAGCCGTTGACGTGCGCAAATACTTGGCACGTAAATAAGATTACGGCATACATGTATATGCAGAGTTAATTAATATTATGATAATCATGCTGAGAATCAAGATGATTATGAAATACAAAATGATAGTATAAAAATTAAACACCGGATTATCGCTAAATAGGCGATAGTCCGGTATTTATTTTTGCCTGCCCCTTATAAAAATTTTGCGTTTTGATAATTTATGACAGTATGTGCGAGTTATTGATAAAATTGTATTTATTAAATAAAGTTTTTGTAGTAAAATATTTATGAAAATTAATAATATATCGGGGCTATGATTTCATAAAACGCAAGATGTCTATAGAGAGGATATATATACTGAAGAGACATAAGTATAACAGAATGCGATTTATAAATATTCATAGAGATGATATTATACGAAAATGTATTGTATTTGCGTATTACTTGCACTAGAAGGATTATCTATGAAGCAGAAAAATCACCTATGGGGGAAGTATTGGCGCTACGGGGCTATAATACTTACCATTATGGCGGTCATGGGAATACTGATAAGTATGCCGCGCGTAATGGAACGAGTGGAAGAGGGATGGCAGTACGCAGTTACACGTTTAATGGGAAATGGAACCAATCCGCACTATATCAGACAGCTCATTACAAGTGATATGACCACATCGCGCGTAATCATGTGGGAGACAAAAGAGCAGGCCAACAATGCGGTTGTTATGTATAAATTAAAAGATGCTCCGGATAGTACGATTGTTACTGTAGACGCTATTTCGGAGGTATTTTCTGATGATAGAGTGCAGCGTTACCTTTATCGTGGGGATATTAACGGACTGGAACCGCAAAAGGAATACGTGTATCGCGTGGGCACTGAAGGGCATATGTCTGAATGGCTACCTATGAAAACGGGCAGTAAGGAACCTTTTTCCGCGCTCATTTTCCCTGACTCGCGGTCTACCAATTATTTAGGCTTCCAAGCGGTAGTAACCGGAGCGTTTAACAAATTCCCTGACGCACAGTTTTTTGCCGTTCTTGGAAATTTAGTGGATAATGGCGAAGCGGCACCACAATGGAACTCTTGGCTCAACAGCATAGGACCTGTGATCGACTCTATACCGTTTGCACCGGTTACAGGCACTCAGGAATATATGGATTTGCATTGGACTGCACGACCGCCACAAGCGTATGCACATCTGTTTGCATGGCCATGCAGTGAAAATCATATCATGCGTAATCCTTATTATTCATTCGATTACGGGGATATTCATTTTGTCGTTTTAGATACACAATTTAAAGAATTACCGGAGCAGGTTCAGGCTGTGGCGAAACAGAATGAGTTAAATTGGCTGAAAGCCGATTTGGCGGCGACCGATAAAAAGTGGAAGGTCGTATTAATGCACCGCGATGTTCTTACCTATACGTCGGAACCGATGGGGCAGCTCAGTGATCGATTTAGCGACACGGGGAAACTCTTCATGCCGGCCTTTGATGAAGGTAAGGTCGACTTGGTGTTAACCGGTCAACTTAATACGTATCGCCGCCGCGGTCATATTAGTGACTTTAAGCGCAGCGATAGCGGGCCGTATTATATCGTGAGTGGTATGTCGGGGGATATACAGGCGAAGGGGAAGTGGAACGGTCATGTACTGGATGAGTACGTCACACCGTATGAAGGAATCCCAAATTATTTGCGAATTCATGAAACATCCAGCTCGTTAGTTGTAGAAGCGTATTTGTCTGACGGAACCATGTTTGACTCCGTGGCTATTTTTAAAGAAGAACAGAAGTAACTGGCTGAATCTCTGCCTTAGGAATATCCTGAGGTGGAGTTTTTTTCTTTTTATATTCAAAAAATAAAATAAGTGCTTGACTTAAAGCTAACTCCAACCTATATAATGACAGTGTAGAACCATATAGAATTTTTTGAATGTATTGAAGAATAATAGTGATATAAGTTGTTAGTTGATAAATAGAAAAATTAACTGGAAAGGGGATTTACACTTGAACAATAAATTAAAAATCATGTGGGGCAGTGTAATTGCTGTTGTAGCTATTTTGGCGGTTATAATTGTAACGCCATGGGGACAAGCCGTAGCGAATTACCTGGTTCGTGAAGGGCGCAGTGTAGTTGTGTCGGCCGTGCCGAGTGCAGGGTTAACACCGAAATATGTGCGCCAGTTGGTGACACAGGATATGAGTACATCCCGCATTATTATGTGGGAGACAGAATCACAGCAGGAAAATCCGGTGGTTCTTTATAAAGTGAAAGGCGCGAGCGACACCACGATTAAAACGGTGGACGCCACAACTGATAAATTTACAGAAGATAATGTAACTCGCTATATTTATCGGGCGGAACTGCAAGGGTTAACGCCGAATACAGAGTATGAATATCGAGTAGGCGCTAATAAATCCGGCAAAGACTGGCATGAATTGAATACTACTGTATCGGGAGATTTTACAGCATTAGTGTTCCCGGATTCGCAGTCATCCAACTATAAAGGCTGGAAGGATATGGTGAAAACGGCTTACGGGGCCAATCCGAATGCAGCATTTTACGTAAATATGGGGGATCTTGTAGATAATGGCGAGTCCGCCTATCAATGGGATGCCTGGTTTGATGCGGTAGAACCGATGGCATCTCAGATTCCGCTGGCGGCCGTAATCGGTAATCACGAATATTATTCGTTGGACTGGAAAGTAAAGGCACCGGATGCATTTGATCATTTCTTCCGCTATGATGCACCATTGGTGAAGCATAACGGCACATCGACGGGCGTTACGGCGCAGAATTCAAATGGAGCGGCCGCGGCTAACAGTGAGAGTAATAACGGCATTGACTCAAACTTGCTCAACAATCAGCTGAATCAGGCAAAAGACATGTCGCGCAATGCGATTTACTCCTTTGATTATGGTGATGTGCATGTAGTGGTGTTGAATACACAATTTCAGGAAATGAATGAAGCTTATCGCAATGATGTAATGCAGGAACAATTGGCGTGGTTGAAGGACGATTTGAGTAAAACTACGAAAAATTGGAAAGTTGTGTTAATGCATAAGGATCCGTTCCGTTATCCGAATACGCACAACCCGAATATTAATCCGGGATTCAATGAACTGGCAGACATTTTCATGCCTGTATTTGATGAGTACAAGGTTGATTTGGTGCTGTCTGCACACTATCATATGTACCGCCGCCGCGGCCATGTGGAAGACTTTAAGCGCAGCGAATCCGGTCCATACTACATCATTACCGGTGTAGCCGGCGATTTGAAATATGCTAACATCTGGTTGTCCCATCCGCTTGACGAGTATGTGTCGCCATATTTGGACGGAGACAACTATTTAGTGCTGGATAAAAAGGGCAATACATTGACTGTAAAAGCATTTTTAGCTGACGGCACTGAATTTGACTCCATTACATTGGAAAAATAAGCGTAAGAATGACGATGTAACATACACGTTAGAAAAACAATTGAAAATTAGTAAGAATATGATGTGAGATGTCATATGAGATGTAACTAGAGATATAATCAGAGATGTAGCATCAGATAAGTAATAGTGAAGGCAACAGGCGTAATGCTTGTTGCCTTTTTACATTTCTACACATTCCTATAAAAATAGTAAGAAAATAGAGGACGAGATACTAAATTGAAGAAATTATAAAATAATTGATTTATACACTATATAAATGACAATTTAATTGAATTTTGATTAGATTTTACTTATAATGAAATTAATAGACCTGAACGATAAACAGGGGATTTATCGTAAGGGACACAGTTTGTATTTACAGTGTGAGTGTTACTGTAAGTTGTATTTTCCGTATGAATGTAGTTTGTATTGTTAGTGAATGTATTGGTAGTGAGTGTAGTGTATTAGGAGGTAGTGTATGTTTTGTTCTAATTGTGGGAATAAGTTGCAGGATGGGGCGAAGTTTTGTGAGCGCTGCGGGACGCCTACAGATGTGGGGACGCCACAGAGCGGATCCACGGATGAAGTGATTAATAAGGTGAATGAAGTAGCCTCTGACGCCGTTGATGCGGCAGCGGAAGGCCTGGATAAGGCAAAAGTGGTGGCCGGTAAAATCATAGATGAAGCGCCGGAACACTTTGAAAAAGCAAAAGAGGTTGGAGCTGAAGCGTTCGAACAGGCGAAAGTAGCCGGTGCGGAAGCGTTCGACAAGGCCAAGGAAGTGGGCGGCGAAGCATTTGAACAGGCTAAAAACGTCGCTTCGGAAACCTTAGATAAAGCTAAAGTGCAATTGAAGGAATTCAATTACGAGATGAATCAGAATCCTAATTCCAATAAGCTGAAAATTATTATTGCCGCCATATTGGTTGTCCTTCTTTGTGTGGGCGGTGCACTGTTCTGGTATTTGCGCCCAATCAATAAAGCGGAGCGTTTTGTGAATGACCGTACCGTAACGATTGTTAAGTTCCTGAATGATAATAAAAATTTAAGCGCGAAAGATATTGAAAATGAATTAGGTTATT
Organism: Veillonella sp.; assembly: GCF_018364065.1. Taxonomy (GTDB): domain Bacteria; phylum Bacillota; class Negativicutes; order Veillonellales; family Veillonellaceae; genus Veillonella_A. The sequence goes on from NZ_JAGZMO010000012.1 coordinate 5,206, forward strand.
GGGGCGATGGCGACGATAATATAAAAGAGTATGTACGCCGCACCGGCGGGTTGGAACGCAATGTGAAGAATTTGCCATATTTCTCCCAGGAAATGGCGTTGACCTTACTTGGGAGAAACGTTGACCGAAATCTGGAAGTTTCGGATTTAAAAATCGTCGATAAAGGGGAATATAAGATTGACGGTCAAGATACATTTGTGTTCTTGGTGGAAAAAAACAGCAAAAAGAATGATAATATCGAAGGCTATCTGATTGGTATCGCTAAAAACAGAAGTGGTGACTTCTATGTAGACGCTTGGATTCCGTTAAACGATAAAGAATGGAAGCAGGCCGAAAAGAGTATGAAAACAGGTAATTTTGATCGGTATAAATAAGAGAGATATTACCTAATCTGATTTGAAAGATTACATTAAGTAATCTAATACTTAGCTCTTTAATCTCTCTTGCGAATTTGTTATAATAAACGTATCACAAGCCTGAGAGGCAGGCTCTTCACAGTCAAGGAGGACGATATTGTGGAATTAGTACAAAATTTAAAAGCAAAAGTAAAACCATTAGGCAAGAAAATTGTATTACCTGAATACAAAGATGAACGTGTATTGGAAGCTACACAACTTATTTTAAAGGAAGGCTTCGCAACTCCTGTATTAGTAGGTAATCCTGAAGAAGTTAAAGCAGCTGCTCAAAAAGCCGGCTTCAACATCGACGGTGCTGAAATCATCGATCCTGAAAACTATGCAAAATTAGACCAAATGGTTGAAATCTTCACTGCAAAACGAGCTAAAAAAGGTATGACTCCTGAAAAAGCTCGCGCTACTATGCTTGGCGATTGCTTATTCTTCGGTGCTATGCTTGTACATTTAGGCGACGTTGACGGTATGGTTGCAGGTTCTGCAAGCCCAACTGCTAACGTACTTCGTGCAGCTTTGCAGGTTGTAGGTACTAAACCTGGTCTTAAGACTGTATCCAGCTCCATGTTCGTATTCACTGACGCTAAACAATACGGTGATGACGGCATGTTAGTATTCTCTGACTGCGGCGTTATTCCTAACCCAACTTCAGAACAATTAGCTGACATTGCAATGTCCACTGTTGAAAAAGCTCGCAAAGTAGCTAACATGGCTCAACCACGTGTTTCCTTCTTATCCTTCTCCACAAAAGGATCTGCATCTTCCCCTGAAGTAGATAAAGTTGTTGAAGCTGTAGAACTTTTAAAACAACGCAATGTAGACTTCGATTTTGATGGCGAATTGCAATTAGACGCTTCCATCGAACCATCTGTTGCAGAACGCAAAGCTCCTGGCAGCAAAGTAGCCGGTAAAGCTAACATCTTGATTTTCCCTGATCTTCAAGCTGCAAACATTGGTTACAAATTAGTACAACGTTTCGCAGGCGCTACTGCTCTTGGACCATTGATTCAAGGCTTGGCTGCACCAATTCACGACTTATCTCGCGGTTGCTTCGCTACTGATATCGTTGATGTAGTAGCTATTGCAGCAGCTGAAAGCGTAGAATAATCTATGTAATTGAAAAGGACCCTACGGGGTCCTTTTTTTCGTCTCCTTGAAAATAAGCGTCATTTAGAGCACGGTGCTATCTTTGCAATTGTCGATTTTGTGATATAATTAAAGGTACCAATTAAGAATATTATCATTTATATGAGTTCTTGATTTAACACATAGTCAATTAGAAATGGCAGGTGATCATTATGAAACTATATTATTTAGACCACAGTGGTTTTATGTTAGAGACAGCCGAACGTAATTATGTGTTCGATTATTATAGAGATCCCGCAGGTGTAGTGAAGCAGGCGGCGCAGGCAGGCAAGGAACTTTGGTTCTTTGTAACTCATGCGCACGGTGATCATTATGTACCTGAAATTTTGAATTTTAACGCACCTTCCACGCGCTATATCGTTCATACGGACGTACCTCACAGCCAAATGCCGGCAGATCGTACGACTGTTATGGCCGTAGGTGACGAAGCAAAGTTGGCGGATGTGCCTGTGAAAATGTACGGTTCTACTGATGCGGGCGGATCGTTCTGGCTCAAAATCGGCGATGCGCGCATTTTCCACGCCGGTGATTTGAACTGGTGGCATTGGTTAGGCGATACGGAAGAAAATAATCGTGAAGCCAAAGGTTTCATGGAGACAGAATTTGCCCGTGCAGCCGGTATGGATGTAGATGTGTTGATGTTCCCTATCGATAACCGCCTCGAAGCGGCGCAGGAATGGGGCATTATTGAATTCCTTAAAGTAGTAAAAATGCCGAAACTTTTGGTGGCTATGCATTTAAACGGACCTGCATGGACACCGAGCGCCAAGTTCCAATCGCTTTATGAAACATTGCCTAACTGGGTGCCTACTCAAAATGGAGACAGCATCGATTTGGGTACCTATGGCGTGGCTGAGTAATAGTTGCTTAGGAAGGAATTTGCATGACCCAGCGTAAAACATTTCCAATAGCAACGACCTTGTTGTTGGTAATGATGATTATATTTTTACTGGTATACCCGTTTCGCGCCAATCCGTGGTTCGGATTTTTAACGCACGTGAGCGGAGCAGCCATGATCGGCGGCCTGGCGGACTGGTATGCCGTAACGGCCTTGTTCAGCAAGCCTTTGGGAATTTCTTATAAAACGGCGCTCATACCGCGCAGTAAGGCCCGGCTTGTAGAAACGGCCCGCTACATGATGGTGGAAGAGTTGTTGCGCGTGCCCCACATGTACAGCGTTATAAAGAAAGAACAATTTTTAAAACGCATGCTCACCTATTTCTTGGGTGCAGAAGGTCGCACGCAGATTAAGAACTTCCTGGCGGAAGTGGGTGGCCAGATGGCGCATCAGTTTGATGCGGAGCCTATTAAAAAGGAAATTACAGAAGCCATTAAAACCGGTGTGCGTCACTGGAAGGTGGCGCCTCTCATCGTGCGCTTCGGCCATCTTATGATGAGCCGGCAGACCGCAGAAGTGTTATGGCTCTATATAAACCGCATGATGCAGCGATTGCTTGGCTCAAACGGTATCCGACCTTATTTGGTGGGCATCGTGGCGTCCATGATGAATCGCTATGCGGAAAATTCATTTTGGCGTGAGTTAGCTTTAGCGCTTGGGAGCGATTCGTTTTCGCCGGAACAGGTGGCAGAATTGGTGCAGCGTAAAGGCGTACAGTTTTTACAAACACAGGAATCATTGCAATCCGCTATGGGGCAGTATGTGTACAATAAGGCCTTGTGGTTCCTCTCGGAATTGGAACGCAATGTGGAATGGCAGCAGCATATTGAGTCTGTGAAAAATCGCTGGTTAACGGAGATTTTAGAAGACGTGGAACTGGGGAATCGGGAAGTGACCTGGGATGGCCTGGTAACTCGCGTGCAGGAAGAAACGGAACAATATGCATTGAAGCTGTTAAATGATAAAGTGCGTTTACAGACGTTGGAACGAGGCCTGTTGTATCAGTCCGTACCATTGCTGCGCAAACTCAGACCATTCGTGGACACTTCGGTAGTGCGTGAGTTGAACGCCTATTCACCGGAGTCGTTGTCGAAGATTATTAAAGGAAAACTGTATCATGATTTGCAGATGATACGTATTAACGGTTCCATGGTGGGAGCCGTGTTGGGCGGACTGTTCTATGTGGCAGCCTATGTGATTCGAGGAGGACTGGCATTATGATTGGCGGCGTATCCTATCGCGTTTGGGCGAATCGAATATTAGCCTTGTCAGCCTTTTTATACGGACTGGTGTTTATCGGTCAGTTCTTTATTACCGCCGTCTGGTATGATGCGCTGTATTGGCTCATTCAGTCGGCCCTCATCGGGAGTATTGCGGACTGGTTTGCCGTAACCGCGCTGTTTCGAAAGCCCTTGGGTTTTCCTTATCATACGGCTTTGATTCCACGGAACAAGGAGCGCATGATCTCCGGGTTGGTTCACTTAATTGAAACACGGCTGCTCACCTATGAGCAATGTGAAAAAGCGTTGAAAAATATTCGCTTTGTGCCTTATTTGAACAGCTACATTGTGAGTGAGCGGGGCCGTCAGTATTTGCGGCGCGCCTTGCGCAGTGTGCTTCATTTGTTGTGGCACAGCCGCAGCGAAGCGCAGTGGGCCGAATGGGGCGGTAAGGAATTAAAAAACTTTCTGCACAAACAGGCCATTACGGGACCAATCCAGCAGTTCCTTACGGATGTGGTGAGGAATAACAAGCACGAAGCTATCGTTATTCGCGCCATTATTGTATTGCAGGCTGCACTGGATAAACCGCAGGTTCTGCAGTGGTTAACTAATACCATTGACAGTGAGATTCAGGCGCGGAAGAGCAATTTGTTATCTGCTCTTGTTATCAGTGTGTCTGAAGCGACGGATATTATCAACGCCCGCGACATGGCGATGGCTATGCTTCGCGAGCTGTACATGGTATTGGAGCGTTGGAAACGGCCGGGCAGTACGGAGCGACTTGTGTGGATGAAGCAATGGCTGACGCCGTTGCAGGAACTGGCTTATAACAGCACGGTCACCAAAACGGTTGACGAGACTTGGCAGGAATGGATTGACCATCAGGACTGGCAGTCTATTTTGCTGACGTACGTGTGCCCTTATGTACACAATATTATTCATATGGCTGATGCGAACGACAGCTTTGAAGAGGAGACGCCGGTAACAGTGCTGGAGAAATCCCTTCAAGAATTGTGGCGCGTTTATATCAGTCGTCCTGAAGTGGCACAAAAAGTGGAAGACATGTGCCAACACATGGCGAAGTATCTTTTGGTGCGCAGCCATGCCATGCTCGGCGTCGTAGTGCGCCAGGTATTGGGCGCTTTGAGCACAGAAAAGTTCATCTACTTCATCGAATCTAAAATCGAAGACGATTTGAGTTGGATTCGTATTAACGGTGCCCTCGTAGGTGCCGTATGCGGCTTGGGAGCCTGGAGCTTCCAGCACTTTGTGTATGAACCGCTACTTGCCCTTTGGGGATTATAATAAAAAAACTGCATGCCTTCACGGTGATACCGATAGTACTATCGGATCTATACCGCGAGGCGTGCAGTTTTTTGTTCGCATTTTTATAAATTTATATGATTATGTTTTACAGCTTTGTTTTCAAACAATCATTACATAGATACTTGAGGTTGTGTACGTTGAAGTTTCAAGTCGTCAATCATTTTCAGATCTTCTTGTGGAGAACGACCGCCGGTGGTTAAGTAACCGCCTACCATGATACCGTTCAAGCCGCCTGCCAATGCAAGAGCCTGTAAGTCGCGAAGGTTAACTTCACGGCCGCCGGCTGTACGGATTTGGGCAGTTGGTAAGATGAAACGGAATGTGGCAAAGGTGCGCAAGATTTCCAGTGCATCCAAAGGCTTGTTGTGTTCGAACGGAGTCCCTTTAATAGGATTTAAAATGTTGAGCGGTACAGAATCGATGCCCAAACGTTTTAATTCGAACGCCATTTCAACACGCTGTTCCAAGGTTTCGTTCAAACCGAAAATACCGCCGGAGCAGACGCGGATGCCTGCTTTTTGTGCATTGGAGATGGTGCTCATTTTGTCTTCGAAGTTATGGGTGCTGCAGATGTTAGGGAAATGACTTGGCGCCGTTTCAATATTGGAATGATAACGGGTAACGCCCACTTCTTTTAACTTCAACGCCTGTTCGTAGGTTAAAAGACCGAGGGAACAGCATACTTCTAAGCCTGTTTCGTTGTGGATTTCACGGAGCGCTTCGAGAATTTGATCGAATTCTTGCGGATTGCTCGTGTTACGACCGCTTGTAACGATGGAGAAGCGGATGGCACCGGCTTCTTTAGCCTTTTTGGCGTGATCCACAATATCTTTGGTACTCATGAACGGATATACAGTAACGCCTGTTTCGTGATGGGCCGATTGAGCACAGAACTTGCAGTTTTCCGGACATTTACCGGAGCGGGCATTTACGATGGCGCATAAATCGACTTCATCGCCGTTGAATTTCTGACGAATTTTATCGGCCATGGCGAGTAATACCATGGTGTCTTCGTCGGACACGTGGATGAGTTCCTCAGCCTGTTCCTGCGTGATGGAACCGCCGTTTAACACCTGATCGGCATAGTCGATAATTTCTTTATAGCCGATTTGCTTTACCGATTTTGTTGCGGCAGTCTGCGCATGGGCAGTTTGCATGTTGTCAGTGTTGGCAGTGGCAGCACTGAATTGAGCTTGTGAATTTGTTTCCATGAACTTACACCTCATTAATTGCATTTCGAAGAATGCATAGTTGAATATACCTAGTGAGTTTTATTTATCATTTAGAACCTTACTTTGATTATTATAGAAGGATACAAGTTTATAGTCAACCTTTAAAAATTAACAAGTTGACAATAGAGAGCTTGTAGCCCCATGGAGTTAACAATAAGTGGTTTTATAGCACGTTGAAGTTAACAATACGAAGCGGTGTAATGCTTCAGAGTTAACAATAGAAAAATCGCCTGTCCGATTTCAACAATAAATTGTTTCCTGATAAATGTTTTGTATGATTAATTAATGTATAAAGGTTGGCGCCTGTGATACAATAAATATAGTTTAGTTCGTATATTTTTTAGGGAGGCACGTATGTTAGTATTGGATCGTCAGAGCGGAGTTCCTCTGTATGAACAAATTTATACGTATATAAAATCTAACATTGAGTCCGGTAATTTTACGGCCGGTACGCGCTTGCCTTCCGTGCGGGCTCTGGCCGGTGAAATCGGGGTCAGCAAAATTACGGTAGAACAGGCCTATGTGCAGTTGGCGGCGGAAGGATACTTAAAAGCGCATGACCGGGCGCCTTATGAAGTGCTGGACATTCCCGTTTTGACCGACTCGGTGCAGCCGGTATTGGAGACGGATCATAGCAACTTGATTCATTCGGGACGGACTGAGGCTAAGCAAACCGGTTCCGGAGCGAATAGACCGGTTCAACAATCAGAACCGGCGGTGCGTTATAATTTTGCTACCGGTGCGATGGATCCAGAAGGTTTTGACTACAGCCGTTGGAAACGGTATATCGGGTATGTGCTTCGCAATCCGGAACGCCTTATGGCCTATGGCGATCCGCAAGGTGAATTGGAGTTGCGCCAGGCTTTGCAAGGCTATTTGAGCGCGGCCCGCGGTGTAACGGCACGGAGTGAATTTACGTTAATCGGCAGCGGCACGCAGTCCATGGCCATTGCCATTGCTTCCATTTTAAAACGGGCAGGATTAACGACAATCGGTGTCGAAGTGGAAGCGTTGAGCGGTATTAAAACAATTTTTGAAGACTTCGGATTCACCGTCGTTGAAATTGCTCAGCGTGGTGATGATTTATTTGATATACTAGATAAGATGAAGGTGGAAGCCGTATACTGCACGCCGTCACATTGTGACCGCAGCGGCAGTGTAATGACCGCGGCCAGACGGAAGGAACTTCTCCAGTGGGCCGCCAAACCGGGGCGCTATATCATTGAGGATGATTACGATAGTGAATTGCGCTATTACGGACGCCCGATCAGTTCCCTTCAGGGAATGAACGGTGCGGACTGCGTTATCTATGTGGGGACGCCGTCAAAGGTATTACCACCATCTATACGTTTGAGCTATATGGTATTGCCACCGGTATTATGGGACGCTTTTGTGCGGTACCGCAGGTCTTATCGGCAAAGTGCCAGTGTGATGGAACAACTCGTGTGGGCACGTTTTATTGCGGCCGGCGAATGGTCCAAACAAATCAGACGTTTACGAAAACACTATTCCGATAAGAGTAAGTACATGGTAATGAATCTGGAGCGGGAATTCGGCTCCGGCATTACGGTGAAAGCGCCGGAGGGCGGCGTGTACATCAGTCTTATCGTACATACAAAGGCGACGGCTGCCGAACTGGCGGTGCTTGCCAAAGAGGGCGGCTGCGATGTGCGCCGCGGTGTGGATAGACCGGGCGAGGGCGTACAATGCCTGCTGTCCTTCAGTGCTATTCCCACGAAACAGTTAGAGAAAGCAATTAAACAATTAGGTAAGGCTTGGAAAGGAATTATTTTATGATTCAACCATTTCGTTTTCTGCAATGTGGAGACCTTCACCTGGGGACGCCGTTTAAATACTTGAAGTCCTTGGGGAAACAAGTGGATGAATTTGCCAACCGCGCTACATATCGCTCCTTTGAAGCCATTATAGATTTGGCCTTGGAAGAGCGGGTGCATGGCGTCATCATTACAGGGGATATTTACGACAGTGAAACTCATAACCTGGAAGCGCAGGTGCGCTTTGCCCATGAGTGCGAGCGACTGCGGGTGCAACATATTCCGGTGTTTATGGTACAGGGAAATCACGATCCGGCGGAAAGCTGGGCTGCTCATATGGAGCTGCCTTCCAATGTGCATGTTTTTTCCGCGGACCGGGGCGAGCGCATGCCGCTTATTGTGCATGGCAAAACTGTGGCCTATATATACGGCATCAGTACGTCCTATGAAAATCGGGATACAGATGTAAGTGCGCATTTGCAAGCTGAAAAAGGAGATCCTTTTTCCATCGGCGTATTTCACGGCACCGTAGGCTCTTCAGAACAACATGAGCCGGTAGGTCCATGTAAACTGGCCAATTTAGTAAACGGAACGATGGATTACTGGGCGATTGGTCATATTCATAAACGCCAGGTGTTACATGAAAAGCCCTATGTAGTGTATTCAGGAAATACGCAGGGACTGGATCGCAAAGAGTCCGGCCCGAAAGGCTGCTATATCGTTGATGTAGACGGCCGCGGTGATGTAACACTTACATTCCATGAAACGAATGCGGTGCGTTTTGAAGATGTGGAAATCGATATTACAAAGTTGACTTCGCAAAATGAAATCATGGAAATGATTCGCCATAAGAAGGAAATGTTGCGCAAACTGAAGTTGCCGGTGTTGGCTAATCTGGTAATTACCGGACGGGGTCCGCTATATGACTTGTGCAGTAATGAAGATGTGCAGGAAACGTGGCTGGCCATGAGCGGCGAGGAAGAGCAGAACAAGTTTGCCTTCGTGCTGCCGTACCGCATTACGAATCAGGCTGCCCCGTTAGAAAATCTGGAAGCCTGGCGTGAGCGTGGCGACATGGTGGGCGATTATTTGCGAAGTTACGATACAGTGGCCGCGTTACCGGGTGAAGATATGCTTGAGGAAGTGCGCCGCATTGTAGAGGAACGGCCGGAAATTAAACGGTTAGGCTTATATAAATCATTGTTGACAGATGAAGTGTTAAGGGAAGCGATGCACCGCGCTGAAATGGATGGCGCACGTTGCTTGATAGGAGATACGGATGAGGATTAAAGAAATACATATAACTGAGTTTGGCCCTTACCGTGACTGGTCGTTTACACCGAGCAAAGAGGCAGTGCAGATGATTTTCGGCCCTAATGAAAGCGGAAAAACATCGCTGCTGGAAGCATTGCGTTTCCTTTTGTTCGGGAAAAAGAGTAAGACCTACGGGTATGGCACAGGTTATTTATTGGTAGAACATGACGGCGTAGATTACCATATCGGCCGCGATGAGAAGAAGCTGGATTTTTACCCAATCGGTGGAGCACCGATTGCACAGGAGCCGGCGGACTTATGGTGGCACGGTCTGGAAAAGAAAACCTATGACCGCATTTTTGCCATTACAGTTGATGAACTGCAGGGCGCCGATGTCCTGACAGAAGTGGAAGTTCGTGCCCGCTTCTTTGGTGCTGAAGGAGGCGAACGCCTCAGCACGGCGGTGAAAGATATTGAGAAAAATTCCGCCGACTTATTGGTGGCATCTGCTGCCGGTAAGCGCAAAATCAACCTTTTAGTGGAGCAACTAAAGCAGGCGCGCAAGAATATTCAGGAACTGTCCAAGGCGGAAGATTCTTATGTAAACTACCAACAGGAGCTTACCAATTTAGGGACTACTGAAAAAGAATTGCAGGAACGCTTGAAAGAGTGGCAGGATTATGGCCGCGACATCGACCAGGTGCTCCGCGCCTGGGACGTGTATAAACGGGCGGAGCATGCGAAGGAAAAAATGAACACCTTCGCCGTAACCGAGCTTTTGGAAAAGAAAGCGTTCATGGAGTTGGAAGACAAACTTCGCGAATGTCGCAATAACATGCAGCTTTGGAGCGGCAAGGAAGCCGGTCTTGTGCCGGATAACTTTGCACCGGACTCCTTGATCGGTGTTTTCGGACAGGACATTGAAGACCTGTATCAGGAAGTGTCTAAATGGACACAACTTCAGAAGGAATGTGAAGAAGGTCGGGCGTACGTAAAACGCGTGAAAGATCAATTGGACATTTCACGCACCATGCATACGGCTTGGCGTGCTGATGCGGAAATGCCGTCCCATGTAAACTGGGCGGAAGGGGAAAAATTAGCCCGCGATTTACGCAGTGCACAGGATAATTACTTGAACTGGCAAAAACGCAAACCTCATGAACCGGAAGAAATTGCCAACTCTACAGTAAAACAGGAAGAATCCAAGTTGGTGAAACAGGAAGTAAGCCTGGAAACATTGACTTCTAACTTTGAAGAAAAAGAACGCATCCAAATGGCGAAAGAGACGTTGGCAAAGGCTCCTGCATCCGGTAAAGCTTTGCAGGGCATTGCTGCTGTAGCTATTTTGGCCGGTCTTGCCGTTGCCGCCATGAATCCGGAATTATATTGGCTCAGCGCCGTATTGATTGTGGTAGGCATTGCGGCAGGCGTGTACTGGTATCGCACGTCTCATAAAAACGGTACGGAACTGAGTACGTTGGAATCTCGTGAAAAACGAATCGATGTGGTTTTAAAAGAAGTAGCCTCTGAGCACGGCTGGTCCGTGCCGACTACACGGGATGAACTGGATGCGTTGAAAACGCAGGTTAAAGCAGCTCGTGAAACGCTGGGTCAGCAGAACATTTTACTGGCTAAGGTTCACAACTACGAACAACTTCTTAACGCATGGCTGGAAGAAGGTCAGGAGTTGGAAGCTGTTGGCAACAAAGCGATGGAAAGTTGGCAGCGCTGGCTCCCTGAAGGGGCAAGCCGTGTGTTGACGGACAATCATTTCTTCGCCATGAAGCAGGAATATGATACATACATGGAGGATTTAGGTAAGTACAAAGAGTACGAAAAAATCCTGAAAGACCATGAAGCACAGCTGCAGGCCTTAGAAACTCGTTGTCGCGAATTGTGGGAAAAACTGGAATTAAACTTGCCGGCCACTCCGATTGAAGTGCGCCGCGTGTATAATTTGCTAAAGGCACATCGTCAAAATCAGGTGCGCTGGGAACAAAAAGAATCGCAGCGTCGCAGTTACCACGAAGAATACGAACAGTGGAGCCGCAAGGAAAAGGCATTGCTCCTTGAACAGGATGAAATTCTTCAGAAAACAGGTGTGCCGACGGCGGCGGAATACCGTCAACGTCTGCTCGTTCAGGATCAGTATACACAATGGAAAGTGGTCTACGAACAGAGCATCGACCAGTTGTCCCTATTCGCCCCAACACGAGAACAGCACGACTCCTTGTTGCGTCGTCTGAAATCGGGCAATAAAACGAAGTGGCATAGTGAAGCGGTGCGCAGCGAATCGGAAATCAGCAGTTTGGAAAAACGCTTGGCCAACTTATATGAAAAACGCGGCCAGATTCAGGAAGCGCTTCGCACATTAAGCAATGATAAAGCATTGGCGGCGGCCCTCCAGAAGGAACAACAATTGGAAGGGGAACTGCAGGATGCACTCACAGCTTGGGCGACTCAAGTCCTTATCAGTCATTTTATGGAATTGGCACAGGCCGATTATGAAAAGGACCGTCAGCCGGAAGCCATTGCGAAAGCTTCGGAATACTTAAACATTATGACCGGCGGTAAATACACATTGGCTTTGACCGGTGATGTGGCAAACTTACAGGTTGTAAATAAAGCCGGCGAAGGTATGACCTCCGACCGCTGGAGCAGCGGCCTTGGGGATCAGGTGTATTTGGCGTTGCGCCTCAGCCTTGTTTACGTATTCAGCAAACGTGTTGAGTCATTGCCGATTATTTTGGATGACATCTTGCTTCGCTTCGACGAAGAACGTCAGCAGGGCGCATTAGACTTGTTGGCACATATCGGTGCGTTGGGTCAGGTATTAATCTTTACTTGCCAGCAGACCACGGCTAAAAAAGCGTTGGCTGTGAAAGGCATCGACGTGTACGACTTGAGCGCGAAAGAAGCTATGAAGGCGTAAGATATTTTTAAAAATAAGAAAGAACTTGTGTTACGTATGGAAGGTGAAAAACCTGGCGAGTACGTAGGGCGAGTTCTTTTTCTTTGGGAAAAAATTCATCTTTGTCAGATCTTGTGCTTTGTCAGAGCTTACTCTTTCTCCGAGAGTATTCTTTATGGTAGTTTATAAACTGTTAAACGCTTTGTAGTTTTTTAAATTGAAAAGATGGTATATAATAAGACATACATACAACTAAATTTAATATGACGAATGTATTGTTAGATACATTACGTATATGGCAACTGAGCTGAAAGGTGTTGAAGATAAAATAAATATTAATAAGAGTATAGTGCTGCTGTTGACGGCGCTGCTTGTGGCCGGATGCGGTGCGGAAGATGCAAAACCCGGTCCCAGTGAAGCGGTTAAGCCGAATACGGTAGCCACTACGGAGAGCGATACGGCGAAGGCTGATTTGCAAGAGGCTACGGTTTTGATGCAATCCAATAAATATGAAGAAGCCATTGCGAAAGCCGATGCTATATTGAAACAGAATCCGCAAAACGATGGAGCCTATGCGATTAAAGGTATGGCGCAAGGATTGAACGGTGATGTGGAAGAGGGTCTTGTAAATGAGCAGAAGGCTTACCAACTGAATCCAAATAATGTGAGCGTGTATTATAATTTGGCGATTCTGTACAAACTGCAGGGTAGATTGGACGAGTCGAAAACATGGTTTGAAAAAGTGCTCGAAAAGGATCCGCGCAACGTGTGGTCTATCTACGGGATTGCCACTATTTATGCCGATCAGGGTGACGATCGTTTAGCACTCGATAAATTACGCGAAGCGGTTCAATTGGATGATCAGGTAAAACAGGCGGCACGGACGCAAGACCATTTCGCTCGTTTTCATGGAAATCCGCAATTTGAAGCTATCGTAAAATAGAACCGTTAGAATCGATGAAATAGATACGTGGACAACAGATAAGTCGATAGCAGACAAATAGATAGAAGACAAATAGATAGAAGACAAATAGATAGAAGCTAGCAGAGCAATAGACAATAAATAGATAGACAACTGATAAAGAGACAGAGTTAATTATTAGCAGATAGGAGGCCTTAGGATGGTTATGTTTTCCTCCATGAATAATGGACGGGGTGCCTCGATTGGCAAAGCATTGCTGCTAAGTGTTGTATTGGGCATGTCCTTGGTTGTGGCCGGTTGTTTCGGACCTACAAAAGTAACGACCACTACGGTAGAAACTCGTGAAATGCCTGTAAAGATTTCTAACGATGCCAGTGTGGCAGCGTTGAACAAGGTAACGATTGAGCCAACCGTATCCGGACAGGTGGCGACCATGACTGTAAAAGTCGGTGATGCGGTGCAACAAGGGCAAGTGGTGGCTATTTTAGATACATCCACATTGCAAACGCAATTGAATCAGTTGATTCAGGAGTTGAGTGAGCGTCAGCAGGGGCAAAGTGTTCAAGCATTGCCACAAGAGACTACCATCGTTCCGGGTGCTGTATCGGCAGCCGATGTGGCGCGGGCTCGTGAAATGATGGCAGCCGGCGTAATTACGGAAAAAGAATACGAAACCATTGTGGCCCGCTCACAAGCGACGACTGTTACAAGCGGTGGCGGTTATGTATCGACAGGCAGTGCTGATACGGCCGGTATTCAGGCAGCTATTGCGCAAGTACAGGCTCAAATGGCACAGGCACAGATTGTGGCATCGATGGCCGGACGGGTGGCGGCTATTTACAATGAAGACCGCAAAGTGGCTATAGCAGGCAGACCGTTCATGTTGATTCAGCAGAACTCTCCGGTGGTTGCTTCGTTGAGTATTCCACAGGGCTTTGCATTGAAGTTGGCTGATCCGGCGAACAAGGGAAAAATTAAAGTATATTTGAAAATAGATAATAAGGAAATTCCGGGCGAGTTGACCTATGTAGACACAAATTCGCCGGCAGGAACGCCGAGCGTACTGGTAAAAGCTACTTTCACGAATGCGGATAATGCGATTTCACCAGGTGAATTCTATACATTGGTGATTGAATCCGATGTGACAGCTCCTGTATTGGCTGTGCCGGCTGATGCGGTGCGTGAAAATAAAGACGGACACTATGTATATGTAATTACAGCAGATAATACAGTAGATGTGCGCGTCGTTGAAGTGAGTGAAACCGTTGACGGTTATACAGCCATTACGTCAGGATTAAACCGCGGTGAAAAGATTATTACGTCCAAAGGCAACTATGAACTTGGTGAACAAGTAACTGCCGAGTAAGTTGTTGAATGATTAAACAGCTCAGTAGCTTTGAGCTGTAGAGTATAATACTGTATATATGGTGAACCTGCTTATATATATACTATATATAGGAAACACTAAAGTATATGAGAGCATGTCCTCGAAATGAGGGGACATGCTCTTTTTTTATCTTCACACATAACTTGAAGAAAAATATAAAAAAGTTAGAAAAATAGGGTTGACGGCATATCGGATATGCGGTATTATATACAAGTCGTCTCCACGAGATGACGGAGTAAAGAATAAAACCGTAATTGAATTAGCTGCTGTAAATTTCTTGTAAGAAATTAGTAAAAAAAGTAGTTGACGAAATTAAAAAACGGTGTTATACTTTAAAAACCGTCAGAGATGACGATGAACGAATTGCAAATCACATATAACTGAAATGCAATTTGTCAGATCTTTGAAAACTGAACAATGTAAGGTAATCATTTCTAACGAAATGAACATATGCCAGAGTGCGGGTTTCACTAAGTTGAAACCAACCAAATAAA
>NZ_JAGZMO010000006.1 GCF_018364065.1 Veillonella sp.
TGTTAAGCACGCCGCCAGCGTTCGTCCTGAGCCAGGATCAAACTCTCCAAGATATCTTGAAGCTATTTGATAGCTCATTTAATTTGTTGTCCCGGATTTTCATCCGGTAGAATTTATTTGGTTGGTTTCAACGTTGTTGAAACCCGCACTCTGGCATATGTTCATTTCGTTAAAAATGATTACCTTACATTGTTCAGTTTTCAAAGATCTGTACTTCAGTTTTACGCTTGCGCGTCTTACTGACGACTTTGTTATTATAACAAAGTGTTTTGTACTGTGTCAACTACTTTTTAAGAACTTTTGTTAAAAACTTTTTTAAGTCCTTTTTCGTTGACTCCGCATCACCGCACCTCAGTAACGGCGACTTGATTATTATATCGAAATCGTAATTTTGCGTCAACCCCTTTTTTAATTTTTTTTACTTTTTTGAAAAACAAAACAGACTGCCCCACTGAGACAGTCTGTTTACGTGCAATTTCACTCGCACAAAGCTTACCTTAATACCTTTCCTCGTATACGTCCTATAGCCCCATAAGTCTATCGTCATATGCGTCTATCCTTATATGCATCTATAGGTCATATACTATATCCCCTATACTCCTTCATATACCATGTTAATGAGTGTCATGGTCATTTCATAGGATTTCTGGAAGGATGGAACCGGCATAAATTCATATGGTGAATGGAAGTTGAGCGCACCGGTAAAATAGTTTGGTGTCAAAATGCCCTGAGTAGAAATGTAGGAGCCGTCGGTACCGCCGCGCATAGCGATAACTTTCGGTGTAATGCCCAAAGACTTCATAGCATCTTCCAAGTAGTCGATGGCTTTCTTATTATCTTCTGTAATGGCATCGGCAATGTTACCGTACGTGTCACTCATTTCATAAGTAATTTTCGCACGTGGTTCTTGTTGTTGTAACTTCTTAACATTTTCCACGATGAGCGCTTTTTTCGCTTCATACTTCGTCTTGTCATGATCGCGAATGTTTAATTCCACTACTGCATTGGATTGATTGGATTTAATCGCCTGGCACCAGATGTAACCTTCTTTGCCTTCAGTACATTCCGGCGTTTCCTGGCGATTGAACATATTTACAAAGTCTACCGCCAATAAGGTTGGATTGACCATAACGCCTTTTGCACTCATTGGATGTGCGCTCACGCCTTGAATCGTTACAAAGGCGCTGCCGGCGTTAAATGTTTCGTACACCAATTCACCTAAGGCGCAGGAGTCAATTGTATAGGCGAAGTCTACGGGGAATCTGTCGTATTCCATATTTTTAGAACCGAAGAGGCCCACTTCTTCATCCGGTACAAAGGCTACGTAAATATCCCCATGATAAATAGACGGATTGTCTGCCAAGGTTTGTAAGGCGGTCATAATATTGGCAATGGCGGATTTATTATCTGCCCCTAATACGCTGGTACCGTCAGTTACAACTAAGTCTTGACCTACGTAGTCCAGCAATTCCGGATGTTCGCTTACCTTCATTACGATAGACTGTGTTTCATTAAGTACAATGTCTTTGCCGTCGTAAGCACTTACCACTCTCGGATGAACTTGTGGCGATAAGTTAACGTCCACTGTATCCACATGCGCACAGAAACCGAGAGCCGGGATTTTCTTAGTGCTCCCTTCCGGTACACGAGCCGGTAATTTACCGGTCAATACGCAGTGGTCGCTAATATGTAAATCTACCAAGCCCAAGCCTTCACATTCTTCTTTTAAAAGGCGCGCCATATCCCACTGGCCTTCCGTACTTGGAACGGCGGTACCGCCATTGGATTTACTTTGGGACGGAATCTGGATATATCTAAAAAAACGTTCTACTAATTCTTTACTCTTATCTTGCATAATAACCTCCATCACTTAAAACATTTGACGTGGATATACGAAGTCTGCCTGGAATCCCAATGGAATATTGAACCACCAGAAGAGATACAATACGATAGTCAAAATAATCAGTAAGCCGATTGTATGTGGCAACATCAAGCTACTCAATGTACCGACACCGGTCTTTTTATAATATTTCTGACAGTAAATGATGATGAGCGGATAGAACGCGAACATTGGTGTACAAACGTTAACCGCGGAGTCACTAATACGGAACGCAGCCTGTGTAAGTTCAGGCGCAATCCCTACAGACATAAGCATTGGCACGAAAATTGGAGCCAAGATGGACCATTTTGCCGATGCGGAGGTAATGAGTAAGTTCAAAATACCTACAAACACGATAATGCCGAATACGGTAACTTGAGGTGGCAAAGCCAGGGATTTCAAGAATTCCGCACCTGCTACGGCGATTAAAGCACCAAGGTTAGACGCACCGAATGCGTACATAAACTGTGCTGCGAAGAAATAGAATACAATTAGCTGTACCAGTGTATGGGTAATTTCTTCCATGGATTTTGTAAGATCTTTTGTCGTTTTAAAATTACCGCTCAACACGCCATACACAATGCCCGGTACGGCACTGAATAAGAAGATGAGGGATACGATAGACTGCATAACCGGCGCTTTAAAGCTGGCTACGTTGCCGGCAGGATCGCGCCATAAGGAATCTTCAGGCATCAAAGTAAGCACAAGGCCCACAACCATGAGTACGAATACTAAGGATGCAATGTAGAATGCGCGATTTTCTTTACCTGTAATTTCACCCAATGTGTTTTCCGATACATCTACATCAGGATCGATTGGACAGGCGCGTTGGCACCAAGGTTCTGTAATTTTTTCAGTAATCCACCAGCACACAGCAATGACAGGGAATGTGGCTGCGAACATAAAGAAATAGTTACAAAGTACGTTTACTTCGTACGATGGATCGATTAACTGCGCCGCCATTTGCGTGAAGCCCTGGATAACAGGGTCAATGGCTGATGGCGTATAGTTTGCCGCAAAAGCACCGGCGATACCGGCGAAAGATGCTGCCACACCGGCCAACGGATGTTTACCGGATGCATAGAATAAATAGGCCGCTACAGGAATAATGATCATATATCCGCTATCCGGCGCCAGATGGCTGAGCATCCCTACAACAATAACGATTGGTGTAATTAAGAACTTAGGTGTTACCATTAACACTTTTTTAAGACCCGTAGCAATGTAGCCGGACCCCTGTGCAATCCCGATACCCAGGGTAGCTACGATTACCATGCCTACCGGTGGGAACCCGGCAAAGTTGGTAACCATTTTAGTTAACAACGTAACCAGTGATTTCCCGGACAACATATTGGTAATTTCAATTTCCTTACCTGTTGTAGGATGAATGTATCCGAAATGAATATTTGAAAAAATAGCTGACACAACGCATGTAATAACGAATGCAGCAATGAAGAGCATTGTAATATCAGGAATCTTATTCCCCATTCGCTCAATCCAGCCGAGAAAACCGCCAACCGGTTGCAGCTCGACTTGATTACCTGTACTTGGCTGTTGATTTGACATAATGTCGCCTCCCTAATACAAATTCTTTCCCCATTTGCTTTACAAAGGCCTCTTCTTGTTCTTCCGGGTCCTCTTCGCAAAACAAACTGTAACTATTACATTAAGAATCATCTGCTTTATTTTACAGCCACCTCCCTATTAACTAGGGTTATTATCGTACTTATACTTCCCTGGAGGGCACGTCCTCCTTCTACATTCGATTCCCTTTCAGTACTTTTCCCCTGTACTTTATCAACAAAGCGCAATCATTGTTTAACGTCTTTTATCAAAGTTTTCAATACTTATAGCACTTTATTGAATATATTTAGTCTAATCATAGCCTCCCTGTTGATAATTGTCAAAGCATATTATGTTTTATCATAAGAAAAAAATGTTATTACTGATAAACAAATGTTTACTTGAAAAATATATATAAAGAATACAAATAAGAGCTACCAATACAGAAAATAAGTTAAAGCCAAAAATAATCAATGCGAAATAAAGCAGTAACCTACACATACAAATGAGTGCGTCAAATAAAAAAACAGACCGCCCTAGGTTAAGGCAATCTGTTTTCACTATAATTTTATATGCTTTTATATGCTTTTATGTACTTTTATATACTTTTATGTACTTTTATATGCGTTTATATATTTTTATTGTTCTTTTATGTATTGTTATGTACTGTTATATGCTATTACGCTGCTCGTTTGTAAAAGCGTTTTACGTAAAAATGGTAAATGAGCAGTCCCATAATGGCAATGACGGTGTTCATCTGATACATAGTCTGGAAGCCTACCCAATCGATGATCAAGCTCAAGATAGCGGATCCCAAGCCTACGCCAATGTCCAAAGACAGGAAATATGTTGCATTTGCCGTACCGGCCCGTTCTGCCAGAGCGGCCTGCACGCCTAAGGTTTGAAAGGCCGGACTGATGGCCCCATAGCCCAAACCGATAATCGGAGCGGACGCAATGATCCACATAGGTGTGGTGGCAAAACTTAGGATAGCAATACCGATGCTGTATAAAATAAAGCCCGGATATATTACCGTGTTCGCCCCCAAGTGGTCAAAGGCGCGTCCAATCCACGGACGGGTCGCTACAATAATCAAGGCAAAGACAACGAAGAAAATGCTGGCCATGGAGCCCTGACCCATGCCGGTCATCATAATCGGCACAAACACCAATACGCCGGAATAGCTGAAGCTGATAAACACACCGATAATAGCCCAAGGCAATGTGGTGCGTTCAATAAAGCGGTCAAAATTCCAAGGACGTTTTTTCTCTAAGCGCGGTAAAGCCAATGAATCATCGAGACGCTTGCGGTTGGCTGTATAGAAACTTAAGAGCGCACAAAAACTGAGGAAGATAAAGTACGCATTTTTATCCCACAGGTCTAAAATCGTCAAGCCCAGGAATGGACCAATAACCATGGCCACATTTACGAATACAGAAAAGTAACCGATCCCTTCCCCTTTACGATGTTTCGGCAATACCAACACGGCTACGGCCGCTACCGCCGTCGTTCCGATAGCGAATACCATACCGTGCAATAAGCGCAGCAGGAATATGAGGTCCATGGAGCTGGTAAAGTAAAAAGCAATCATGATGAGCAGGAATATCCCCGTCGTAGAAAGCAGCACTTTCCGTTTGTCGAAACCGTCGATAATTTCACCGGCAAAAGGACGGCAAAGAATGGTGCCGATCTGGAAGTAGGTCATGGCCATACCGGCCTGGAACGCCGTGCCTCCATAGGCCGCCGTAATAATAAGTGGTAAGCCGGCAATCAGAATATATTGACTCATGTAGAACAGACAGCTGCTCAGGCCGCAGCCGAGAAACTCCGCGGACCAGATTTTATTTGAATCGCCGTTCTGTTCTGCTGTTATTGATGTATCGTTCATAATAGCGTCTCCTTTCTCTGTATATTTTATAACTCATAGACACAATCATGGCAATAGATTCTGACTTATAGATTTTCTATATCATTTATTACATATTTTCATTGAATGCCCTGCCTTCAATTTTATAGACTTATAAAAACAAAAACACAGCAGCCTCGAAAGACTACTGTGTTATGTACTGTTTTATCATATGGCGCAATCGTTCCTACAAACGACGTTAACCAATTTAAACGTTGGCCCTATTACGCTTTAACTGCATTACGCATATCTTTTTTGTTGCGGCTTTTCCAAATGGACCACAAGGATGTAGCCACGCAGATGGAAGAGTACGCACCACTTACGAAGCCGATGATCATGCAAAGAGCGAAGTTCTTTGTGGTGTCACCGCCGAAGAAGTACAGGGAGCAGCACGCAAACATTACAGTGAGCAATGTGTAGCAGCTACGGTGAATACTCTGCGCAATACTTGCATTCGCAAGGTCCGCAAATGTATCTGTACGTTTGTGCGTATGAGTGTTTTCACGAATACGGTCGAAGATAACTACCGATTCGTTCATTGAGTAACCTACTACCGTCAAAATCGCCGCCAAGAAGGAGGAGTCGATTTCCAACTGGAAGAAGGAGAATACGCCAAGTACCATGATAAGGTCATGGAAAATCGCCGCCAAGGAAGACAAGGCAACCTTGTATTCGAAGCGGTACGAAATGTACGCCGCCAAAGCGAGGAACGCTACGGCCAAGTTAATCAACGCATGTTGTGTTACTTCGGAACCGATAACGGCACCTACAGATTCCACACGTTTAACTTCGTTCGGGCCGATGTTTTTGCTTAAGCTGTCAACAATGGCCTTGCTTTCATTCGCATCCAAGTTACGAGTACGAATGATGATATCGCTTTCATTGGAAGCGGTATCCTGGTTGGATTCCTGAATAATCGCACCTTCCAAGCCGAACTGTTTCAAGTCATCACGAACTTGAGCCACTTCCACATGTTGTTGGAAGCGCACTTCGACGATGGTACCGCCTGTGAAGTCGATACCGAAGTTGAAACCTTTCACGAAGATGGACACGAGGCTGCAGATTACAAGGATGGATGAAATGGTGAACCACCAGCGATGGTGTTTAATTACATCGAATCTCATTTCTTAGCCCCTCCCTTCCGGTAAAGATCCATTGTGGCGCTCGGTGAAACATTGGCACCATACCAGAACGGATGGTTTGTAATGTTACATTCAATCAATAAGTGTAACAAGGAACGGCTCATGGTAATAGCGGTAAACATACTTACGATAACCCCTAAAGCCAAGGTAATCGCGAAGCCTTTTACCGGACCGGAACCGAGTAAAATCAAGATGATCGCCGTAATCATAACGGATGTGTTGGCGTCAAAAATAGTAGCGAACGCACGGCGGAAGCCGGATTCCATGGAAATGCGCAATGTTTTACCATCAAATACTTCTTCTTTGAAGCGTTCGAAGATAAGGATGTTCGCGTCAACCGCGACGCCCATGGACAAGATAATCCCCGCGATCCCCGGCAAGGTGAGGGTCGCGTTGAGCACCCAAGGTCCCAGTACCACCAAGAGAATCATTACGTATACTAACAAGGCCATAGTGGCCACGAAGCCGGACAGACGATACAGCACGAGCATGAAGGCAACGATCAAGCCGATACCTACCGCAAAGGCTGTAACGGATTTGTCTTTCGAGTCCTGACCTAATGTAGGACCTACTGTACGAACTTCCATAACTTTAACTTTTACAGGAAGCGCACCGGAACGAAGAAGTACGGCTAAGTTTTTAGCATCTTCCAAAGTACGGCTGCCGGTGATTACCGCTTTACCGCCTGTAATCGCCTGGTTAACTACCGGATTGGTCAACTGTTCGCCATCCAGGTAGATACCGATATGACGGCCAATGTTGGCGGCTGTCAATTTCGCAAATTTGTCGGCCCCTTCATCGGTGAATTCCAAGGCAACTTCAAACTGCTTATTCTGAGTGATTTGTTCTTTTGCGTCTTTTAAATCATTACCGGTTAAATGAACTGTGCCGGATTCGTCACGGAATTCCATAACCGCTGTTTTACCGATTGTTTTGATCGCTTCATCAGGATCTTTTACGCCCGGTAATTCGATGATAATACGTTTCTTGCCTTCACGCTGAATGAGTGGTTCGGTAAGACCCATTTCATTAATACGACGGCTCAAAATCTGAATAACGCGTTCTACCGCATCATCAGTAACTTTGTTATCGCCGCTATCTTCCGCCTCGAGTACGATGTGAGTACCACCCTGCAAGTCGAGGCCCTGTTTAATTGATTCTGCCAAAGGTCCAATAAAATAAATAAAGACACCAATGATAATGGCAATGGCAGCCAGGAACTTGGCAACTGCCTTACTGTTCAAAAGTATTCCCCCTTGTTAAACCGCAGACTGAACATTGATACAATGAAGTCTGCCCATATGGTTTAAAACGTCTTAATTCTACAATCGGTGACAAGTCCACCAAGATGTTTGTCATATGAATTCATCGGCAAGGATTCTTCACTTACCTGTATATCCCAACCCACTCCGATGCAGCGCGCCTTCGGCACATCTGCCAGGAAGCGATCATAGTAGCCGGCGCCCATACCTAAACGGCCGCACTGTTCATCAAAGGCAACGCCCGGTACGAGAATGAGATCCAACTCTGTAGGCTCAATAGTTTCGTAGCCTTCCTTCGGAATGCGGATGTTCAGCACTCCGGTGGTTACGTCATCTAAAGAGGCCAGCTTAGCCGCAATCATAGTTGTTTTGGTAGTGCAAATCGGTACGTAAACCGACTTGCCCGCCTCGATGGCGTGTTGTATGAGTGCATCTAAGTTAGCCTCTTTGGGCATCGCCAGATACGCCATAATCGTCTTCGCATTAGTATAAGCGGGCAAGCTTAATATGTTATGAGTTAACGCCTTCGCGCGACGTGTAACGTCCTCATCGCACATAGCTTGACGCCTTGCTTTGTAAGCAAGGCGCAGAGTATGTTTATCCATATTATTTGTCATTCTTGGTTACTACGGAACCTACGCTGGAACGAGCAAATTTCATTTGCACTTTTTCCGCCACTTCAAGAATTACATAATCTTCGTGTAATTCAGTGATAGTGCCGTAGATGCCGCCGATTGTAACGATCTTCTGACCACGTTTCAAATTGTTTAACAATTCGTTTCTAGCCTTTTGTTGTTTCTTTTGAGGACGGTACAAAAGGAAATAGAAAATAACGATCATGAGAAGTATCGGCCAACCTGCTTGAACTAACTGACCTAAATCTGCCATTATTCATTCACCTCCAAAAAATTTATCTTTCAGCACCTATTTACCACCGTATTGGCCCCAGAACTCATCGCGGAATGCAGGGAATCGGTCTTCTAAAATTGCTTGACGCATGCGGCGCATGAAATCCAATAAGAAATATAAGTTGTGATACGACACGAGACGGAATGCTAAAATTTCTTCCGCCTTATACAAATGACGAATGTACGCTCTTGAGTAGTTGCGGCATGCATAGCACTGGCAACCGTCTTCAATAGGGCCCCAATCGTGTGCATATGTGGCGTTTTTCAACGTTACCCGACCTGTATGGGTCATCGCCATACCGTTGCGGGCCACTCGTGTAGGGTATACACAGTCAAACATATCGACGCCGCGGGCCACACCTTCCACTAAGCAGTCCGGTGTACCTACGCCCATCAAATACCGAGCCTTGTTGGTCGGCAACAATGGAGTCGTATGTTCCAATATATCATACATAATATCATGAGGTTCACCTACTGATAAACCGCCGATACTATATCCGTCAAAATCCATGGCTACCAGTTCTTTGGCACTGCGGGTTCGTAAGTCTTTATACATACCGCCCTGTACAATACCGAACATGCCCTGTGTCTTTGACACATGTGCTTCGCGACAACGTTCAGCCCAGCGAGTTGTACGCGCTGTGGAACGGTCCGCATATGCATAATCCGCAGGATACGGAATGCATTCGTCAAAGGCCATGGCGATGTCAGCGCCTAACTGTTCCTGCACCTTCGTAGCAATTTCCGGTGACAAAAACTTCTTAGAGCCGTCAATATGAGAGCGAAATGCTACACCTTCTTCGGTGATTTTTCGCAAATCCCCTAAACTGAACACTTGGAAACCGCCGCTGTCGGTTAAGATACCACCGTCCCAATTCATAAAACGGTGTAAACCGCCCGCTTCTTCCACCAATTCCGGACCGGGACGCAAAAACAAATGATATGTATTACTCAAAATAATTTGAGCGCCCATTTCTTTCAATTCTTCCGGAGACATGGTCTTTACGGTCGCCTGAGTACCTACAGGCATAAACATGGGAGTTTTAAATGTTCCATGTGGGGTATGCAACAGCCCTGCCCGAGCACCTGTGTGAGGACACTCTTTTTCTAATTCATAGGTAATAACCAAGCATATCCTCCTATCTATATTAACCTGTCAAGTAAATATTATAACACACTTTAAATTCTCTACCTAGTTCGTACAGATAATTTATGTAAATTTTACAAATCATCTTCCTCGACGAATACACGCAGCTGTGTCTATTATGCAAAAATTACCGTCGAAACTATAAATCTTAGCGAATGAACATGGCATCGAAACAATAAGTCTTAGCGAATGAACAT
This sequence comes from Veillonella sp., assembly GCF_018364065.1. GTDB lineage: Bacteria > Bacillota > Negativicutes > Veillonellales > Veillonellaceae > Veillonella_A. The sequence continues at coordinate 10,005 of NZ_JAGZMO010000006.1, forward strand.
AGCGTCGCCGAAACTGAAGAAACGATAACGCTGTTCCACCGCTTCTTTATAGGCGGCCAGACAATGTTCGCGGCCTGCCAACGCGCTAATGAGCATCAACAAGGTGGACTGAGGCAAGTGGAAGTTCGTTACGAGTGCATCCACAATTTTGTATTGGTAGCCAGGATAGATGAAAATCTGCGTCCAGTCGTGACCGGCCTGTACTTTGCCGTCTTTCGTGGCCGATTCCAACGTGCGCACCGATGTGGTGCCTACAGCAATAATGCGCTTCCCTGCCGCTTTCGCATTGTTAATCAGATCCGCTGTTTCCTGCGTTACTACATAGTATTCGCTGTGCATTTCATGATCTTCAATGGTATCAACGGATACGGGACGGAAGGTACCAAGCCCTACATGAAGGGTTACGAAAGCCAAGGTAACGCCTTTCGCTTTCAATCGTTCCAATAATTCCGGTGTGAAGTGAAGTCCTGCAGTCGGTGCTGCGGCGGATCCTTTTTCACGAGCGTACACCGTCTGGTAACGGTCCTTATCTTCCAATTTTTCGTGAATGTAAGGAGGCAACGGCATTTCACCGATTTCTTGAATGATATCGTCGAACACGCCGTTCGCTTCGAACTGGATAATACGTCCGCCGAAGCTGGTTTTATCTACCACTTCGCCTTTTAAACGGTCATCGAACACGATGGTCTGACCGATAGGGCATTTCTTGCCCGGTTTTACCAAACATTCCCAGCGATTTTCGCCGCATGGTGAGAGCAGTAACACTTCCACCTTGCCGCCGCTGCCTTCGCGATGGCCGTACAGGCGGGCCGGTATTACCTTTGTATCGTTAAATACGAGCACATCATTGTCTGTAAACTGGTCGATGATTTCATAGAAATGAGCCACATGGCTTACTTCGCCGCTTTCTTTATCCAGTATCATGAGCCGTGAGGAATCACGCGGTTCTACCGGGTGCTGCGCAATCAGTTCTTCCGGCAATTCATAATCAAAATCTGTCACCTTCATCGGTGTAAATCTTCCTTTCTAATACATCTTTTCGATGGTAATTCCTGTGTAATAGTGATTTAAAATGGTTTTATAGTAATCAGCCTTGTTCCCGTCTTTAGCCGCCATAGCCGCCGCACCCCATTGGGAAAGGCCTAATCCGTGTCCCCAGCCGTAGCCGCGGATGTAAACTGTATCCGTTGCTTTTTTAAACGTATGATAAGCTTTCGGATTCTTGAAGCTGTCCGCCGAAGTAGGCGGTTTTGCATTTACATAAAAATCAAAGAGCGTCGACTTCAAACCGAATATTTTCATAATCGATTCGCCGCCTACGGTAATGCTTTTCTTATTGCCCACAAAGGTGGCTTCAATAACACGGCCCGATACACCGCGGTCCGCCGCTTTAATCGGACGCTTACGCAATGTGCTGAGCTTAATTTCTTTTAAAGTGCCCACATCTTTGCCGGCCGCTTTCAATTTATCTTCCATGGCTTTTCTTGTAAGCGTTACAGTCCATGCAGACGTGTCGCCATTATTGGCATAGTCTTTTACACCTTTCAAATAAGGCACTTCACTGCCCCACACGTTCACGCTGTCTTCTGTATATCCGCCGCCGTCAGCATGGAACAATGCCTGAATCGGCGAACCTTTATACATCATAACCATGCCCTTGGTCGCGTCAACAGCCTTGTTTGTGCTGTCATATTCGCCGGCCTGGCCGTTATACACCTGATTGTCTGTAGTCGGTTTCACATCGTATACTTTGCCGCTGCTCTGTTTCATCGTGTACAGAGCATAAGTTCTGGCCGCTACGGCCTGTGCCTTTAACGCTTCCTGATGCCAACTTGGCACCGCTTCCGCCGGCACTACCCCATATAAATAGGATTCCAGCGAAGTCTCGTTGATGATAAGCATGCCGCCACCGGATCCGGTCATCACCTTAATAGCGCCGCGGTACGGTTTCCCGTCCACTTTCACCGGTGTACTCGTCTTCCCTTGCCAGGATTTCAAGTAAATATCCCCGTCCACAGTCTTGCCGTTAACGGTGAGTTTCTTATTCTTCAAGCCTACTACAACAGCCTGACCGGTCGTCACCTGTGACATCGGCTTTTTATTTTCGTCATATACGCTGACCGAACCCGTGCCGGTAGCCACAAAGGAAGAGCTGCGCGTGCCGATGAGGATGCGGATCTGAGGAATCTTCGTATCCTCATTCATCATGAAGGCGGGAATCTTCCCGGATTTCACTTCGCTCGTCTTATCGGTCTGACTTTTACTCGCCTGGCTTTTGCTTGCCTCACTCTTGGCCGTCTCCGCCTTCGAAGCGGCTTCCTGTTTTGTCACAGCAGCTTTAGTGGCTGCACTCGACTTCGCCGCATCAGCCTTGGCTGTTGCATTAGCGGTTATCTTAGTGGCTGTACTATTCGCTTTAGCCGCGCCGGACGTCTTTGTCTCTTCGTCAGTAGGGATTTTATTCCCCATAATGTAGCCCGGCTGGTTTACGGTTTCGTGGCCGTCCCCTTCTTTAATAATAGGAATGGCCGCCGCATCAACGGCAACGGTCCCTGCGGACCAAACTCCCAAGCTTGTAACACCTATCATAAGTAACAGTGGCAATACAGACCACTTGTTTCGTTTCATAATAGCTCCTTTTCCCCAATTATACGTTCGGCATCGGCAATCCCAGATGCTTATAAGCCTGCGGCGTCACAATGCGCCCACGATTGGTGCGCGCCAACAACCCCAGCTGCATGAGATACGGTTCGTACACATCTTCAATAGTTTCCCGTTCTTCACTCACGGCGGCTGCAATCGTATCTACGCCCACAGGCCCCCCTTTAAATTTCTCAATAATAGCCCGCAGTACACGGCGGTCAATGCGGTCCAAACCAAGTTGGTCAATGTCGAGACGCTGCAATGCGTCATCCGCAATAGCGCGCGTAATAACGCCGTCGCCCACGACTTCCGCCACGTCGCGCACGCGCTTCAACAAGCGGTTCGCAATACGCGGGGTTCCCCGTGCACGGCGTGCAATTTCGGACGCCCCTTCTTTTTCGATCGGCATATTTAAAATTTCCGCCGAACGGGTCACGATAAATTCCAACTCTTCCTGTTTGTAATATTCCAAACGGCTGATAATGCCGAAGCGATCGCGCAAAGGACCTGCCAAAGCACCGGCCTTCGTCGTAGCCCCTACAAGGGTAAAACGCGGCAATTCATAACGCATGGAACGGGCGCTTGGACCCTTGCCGATAATAATATCGATAGCATAGTCTTCCATCGCCGTGTAGAGAACTTCTTCCACACTGCGAGACAAACGATGAATTTCGTCGATGAACAGAACATCCCCTTCGTTCAAGTTTGTCAAAAGGGCCGCCAAGTCGCCGGGGCGCTCAATGGCAGGACCGGAGGTAATGCGGAAATTAACGTCCAATTCGTTGGCGATAATACCGGCCAAGGTGGTTTTACCAAGGCCCGGAGGTCCGTATAAAAGCACATGGTCCAAAGAGTCGCCGCGCTTTTTGGCCGCCTGGATGAAAATGCTCAGATTTTCCTTCGCTTTAGACTGACCGATATATTCTTTAAAATAACGAGGCCGCAAGCTATACTGCCACGTATCTTCTTCCCGTTCATCATTACCGATAATGCGAACTTCTTCTTTCATGTCTATTTACCCTTTCCCAATTCAGACAAAACGGTACGTAATAGCTTCGATTCGTCCAATGTGCCGTCATCGTATTGTTGTAATATATCAATGAATTCAGATTCATCATATCCCAGTGAAATGAGTGCTTCCGCTACGGTACCACCCACGCCGGAACTTGTCGGTGACGCAGCAACAGCGGCGCCTTTTTTGCCGCCACCCATAACCGGTGCGAACTTGGCGATTTTATCCTTCAACTCCAGCACAAGGCGCTCTGCCGACTTCTTGCCGATGCCCGGTAACTTGGTGAGTGTATTCACTTCGCCGTTCATAATGGCTACTTTAATGCTGTCCGCCGAAAGGCCTGACAACATGCCCAGTCCCACTTTCGGACCGATGCCGGATACGGAAATGAGCAAAATAAACAAATCGTATTCTTCCTGAGAGCCGAATCCGTAAAGCTGAATCGCATCTTCACGAACACTCATATAAGTAAATAGGGTAACTTCATCTCCTTCGCGGAGCGTGTCACGTGTATTGGCGGAAATATATAAACGATATCCTACGCCGTTAACGTCGATAAAGCATGAGCCGTTAAAAATGTGGCTCACTGTTCCTCGTACATATCCAATCATCTGTATACCTCAGTCGTTTCCATATATTAAATCTGAAGTTCTATGTAACCTACAACTTCGTTTAAATCTGCCGATAAAACCGCAAGATCCTTTTAAATCTGTAACTTCCGTTTTAACGATTCGGACTGCGAGCTGTACGCCGTGCAAATGGCGATGGCCAATGCGTCCGCCGTATCGTCCGGCTTAATGCGCTGACGAATGCCCAGAAGCTGCATGGTCATGGAGATAACCTGCTCCTTCGTGGCCCGTCCATACCCCGTCACGGCCTGTTTCACCTGCAGGGGCGTATATTCATAAATGGGCAAATCTTTCTGACTGGCCGCCAATAAGATGACGCCGCGCGCCTGACCGACCGTAATGGCCGTCGTTACATTGCGGTTGAAAAATAATTGTTCCACCCCGAACTTGTCAGGCCGATATTCTTCTAAAATGTCGCTTAAGTCGTTGAACAGGATTTCGAGGCGCCGTGCATCCGTGTCGTCCGGCGTCGTCGTAATAGCCCCGTAGGCTACAGTTTTCAAACGACTGCCTTCCACATCGATAATGCCGTAGCCGCAAATTGCACTGCCCGGATCAATTCCAATTATTCTCACCAGTAAACTCCCATCTAATATAATAACCAATCATTTAATTATAACACTATCTGTGATACACCTTCAAACAAAAACGAAGCCCCTCCCATGAAGCGGCTTCGTCTCTCTCATTATATCATTCTTAGGCTCATTCGTTAACGGTAATCTTCCACTTTATCGAGGAATGCCTGGAACAATCGTTCCATTTCGTCGTATTCACGCCACATGTTTTCCGGATGCCACTGCACACCCACAATGGTGGCATCGTCATTTTCAATGCCTTCCACTACGCCGTCGGAGCTCACACCGGTTACGCGCAGGCCTTCACCCAACTCACGCACCGCCTGATGGTGGCGTGAATTAACGATAATTTGCGGACCGAACACCATATCCAGGAAACTGTTCGGTTCAAAAGATACCGTATGGGTCGGATCGCCACCGGCCGCACTTTGGGAGTGCTTAACAGACAAGTCCGCATATTGCGCCTTCAAGTCCTGGTACACCGTGCCCCCAAAAGCTACATTAATCATCTGCGCCCCTTTGCAAAGACCCAATACAGGCTTCTTTGCCTTGGCCGCTGCCAGAATTAATGTTTTTTCGAAATAGTCGCGCTTATAATTTACAAAGCCCAATTCAGGAATCGGTTCTTCCCCAAAGAGAAGCGGATCAATATCGGGACCGCCGGGAATGATGAGACCGTCGCACATATCAATCAGATCGGCGCATACATCTTCCGGTTGTTCCACATCGGGAAGAATAAACGGTACTGCATCCAAATAGTGAATCACATCCACCAAGTCGCGTGGTGCAAACGGGGCACGACGCTTGTTAATCGATTTTGAAACTTCGTCCAATGTATCCGCCGTAATGCCGATTCGTAATTTATTTGCCATAGCCGTTTCCTCCATCCTGATTTACGGGCCACAGACCCGCTTTTTTCAAAGTTTTAATGGCTTTTTCTTCTTCAGACGTCAACTCGCGCTGCAATAAGTCGGGGCGTAGTTGTTCTGTGCGCAAAAGAGCCTGTTGCAGGCGCCACTCCGCAATGTTCTTATGATGACCGCTGCGAAGTACGTCCGGCACTTCCCAACCGCGAAACACAGGCGGTTTCGTGTATTGAGGACCTTCTAAAATAGGGCGATAGAAGGAATCTTCCACCGCGCCGGCCGCCGCCCCCAGCACACCGGGAATCATTCGGGCCACCGCATCAGCTACTACCATAGCCGGCAATTCACCGCCGGTGAGTACGTAGTCGCCGATAGAGATGGTTTCATCAATAAGATGTTCCTCCACGCGATAGTCTACCCCTTCGTAGTGACCGCAAAGAAGAATGAGCTGATCGTATGTAGCCAGCTCCCGAGCCTTTTCCTGCGTGAACCTTGTCCCTGTAGGACCTAAAAAAATAACCCGTTTCCGAGGCTCTACATCACGTGTCGCTTCGGTCGATTCACCAAGTTGCAACACATGCTCCACAGCCTCAAAAATGGGCGGTGCCATCATCAGCATCCCCGCTCCGCCGCCATACGGTGTATCGTCCACCTGATTGTGCTTGTTATGGGCAAAATCGCGTGGATTCGTCACCGCCATAGAGAGTCGGTTCGCTGCAATAGCGCGTTTTATAATACTATGATCAAAAAAAGCAGCGAAAAACTCGGGGAACAAGGAAATAATGTCAATTCTCATAACTTTTATGACTCCTTTCCAACGTGCCGTCATGCGGCATCAACCGACAGCCATCGCTGCTGTACGTCAAATTTAGATGTGGTGGATATTAAATCCATTCCGGCGGATCAGCAATAATCTTGCCGCCGGGTACGTCGATGTCTAAGATTACATGGTCCAATACAGGGAGCAACAAATCAGGCTCGCCTTCTTTTTGTACCACGTACACATCATTGGCGCCGGGTTGCAATACATCAGACACAGTGCCGAGTACTTCACCCTTCGTGTCGTACACAGTGAGTCCGATAATATCGAAAATGTAATAGCGCCCTTCCGGTAATTCAACCAGTTCATCGCGGCGCACCTGAATTTCCTTGCGCCCCATAAGTTCCGCAGCATTGCGGTCAGGCACTTCTTTAAAGGTGGCTAAAATAAACTGTTTATGATAACGGGCGGAGGTAATATGGTATTTTTTACCGTCAATGTAGCAGTCCTCCATCGTCAGGAACCGATCCGGAAAATCAGTAGTAGGCATTATACGAAGATCACCCCGCACACCGTGCGGGGCAACGATAACACCTATGGTAATCAGTTCGTCCTGATTCATGGCGTCTGATTTCTTAGCTGCGGAACGCTACGATCTTACCGTCTTCGAGCAAGATTTCGCTACCCATTAACGCATCAAAGTCGTCGCCAACTTTAACAGTAACGGAACGTTCAAATGTACCCTGATTAATTTCAGAGCCCAAATCAAGCTTTTCAACTTCCTTTAATTTGGCTGCTACGTCCGCCTTAATGGATAAGCGTTGATTTTTGTTTTCTTCAATTTGCTGACGAAGTTGGATAATGCCCTGCAAATCGAGTTTAGCTTGTTCGCTTTCTAAGCGTTTAGCCTGGAACTCGAGTTGTTGCAAGTCTTGTTCCACTAAGTCGAGACGATGCTGTAAGTCAGCAGTAAGCTTCACTTTTAAGTCTTCGGTCACTTTGGACTTAATTGTCACAGGGACACGAATCGTCATTTCTTCCATTTTCTACCTCACCTTTTAGACAATCTCAACAGATATCTTCTTGTTTTCCTTGATAGCTGCCGCTTTGGCAACTGCTCGGATTGCTTTAGCAATTCTACCTTGCTTTCCAATAACCTTGCCCATGTCTTCCGGTGCAACGTGAACTTCGTAGACTTCCACATCGCCCTTTGCGGTCACGGTAACAGAAACGGCTTCAGGCTGCTTTACCAATGACTTTGCAATTAATGTAATTAATTCTTTCATCACAGTATGCCTCTCTATGAATTACTTCTTAGCGTCAGCAAATTTCTGCATAACACCGTGCTGTTTGAAAAGGGAGCGAACAGTGTCAGTTGGTTGTGCACCATTACCCAACCAAGCCAAAGCTTTTTCTTCATCAATATTGATAACAGCTGGGGACTTAGTTGCGTCGTACTGGCCGATAGTGTCTACAGGACGGCCTTCACGAGGAGCACGAGAGTCAGCTACAACGATACGATAGAAAGGAGCTTTTTTAGCACCCAAACGAGTTAAACGAATTTTCAACATTTATAACTTCACCTCCTTATAAAAGTTTCTATATAGATCAACCGCCGAAAGGTAATTTAGGCATCATTTTAGACAAAAGTCCGCCTTTCCCATGACGCATGGATCCCATTTTTTTCATCATTTTCTGAGCTTCTTCAAACTGTTTGATTAAGCGGTTAACATCCTGCACGCGTGTGCCGGAGCCCATGGCAATACGTTTGCGTCGGGAACCGTTCAACAATTTGGTGTCTGCTCGTTCCGCCATTGTCATGGATTTGATAATCGCTTCCATGCGGCGTACTTCTTTACTATCTAAATCAATATCTTTCAGTTTATCTTTTACCTGACCCATGCCCGGTAAAAGGCCGATGATATTTTGGAAATTACCTAATTTTCTAACTTGCTGCATCTGCGCCAGGAAGTCGTCCAATGTGAACTGATTCTTGCGCATCTTATCAGCCAGTGCCTTGGCTTCTTCTTCATTGATAAGGTCTTTAGCACCTTCAATCAAAGTCTCCAAGTCACCTAAGTCAAGAATACGGGAAGCCATACGATCCGGATGGAACACGGCCAAGCCGTCCATCTTTTCACTGGTACCCACAAATTTAATCGGTTTGCCTGTAACGGACTTAATCGATAAGGCCGCACCACCTTTGGCGTCACCGTCAAGCTTTGTCATAACGATGCCGTCAAGGCCAAGCTGTTCATCGAATGTCTTAGCTGTTGTTACCGCATCCTGACCGATCATGGCGTCCACAACCAGCAAGATTTCATGAGGCTTAACAGACGCTTTAATATTGACGAGCTCATTCATGAGTTCTTCGTCAATAGCCAGACGACCGGCCGTATCGATGATCACCACATCTTTTAACATGGATGTGCTGGCTGCGATTGCATTTTTAGCAATGTCTACCGGATTGGCGCCCGCAGTTTCTTCCGCATAAACAGGAATATCAATCTGCTTGCCTACAACTTGCAACTGTTTAATCGCCGCCGGACGATATACGTCGGCTGCAACCAACATTGGATGTTTCCCCTGCTTGCGCAAGTGAACAGCCAACTTGCCGGCTGTTGTCGTTTTACCGGCACCTTGCAGACCTACCAGCATAATAACTGTTGGCGGACGCGGTGAAATCATGATGCGCGCTTCCGTACCACCCAGAAGTTCAGTCAGTTCGTCTTTTACAATCTTAACAACTGTCTGAACCGGATTGAGGGAACCGAACACCTCTTCGCCCAACGCTTTCGCCTTAATGCGATTGATAAAGTCTTTTACTACCGTAAGGCTTACGTCTGCTTCCAGCAAGGCGATACGCACTTGCCGCAGGGCTTTATTTACATCCTCTTCGGTAACTTTCCCCTTACCTTTCAAGGACTTAAAGGCTTCTTGCAAACGATCTCTTAAATTATCAAAAGCCATCCTATCCCTCCATTTGGGTCACTAATTTATACAGTGAATCTTTATATTGTGCAACTTGCTCCACTCCGTTTTGACCGCCGCTTACCACGTCGTCAAACTTGGCCAGTTCTTCTTTTAAATCACTGACTAAGTGGCTGCGCTTTTCATACTGCGCCACCAGGTGCAATTTGCTTTCGTACATATCAAGTAACTGACGCGCACGGTTCATATTATCGTGCACGGCCTGACGCGACACACCGAGTGCTTCGGCGATCTCCGCCAGTGACATATCTTCTTCGTGATGCCACGACAGTGACTGACGCTGCTTGTCCGTGAGCAAAGGTCCATAGAAATCAAGCAGTAAACTAATCAGTACGCGTTCTTCCATGACTCCTTCACATCCCTTCATCCACAACGATTTCATCTCAGAACATGTCAAGCTAAAAAACTTTACACGTTATTCTAACAGAGCCCATATAAAGTGTCAAGTAAAATTCCTTAACACATGTAAAATTATTACATACACTCTGTAAAATCCGTAAACGAAAATAATTCTTGGCGTGTATACGCCGGCCTCATCGGCCTCTATTACCATTGTATAATACCTATATCTTCTTGCATATAGGCGATACGTGCTAATCCACGTACTGCAAATCTTGGTACCGCAAATCTTGAACAACAAAAAAGCCGAGGCTCATAGAGCCCCGACTTTTATAATCGCTTAAATTCGCTTATTACAATCGACTCAACGTCGCGTTTCGATTAGCTTAATTTTGCGCGTTTTAAACGTAAAGCGTTAGTTACTACTGTAACAGAACTGAATGCCATGGCAGTACCGGCAATCATTGGTGTTAATAAGCCTACAGCAGCCAGTGGAATACCAAGGCTATTGAAGATCAATGCCCAGAATAAGTTTTGACGAATGTTGGTCATTGTCTTGCGGCTTAATGTTACAGCCTGTACTAATGTATGTAAGTCGTTACGAACTAATACGATATCAGCGGATTCAACGGCGATGTCTGTACCGTTGCCGATAGCAAAACCGATATCAGCTAATGTTAAAGCAGGTGCATCATTGATGCCATCGCCGACCATGCCGACGATTTTACCCATTTTCTGAAGTTCTTCAATCTTACCGGATTTATCTTGTGGTAAAACTTCAGCCATTACATGATCAATGCCGGCTTTCTTAGCCATGTAGTTTGCCGTACGACGGTTATCACCGGTAAGCATCCACACTTCAATGCCTTGTTCATGTAAGGTTTTAATAACTTCAGGAACTTCAGGACGAAGTTCGTCTTCAACAGCCCAGAGGGATGTAACCACACCATCTACGGCTAACAAGGATACGGAAGCACCGCGTTCTTCTTCAGCAAGAACAGCCTGTTCCACTTCATCAGTTAAGTAACCTAATTCTTTCATCCAGCGGCTATGACCGATTTTTACATTCTTGCCATTAATAGTGGCTTCAAGGCCATGACCCGGAATATCTTTAAATCCATCCACTGCAGGAACAGCCTGGCCGTTTAAGTGTTCTTGACCATAAGCCACCATAGCTTTTGCAATTGGATGTGTAGTACCTTGTTCAATAGCTGTCATGATTGCCATGTTTTCAGCATCTTGACCATTAAAATGTTTTACTTCACTAACAGAAAGCACGCCTTTTGTAATAGTACCGGTTTTATCAAGCACGATTGCATTTAATTTGCCGGCACGTTCAAGGAATTCTGCACTCTTAATTAAAATACCATGTTCAGCACCAAGACCGGAACCAACCATGATAGAAGTTGGTGTTGCAAGACCTAAAGCACATGGGCAGGCGATAACTAATACAGCGGTAGCATGGATTAAGGCTACGCCCCAATCATCAACAAAACCGAAATACCAAACAAGGCCGGTAAGTACAGCCAAGCTGATAACGATAGGTACGAAGTAAGCGGCTACAACGTCAGCTACACGTTGGATGGAAGCTTTCGAAGTCTGAGCCTGTTCAACAACTTTAATAATCTGAGATAACATAGTATCGGCACCGATTTTTTCAGCCTTCATTGTGAAAACACCGGTTTCGTTAATAGTAGCACCGATTACATTGCTGCCTTCGGATTTTTCAACAGGTAAGCTTTCACCGGTAAGCATGGCTTCGTTTACAGCGGATTGACCTTCAAGAACAACGCCGTCTACCGGTACTTTTTCACCGGCACGAACTTGGATAATGTCGCCTACAACAACTTGAGTGGTAGGAATATCAATCCATTGACCGTCCCGCTGTACGTGAGCGGTGCTGGCCTGTAAGCCCATAAGTTTTTCTAACGCTTCGGATGTACGGCCTTTAGCCACTTCTTCAAGAACTTTACCAAGTAAAATGAAGGTGATTAACCAAGCTGAAGTTTCAAAGTATAATTCATGGTTACCAATCATCATATTATAAATACTGAATACATAAGCAACAGTTGTACCGAGAGCTACGAGCACGTCCATTGTTAAGGAACCGCTGCGAATTGCGCTCCATGCACCTTTGTAGAATACAAGGCCCGGACCGAACTGCGCGATAGTAGCCAATACAAATTCAATCCATGGGTTAAGCATTGGCCATCCGAACAGATGATTGCCGGTCATGCTGACCATCATTGGAATTGCCATAACTGCGGCAATAATCATACGATATAATTGAGGTTTGTAATTTACTTTTTCTAATTTTTGAGGGCCATCTTCGGCAAGGCTGGCGCCAAAGCCGATTTTAGTGATGGCAGCCACAACATCATCAGGAGTTACTTTACTGTCATCTGTATACGTAACGCTCCCTTTACGGGTTAACAAGTTAACCTTTACATCAGCAACACCATCAAGGCGGCTGACTACTTTTTCAACACGGCCTACACAAGCTGCACAGTGCATACCGGTAATATCAAATTCATTAGTGCGAGCACTCATTGTTCATTCCTTCTTTCTCAAATCTTCTATATCAACACCGGCCGGCGACGACCGGCGATAATATTATTTATGTAATGATTTATAAACGCCCATCAACTCGGTAATGGCGTCGTCTTCATTACCACTCTTAATAGCATCAACTACGCAGGAACGGGAGTGGCTTTCCAGCATCAACATCCCTACCTGATATAAGGCGGCGCGAGCGGCACCGATTTGTTGGAGCACTTCGATACAATAGCGGTGATCTTCGATCATTTTCTCAATACCTTCGATCTGACCTTTAACGCGACGAAGTCTGCGACTCAATTTTTCTACTTCTACATCATTCAACATATGATTCGCCTCCTTTACATATGTACTATTAATTCGTAAAATTATAAGAGGATTATATCGGGTATACCTATAATATAAATCAATATTACTTTATAACATCTTTTATATTACTGAGTAACATCCTTTCAGTGGGGCTCTTTTTAATACCCCCCTGGAGTATCTCTACATGTATTATGATACTCTTCTACCCCACTTACGTCAACAAGGGGGTATTAATCTATTTCTAAATTTTTCGAAATTAATTTCAAGGAAGAAAAATCACAATTAACATAGCCATAGCAGGCATTTACAGTAAACTTTAAAATTTCGCAGCGCCGTTGAGGCAATTTTTTTGATAATCTTTTTCACAGGGGGTATATAAAATGTCATCATTTATTACGGTTGGCGAGGAACATCGCATCGAATATATCATAGAAAAATCCCGTTTTATCGCCACCGCCATTCCCTGCACGACGGAAGCGGAAGCGCAGACGGCCATCGCCCGCATCAACAAAGAATTTTGGGACGCCACCCATAATTGCACGGCCTATGCCTTAGGTCCTTCTCAGGAACAGCAGCGCTCCTCCGATAATGGCGAACCCTCCGGCACAGCCGGCAAGCCTATGCTGGAAGTACTTAAGAAAACAGGTATTACCAATACGCTGATTGTGGTAACTCGCTACTTTGGCGGCATCAAACTCGGTGCCGGCGGACTCATTCGGGCCTACTCCCACAGCGCGGCGGAAGTGATCAAAACGGCGCCAAAAGTGTTGCACACATTGCGCCAAATCGTAGAAGTTACCGTCGATTACAGCCTTTACAATACCCTGGGTAGGTATCTGGAGGAACAGAACTATCAATTCAGCACGGCCTTCACAGATAAAGTAACCTTGGAAATCTATGTAGATCCTAAAGACCTGGACACCTTGCGGACCACCGTGGAAAACATGAGCAGCGGCCAGGCCGGCTGGAACGAACTGGATGAACAGATGGTGGCCATACCGCTAACCGGTGACACCGGAGACACGGAAACATTGGAATAAATAAATAAAAATCCCTGTAAGACACATATCTTACAGGGATTAATTTTTTTCGCTCTTACTTACATTTTGCTCTTATTTTATATTTTGCTTTTACTTAGATTTCACGCTTACTTAGATTCAAAAGCTCCAACAAAACCGCCAAAGCCTCTTAGCGCAATGTAGCTTCATCAGATTCCATCTCAGCTACTCCATCCGGAGCGGATTCTCCTTTAAATTGATAAATCAATAATAAGAGGATGAACCATACCGGTGTAACGAAAAGTGCCACACGGGTAGATGGATTAAACGCCAAGGTTACGATAACGAAGGCGAAGAATGCCAATACGATGTAGTTGATGTAAGGGAACAACGGCATTCTGAATTTACTTTTCGCTGCCAAGTCAGGGCGTTTTCGAATGAATTTCATGTGGCAAATCGTAATGGTTGCCCAAATATAAAGGAAACAGAATGTAGCCACACTGGTAATAATAACGAATACGCCTTCCGGCACAATGTACTGCAATGCTACAACGAGGCAGATGACCAAAGCGGATAAGAAGAGCGCATTAGCCGGTACCTGTTTGCTGGTGAGCATTTCAAGTTTGCCCGGTGCATGGTTGCGCTTCGCCAAAGAATACAGCAGGCGGCTTGTACTGAATACACCGCTGTTGCAGGCGGATGCTGCCGATGTGAGCACTACAAAGTTTACGATGGATGCGGCGCCGATAATACCTACGGCGAGGAACACGTCTACGAACGGACTGTGTTCAGGATTAATCGCATTCCATGGGAATATACTCATAATCACGCCGAGCGCACCTACGTAGAAGAGAATGATGCGCACCGGAATGCTGTTAATAGACTGAGGAATTACTTTTTCCGGATTTTCCGTTTCACCGGCTGTAAGACCTACCAGCTCAATGCCGGCAAAGGCGAATACAACCATCTGGAACGATTGAACGAATCCTGACGCACCGTGTGGGAACCAGCCGCCATGACTCCACAAGTTGGAGAATGACGCAGTACCTGCCGATGTAGTTTGCCCGGAGAAAATAAAATAAAGACCTAAACCGATTAATGCCAGAATAGCAATAACTTTTACAAACGCAAACCAAAATTCCAGTTCTCCGAAGAGTTTAACCGTCAATAAATTCATCAGTACTAAAATAGTTAGTACAATTAAACTCGGCAACCACGCATCCATCCATGGAAACCAGAATTTAACATAAATACCTACCGCCGTAATATCCGCCATGGCCACCGATATCCAGCAGAACCAATAGGTCCAGCCGGTAATAAATGCGGCTCGTTCGCCCATGTAGTCCTGTACGAATTCCACGAATGTGTGGTATTCCGTATTGGATAACAGCAGCTCACCTAAGGCGCGCATCATAAAGAAACAAACCAGGCCTGTAATAATATAGGCAAATAGGATGGCCGGGCCCGCCAGTGCCACCGAGTGGCCTGATCCCAAAAATAAGCCCGTACCGATCGCCCCACCGATTGCAATGAGTTGCACGTGGCGATTCTTCAGCCCCCGAGCGAGGGTTTTATCTCCTTGTTCTTGCATAAGCTCTCCCTCCCATTAAGGCTTCTCTTTGACGATTAATAGTCTATAGAATTAAAATAGCATGGTTTATTATATCACATTGACTATAAAACAAGTATTCCAATTGCAAATAACTATACCGTCCACATAGAGTAAATTAATATATTTTTGAAAAATACATTATAGCAGAAATGGCAAAGTCTTTGCAACAACTGAATTTCTCCATACATTCCTTGCAGTTATGGAAGTCAATAATATTTGACGCAATTTAATTTTAGTCCACACCTTTTAATTTCTACATTTATGGTATATAATATATATGTAACGTAGATAGAATATTTTCTATGTGCTTTAAATTGTTAATATAACTTTATTAAAAAAAGGATGAGATACTATGAAAGAAATTTTAGGTTTCCACTTAAACGGCTGCCCTTACTGCAAAAACGCTTTTAAAGCAATTGATGAATTAAAAGCTGAAAACCCTGCTTACAAGGACATTAAAATTGAATGGGTAGAAGATCAGGATGCTCACGAATTATTCAAAACACATCCATACGAATACTATCCAAACCTTTGGTTCGGTACTGACAAACAGTACGAAGCACAACCTGGTGAAAGCTACGATCAAACAAAAGCTTACATCAAAGCTGTGTTCGACAAAGCATTACAATAATATATCAATACGGCAATTTACATTGCCATCTATAAAGGCAACAAGAATGCTTGACAGCTTACACTGTTAAAACTTCTTCACTTCCTAAAAAGAGACCATAACCGACAAGATTACCTCCCACCGGTTATGGCCTCTTTATTTTTCTTACTTAGCAGTTTCTTTCCCGTGTTCAGCCTCACGTTTCGCTTTCTGCTGTTCGTAGTAGAGCTGCTGCACTTCTTTGAAAGTCTCCGCTTCTCCGTTTACAATGGCCTGTTTCATAAATTCCAAAGCCTCAACGGAGCGACAGTTTACCGGCATGAAGTCTTCAACGGTTTTACGCTTTACCGCTTCAATCTGCTGGTCGTAACGCTGTACTTGCTTATCGATAAGTTCACGGCGTTTTGCATGGCCCGCTTTGCGGAACAAAGCAATCATGGCCATCCAGATGGCAAACAAGCCGATAAAGCCGGGACCGCCCAATTCCATGATATAGCCCGTAACGGTATTTGGAGCCTTATCATGCCAGAGCCAAATGATGCCCCAAATGATAGCGCCCGCAATAAGATGAATAATCAGACTTTTGCCCGTATAGTACGTATGACCCAAAGTTTTCTGGCGATCTGCCAACAATTCTTCCTTCTGATCTTCAATCTGCTCCACAGTCTGATAATATGGATATAAACGGTCAAAGCCCTGCAATAATGCCTCTTTATCCGTTGGTGCCTTTGCTACTCGATTCTTCTTCATACAAAACTCCTTACTGCTTCTTACTATTAATATTCATTATTATAGCCTATGAGCCGTAAAAATTCCATATGTTCTAAAGAATCTAAAGGGGCTAATCCAAATCAATCAGCTCGTACTTATCATTGCCCATCTTCAAATCGCGCATAGCCTGCAATTGATGAAGTCCATGGCGAGATTCAATGCGTTCTACCAAATCGTGTTTTTCATTGTCCGGCTTAGCCCATACTAAATCGACGCTGGCTTGATCGATAGCTAATATATCGGTAGACGCCAAGATGCCGATATCAGAAATGGTCGGTTCAGCTGCGTACACGCCGGCACAGTCACAATCTACCGACATGCGACGCAATACATTTAAGAAGACAATATGCTTGCCAAAATGATCGACAATAGCTTTGCCTGAATCAGCCATGCGTTCCATGAAATGGTCTTGCAAAGGCATTTCACCCCAGGCTTCATTGGCCGGTGGCATAGCCCCTTCTAAATAGCCGTGAACTTGACGTTTCCCCAATTGACCGGTGGCACAACCGATGGCAATATTTTTCAAAGAACCGCCAAAACCGCCCATAGCATGCCCTTTAAAATGGGTTAATACAACCAATGAATCGTAGTTATCAAGATTCTTACCCATAGCCACTTCTTTTAAATGTTTGCCCCCGCGTACAGGATAATTAACGTAGCCGTCTTCATCCAGAATATCCACAGGACAGAAATCCCAGCCGTTTACCTTTAGCGTTTCACGATGATCTTCCGTCGTATAACGATCGCCGCCATACATGGTATTTGTTTCGACGATAACACTGTTAGGAACATGTGCCTGGAACGGCTTAATCATGGCCGGCGGCAAAATATTGGGACCATGCTTTTCACCGGTATGCAATTTCAAGGCTACCTTACCGTAAATACCTTCATTAATTCGATCATAAAGAGCAATTAAATGCTCCGCATCAATATGTTTAGTAAAATATACTTTTGCTTTAGAACCTGCATCATTTGTATTCGACATGACTGTACCTCCTATTGAATCCGCCTGGCTTAAATTTGGGATATTTGGCAGCAATAGACCACCGGCCGTTATACCGGCCAATTTCAAAAAATTTCGCCTCGACATTTTTCGCATATTCGCCTCCCCGGAGTCTCTTTGCAAAACACATTCGTTTCCTTCATATCATATTGTACTCCTTGAAGTGAACTTCAAGTCAATAAAAAAAGAACTTACTCTCCAAAACGTTAAATTTTAATAATCTCTAAAAATTATTAATCAAACAACGTTTGTTGAGTAAGCTCTTTATATATTAAGTTATATTGCTATTGCCATCACTAATGCTATTGTTCATTACTGCCTTAGGATAACAATGTCTATAGGGGCACAATTTGTATTGCTCCTTTAAGGCGAATCTTATTTGCGGTCTTTAACTTCTTCCAAGATGTTGTTAAGGAATTCTTCCCAAGGCTGTGTTCCCACTTCACCTTCGCCGCGTTTACGGATTGCAACAGTGCCGTCTTCTTCTTCCTTATCCCCTACTACGAGCATGTAAGGAACTTTTTCCATCTGTGCCTGACGAATCTTGTAGCCGATTTTTTCGTTGCGGTCATCAAGTTCTACACGGATGTAAGCGTCTTTGAAGGCCTTACGTAATTTTTCAGCGTATTCCACATGTTTTTCACTGATAGGTAAAATCTTAACCTGTACAGGAGATAACCAAGTTGGGAATGCACCGGCATAGTGTTCGATAAGGATACCGATGAAGCGTTCCAAGGAACCGAAGCAAGCGCGGTGAATCATGATTGGCTGATGTTTCTGGCCGTCTTCACCGATGTATTCCATATGGAAACGTTCAGGCAAGTTCATATCCAACTGGATAGTACCACACTGCCAAGTACGACCGATGGAGTCGCGAATATGGAAGTCAAGTTTAGGACCGTAGAAAGCGCCGTCCCCTTCGTTAATCTGGTAAGGGATGCCTTTTTCTTCGATAGCTTCGCGAAGCGCTTCAGTTGCGGATTCCCAAATTGCGTCGTCGCCCATAGCGTTGTCAGGTTTAGTACTCAATTCAACGCGGTAGGATAAGCCGAACTGGCTGTAAGTACGGTCGAACAATTCAATAACTTTGATCAATTCTTCTTTAATCTGGGATGGCAACATGAATACATGCGCATCATCTTGAGTAAAGCTGCGAACACGGAATAAACCATGTAAAGCACCGGACAATTCATGACGATGTACAAGACCTAATTCAGCCATGCGGATTGGAAGATCGCGGTAGGAATGCATTTCATTCTGGTAAACCAAGATGCTGCCAGGGCAGTTCATTGGTTTGATTGCGTAATCTTCGTCATCGATCTGAGTAGTGTACATGTTTTCACGGTAATGGAACCAGTGACCGGATTGTTCCCAAAGTTGACGGTTCAAAATGATAGGAGTACGAACTTCTTCGTAGTCGAAATCATGGTGAATTTCGCGCCAGAATTTTTCCAATTCGTTGCGAAGTGCCATACCTTTTGGAAGGAAGAATGGGAAGCCGGGACCTTGTTCTTTAATAGTGAAGATACCAAGTTCTTTACCAAGTTTACGATGGTCACGACGAGCCGCTTCTTCTAGTAAGTGTAAGTATTCATCCAATTCTTCTTTCTTTTCGAAAGCAGTGCCGTATACGCGCTGTAACATTTTGTTCTTTTCGTCACCGCGCCAGTATGCACCGGCGATGCTCTGAAGTTTGAATGCTTTGATTTTGCCGGTAGCGGATACGTGAGGGCCTGCACAGAGGTCTACGAATTCGCCTTGACGGTACAAGGAGATTTCAGCATCAGCCGGTAAATCTTCGATCAATTCCACTTTATAGTCTTCGTGTTTTTCTTTGAATAATTTCAAAGCGTCTTCACGGGATACGACTTCTTTTTGAATTGGCAAGTTTTCTTTTACAATGCGTTGCATTTCTTTTTCAATCTTAGCCAAATCTTCAGGAACCAATACATGTTCCATGTCGAGGTCATAGTAGAAGCCGTTTTCAATAGCAGGACCGATAGCCAATTTTGCTTCCGGCCATAAGCGTTTGATAGCCTGTGCCATTACATGGGATGCGCTGTGGCGCAATGCGTCTTTACCGCCCTGTTCGTTGAAAGTTAAGAAGCTTACATGGGAGCCGTCTTTCACTTCTTCACGAAGGTCAGTTAATTCGCCGTCCACATCGGCAGCCAATACTTTTTTAGCCAAGCTGTTGGAAAGCTGTTTTACTGCTTCCCCCAAAGTTGTACCTGCAGCATACACTTTTTCGCTGTTATCAGGTAGTATAATTTTTACGTCACTCATCTTAATTCCTCCTCAGAAATATGTGTCAGTTTTGCCGTTGGGAGCGGCGACGCTGCTAATATATAATGCATTTGCACAAATAAAAAAGACCTTTATCCCGTACAAGGGACGAAGGTCTCGTGGTTCCACCCTAGTTAGCTACTAATACTCGTATACTTATCTATTATGATTGCTTGATACTACAGGAAGCATGTTGCCATGCTGTACAGTAACAAGTTCATATTCTATAAGTACCTAAAGTTACTAATATCTCACTTTGTTGTCGATAACGCATACTCGCGGATGGGCTTACTAACTTCTGCCAATCGGTTTGAAGGGGGTAATATTGTATCATGTGTAAGAAGCTCACAGCCTCGGCTTCTCTCTCTGAAACACAGGGGATAGAGTATCATGTCCTTCGCATAACCTTTTTCATTTATTGTATACACTGTACACCAAAAAAGAATTGTTGTCAATACTAATTGAGTGCAATTTAATAACATTTTACACGATTGGTGAATCTGTAAACTCAACGTTTACGGGCAAACTCGCCAATACGTCACGCACGACCGGGGCCGTATCCGGCGTTGAACGAACCATGCAGAGCCCGTTCGCTCCGTCAATGGTCGTCATAACGCCCAGATATTCGTACCCTTCTAAAATGCGATTTACATAATTTGTCTGCGCCGAATCTATCTTGAAATAGACATAGGACGCTTCATAGATTGTATGTGTCATCTTACATTCTTTTTACTATAAAAATCAGGTTTTTTTAAACCGGTCAGGTTAATTTTTACTTGATTAGTAACGCAAATAAGCTTTATTTCGCTTATTTATTTCGCCTGTTTCGGTTTGCATTTACGACGCATCATGGAGTATTCTTCCAACGGTGTGTCGATGTACAAGCGAACTTTCATCTGCGCATGTGGCGCTACAGTGATGTCTTTGCCGTCTTCGTCGGTCATCTTGGTGATTACATGGTGCACCAAGCCTTTATGAGGCTGGCAGAATTCCACTTCATCTCCTACCTTGAAGTTATTGCGCTGTTCCAAATACGCGTAGCCTTCTTCCGCATTGTAACCTTCTACAAGGCCTATGAAGTCATGTGTCTGTGTATTGCTGGATTCACCGTAGTTCTGTGCCGTTTCATCCGGTTTTTCCACAGAGAAACCTTCCGTATATGGACGGTGAGAGATTTTTTCCAACTCTTCAATCCATTCCGGTTTAACTTCATAGTGTTCAGGATCCGCCAAGTATGTATCTACCGCTTCGCGATATACTTTCGTTACCGTTGCCGCGTAGTGTACGCTCTTCATGCGGCCTTCGATTTTAAGGCTGTCTACGCCCGCTTCGATAAGATCCGGAATATATTTCAACAAACAAAGGTCTTTGGAGTTGAAAATGTAAGTACCGTGTTGATCTTCTTCGATTGGATAGTATTCGCCGGGACGGTTTTCTTCCACTAAGGAATATTTCCAACGGCAGGCCTGTGTACATTGACCACGGTTTGCGTCGCGTGTTGTGAAATAGTTACTCAACAGGCAGCGGCCGGAATAGGAAATACACATTGCGCCATGAACGAAGGCTTCAATTTCAATGTTAGCCGCTTCTTTCATAGTCTTAATGTCCGCAATGCTTACTTCGCGAGCCACTACGACGCGGGTTGCGCCCTGCTCTTTCCAGAATTCTGTAGTCAAATAGTTTGTTGTGTTTGCCTGTGTACTTACATGAAGTTCCAAGCCCGGTGCAACGCGTTTTGCCAAGAGGAAAATGCCCAAGTCGGCAACGATAATCGCATCCACTCCGATGGATTCCAGGAACTTCAAATAGTCCTCAAGACCTACCAAGTCTTCGTTGTGAGGAATAATGTTGCAAGTTACATAGATTTTTTTACCATGGCTGTGAACGAATTCCACAGCTTCTTTGAGCTGTTCGTTATTGAAGTTGGAGCTGCTTGCGCGCAGACCGAAAGACTGACCTGCACAATATACTGCATCTGCACCATAACGAATAGCCATTTTTAATTTATCCATATTACCGGCTGGCGATAATACTTCGATTTGTCTGTTCATGTATTACTTATTACCTTTCCAAATACTTACGCTCATCCCGTCGCCTAACGGATAAATCGTCGTGTTGAAACGCTCTTTATCCTCTACGGTCTCCAGGTACTCTCTGAGTCGCTTTACAATGGTTTTATAACGGCGCGGCGCTTCCTTCTCGCCACGCACATATCCTCTAAATAATACATTATCGGCCAGTACAACCGCTTGCGGAGCCAACTTGGATTCAATCAATTCCAGCTGGTTTTTATATTGTCCCTTCGGCCCGTCTAAAAAGACCATGTCGTAGGGACCTTCCATCTCCGACAACAGTGTGTTTGCATCCCCTAAATGCAATGTAATTCTATCATTATACTTGGACTGTCCAATAAAATGTTTGGCCATACCATGTCGTGTTTCATCGATTTCAATGGAATCTATATGAAAATCTTCACCGCTGTGACGCGCTAAAAGCAATGTAGAGTAGCCGATGGCTGTACCCACTTCCAGGATTCGAACCGGCTTATACAGCGAAATCAGCTCTTCAAAGAGATGTACTTCAGACTCTCTCAGAATAGGCACTTTATTGAGCACCGCATAAATGCGCTGTTCATTTAATATGTCTTTAATATCCAACAATTAATACAACCACCTTTTCACGACCTAGTCGTTCCCATAAATGGAATCCACCACTTTTAAATGTTCTTCATATGTTTTAGTGAAGTGATGGTAGCCCTCTTTATCAGCTACAAAATACAAGTATTCCGTATCGCCCGCATTGAGCACCGCTTCCATGGACTTCATGCCCGGATTGGCGATCGGTCCCGGAGGCAGGCCTGTATGTAAATACGTATTATACGGACTTGGCAACTGCGTATCTTCCAGCGATAACTGAGGTTTCGGATAGCCTAAAATGTACTGAATGCTGGCGCATGACTGTAAAGGCATACCTATTTTCAGGCGTTTTAAAAATACAGCCGCAATAACAGGTCGGTCTACATCATATTTAGCTTCTTTTTCTACCAGTGATGCTAATGTAATAAACTCGAAAACGGTCAGCCCCTTGTCGGAAATCTTCTTGCGAATGTCCGGCGTAAGTTTGCTGTCCATTTCCTTCGTCATGATTTTCAATATGTCATTTGGTTTGGCATCTACAGGAATCTCATAGGTACTGGGAAATAAAAATCCCTCCGGCTTGTAATCTACAGGAGCCGGCCCATACATATATTGATAGGGTACATACGTCTTAGCTGCCTCTAAAAAGGCTTCCTTGCTACTTAAACCGTCTTTTGCCAATTCTTCAGCAATCTGATTAATTGTATATCCTTCCGGAATGGTTACGCGAATGGATTTTAACTTCCCTTGCTGCAACAGTTGGATTACCTGATGCAGGCTGGCGTTCTGCGGAATCTGATAATAGCCCTGCTGCAGTTTGTCCACGGCTCCGGTTACCCGAAGTGCCAGTCGGAATGCGGCAGGTGACTGAATTAATCCTTTTTGATAGAGCATATCGCCGATTTCGGCGCCTGTCTGATCTTTATCAACAATCAATACTACTTGCTGTGGATGTTCCATTTTACTATTGGGCATATAATAATAGGCCCACGCGCCTAAGAAACAGATAATCACCAGTCCCAGGATACCTCCCAGAACATAGGTTATCAACTTCTTGCGTTGACTCATAAGCAAAATAACTCCTTATCTAGTAACAATCTTGCCTTTTTTAGGCCTTTATAACAGGCCTGCATAAAACACACGAAAGAGGGGCGTCGCCCCTCTTCGTGTACCTTTGCAGATATTATTCTTCGTCAATACCTTCTTCATACAAGGCACTCACGGCATCAAACTCTTCGTCTGTCGGTGCTACATACACTTCTTCACCGTCTTCAACTTCAAGACGGGCAATCGTTACATGCGGCTCTTCGTGGCATTTGCAGCCCGGTTCGCATTCTTCCGGAGGAAGAGATACTAAAATCGCGAACTCTTTGTCTTCGTAGGAAATAATCATATCCTCAACGTAGAGGATCTTATTTCCTTCATCATCAACCATCTCAATCACAGGCATTTCATTTTCAAAATCTTGTTCCACCATGGTTAACCTCCTTAGGGTTTACTTTGTCGTCGATCCAAATAGCCTTGTAAAATGACGACTGCCGCCATTTTATCAATTACGTCTTTTCGTTTCTTACGACTAACATCAGCAGCAATCAAAGACCGCTCGGCCATAACCGTAGACAGTCTTTCATCCCAAAAAGTAACAGGCACAGCAATAACTTCCTGCATTTTGGCTACAAATTCTTCCGTTTTAATTGCACGGTCGCCCTTCGTGCCATTCATATTCTTTGGCAAGCCAACAACAATTTCTTCCACTTCGTACTCATTAATGAGCTCCTGAATGCGATTAAAATCGCGCTCCAGCGAAGTGCGGCGGATTGTCTCGATACCCTGTGCAGTCATGTACAGCGCATCGCTGCAAGCCACGCCGATTGTGCGGCTTCCCACATCTAAAGACATAATTCTCATAACTATGCCTCTTAGAGTCCTTTTGCTTTTACATACTCAGCTACCAACTCTTCCAAGAGTTCGTCCCGTTCTAAACGGCGAATCATGCTGCGCGCATTATTGTAACTGGTAATATAGGTAGGCTCGCCGGAGATAAGATATCCTACAATCTGTTCAATCGGATTGTATCCTTTTTCTTGCAAAGCGTGATACACCTCACGAAGAACTTCACGAGCCGAAGGCGTATCTTCAACCTTTTTAAACATCATAGTTTCATCTGATACACTCATGCTATAACCTCCTTTACATCAGTTATATTATATCATGTTTTAAATTATTCTAGCCATGATATAGTGACCATAGTTTTAAATATTTATCAATAACACATGACTTCCAAAAGATTCCGTCAACGACCGTCTCTTTTGGAAGTTCATCTGTTTCAACTCAATAAAACACCGGGTGTTAATTAAGCCATAGTTTCAATTGTTTCTTTACCGGCTTGAAGAGCGGCTGCCAATTTAGCAGCGTCTTTACCGCCGGCCTGTGCCATATCAGGACGTCCGCCGCCGTTGCCGCCCGCTGCCTGTGCAGTGGCTTTTACGATATTGCCTGCATGGTAACCGGCTTTCACTGCATCTTTTGTAGCCATACATACAAAGTTAACTTTGCCGTCATGAGCCATACCGAGCAATACAACACCGGAACCGATGCGGTCGCGAACCATATCCGCTGTTTTGCGGAGTTCGTCCATATCGGCTACATTAACTTCCGCAACGATAGCTTTACCGCCTTTAATTTCAAAGCCGTTCTGAAGCACGCTGTCCAAGCTGCCTGCCACTAATTCTTTACGAACTTCGCTGAGGCTGTGTTCCAACTGCTTCATTTCGCCCATTACATGTTCTGCACGGGTTACTACTTCTTCAGGTTTTGTTTTCAAAATAGTAGCTACGGAGCGAAGATCAGCCTGTTCTTTCTGAGCAAGCTTCAATGCCGCTTCGCCGGTAACTGCTTCAATACGGCGTACACCGGAACCGATACCGCCTTCGGAAAGAATGCGGAACTGGCCGATAACAGCCGTATTAGGTACATGAGAGCCGCCACACAATTCCACACTGAATTCAGGAACTGTTACAACGCGAACCACGTCGCCGTATTTTTCACCGAACAAGGCCATAGCGCCAAGTTTCTTTGCTTCGTCCATCGGCATTTCTTTTACGTCCAATGTAGTGGCTTTCAAGATTTCGCCGTTTACCAAGTTGGTGATTTCCTGTAATTCTTCAGCGGTTACAGGAGAGAAATGGGTGAAGTCGAAACGCAAGCGGTCAGGCATTACCAAGGAGCCGGCCTGGTTTACATGAGTACCCAAAACTTCTTTCAAGGCAGCGTGCAATAAATGCGTAGCTGTATGGTTACGCGCCATGGAGAGGCGACGTTGTGTATCTACTTCGAAGTGAACTGTGTCACCAACCTGCAAGTTCCCTTCTACGATAGTACCTACATGGTAGGTTGTGCCTTCCGGTAATTTGCGAGTGGTGTGTACTTCCATTTTGCCCATAGGGCCAACGATGAAACCGGAGTCGCCCAACTGTCCGCCACCTTCCGCATGGAACGGAGTGGTACGAACGATGAGGGTTACTTCGGTGCCGTCAGACGCAGATTCCAAGCACTCTGCACCGTGACCGAGCATAAGCACTTCAGATTCAGTAGCGCTTTCGTCGTCAGTCAATTCTTCCTTCGCAAGGAATGTAATGTCCGGTGTAGCCACTTTTGCGTCTACATCTTCACGAGCTGCACGAGCACGGGCGCGCTGTTCAGCCATGGCGGATTCGAAGCCTTCCATTTCGATGGCAAGACCTGCTTCGTGCGCGATTTCTTCGGTTAATTCCCAAGGGAATCCGTAAGTGTCATACAATTTGAACACATCAGTACCGGGTACTGTGTCGGCACCGTCCGCTTTCAAGCTGGAGATGAGGTTGCTCAACATTTCAAGACCTTGTGCCAAAGTTTGGTTGAAACGATCTTCTTCGTTCGCTACTACGCGGGTGATGAAGTCGTGTTTTTCTACAAGACCTGGTAAGCCAGGACCTAAGATGTCCACAACTACGTCCATGAGGTCAGTGAGGAAACGGCCTTCAATGCCGAGTAAACGGCCATGACGTACGGCGCGGCGCAAAATACGGCGCAATACGTAACCGCGGCCTTCGTTGGAAGGCAATACACCGTCACTGATAAGTACAGCAATAGCACGAGCGTGGTCGCCGATAACTTTCAAGGATACATCCTTGCTTGCATCGGAATGGTATACCACGTTTGCCATAGCGGCCGCTTTTTCAATGATTGGGAAAATAAGGTCAGTTTCAAAGTTGCTTTCCTTATTTTGAAGTACAGATGCAAGACGTTCAAGACCGGCACCGGTATCGATGTTCTTCTTAGCCAATGGCACATATTCGCCTTCAGCGGTACGGTTGAACTGCGTGAACACGAGGTTCCAGATTTCCAAGTAACGGTCGCAATCGCAGCCAGGTGCACAATCAGGTTCACCACAACCGCGTTCTTCGCCCAAGTCGTAGAAAATTTCGCTGTCAGGACCGCAAGGACCTTCGCCGATTTCCCAGAAGTTGTCTTCTAAACGGCTGATGTGGGAGTCATCGAGACCCACTTCTTTATGCCAGATGTCATACGCTTCATGATCATCAGGATATACAGTTACATATAAACGATTCTTATCCAGTTTAATAACTTCGGTTAAGAATTCCCAAGCCCAGTGAATGGCTTCTTTTTTGAAATAATCGCCAAAGGAGAAGTTCCCCAGCATTTCAAAGAATGTATGGTGACGCGCAGTGCGGCCTACATTTTCAATATCGCCTGTACGGATACATTTCTGACATGTAGTTACACGCGTGCGAGGTGGTACTAATTTACCTGTAAAAAACGGTTTTAATGGTGCCATACCTGCCCCGATGAGCAGTAATGACGGATCGTTATCCGGAACGAGTGAATAACTATCTAACTTTAAGTGTCCTTTACTTTCAAAAAACTGCAAGTACGCTTGACGCAGTTCATTTCCCTTCATAAGTTCAGCCTCCTAAACTAATAACTATTTTTTTATTATACTCTATATGGTATGGAATGTCATTTTATTTCTTATTTAACATAATGCTGACTGCGAAGGTAATCGCATATCCCACGATTGCCATGAGCACGATGGTACCGCCCGGCGCCAGATCGAACTGAAAGGCAATGAACAATCCCAGCAGCACACTGAGGATGGAATAGGCTTCACTAATCCACAATGTCTTAGAAAAACCCGCTTTCCACAGGTGCGCGGACGCAACCGGAATGATCATGAGGGCCCCGATGAGAAGAATCCCGACAATTGTCATCCCCATAACTACGACCAAAGCCGTAAGGATGGCAAAAATCATGTTAATCCGATTAACCGCAATGCCCGCCGTAATGGCCACCTGTTCATCAAAGGACGTGAACAACAGGCGGGAATAAATACTATAAATAACAACGCCTACGATGACCGCCGCCACCGCGATACTGATAATATCCGTATCCGTCACCGTTAAAATGCTCCCGAACAGGAAGTTCATGAGCCCCGTGCTCGGCATTTTCGTCATACTAGCAAAAATAACCGCCAAGGCCAGACCGGTGTAGAAAAATAAAGCCAAAATCATATCCGTATATTGACTGTGACGACGCCGTACAAGCTCGATGCCCACCGCCGCACCAACTGTAATGCCTGCTGCAGCCAACGGCGGATATATATTCATAAGAGCCGCCCCGGTAACGCCTGCAAAGGCGATATGCCCCAGGCCTTCACTGAGTAGCGACTGCCGCTTAATAACGATGAATGTGCCAATGAGTGGACACATAAGGGCTACGATAAATCCGGCCACGAAGGCGCGCTGCATAAATGCATAGGTAAAAATATCCATACTAGCCTCCTATATGCCAAAATAATTTGGACCCTTTATGGGTTTCCATAAAACCGTCCCCGTCGCCCTGATAGCATATATGGCGATTAATACAAACAGCCTTGTCGGCCAATTTACATCCTTCTTCAATATCATGGGTTACCATGACAATAGTCATGCCCTTATCGCAAAGTGTGCGGAGCAATTCCATAATATGACGGCTGGCCTCAAAGTCGATGCCGCTGGTCGGTTCGTCCAGCAGCAAGTACTTCGGCTTGCGTGCCAAAGCCTGTGCAATCATGACGCGCTGCTGTTGGCCGCCGCTCAACTCGCCGATACGGCGGTCTTTAAAGTCGCTCATGCCCACCTGGCTCAACGCATCAAGAGCCGCCTCATGACGTTCCTTGCGGCTCAATTTATGGGTACGCAGTCCCAATTCCACAATTTCCAAACAGGTGGCCGGAAACTGGGCGGCGTTTTTATTGTAAATTTGCGGCACCAGATGAAGAAGTCCGCTTGTTTGCGCTTCCTTCACCGTTTTACCGTCGATCAGAATGGTGCCCTCCGTAGGACTCAATAGACCGGATAAGAGTCGCAGACATGTAGTCTTACCAGCTCCATTAGGCCCTACAATAATGGTAAACTCCCCTTCCTTGATGGTGAGGGATATATTGCAGAGTATCTCATCCTGCTCATAATAAAATCGGACGTCTTTAACCTCTATCATAGGTAAACCATCCTTTCCTAAACTATACTTTTTAAACTTCAGAAAAAGAGGAGGCCGCGCCTCCTCTTTGAATACACTCTGTATAATTACACTGCCTGAATTACATAACTCGCTTAGCGCCAATGTAACGTTCGCCCCAATAGCCGCCGGCCATATCGGCAATCGCTACACCGCTGCTGGAAGTGGCACTGATAAATTTACCTTCACCAATATAAATCCCCGAATGGGATACGCCCTTCTCATAGGTTTCAAAGAACACTAAATCGCCCGGTTGCAAATTCGTCTTCGACACCGTTTTACCTACTGTATACTGCTCGTCGGCAGAGCGCGGTAAAATAATGCCCTTCTTGGCAAATACGTAATGTACGTACCCGGAGCAGTCAAAGCCCTTCGGCGTATTGCCGCCGAATACATACGGCACACCGCGATAATGTTCCGCTTCCGTAATAATATCACGTACAGACTTCGATACAGGACCGGTCTTAGTGAATACGAAATTTTCATCCAACGGATCCAATAAACTGTCGTTCTTGGACGGTTTATTGCTTTCCTTATCGGATGTTACCTTTTTATTATCGGACTTTTTATCGTTAGACTTTTTGTCATTGGACTTCTTGTCAGATTTAGTTTTCTTTTTATCCGAATCAGATGCTTTCGTCGCATCTTTCTTGGACTTCGTATTGGACGTTACCGCTTTATCGGATGTGACGCCGTCAGTCTTACTCTTCTGGCTGGCAGCCCATTCGGCGGCAATCTTGTCCTCAGACATTTTGCCTAAAGAACTGAGCTTGCTCGTGTCCATGTCCTTCCCCATCAACGCTTTATAGGTAGCACTGTCCACTACACCATTTACAGGGAGCCCCTTATCCTTCTGGAATAAGCGTACAGCCCATTTCGTATTGGCATCATACTCGCCGTTAGGTCGAGCCTGATAGCCCGCAGCAATCAGTTTTTTCTGGATGGCCGGAATCTCTCCGCCCTTCGTCCCGTACTCATAACCGGCTGCGCCTACTACTGTGTATGTCCCTACACATAGCACCATAGCCACCATGATAGAGAGCTTCTTATATTGGTATCTCATCGTGTTTCCTCATCGCAATTAATGCTTTCACGTATCCAGTATAGTGGTCGATGTTTCACTTCCTCAAACACGCGACCTACATATTCACCAATGATACCGATGCAAACGAGTTGTACGCCACCAAGGAAGAAAATGGAAACTCCCAAAGTTGCCCAGCCGCTTACGGCGCTATCTGTAAAGAAGTGAACAAACAAGATATGTAGAATCATTATAATACTTAAAATACCGGATAATAAGCCGATGTAAAATGCGGCGCGAAGCGGCACATTGGAAAAGGCCGCAATGCCGTCCAAGGCGAAGTGCAACATTTTGCGCACGCTGAACTTGGATGTGCCTGCAAATCGAGGCGGTGCCACGAAGTGAATCTCCGCCTGCTTATAACCGATATCGCCTACGATACCGCGTAGAAAACGCCCGTGCTCTCTGAACTTAAGTAAGGTGTCAAGAGCCTTGCGATTCATCAGACGGAAGTCTGATCCCCCTTCTACGATTGGTACATTGGCCATTTTATTCATTAATTTGTAATAATATTTTGAAGTGAACGCTTTCATCCAACTCGCATCTTCTGTAGAATCGCGAATGGTGCGCACCACATCATTGCCTTCTTCCCAAAGCTTTACAAGCTGTGGAATCAGTTCAGGCGGATGCTGCATATCACCGTCCATGGTGATTACGGCGTCGCCCTTTGCGTGATCAAGGCCACAGGTAAGTGCCAGTTGATGTCCGAAGTTACGGGCTAACAGCAAAACCTTTACAGCCGAATCTTCTTCCGCAATATGTCCCAGCATAATAGCGGAGTTGTCGGATGAACCATCATCCACGAAGATTATTTCCTGTTCGTAAGGCAGCGTATTAAGCACCTCTTTGACCGAACTATAAAACTTTTTTATATTAGCCTCTTCATTATAAACAGGCACAACTATTGACAATAACATACACTGCCTCCGTTAATCTATTGCGTTTTCATTTTACTATTTTTTCGTCACTTTGGCAAATCAATAGTATTATATTATATGTGATTCACTTATACTTTGCAAGGGGATGAACGGGACGAATATAGCTACCCCTTCCCCAATGTGGAAAAACCGGCTTATTTCTTTGTATAATTGACGAGTTCTGTATAACATTTTATACTAATTGTAAATGAATTATCCGCTGTAGAAGCAGTACTAATAAATTTATTTTGACAGCTGCCTATTAGGCCCTATACGAATTGTCGTTGCCATCTTATTCATGTCATATAAGAATACTCATAGGCACCTTATGAAAATAGGTACTGCAGTTTTAATAACAATCAACATCAGAAACGGAGTAATAATATGAAAAAAATATCTCGCCTAGGTTTCGCCTTTGTATTGGCCGCATCATTTGCAGCAACAACATTTACAGCACCTGTTGGTGCCGCCTCCAACGTTCCCGTTGAGGCCAAGTATACTGACACGCAATCCGGTCAAGTGTACGGCGAAAAAATGAACGACAACGATATGTCCGCTATGGGTATTTCGTTGGGAGCAAGCTTACAAAATCTTACCAATGAATTGGGCAAACCGGATGATTATAATTTGAAAGCCGGTCGTTCCGGTATTTCTGTCACATATGACGGCGTCACTTTCTTCGGCAATCCGGTAGATCGCATCGTCATTGTGGACAAAAGCCATGCTACCAATCGAGGCATCAAAGTAGGTGACAAATTGGACGCTGTGAGCGGCGCATACGGCCAGCCTGACCTTATTACCGACACGTACTGGTTCTATGGCCAGTTTAAAGCGGGCACCAATGAAAAGTACGGCATTCTCTTCTTCTACGAAGGAAATAAAGTTACACGAATCCTTATTACCAGCGGCGTTTAAAGCCCGAAAAACGGTTTATTCCGCAAATCTAATTATATAAAAGGGCTAGGACAAAACGATTTGCCCTGTAAGCAACCTAAATAAAGAAGGCTATAACAAATTGCAAGTTTAAATACTGCAGTTCGTTATAGCCTCTTTTTTTTGTAAGTATACGTGTACTACGCAGTAACCGCAGCCCCATACGTTTAAACGTATAGTTCTACTACACTGTATACGTCAGATCAATTACACATCCGCCGCATCGATCCAGGTCTGCAGTTCCTTTTCCGCTTCTATAATGTCTTCGTCAAAGGCACCACACAAGCTAGGATAGCGACCCACTTCGATGGTATATACAATCGCTTCATCGCGAGGATTGCGGAATGTACCGAGCCAGATACCGGAGAACTGTGTTTCATACCACTCTACCGGCTGATCAGTCTCTGTAAAATTAATCGTAATGGTACCACGTCCCAACGTTTCCATCACTTCCACCTGTTCCTCCATAGTGAGGCCGGTTTTTTCAATGTAAATCGTGTGAGTCTCTCCGGTTTCGCGAAGATTCTTTAACGCAGTCTGCAATTCCCATAAAATGGCCTTTATATTGCCATAATGTTCAATCATCGTTTCTGTACCTCAATTCCCCACGCTTCCAATTGTTTGATCACGCGGGCTTTCACATCCGGCAATACGGCGCGAACCGTGTCCGAAACTTCTAATCCCAGCTCCAGACTTTCCGGTTCCACACCTATGACCACCGCATCTTCCAGCGGATCTTCCTGTAATGCTCTAATTCGTAAAATATCCTGCATCCCCACTTCATGAACAGAAATGTGATCCGTAAAATAGGACTCCATTTCCTCATGAGGGAATTCGTAGACAGTGCCCGGTGCATCGCCGCCGTTGATGGCGTCAACCAATAACAGCTTTGTCATGCCGCGCATGTATGTGAGCAGCTCCATACCCATGGTGCCGCCGTCAATGATATTTACAGGCGGTGTAAACTCGTACTCCGCGTCCAACTCATTGACCACATGAACGCCCAGCCCTTCATCGGTGAGCAGAATATTTCCCACACCCAACACGGTGATATTACTTTCGTTTACCATACAAATCCTCAATATCTTCAGGATCATGAGGATAGAACTCCATGCCTGAAACCATGCTGGACACTTCGCCGGACTCTTCCATAACATCTTCGCGGAATGCAAGGTAAACGTGCATAACCGTGAACAGCAGGAAGCACCAGGCAATATAATGATGAATAATATGCGTATCGTATTCGCTAAACAGTAAATTAATCGGGTTGAAAATCTTCGCCACGAAGCTGTCCGGTCTAATCTGTGAGAACATGGCCAAACCGGTGCAGATTTCCAAGAACATCAAGATGTACACGATTAAATAACTTGTGCGAGCCAAGGAGTTTCGCAATACACGATGCTCTTCCTGACGAGGAAGCATCAGATAATGCAGGAACGTCTGTTTAATCCCCACCCAGTAAAGGCGGCTTCTAAACTTAGGCAACAAGCGATCTCCGCGATAGCGGATAGCGCCATAAATACGGAATACGAACGCGAAAATAAGCACGAATGCAAAGGTAAAATGAACACGGCGAATTGTTTCCATGGAAAACCAGCTGGTAATCGCTTCCGCCGGCTCACGACCTACAAACATACTGAATCCGGGATCTCCGATGTAGAGGCCGGTCCAGAATAAAAATGTAACACAAAGCACCATGGTCCAGTGAAATATGCGGAGCCACAGGCTGAACACGCGATACGGTTTCTTATCCGGCTGTTGCAGCATATAAATCCCCCCTATTATTTACACATAGCATCGGTATTAACAGAGACGATTTTTTCGCCTTTTTTGTTATATAAGTGTGTTGCACAGGCCAGACAAGGGTCGAAGGAATGGATGCCTTTCAAGATTTCAAGTGGTTTATCAGGAATCTTTACTCGTGTATCCATCATGTTGGATTCGTACGCACCATGTTCGTTGGCCACAGTTTTCGGACACGCATTCCAAGTTGTCGGAACGATACACTGATAGTTGTCGATTTTGCCGTCTTTGATTACGCACCAGTGACCAAGACCGCCGCGAGGCGCATCCAATAAGCCAACACCTTTCGCTTCTTTTGGCCAAGTGTTAGGATCAAAGTTTGTCATATTGGCAACGCTGGTGTCGCCGCCTTTAATGTTGGCAATCAATTTGTTGTAGAAGTATTGGCTCAAGTTAACGGCAATCTGCGCATCCAATGCACGACAAGCCGTACGGCCTACGGTACTGCACATCCAAACATGAGCAGGTACGCCCAATACGGAGGATACAGTGTCAATCTGTTTAACCATCATCTGTTCCGCCCAGGTTGGGTTGGAAATGATGCCCTGTTTTACCTTCGTATACACTACGATATACTTGGCCAAAGGACCAACTTCGCAAGCGCCGCCCTTGTATGTAGGCGATTTAATCCAGGAATATTTCTTGGTTTCATCAAGGAATTCCCAATGTTCTTTAGTCCCTGTTTTAGGGCCTGTATAGTTAGGTTCAGTAACACCTTCACTTGGATGAAGTGTCTTTTTACCGCTAGGATAGTTGAACCAGGAGTGTTCTACTTCTTCAGACAAGAAGTCAGGGTTCATAAGGTCTTCCCCTTCCAGTGGAAGGAATTTTGCCTTATCTACGCCGAGAGCGAAGTCTTCAACAACGCCGTTGGCACGAACCATGGATTTCTTGAAATAGTCGCCGTCCTTAACGCCGGTGTATGGTTCATCAGGATAACCGCCGTAAGCGAGTACGCGTTTCTTGGATAAACCGCCGCCGTCAACCATGCCGGCTTTTACGTAAATCTGACCTACCGCCAATACGTCAGGCAGGTAGAAGTAGTTTACCAAGTCTTTTGCAAGTGCAAGAGATTCATCAACCACAGCCAAACGAGCCGCATTGACAGGGGCGTTCATGTCGTCCATGGAAATGGCGCATGGCATGCCGCCTACGATGTAGTGTGGATGCGGGTTCTTACCGCCGAACACAACATGAGGTGTAACCATGTCACGTTGTTTGTCCAAAATGTTAAGGTAATGTGCTACGGCCATCAAATGTACTTCAGGAGGAAGTAACTGATAGTCCGGATGATCCCACCATTGAGCGGCGAAAATACCTAACTGGCCGCTATCAACGATTTTCTTAACTTTCGCCTGGATTGCCGCATAGTATGTAGCATTTCCTTTAGGGAATTCTTTTGGATAAGCGGACAAGGTGGACTCGGTTTCAGCCGGTTGCAATCCACTAATGTTATATGTCTTTAAAATTGTTTCCTGAATGGCCGCTGTTTTAGCAGGGTCCGCTTTCAAAGCTTCTACCGGACTTACCCAGTCGAGGGCATGTAAATGATAGAAGTGAACAATATGGTCATGTGCATCTAAGCAGCTGTGCATAATGTTACGGATATAGTTGGCATTCTTAGGAATCTGGATGCCCAATGCGTCTTCTACGCAACGCAAGGAAGCCAACGCATGAGTGGATGTACAAACACCGCAAATACGCTGTACGAAGGCCCATACATCGCGAGGGTCGCGATTCTTCGCAACCAATTCAATGCCGCGCCACGCTGTCCCGCTGGACAGGGCGTCTTCAACTTTTCCCGTTGCTTCATCAACATTTACTTCTACACGTAAATGTCCTTCAATACGGGTAACGGGATCTACTACCACACGCTTCATTAATGGTTACCTCCTTCGTTCTTAGACGAATCCGTTGCAGCTCCGTCAGCGGCTTTTGCCTGAGCAGCCTGTGTCTGCGCCGCTTTCTTAGCTTCTTCTTCAGCTTTTAATTTCTTTTCCAGCTGAATCGTATCATATTTATGTTTTGCCAATGTAACACCGCCATGAGCAACAACGGCACCGAAGGCTGTTAAGCCTGCAATAGTACCTACTGTATCGGCGTCAGTAATCGTATTGGCCACATGTACCTGAGGCAGACGTTGATAGAAGTGGTCGTTGTCCCAGAACCCTTTTTCACTACAGCCGATACAACCGTGACCGGACTGAATTGGATAGGACAAACCGTTCCACCAGCGCAAATTACCGCAGGAGTTATACGTAACCGGACCGCGGCAACCTACTTTGTATAAGCACCAGCCGGCTTTAGAACCTGCATCATCAAATTTTTCTACAAATAGGCCGGAGTCAAAGAATGGACGACGATAGCATGTGTCGTGAATTCGATTACCGTAGAACTGTTTTGGACGGCCTTCAACATCGAGAGGAGGAATTTCACCGAATAAAGCATAATGCATAATAACACCGGTCATGACTTCCGGAATTGGAGGACAGCCGGGAACCTTAATAATTTTCTTGCCGGAAACGACGGACGATACGGATACCGTATTTGTCGGATTCGGTTTAGCGGCCTGTACACCGCCCCAAGCGGCACAGGAACCGTATTCAATAATAAATGCGGCGCCTTCTGCACATTCTTTAAGCACGTCTACGAACGGACGGCCTCCGACCATACAGAAAGTACCATTGTCGTTTAATGGTACGCCACCTTCTACGGCCAACACGTATTGACCCTTTTTGTCCTGCATGATCTTGTGAAGATGCGCTTCAAAAGGAGCCCCTGCGGCAGCTGAGAGTGTGTCATCATATTCAAGGGAAATCATATTGAGCACAACGTCCGAGGCAAATGGTGATGTGGAGCGGATAAACGACTCATCACAGCCTGTACATTCATGCCCATGAAGCCAAATTACAGTTGGTAATTCTTTTGTGTCAGCGGCCTTGACTACTTTGTTTAAAAACGTTGGAGGCATGCCTAATACGGCAGTTAATGCCACACAAGTTTTCACAAAAGTACGGCGGCTTAGTTTGCGGTCTTGGAATAGTTTCCATAGACTATTTGTCGTCTCTTTCACAGGTAGACCCCTTTCATAAGCAATAACTTTACTCTTCCTCATACTCTACATTTGTATTCTCATGTTCTACATTGTATTGATTATATTATAACAGATATTGCTTGATTTGTTCTATAGAATTTAGGTATACATTCCATAGTTTTTGACTAAAAGTTCACTATGACAGTTATATTTTATTGTAAGCCAAGTCCACTTGCGCAGACTTGGCTTACCTGTTACAACATATTCAATTATGACTTACTACTTATGTATTGTACTCATATGCTGTACTTGTATGTGTACTTATACTTGCATATTTGCTTGCACGTATAATCTGTAATTATACGTTGTACTTATATCGTACTTATTTTTTAATTGTGTTTTTTACTTATGTTTTTAAAGTATGCGTTCTTACTTAATGATGGATTTAATGAGACCTTCCACCACGGCAGCCGGTTTATAACCTGCAATACGGTCTTTTTCTTTACCGCTCTTGAAGCAGATCAACGTAGGAATACCTTGAATGTTATACTTCAATGCAATGTCCTTTGCCGCATCAACGTCAATAGTCACAACGGAAATATCATCTTTCATATCTTCCGCCAACTTTTCGATTTCCGGATTCATCAATGCACATGGTTTGCACCATTCCGCCCAAAAATCCGCTACTACTACTCCTTGATTCTCTTTCAAGTACCCTTCAAACGCTGTTAAATTATCAATCTTGGTTACAGCCATACAAAAAACCTCCTTATAACCTGTTTATATACCATTACGTAGAGTGTACCCTTTCATTTAGTATAGCAAAATCAAACTTCTTCTTCTATCATTATTTTGACTTAAACGGAAAAATTTTACTCTTTTTACAGGAATAAGATATGTTCTTGAGAATATATCCTATTACGGTATAAAACGGCCTATTTAAACATTAAAAAGTGCTGAATTTTTTCATTCATAAAAGCAAAAAACCGCTCACGAGGAGCGGTTATGCAAGCAATCAATAAGCCGAGTTCTGTTCTGCTATGCAGTGGTGATTATCTTTCTAGGCCTATAGTTACCTATAGGCTCAAGCGGCACAACCCGAAAGGTAGGCGGGCCACCTTTATCCCTTTCCTATTCGGCCTTGCTCCGGATGGGGTTTACCGAGCCAATACATTACTGCATTGCTGGTGCGCTCTTACCGACACCGTTCCACCCTTACCACATTGCTGTGGCGGTTTACTTTTCTGTGGCACTGTTCCCTATGGTCACCCACGCCGGACGTTATCCGGCATCCTGCCCTTTGGAGCTCGGACTTTCCTCGAGTTTACACTCGCAATCACCTTTCATACTTGCTAATTAGAGTCTAACAGATTAGTAATACATCGGTCAATTATTATTTTATCAATACTTATATGAGCTCTATTAATTTTACTTATTTTTGAATTCTATGAGATGTAAAAGAAACATACTCGTCATTTAAGAGAATCCCCCACTATTTTAAAGGCCTGTTCTCTTTAATCTAAACAAATAACTTATTCGTTATAAAAGAAGAAATCTTCTTGAGTTTCACCCACTAAAACAGGCACCGTCTGATCCGCATCAACTTTGCTATCATTTACCATATCTGATAAACCTTCTTTTACCATATCCGCCAATAACTTGGCCGCTCCGATTTCTGTTCCAAAATGGCCCACATCAGCCACCACGATGCCCAGCTCTTTGGCCAATTGCATGTCGTGATATTTTACATCCCCTGTTACATACGCATCGGCACCGTTCTTGGCGGCTGCTTTAATAAATTCAGCGCCGCTGCCTGTGCAAAGGGCGATTTTCTTAATCTTCTCTACACGAGCTCCGCCGTAACGCACATGGCCGCGCGGGAATGCGCCTTCAACTAATTCCATAAAGCCTTTCAAATTCACCGGTTGCTCCAACACGCCTTGACGACCGATCGTGTTGACAATGGCCGGTTCTTTCAAAGAATACACATCGTATGCCACTTCTTCGTACGGATGCGCTTCCTTCATGGCACGGAGCACAGAACTCAACAATGCTTCCGGCACAATCGTTTCCACCCGATGCTCCTTCACCTGCTCAATCTGACCCACTTCTCCGATAAACGGATGGGCTCCGTCCAACGGTAAAAAGGTTCCGGTACCTTCACTGTAAAATCCGCAATGGCTGTAGTTGCCAATATGGCCGGCACCCGCATCACCCATGGCTTTCAGCACAGCCTCCGTGTGCGTGTCCGGTACAAAGCAGGCAATCTTGCAGAGGCCTTCACTGCTCACCATTTCAAGGCCGGTCACCTGTGTAAGCCCCAACTGTGAGGCGGCCAGATCGTTGAGACCGCCCGTCGCCACATCAAGATTGGTATGCGCGCTGTATACGGCAATGTCGTGCTTTATTAGTTTTTCCACCATGCGTCCTAGCGCTGAATCGCTTGTCACCTGTTTGAGACCTTTAAAAATCAGCGGATGATGACTGATGATGAGATTGCACTTTTTCTCAATCGCTTCATCAATGGCCGCATCCGTTACATCAAGGACTGTTAAAATGCCGGTTACGTCCATATTGCGGCGCCCCACCATAAGCCCCACATTATCCCAAGACTCCGCCAAATGGCGAGGCACGCGTTTTTCTAAACTATTTAAAATTGCTTGAACCTTCATCATACAAACCTCCTTGATGCATCTTATTTAACTTATTCTTAACATGATGTGTCACACCCGCTACATCTTATGCATCGTATCTATACATAGTAAATAGCTACACAATCTTGCGAAGTTCTTCCAATTCAGCCACCAGCTGCTTATATTTCTCCGTATCCGCCAAGGCTTCGGTCATACCTTCCAGCGCCGCTTCACGGCCATGCATAATAAACTTCATATGTTCATCCCAGAGAGGCGGTTTTTCCTGAGCCAGCAAAGCCCCTACCGTCCACAGCATAGATTCCTTCGGCAACCCCTCATATGCATCCTTGGCGTCAACACGCGCTTGTGTAATCGGCCCCTCTTCGGACATGTAGTCAGCCTCTTTCCCCTTCTTCACCGCTAAAAAAGCCTGGTACATCTTGCCCATGTCGGTCATGATGCACTCCTTAACAATCCGATATCCGCGCTCCGTTATATACTGACGAAGTTCCGCTTGCCCGTTTTGCGGTTGCAGCACATAGAAATCTAGCAGCTCCGGACCTTCTTCGATAATGTCGCGCATTAAAAATCCGCCCATACCGCAAATGACGGCGCCCTGTAATTCACCGGGCTTTACGATCTGCAAGCCGTTGCCGAGGCGGCATTCCACCAAGCCGGCCATACCGGTTTCACGCACATGGCGCTCCGCCGAAGCCAAGGGCCCTTTATTTACATCGCCGGCGATGGCCTTCTCCGCCTTGCCGCGGCTTACCAGCTCCACCGCCAAATAGCCGTGATCCGTGCCGATGTCCGCTATAGTCTTTGCCTTTGGAATTAAAGTAAAAACAGCCTCCAGACGGTCTGTCATCGTTCGCTTTATCATCTTTTGCATTATTATTAAATTATCCTCTCCATAAAATCTTAATATATGCTTATCTTATATTACTTATAATCTCACGAGCCTCTTAGCTTCCAGCTCATGTTCGCAGTATGGTCTTTAATATTACCTTTAATATTGCCTTTAGTATTACCTACCTCATATTGTAACACAAAAGCCCCTTTCCATGATGGCCTTTCGGATAATGCAAACGTTTCCGTCCGCTCTCCGTGGCCCTCATGCGAAAGAGGCTTATTTAATACTATTACGTTTTAAACTGCTTCACTCTACATCTTACTCAACGTGTGCAGACTAATTAGACTGCTTTTACACTTAAATTGCTTTTACATCCTGATTGTTTTCTTTTTACAACCCAATCAAAGTGCTTTGTTTTATATCTTATTTATGTTCCCAATGAAGTTGTTTATATTCTGTGTCGCTTACAGGTTCCATCCAAGTTACGGACACGCCTTCTTTTTTCACAGTCATAGCCAAATGGGAGAAATAGCTGTCAGCAGCAGCGCCATGCCAGTGTTTAATTTCAGGGGCAATGTACACTACATCGCCGGCTGCCAATGCTTGCGCAGGTTTGCCTGCTTCCTGATACCAGCCTTTACCGCCTACAACTACGAGAATCTGACCCGCACCATGATGTACGTGCCAATCGTTGCGGCTGCCAGGTTCAAAGGTTACATTGTGAATGCCCACTTCTTCGTCATTCAATGGAGCCAACCAGCTTTTACCGCTGAAGTATTGTGCATAGTCTTTATTGAAAACGCCGGCAGGGAATGGAGATACGCTATTTTCATCGTGAACGGCATTGGAAATTTCTTTAAGCTGCGCATCGGTCACGCCATTATGTTTGGCAATGCCGCGATGTGCATTTAATTGGGAATCTACATCAGTAAGTGCTTCTAAAACGGCTACTGTTACGATTTCACGTTCACGCCAGTTCAACACATCGGAGGCAAAAATGTCGCCGAATAAATGGCTCTTTAAATATTGATCGGATGCAGGCGCAAAGTCAAAGAGCGCGCCTTTCACTTCACCGCCCACTAATTCAGTCTGTGTCTTTGTGCCTTCCGCCATAGCATCAGCGCCTAACACTATCTTCGATGCAGCTTTACCTTCTTCAGTAGCAATACCGTTGTCATTGCGTTCATTAACTGTATTCATCAATACGTTCAACGCATTCAAGCTTCTTGGGAAGCCGGTGTATGCGTACAATTGCACCATAGCGTCTTTTACCTCATTTACAGTTACACCTTGATTCAATGCTTCATTAACAGCATCTTTCAATTTTGCCTGATCACCGGTTGCCGTATATTTACTGATACTTACTAATTGAAGTTCTTTGTTTGTTAATTCTTGTGCATTATTTGCCATTACGTTCATTTCTCCTAATTGTAAAGTCATACAAATGAGGCCTAAGCCCAATAGTTTGCTGATTCGTCTTACTCGTCTCATATGTTTTTCCTTTAACTCACTATAACTTTGACCTTAATTCCCCACGTTATACGATTGGGACCATTGCTTCAATTCATCTTTCGATGCATGTACAGAAAAACGTCGTCCTTCTTTGAGCACCGCACCTACACAGGATGGCCATAAGGCTTCATTCGTTTTACCCATGGCACTGCCGCCGGATGTGGCGAATGGAATCACCACTACATCGGTCAAATCAAAGCTTTCTAGAAATGTATTAATAATTGATGGTGCCCGATACCACCAGATTGGGAACCCTACATACAAAACATTATATTTCATATCCGGTAGAGGCCCCTGAATGGCCGGGCGAGATGACATATCGTCCATTTCCACCGAAGAACGACTCTGTTTGTTCGTCCAATTCAAATCGGCCGACGTATAAGGCGTTTCCGGTTTAATTTCATATAAATCCGCATCAATTGCTTGTGCCAAGTTCTGTGCCACCTGCTTGGTTGTGCCGGTTACACTGAAATAAGCAACTAACGATTTACTCATCTAACCCCTCTCCTTCTCAATGTAATATGTTTTATTTTTTAATTCGAAAATGCTCTCTTCTTGAGCTGTTTACATTGTAACCTCATTTCCTTTTTATGACTAACAGTTATTAGTTCTTATTTACCATCGTTTTTAGGAATGGTAAAATAAAAGCAAATACATTACATTCTTTTTAAAACATACGAGAAACTCTGTGAAAGGAGCATCTTATGATAGAAACTCGTTTATTGTTATATTTCTTAACCATCGCTCAGGAAGAAACTATCAGCAAAGCGGCGGAAACATTGCACATCACACAATCCACCTTATCAAAGCAGATGAAGGATTTAGAAGACCAATTAGGAAAAGTGCTTTTTATTCGGGGCAAACGTAAAATAGCCCTCACCGAAGAAGGTCGTTACCTGCAACAGCGGGGCCGTGAAATTCTAGACTTACTCAGCGCTACGGAAGGGGCGCTAAAAGAAGAAACAGAATTACTGAATGGCAATATTTACTTCGGCTGCGGTGAAACCCAGCACATGGAAGCGGTCAGCCAGTGTTTCAAAGATTTACAGCAACTGTATCCGCAAATTCATCTCCATCTTTATACCGGCGATCATACGGTGGTCATGGATCGTATGGACAAAGGCCTCATCGATATAGGCCTCGTTGTGGAACCTACATTTCGCGAAGGCTACGACTACTTTTACATTGGACGTACCGATTTAAGCGTACTCCTTATGCGCAAGGACGACCCGTTGGCTACCAAACCTCACCTTTACAAGGACGATTTAAAAGACTTGCCTTTAATTTTATCCCGCCAAGGCTTCGTAAACCCGGCGGACTATGAACTCTTCGGTACAAGCCGTTCCAACTTAAACATCGTGGCCACCTATAACTTAATCAACAATATGATGTTTCTGGTGGACCAGGGCCTAGGCTATGGCGTTACACTGAGCGGACTACTGCCGCCGCACCATCCCACCCTCACATCGCGCCCCATCGAACCGCCTTTGGAAAACAAGTGGTATTTAGTGACCCATTCACACCGACTCTTCTCCCCTACAGTGACGCGCTTCTTAGATGAACTAAAAAAATACTTTGCCGCTGAAAAACAGGCGTAATCATCATGACCGGCTAATATATGTAATCCGGAATACTCTTTATAGATAAAGGAGTTAAGCCTCTCGCTGTCGAAAGGTATATAAGAGTACATAATAGTATTATCCGGTAAAAAACGTACAATCTATACATTACATCTTACAAGGAGGTTCTCTATGTGGAAGAAATTATTACTCACAACGGGCCTGTTGACCTGTGTAACATGCCCGGGCTTCATTAGTGAGGCATACACGGTACCGATGCAGCAGACGGATACGAACTTGAAACTTACCTATCCGTTAGTGTATTTGGAGTCTCAATCGGCACAAAATAAAATTAATACGACCATTGCTACGTACGTGGATAAAATGCGCGACCTGTACTACAATCAGAAGATGTACATGGTAAATCAATCGTTTGAAACGACATACGAAGATGATGATTTACTCTCCCTCATCATTACCAGCGGTTGGTATAACGGCCAAAGTGCACACGGCTACTACACCTCTCAGGGCCTCGTATTCAACAAACATACGGGTGAGCTGATTCCGGCTACAAATTACGTCCATGTAAAAGACGGCGAGCAGCTGTATAAACTCGTGTACGAAGGTATGCTTTATCTATATGGGCAAAATGGCCAGCGGCGAATTAGCCCGACCATGATGTTTGCTGAAAAAACTATCGACGTTCATAACGACAACTATATCCTGCTGGGCGGCGGCAACATTGCCATGCTCTATCAGCCGTATGACTTGGCGTCCTATGCGGACGGCGTTACACGAATCGTATTTACACCGGATAAAATTGAATATATAAATCGGTTGAATTCGTAAAAAAGTTGAAAATTATACTTAATAACTTAAATTAGGCTTAATTACATACTTTTAAACATAAAGAACTCCCTATCCATTGGATAAGGAGTTCTTTTTTAATACTCAATTCGGCGTTTTTCAACACTTAGAGTATTTATATATTCAATTGTTACATTTTACCTAATTCGTTAAAATGTATGTTCCAATTATCGATTAGCCAATTGGTTCATAATTTCTTGAATTTGTGCACGCAATTCTTGGTTTTCTTGTTCCTGTTTTGCTACACGGCTGTTCAAGTTATCGATTGTAGAAGCTTGTTTGGAAACTACTTCAGCTAATGCAGATTTGGAGTAATTGGAGTACTCGTTGCTGCTACCGATTTTAATGCTTACGCCGGCGTTAAACATGTTTTCGCCGCCGCCCATGCTAGTACCAACGGAGAACATTAAATCGTTAGTTGGACGATAGAATGCACCTAACGCTACAGCATTAGCACCTTTGTAGTTACCGTAACCTGCTGCAAAACCCCATTTTGCACTTGGATCGTAGTCTTGTGGATGTAACGCTGCTAATGCGGCTGCACCGGCACCTACACGGTCAAGACGAGTATCCAATTTGCTTACGCGGTTATCCAAGCTAGCTACATTGTTGTTCAAGGTATT
The DNA here is from genome assembly GCF_018364065.1 of Veillonella sp. Classification (GTDB taxonomy): domain Bacteria; phylum Bacillota; class Negativicutes; order Veillonellales; family Veillonellaceae; genus Veillonella_A. The sequence goes on from NZ_JAGZMO010000006.1 coordinate 54,971, forward strand.
GATGCTTTCAGAGTTAGCCTGTACTTGGTTATCCAAAGCAGTAATGTTCTGAGCTGCTGTGTTGTCTTTTAAGATGTAGTTACCATCAGCGGATACGCGAGTTTCTTTTTTAATTTCGTCGCCAAGCTGAGCTACGTTAACTGCATCAGTATCGGCTACACCGGCTTTAACACCATGGATATAGTTGTCGCCCATGCTAATGTTGCTGCCGTTGATTACAACTGTATCATTACCGGAGCTATCTTTAACAGTTAAACCGTTAGTAGATACCTTATCCAAACCGGTTATTTCTTTGTTAAGAGCTACTTCTAACTTAGGAACAGTAGTTCCGTTAACAGTTACTGCGCTCGCAGTTGTAGTAATATTGTCGCCACCAACTATGCTAAAATCACCACCTGGGGTAACCGCTGTCTTATTACCTGCATTATCAACAATGCCAACCGGCTTAGTTTCAACGCCAATCGTTACCTGAGTACCGGATTTAGGATAACCATCTTCAGATGTTATTGGAGTTGTATTTCCTGTATCTCCAGAAGCACTTTCACCCGGAGTAGTCGTTGTATCATCGGATGCTGTTGTCGTTGCAGAAGTTGGATTATATGGAGGCGGTGTTACAGTTACAACGTCAGTCGGCGTTTCTGTTCCAACAACATTTAAACCAATCGTAAATTTATTACCAACACGATTTACGGTAACCCCCTCAGCGGCTTCAATATTTATACCTTCAAGAGCCATTCTTAACTGTTTAACGTTAACCGCATCATAATCACCATAGCCCCCTGCAACATTGATAATACGGCGTGTATTAGCAGCAATAGAGGTTTTATTATCGCCAGTACCAACTGAATAAGCCACATTACCTACAGAAACAACACCTTGAGTTGTAATATCAAATGTATCGCCAGATATATAAGCATCGTTAGCATAGTCACTACTTGGAGTTGCAATAAAGTCTTTCCCTAATACAACAGAGTTATTAAGCAAAGAACGTGCATGAGAACCAACAGCAACAGAGTTGGAAACACCTTGCAAGCGAGCATAGTTACCTAAAGCCAAGTTGTTTACACCACTAGTAATAGCATAATAACCAACTGCTGTAGACTCTTCACCTTTAGCTTCCGTATAATGACCGATAGCTACTGTATTATCATAGGCTGTACGAGACTGCTGTCCAATAGCGACTGAATAATTACCTTTAGCAATAGCGGCTACACCTAGAGCAATAGAGTTGGAATCATGTGCTTCAGATCCAGGTCCCAATGCCATTGTCTGGAAGCCAAAAGATTTTGCATGCACCCCTAAAGCAATTGAGTTTTGATACAATTCATTATCATTTTTACCTTTAGTATCATCTATAGGATTTGCTTCATATTTTTCACCAATTTCATAATCAACGGTGTAATCTTTATCCTGTGGGGGTGCCTCTGGAGTTGTAACAGTAGGCTTCGTAGCACTAATTGCCCCAACATAGGAGTCATTCCCAATCGCAATGCCATCTTTTGAGTTAATCGTTACTTCAGTTTGTGACCCTAAAGCAATAGAACGTATGCCATTTGACTTTGCTGCTAGACCCACAGCCAATGTATCTGATTGACTAGCAACAGAACCTGCACCTAATGCAATACCATTATAACCATTCGCTTTAGCTGAATAACCTAAAGCAACACCCATATATCCATTAGCATTAGATCTAGGACCAAATGAAACTGAATAATCCCCAATAGACTTCGCTAAATTACCAATTGCAATCGATTCTAACCCACTTGCTGCAGCTGTGGCTCCAAATGCATTCGCCAATTTAGCGGTCGCCTTCGCACTATTACCTATCGCAACGGCAAATGGTTGGTCTGCTATGGAGTTGCCCCCAACAGCAACAGTAGCTCCTACCGCTGCATTTGCCCCTGAGCCAAGAGCTACAGCATTACTGCTTGTAGCTATAGACTTGGCACCAATAGCCACGCCAGATCCGGTACCTTCTGTATTAGTGGCCGCCAATACAGAACCGGATCCTAACATACTTACTGTTACTGCCAATACTGCTAATTGTTTCTTACTTAATTTTGATTTCATGTTTGTAATTCATCCCCTTTTAATTTAATAGGAATTCAAATTATAATATACTCTTAAAATTTACTGCTCGTTCTTTCGAATGATACCTCACTATTTATCCATTGTTTACGCATATTCTTTTACATTTTATTTACTTGTGCATCCGATTCATTTTACATAGCAACCGAGCTTCTGCACCTCATATACGCTTTAACAATATTTTTTGCAATTCATTTTTTAATGAAGTATTCATTCATTTTCATGAATTATATTATCATAAGTCGATATAGTTGTGCAACACTTATTATGGACAAATCGATATTTTTAAATTAGTTTTTCAATCTGTGTAATTTTTAACGTTCAGTTTATAATTATTTTATATTTAGTCTACATACAATTTATAATCCGAACAAAAATTTGACAAAACTTATATAAAGTGTCAAATGATATGTTTATCTTCATATATCTGTACTTTCCTATATTTTAAAATTTATACCATCTTTGTCGATTTATATTTTTACACAGATTATAAATAGTAAATCATCCAATTTAATTAAACAAAGTCCATTCCATAAATACATGTGTGTAAGTTTAAATAATTCGATTATTAGATAATATAAATTATTTAGATTTATTTTTCAGTTATTTTCATATATGATTAATGAAAAAGAACACTCAACGATTGAGTGTTCTTTTTCTATGATATGTATTTTAAAGTGCTTCGTTTATATCGGTATATTTTTGAATTTATATATCATATACAAGCTTTTCTTTCAATATACTAAGTAATTGAATGATAAGTGTCTCTATCTGCAAATCAAGTTACATCTATATGTAATTCGTTAGCTGCCAATACATTAAGCGACGACAAATATGCAAAACTAATCACAAATATGCTAAACTATCTATAATACACCAGATTAACTACGAGTATGCTAAATTAAGTTCAAATCTGCTATACGAACTATAAATATACTAAACAAACTGACATAGGAGATAGATATGGAAATTTATGAAGTTACGGAACGAACCCCACAACTGATAGAGCAATTGCTTCACGTATGGGAAGACTCAGTTAAGGCGACTCACTTATTCCTATCCCCTGATGAAATAGAGTTCATTAAACAATATGTCCCTCAAGGGCTGCAACAAATCGGTCACTTAGTTATTGCCGAAAATGAAGCGCAAGAACCAATCGCCTTTATGGGGATTCAGGATCAGCACTTGGAAATGCTGTTTATCGCGCCACAGGAGCGCAGTCAGGGCTTAGGTCGCCAATTATTTAATTACGGTGTTACGCACCATAAGATTAACCATGTAACCGTTAATGAGCAAAATCCGGAGGCCAAAGGATTCTATGAACACATGGGCTTTGAAGTGTACAAATGGAGCGAGCTTGATGAACAGGGCAATCCGTATCCGATTCTTTATATGAAACTGAAGCAATAAAAAAAGCTGTAGCAAATTACGATGCATTTCGCAATTTGCTACAGCTTTTTCACTCTATCTTTATTTTAATTTACCGCTTTTTTCAATCAATGATTCAATTTAATATTTTTTGCATATCTAGTTATTCCTTATTAAAACTACATTTCTAATACTCATATAAGAAATCTACTATATCAGCTGCAATTTCAAGCATTGGCGTTTCTATTTCCTTCGCAGATTCTTCAACTTCAAAGTCTGCCGCCTTTTCATATAAGGCATCCAGTTCTGCTTCACTTAACCTAGGTAAGTCTTCATACGCAACTCCAAGTCTTAACTTCATGACTTCCCTTGCTTCCAAACTCAGTTCTTTGGCCATATATTTCCCTCCGGTTCAATCAATAGAAACTGTTTCACACCAATACTCTTATCCCCCTACAATACGATTTTTCCTCTGGCCCACTCAGCCTTTGCCTGATTCAAAGACAATTTATTGGCTCCACCGGCATAATCAGGATGTTCATACTGAAACGGATCATCCTCCCACCAACAAACGGTACAAATATCATGCTCATGCAGCTCATCCAATGTTTCATTATTACAAACTGGACATCTATATAATTTACTCATTTGTTGCGCCTCCCTGCGCTTATATATAGCTTACTGCTCACATTACGACTTACTCACACTTATATACTTATGCATCAGACCTTCGTTTTCCTTCTTTTATAATTCTATAGTTTCTTTATTTATTGTTTTACTTTTCAAAAATATATACCTATTTTAATTTTGCTCGTGTCATCAAATTTCCCCTATATTATTACCTTATAACGGCACATCTTATGAACGTCATATTGACTAATGACGGGTATTTTATGTATAATAATTTGGTGATATCATATAGTTAAGGTATTACTAATTATCTTGGGCCTATAGCTCAGGGGTAGAGCAACCGGCTCATAACCGGTCGGTCCCTGGTTCGAACCCAGGTGGGCCCACCAAGTAGACATGACGAACCACTATTACAAGTTACGTATTGTAGTAGTGGTTTTTTTATTATTAAAGTGTTATTGCTAATTATTTTGATTCTTTAGACAAGATGATTATTGCCTTTACTTTTGAATAATATTGTGTTATAGTACCTTTTAAATAGTGCCCTTTGTTGTAGGCCTCCCACCATCAGGGATATGCTGAAGCTTAGGGCTTTTTTATTTTTTAGGACAGAATTCCAAAGCTAAAAATTTAAAACAAATTTAAACTGAAATCAATCAAAAAAAGAGGCAACATATCGTTGCCTCTTTCTATTTATCTATATATATCTATTATATAGTGCACCGAGTCTCTTATACCGATTATAAGAAATCTCTGATTTTATCGCGTTTTCCACGGTTGCGAAGTTTTGTGAGTGCTTTGCCTTCGATCTGACGAATACGTTCACGGGTTACTTTGAAGTATTGCCCTACTTCTTCCAAGGTACGTGGTTTGCCATCTTTCAAACCGAAGCGAAGGATCAATACCTGCTGTTCACGTTCGGTGAGGCAGGAGAATACGTCTTCAATCTGTTCTTTTAACAGAATGTAGCTAGCCGCATCATCCGGAGCGATAGCATCCTGGTCTTCGATGAAGTCGCCCAAATGGGAGTCTTCTTCTTCGCCGATTGGCGTTTCCAAGGAAACCGGTTCCTGCGCGATTTTTTGAATCTCACGTACACGTTCTACGCTGATGCCCATACCTTCCGCAATTTCTTCAGGCAATGGTTCGCGACCTTTATCCTGTAACAACTGACGGGAAATACGAATCAATTTGTTAATAGTTTCAACCATGTGTACAGGAATACGGATTGTACGAGCCTGGTCCGCAATGGCGCGAGTAATGGCCTGACGAATCCACCATGTAGCGTATGTGGAGAATTTATAACCTTTCGTGTAGTCGAATTTATCAACCGCTTTAATAAGGCCCAAGTTGCCCTCCTGAATTAAATCCAAGAATAACATGCCACGGCCTACGTAGCGTTTTGCAATACTAACTACGAGACGAAGGTTCGCATCGATGAGCTTCTGTTTAGCTCGTTCACCGTCGCGCATTTCTTTGTAGGACGCATCATCTTTGGCACCCGCTTCAATCTGCTGGGCCAATAAGATTTCTTCGTCTGCAGAAAGCAATGGCACACGGCCGATTTCCTTCAAGTACATACGAACAGGGTCATCAATATTAACCCCTTCCGGAATACTCAGACCAAGACTTACTTCTTTCGCTTCACGTACGTCATCAGTAGCGTCTTCATCATCATCTTCCATGATATCTTCGTCATCATCTACAGCAACGTCGTCTGTTACTACATCTATATTACTTTTCTGCAATACTTCATACATATCATCCAATTGCTCCGCCGTAAGTTCCACTTCTTCGTGAAGAGCATCGGTAATTTCTTTGCTGGTAAGGGCACCTGTCTGTCTTCCCTTTGCTACTAATTGTTCTATAATCTCTTCTAGTCTTGATTTACTTTGCTTCTTAGCCACAACGCTCTTCCTTTCTTTTATAGATTTATCAGGACCATTCTTTTATCAAGGTCTGTAATTCCTGACATAGTTTTAATTCTTCAATAAAACGCGAATCTCCTGCACGATTTAGCTGATCCGCCAAGGTGCTGTGCTTTTTATACTGTTCACGCAGTGATTTCAGACGCACTGCACGTATATATCCATCTAAAGCAGCCTGTTCATAATGCAACATCATCAATGGTGCATAGGCTTCCTGTTCTTCTTCTGTTAACCGTTCTTCTAATGCCGTCGTCTGCAGTTGGCCTGTTTCGGCTACAACTTGACCGGCTTTTTCCAATATGGAGCGGTATTCTTCTTTTTCAAAATCTTCCGCCGGTAAATAGGCACGAACACGTTCAAGGTTCTGTACGGATTCCAAGGCCATGGCCATTAAGAAATCCTCTTCCGTCGTTTTACGCAAACTGTTCGCATTCGGTGCCTTCGGCCTGATTGCCACGGTGCCCTTGCCTGTATATTGTCTGAACATGCGTAAAATCGTACTCGTATCCATCCACAACGGAAGTGCCAGCGCCTTCAGCGCATTTTCCCGTTCCATCGGATTGGTAAGGCCCTTTATGTAATTAAACATATTCATTAAAATGGCCTGTTTGCCCGCAGAGGTATTGCGATCATGTTGGATGAGGGATTCGTTAAGGAAAAATTCAAACGGCGTAATAGCCTGGTCTACCAGCTCCAGGAAAGCGTCTCCTCCGTGATTTTTCACATACTCGTCCGGGTCTTTTCCATCCGGCATAGCTACGATACGCACTTTGAAGTCCGTGTCCTGTAAAATTTCGATTGCTTTACGAGCTGCCTTTTGACCGGCTCCATCCATATCGTATGCCAACACCACTTCATCAGCCTGACGCACAAAAAGGCGCCCCTGATTCGCGGTAAATGCGGTCCCCAGTGAGGCGACCACATTTGTAACTCCTGCATTATGGGCACTAATTACATCCATATACCCTTCCACAAGTATAACCTGTCTCTTCTTGCGTACTGTTTCATAAGCCTTATCGAAGGCGAACAGCATATGCCCTTTGCTGAAAATACTTGTTTCCGGGGAATTCAAATACTTCGGTCCGTTGTCATCTTTGGCGAAAACGCGCCCGCCGAAAGCGACAATACGACCGCGACCATCCGCAATGGGGTACATCACCCGATTTCTGAAATAGTCGTACACTTTACCGGTGTTATTCTTGCGGCACAGCCCGAGCTCAATGAGAGTCCGTTCGTCTATGCCCCGCTTTATAAAATCTCTATATAGGCGATCCCAACTGTCCGGGGCGAAGCCTAAGCGAAATCGCTTGATAATATCTAATGATAGTCCCCGTCGTTGCAGATATTCGAGACCCACTTTCCCCATCTCCGTCTTCATCAGACAGTTGTGGAAATAGTTGGCCGCCAAATCATTGACCCTATAGAGTTCATCTCTGTGCGCTTTACGTTTCCGTTCTTCCTCGGTAAGCGCTTTTTCCGGAAGTCGGATATTGGCTCGATTGGCCAATTTTTCAAGAGCAGCCGGAAAGGTTAATCCTTCTATTTTCATGAGGAAACTAATGACATTTCCTGATTCATGACATCCGAAACAATAAAAAAAGCCCTTTTCTGGGGTAACACTAAAAGAAGGCGTAGACTCATTGTGAAAGGGACATCGGCCCCAGAAGTTTCTCCCATTCTTTTTAAGCGGTACATGTTCAGAAATCACTTCCACTATGTCGTTTGCGTTTTTTATTTGTTCAATTAAATCGTCATCAAAGTGTCTATTCATCTCTTCACATCCCATACTCCAACTTCTCTGTTATATTATTTCTACAAAAAAGTCTTATTTTCCTTCTTTGTCAAGAATATTTTTTATAAATTTTACTGCACAAAAATTGCAAAATAAAAATGCATTACCTGCAACAATGCGCATTCTACCTATAAAGACACGTAAAAACGTCTTATTGAAATATGTAATAAAAGTTTTCGGACAAATATATATTTTACTTGTTTTTACTATAAAAAATCAAGTCTTCCGACAAAAAAGTTCCGTACAACAATAAAAGACTACACCCTTGCCTCTCAGCGAAGGGTTGTAGTCTAGTATATTCATCTTGTTAAATTATTCATTATAAAAGTCAATTAGTATATATAAAGTGTCTATGTATATAAATTATCTTTTACCTATTATTCCATTATTTGGCATAATCAACTACACGAGTTTCACGAATAATAACAACTTTAATCTGTCCCGGATATTCCAGTTCAGTTTGAATGCGATTTACAATTTCACGCATCAATAATGTAGCTTCCGCTTCATCAACCTTATCAGGTTTTACCATTACGCGAATTTCACGACCGGCCTGAATTGCAAAACATTTTTCAACGCCATCAAAGGACTCGGCAATTTCCTCAAGTTTGGTTAAGCGTTTCAAGTAGTTTTCCAATGTTTCACGGCGTGCACCCGGACGGGCTGCAGAAATTGCGTCAGCTGCCGCAACAAGCACAGCTTCAACGGATTTGAATTCTTCATCACCATGATGAGCACCGATACAGTTCTGTACCAACGCGCTTTCATGATATTTCTTAGCCACATCAATACCAATTTGAACGTGGGAGCCTTCAATTTCGTGGTCAAGAGCTTTCCCAAGGTCGTGTAATAAACCGCCGCGCTTAGCAAGGGCTACATCCACGCCCAATTCAGCAGCCATAATACCTGCCAAATGAGATACTTCTATGGAATGTTTCAATACATTTTGACCATAACTTGTACGATATTTCAAGCGGCCCAAAATACGAACGATTTCAGGGTGTAAACCATGAACGTCAGTTTCAAACGTAGCTTGTTCACCGGCTTCTTTAATTGTCTGATCCACTTCCTTACGCGCTTTCGCTACCATTTCTTCAATGCGCGCCGGATGGATACGTCCGTCTACAATCAATTTTTCCAGAGCGATACGAGCCACTTCGCGGCGGATCGGATCGAAACCGGAAAGGATAACTGCTTCAGGGGTATCGTCGATGATAAGATCAATACCGGTTAAGGTTTCAAGGGCACGAATGTTACGGCCTTCACGACCGATAATACGCCCTTTCATTTCATCATTAGGAAGCGCAACTACAGATACTGTAGATTCTGCTACATGATCGGCTGCACAGCGCTGAATGGCAGCGGCGATGATTTCGCGGGCGTTTTTCTCCGCTTCATCTTTGGCCTGCTGTTCCAAATCTTTCACCAAGATGGCCGTTTCATGTCGAATATCTCGTTCCACATTAGAAAGGAGGATGTTCTTCGCTTCATCAAAAGTCATGCCGGAGATGCGTTCCAACTCAGCCATTTCCTTCTGGTAAAGTTCTTCCACCCGTTCACGAATCGTAGTCACTTCCTGTTCCTTACGATGTAAGTGGTCTTCCTTCTTTTCTAATGTTTCCAGTTTATTGTCAAGATGTTCTTCCTTCTGAAGAATGCGTCTTTCTAAGCGTTGTAATTCAGATCTGCGATCTCGGTTTTCTTTTTCAATCTCGGTACGCATCTGATGGATTTCTTCTTTAGCTTCAACCAAAGCTTCTTTCTTCTTTGCTTCCGCTACGCGTTCACCATCAGCGATAATGCGGGCCGCTTCCGTTTCAGCTCGATTGAGCTTCCCTTCCGCGATGTTTTTACGCATCAAATAACCTACACCGAGACCTATAAGCACCATTACAACGGCTATAATACTATACTCTAAAATAAGTTTCACCTCCTGTATAAAAAGTAAGAAGCCTAACAGGCTTCTTCGTGTTGCCGTCTAATTCATTCAATATTAATAATTTGCCCACTACTGTGAGACTACTATAATTGTAGTCTGTGATACCCTTCATGTCAAGCATTTACGCTCCCAAATGCCACAGTGGCATCATAGCTAAAATGCATTATCGAGTGCTACACAACGAGCGATTTCCTGTATAGTGCCCATCTTAAAACCGCGGTTTTTCAAGTAGTTGAACACCTTTTTTTTAGGTACCCGGTCATCATCGGACCAAGGCTCCCCGTCTTCATACCGGTCCGTATCACCGGGCGGTAGAAAATGCCGTGCCGTCAAACGGTACGCAACGGCCGTTTCATCATATGCATTTAGTGCATAATCAACAATCAAGCCTCGCTGGTGCATCTTCTGGCGTATAAACAGCTCACTGTACTTTTCCGACTCCATATAAAGTCGTAACGCCTCCCGAGAGAGGCGTTCATCATCTATGTATTGTAATTCTTCCAAACGCTCCATTACCTGCTCGATCAGGTCCTGTGGGACACTCTTGCGAAGCAACTTCTGCGTCAGCTCATAGCGACTTAAAAATCGAGGTGCCAGAAAACGAAGGGCCTGATCCATCGCCGTGGTCAGCGTGTATTCTTTCTTCGTCGTTTCAGCCACTGATTTATCCTTTATTCCTTTATATTAATAACTTTTCGGATTCAGTTAATAATTCTCCGGAGCAATAACTCTTCAGATTACTAACGCTCTGGTTACGGCTTATTCTTCTTCAGCCTCTTCACCTACCACATCAAAGGTTTCAGGTTCAGCCATTAATGTATCGCGGATAATCTTGTCGATTTCCTGAGCGATGGCAGGATTTGTGCGCAAGTATTCTTTAGCCGCTTCCTTACCTTGGCCCATACGTTCATCGTTGTAGGAGTACCATGCACCGGATTTCTTGATGATTTCCATGTTGGTGCCGATGTCGATCAACGTACCTTCATAGGATACGCCTGTACCATACATCAAATCGAATTCAGCAGTTTTGAATGGAGGTGCCACTTTGTTTTTAACAACTTTTACTTTTGTACGGCTACCTACGTTTTCATTGTTCTGCTTAATCACTTCGCCTTTACGAACGTCCAAGCGGATAGTGGAATAGAACTTCAACGCACGACCGCCTGTTGTCGTTTCAGGGTTACCGAACATAACGCCTACTTTTTCACGAAGCTGATTGATGAACACAACTACGGTGCGGGATTTGCTGATAATACCGGTTAACTTACGAAGGGCCTTACTCATCAAACGAGCCTGAAGACCTACGTGAGCGTCGCCCATTTCGCCTTCAATTTCCGCTTTTGGAACCAAGGCCGCAACGGAGTCGACTACGATCATATCTACAGCGCCGCTTCGTACTAAGGATTCCGTAATTTCAAGGGCCTGTTCACCGTTATCAGGTTGGGATACCAACAAGTTGTTAATATCTACGCCGAGATTACGGGCATATACAGGATCCAACGCATGTTCCGCATCAATAAACGCTGCAATACCGCCGCCTTTTTGCGCTTCTGCAATGGCATGAAGTGCTACGGTTGTTTTACCGGAGGACTCAGGACCGTAAATTTCAATAACGCGGCCGCGAGGGAAACCGCCTACGCCTACAGCCAGGTCAATAGCCAGACAGCCTGTGGAGATAACATCGATGTTCATGCGGTCTCCAATATCGCCGAGACGCATGATGGCGCCTTTACCATAATCTTTTTCTATTTTCTTCAACGCACTGTCCAGTGCCTGCTCTCTACCTTCCATGTTGACATCCTTTCTAAATTAAAATGTTTTAAATTAATTATGCTTAATATAGTCATACAGATAATACAGAACTTGTTCCACTGTACTTTCACGTACAGTGTGGCGATTGCCGATAAACTGATTCTTATACACTTTAGTGCCTTTCGGACCGGCAATGCCGATATACACAAGGCCTACCGGCTTCGTGTCAGTGGCGCCTCCCGGACCGGCAATACCGGTAGTTGATACGCCATACGTCGTTTTCATAAGCTTGCGAGTGCCTTCCGCCATCTGGCGAGCTACCGTTTCACTGACAGCTCCGTAAGTAGCCAAATCGTCAGCACTTACGCCCAACACTTCGTGTTTAATCTCATTGTCATAGGAAATGACACCGCCTCGCATATACGCGCTGCTGCCCGGCAAATCGGTTAAGTATTTGCCCACTAAGCCGCCCGTACAGGATTCCGCCGTAGCCACTGTGGATTTTGTTTCCAACAAAGCGTCCGCCGTCAATTCCAACACGGACTGATCTAATGTGCGACCCACATGTTCGCCTAAGCGTTCATGCAACGCCTTATCCCAAGGTGCCAGCAATGCTTCCGCAGCCTCTATGGATTCGGCAGATGCCGTAAGGCGCACTTCAATGTAGCCGTTCTTAATAAGGCAGGCGATGGTCGGATTGGACTGTGTCATGAACAGTTCGCCCAATCGTTCTTCCAAGGCAATTTCCTTAATGCCATATACGGCATAGCGATGCGAATGAATCACGCCCTGCGGACCAAATGTTTCATCTAAGTAAGGCACTACGGACTCTGCAAAAACAGCTTTCATTTCTGCAGGTGGTCCCGGTAATAGAATAAATGTACAATCTTCGGAAACGGTCACTACGCCCGGCGCAACACCAACGCTGTTAGTCAGCGCTTTGCTGCCGGCCGGCAGGAACATTTCACGACGGCTCTTTTCCGGCATAGGAAAATCTTTCCGTTTAAAGTAACTTTCCACCATGCGTTCCGCATCTGTATTGAGCTCCAGCGGTACGCCGATAGTGTCAGCCAATACATTGCGCGTAATATCTCCGTCAGTCGGTCCGAGCCCGCCTGTAGAGATTACAATATCAGCCCGCTTAGCGCTCACAGAGAAGACTTCCGACATGCGTGCAGGGTTATCCCCCACCACGGTCTGGTAAGCCACCGTATAGCCGATTTTATTCAATTCTTTAGCAAGCCAGGTAACATTCGTGTTAACCGTATCACCAAGTAATAATTCAGAACCTGTAGAAATTAATTCAACAATCATGTGATTTTCGCCCCTATTCATTTACCGATCGCCGTAAGGTTTGCCTGCTTATACTTTGTTTATCTTTATTTATCTATATTTCTCTTTTATCTGTTTTCTTTGTAAATTTGTTTCGTTTAAGCCTTGTCAGGTAAGCCGGCTAAGACTTATTTATCTAACTCTACCACTACATCGTAGGAGAAGCCCTGCACCACTGTAACCGGCACGATGTCGCCCACTTCGAGGCCTTCGCCCTGGCAGTTTTCGATGTACATGTTGCCGTCCACATCAGGAGCCTGTGTAGACAAGCGGCCTTTGGCGAGCAATGTGCCGTCTTCCGCTTCGTCGATTTCTTCAACGATAGCCTGCTGATGGGTACCTTCCAGGTCGCGGTTATTTTCTTCGGAAATAGCGGCCTGAATGGCCATCAATGTGTGGTAGCGGTCTTCTTTAACTTCTTCCGGAATCTGATCCGCCATAGCACCGGCCGGCGTACCGTCTTCCTGGGAGTATGTAAACACGCCCATGTTATCGAAGCGAACTTCCTTCACGAATTCGCACAGTTCTTCGAACTGTTCGTCCGTTTCACCCGGGAAGCCGACAATGATAGATGTACGCAATGTGACATGGTCCGCTTTCGCACGTACTTTTTGCAATAAAGTAACAATATCCGCTTTGCGATCCTTGCGGTTCATGCGGCGCAAGATATCGTCATTGATGTGCTGTAACGGCAGGTCGATGTAGTTACAAATTTTAGGTTCCTGAACGATGAAGTCCAGTAAATCATCGGTGAAGTATTTAGGATATAAATACAATAGGCGGAACCATTGGATGCCATCTACCTTCACCAACTCTCTTAAAAGATCTACCAACATAGGTTTGCCGTTGTTAAGGTCGGAACCGTAGCTGGTTGTGTCCTGCGCAATGAGGTTAATTTCTTTAACGCCCATATCCGCCAAACGCTGTACTTCCTCCACGATGGATTCAATCGTACGGCTGCGGTAGGAACCGCGCACCTTCGGAATAATACAGAATGTACAGCCGTTGTCGCAGCCTTCCGCGATTTTTACATACGCGCTGTATGTTGGCGTAGTCTGCATGCGAGGCATACGTTCGTTGTAAATATTCGTAATGGAATCCATAATGCAGGCGCGATGACCTTCATTGATAGCATCAATAGCTTCCATAATGCGATTCCAGGAACCTGTACCGATGAGTGCATCGATTTCAGGGATTTCTTTAAACAACTCTTCCTGATATTGTTGGCTCAGGCAACCTGCAACAATTAAACCGCGGCAGGCACCGAATTTTTTAAACTCCGCCATCTCCAAAATCGTATTTACCGATTCCGCTTTCGCTTTCTCGATAAATGTACAAGTATTGACGATGATAATTTCCGCTTCTTCCAAATTGTCGGTAATTTCATAGTCATTGGCTTTAAGCGCGCCCAACATAATCTCAGTATCTACCAGATTCTTGGCACAGCCTAAACTTACATAGCCCAACTTTTTACTCATTATTATCCCTTTCTAAATCGCACTTGGCTTATCCATCTATTTAATAAAACTTTTTTTCCTTCTTCCGTATAGCCGCCCCGGCTATCAAACAATACCAACTCACGGCCCAGTGAATCCACAGGATTCGGAATTTCCGGATTGGTATACACATAATAAAAACTGTTGTCAGTCAATAGTTGCGACACCTGTTTTGACAAAAGCCATTTTACCAGGCGCGTCGCTTCTTCTTCATTCTTCACACTCTTCAGCATGCCGACCCCGGTCAGGTAGTACGGCGTTCCGTCGGCCGGGAAAATAATTTTCACCGGATACTTGTGCATTGCATATTGCTGTCCGTCGGAATAGTTGCCGATACCCAGATCTGTTTCGCCCAACGCGGCTAAGCGTATCGGCGTAGACAGGAATTTAGCATACTGCGAAACATGAGGTTTCAACTCTACGAAGTACTCCAGCCCCTGTTCTTCTCCGTACCGTTCCACAAAGCTGTACAGAATATTCGCTGCACTGCGGGACGCCACAAAGTCGGTCATGACTACATTCCATTCGCCCGGCAATATTAAGGACTGCCAAGCCGTTACATAGCGGCCCATGCGGTCATAGAATGCTTCGCTTTGGGCGAATACAACCGGATCGTACCAAAGCCCTACCCATAGGGCATCAGGATTCTTAAATCTGTCGGACACTTCGTCCGCCCCTTCGGTGAGTACCGGTTTCAGTTGATTATACTTAACGCCGATATCCAAGTTGTCGCGACTGGTAATTACCAAGTCACCCTTCTGGTCCGCCAAAGGGAGCGTCATGCGCGTAGCCATCTGCTCTTCGGTGAGAGGTTGAAAATTCAGGCGAACATGGTACAGCATTTCATACTGTTGCGCCAGCACGGCGGTCACATTATTCGGCAAATCCGAATAAATTGTCAGCTCCGCTTTGATAGGAATGGCAGTGCGCTCTTTTTGTTTATTTTTTTCAAAATATGTGCCTGCCGCAAAAACGGCCATGACAAATATGACTAACAATGCAATTGGCCAAAAACGTTTCATACCATTGCCCGCCTCCATTATGACATATTATAAAGAAAGTTATCTAGGTTTTTTGCCCGATTTTGCCCGTTTACTCATACCAACTTCGGCACGACCGTACGAGTTTGCCCCGCGCGTCGAACTGCCTGCACGATATGAGCCTGAACGGCCTTGTGAAGCGCCTCTCGAGTTGTCGCCCGCTGAAGCGCCGTAACCTTTCGCGCCTTCACCGGGACGCCCTTTCCAGGAACTGCGGGCGCCGCTTCGAGCACCTGTACCGGAACTGTTACGCGAACCTGCGCCGCCTCTGAAGCCGCCCTTGGAAGCACCGGCTCCGCCACTCTGCGGCGCGTAGTTTTTAATCGGCCGTGGCGGAATAAGACAGTGCGGTCCGAATCCAATTAAGTCTTTCCGATTCGCTTTCATAAGCGCTTCGTATACAAGCTTGTAGTTTTCAGGGCGCTTATACTGCATGAGCGCACGCTGCATCGCCTTGTCATGCGCTTTCTTCAGCACATAAATCGGCTCGCCGGTCAACGGATTAATTTCCGTATAGTACATCGCCGTAGACAGGCTGCCCGGCGTAGGAATGAAGTCCTGCACCTGTTCAGGGTTCATGCCCTGGTCGCGCAGGAACTCCGCCAATTCAATAGCATCAGCTAGTGTACAGCCCGGATGAGAACTCATGAAGTACGGTACGAGGTACTGTTTCTTCCCGAGCTGACGATTGGCCGCATCAAACCAGTCTTTGAATTCAAGAAATACATCCTTGCCGGCCTTGCCCATAATATCAGTTACATTCTTTGACACATGTTCCGGCGCCACTTTCAGCTGACCGCTTACATGATGTTCACAAAGTTCTTTCACAAATTGTCGGTTATTATCTTCCAGTACGTAATCATAACGAAGTCCGGAACGAACAAACACTTTTTTAACGCCTTTCAGTTTGCGCAACTTGCGAAGCAAGTCCAGATAATCATCGTGACTTGTATCTAAGTGTTCACAAGGGACAGGCGCAGCACAGTTCTTGCCCGGACAGGCGCCGAATTTAGCCTGTTTCTGACACGCTAAATGACGGAAGTTGGCCGTCGGGCCTCCTACGTCATGAATGTAGCCTTTGAAATCCGCCATGTCGATCATGCGCTTCGCTTCGTTGATAAGTGATTCGTGACTGCGGTTCTGAATAATTCGTCCCTGATGGCTCGTAATGGCGCAGAAGGAACAACTGCCGAAACAACCGCGTTGACTTACGAGGCTGAACTGTACTTCACTCAGTGCCGGCACGCCACCTGCCTCATCATAGGCCGGATGCCATTGCCGCGTAAACGGCAGATCATATACTTCATCCATTTGCTTCTGGTCTAGCGGTAAGGCCGGGCTATTCTGTACTAAATAGCGATCCCCATGAGCCTGGATAATTGTTTTCCCGATAAAAGGATCCTGTTCGTAATATTGAATGCGAAATGCTTCGGCAAAGTCTTTCTTGCTCGCCTTCACCGCTTCAAAGGAAGGACATTCCACAAACGTACCTTCCGGTTTTTCCTTGCTCATATAGCAAATGCCTTTAATATGAGGCAAGCTTTCTTCAAAACGTCCTTCATCAAGCGCCTTCGCCAATTCCAGGATCTGTCGTTCACCCATACCGTAGATAAGGGCGTCCGATTTGCTGTCCTGCAAAATGGAACGGCGCACCGTGTCGGACCAGTAATCGTAGTGTGCAAAACGTCGCAAACTGGCTTCGATACCGCCTATGATAACCGGCACGTCGCGAAAAGCTTCGCGCATGCGGTTCGCATAAACTAATGTAGCCCGGTCAGGACGGTGGCCGCTTTCACCTCCCGGTGAATAGCCGTCTGTATGGCGGAACTTTTTAGCTGCAGTAAATTTATTGAGCATAGAGTCTAAATTGCCCGCCGTTACCAAGGATGCCAAACGTGGTTTTCCCAAGGTTTTAAATGCGTTCACATCGTTCCAGTCAGGCTGTGCTATAAGGCCTACCCGATACCCGTGGTGCTCGAGCAAACGGCCGATAACGCTGCCTGCGAAGGACGGATGGTCCACATACGCGTCGCCGGTAATCAATGCAAAGTCCAGCTCCGCCCAACCTTTGGCTTCCATTTCAGCCCTGGTCGTAATTAAAAAGCGATTTGTATCCATCACTCAATCCTTTTCTTTACATAAAGAACAACCAAATTAAAAACAGTACTATACAAATGAGTATAATCGTAACGGCCAGACGTTCCTGCGCCAATGTCTTCTTGCGGCGCTGTTGTCGGGACGTATACGTAAGACGCTTCGAAGCAGGCGGCACAACGGCCACTTCCTTCTCCACTTCTTCGTGAGCCGGCACGCGGCGCGGCTTTATCTTGCGAATCGGCACGCCCAGCGGTTCGCCGATAATACTTTTATATCGGTCAATGAAACGATGACGTTCCAAGCCGAGGAAATCGGCATAGTTGCCGATAAATCCTTTTACATACACATCCCCGGGGATGATATTGTAATTATCTTCTTCCAGAGCTTCCAAATAGGCAGCCCGAATGTGCAGCACCCGCTCCACATCTTTAATGGTCAGACCGCGTCGATTGCGTTCGCGCTTCAGTTCTTCCCCAATCGTTGCCAAGAGAGCTCCTCCTTTTCATTAAATGCCATATTTATCATATACTTCTTCACGAGTCATGAGAATTTCCCGTGGCTTGCTGCCGTTTACAGGGCCGATAATCTTCATTTCTTCCATCGTGTCGATCAGACGTGCGCCGCGGGAGAATCCTACGCGCAAACGACGTTGAATGTACGATGCGGATGCCTGTTTATGTTCGAACACCAAATCAATGGCCCGTTCCAATAATTCATCGCGGTCTTCTGCAGGTACGCCGGCCGGTTCTTCGTCCGCTTCGTCGCCTGCGGCAATAACGCGTTCGTCATACTGCGCAGTGCCCTGCTTTTTCACATATTGTACGAGGTGTTCCACTTCGTCGTCGGAAATGAAGGCCCCTTGAATACGGATCGGTTTGCTGGAGCCGATTGGGCTGAACAGCATATCCCCTTTACCGAGGAGATTTTCCGCACCGCCCGTATCCAAAATAATACGGGAGTCATTGGCCTGAGCCACGGCAAAGGAAATACGGCTCGGCACATTACTCTTAATGACGCCTGTAATAACGTCAACGGACGGACGCTGCGTAGCCAATACGAGGTGAATACCGGCCGCACGGGCTTTCGCCGCCAAACGGCTGATGTCTTCTTCCACCTCAGGCTCGGTCATCATGAGATCCGCCATTTCGTCGATAATAATCAGGATATAAGGCAATGCTTTATCCGGGAATGCTTCGTTATACGAGCTGATTTTACGATGCCCTGTAAGGCTGAGCATCTTATAACGGTTATCCATTTCACGAGTGAGCCAACGAAGTACGCTGGCCGCTTTTTTCATATCCGTTACAACCGGCGCCATCAAATGAGGCACCCCGTCGTAAACAGACAATTCTACAATCTTCGGATCCACCAGAATCAACTTAACTTCTGACGGCTTGCGGCTGAACAAGATACTGGAAATCAGCGTATTTACACATACGGATTTACCAGAACCTGTAGAGCCGGCGATGAGAAGGTGAGGCATCTTAGATAAGTCGGTAATAACCGGCTTGCCTGCAATATCCTTGCCGAGACCTACCGGAATACCGCCGCGCGCATGTTGGAAATCATCGCTTTCCAGTACGTCGCGCAAGTTTACGGACGACGGTTCGTCGTTCGGTACTTCAATACCTACCGTAGATTTACCCGGAATCGGCGCTTCAATACGCACGTCCACAGCGGACAGGCTTCGCTTCAAATCGTCGGACAATTTAAGAATCGACGCCACTTTGGTCCCCGGTTCCGGTTCCAATTCATAACGTGTAACCGTCGGTCCCTGCGTAGCATTTACAACCTTCGCAATAACCTTGAAGGACTGCAACGCTTCTTCCAGCTTCATGCTGTTGCGGCTGATTTCTTCCGGTGAAATGGCTTTCATCGTTCCGTGCGCCAACATAGACAATGGCGGATAGGAATATGGCGCTTCTAAAATGCGAGGTTTTGGTGCCCCGTCGGTAGTAACCGCTACAGCGGCTGTATCTTCTTCAGTACCTTCCAGCGAAGGAATTAAGATACCTGTACCGGCAGACGTTCCTTCAGCTGCACCGGCAGCACCTGCTACCGTGCCTGCCACACCTGCAGCGGCCATTGTGCCTGCAGCAGCGCCGTTTCCGGCAACTGCAGCACCTGCTGTCATCTGACCTACGGCTGGTGCAGTCATACCGGAAGCGCCTGCCTGTGCGGCGTTCACTGCGCCATTTCCTTCATGTTGAAGTTCCTGTGCCATGCTAGGTTCCAGGAAGGACGGCACGGCCATAGCTGTATCATTAGGAGCTACTCCATGACCTGCCTCGTTATGAGATTCTACAGCTCCCTGTCCGGCCTCTTCAACCGGTGTAACTTCACCGTCCACAGTCGGAACAGTTCCGCTATAAGCGGAGTCGCCTGTATTTTCTACTGTATCATAATCAGTTCTTCGACTCGGAATAAAACCTGTTTCCACGTCATCTACATCGTAGACAGTGTCGTCCGCCATCTGACTCACTGCGGCACTTTCGTCCACATAGGTATCCGGGAACGGTTTATCATCCATATAGGTAATCTCTCTAAAGTGTGTTTCCCCTTCATATGCACCTGCAGATGTCACATGCGGTGCATATGCGGCGCCGTGCGCCTCTTGTGTGCGAGCATCAACCTGTACAGGTTCTCTTCGAACGCTGGAATGAGGCTGCTGCATGCGCACATCAACCTGCGTAGGCTGTGTATGAGCATTTGCATAGGCCTGCTGCGTCGGATGAACCGTCTGGCCATGAGCACCATGTCCTTGGGGTCCCTGCACATAAGCGCCTGCATGGCCCTGTTCAGCCTGTGCATTTGTTTGAGGCTGAGCCACCTGTGCAGCGGTCTGTTTTTCTTCTTCTGCAATAATGCGCTGTGCGAAGGAGTTATCTTTTTCCTGATCGTAAACGCGCTTCCGTTCACGCTGCTCTTCACGCCAGTCTTCATAGCGTACTTTCACGTTCTGTGCCGCTTCTTCAGCGACCGCTTTCGCTGCTTCTATACCCACTTCAGCCTTTTCTTTTGTGCGGTGAAGACCGGTACGGAGCGATACTTGGGTAATCAACAGGCCCAAGCCGAGGAGTACCACAATGTCTACCAACATGGCCCCTATATCACCGAGCATACTGCGCAGCATGGAAGCGATGAAACCACCCATAACGCCGCCCTGGTCGGCCAGCATAGTAGTTTGTAATTCCGCCCCCTGCGGCACGCGAATTAACGGAATCAAGGCGATAAGGAATAAGAAAAAGACCGTTAATAAAACGCCTCGTTTCGTTATGCGGAACCCTTCGTCGGCATAGAGAATACGCCAACCTACGTAGCCCACATAAATGCACGGCACGATGCCGCCCAAACCGAATCCGTAAATAAAGAATCCCGATAAGATGTCAATAAACATACCTGATGATATGCCGAAGATCCCCAATAAGGCTACCAAGGCAATAAGCATGATAAATAGGCCGCGCACCTCTTTGCGAATTTTCGTGCTCTTCTGCGGGGCCGTTTTCTTCTTTGTTGTTGTCGTAGTCGTTCGTTTTCGGCTCGTACTCGGCTTCTTCGCCGCCTTGGCACGAGTCGACTCCTTTTGCTGCGCCATAATTGTCTACATACACCTCAATCTATCTAACTTACAAGGGGCGAACACTTCCACTCACCCTACAAACATCCTCAAAAGCAGTGTTTTATAAAATAACTTTCAATATTCCGACCCTATCATTTCCAAAGCAACATAGTACGGAAGGAAAGTTAATTTATACAATACCATAGCATATTATTATACCACAGAATACCTATCTTTTTGAAGTTTTATCGCCTGTACGTTCGCTCCAATTTTCCAACAATTCTTTTTCCGTTCCCCGGCTTATACCTTCATAGTACGTTCTACCTTTAAGCTCGTTTGGAAGGTACTGTTGCTTCACATAACCGTTCGGATAATCGTGGGCATATTTATAGGTTAAACCGTGTCCCAATTTGCCCGCACCGCTGTAGTGCGTGTCACGCAAGTGAGCCGGAACGGTCCCCTGCTGCATATGACGTACATCCTGCACAGCCCGGTCAATGGCCATGTACGCACTGTTACTCTTCGGAGCGAGGGCCACATATATCGTGGCTTCCGATAAAATAATCCGCGCTTCAGGAAAGCCCACTAAATGAGCCGCCTGTGCCGCCGCATTGGCCACAACCAAGGCCTGCGGATCTGCCAATCCCACATCTTCCGCCGCGCAAATAACAATACGGCGCGCAATGAAATTCGGATCTTCACCGGCTTCAATCATACGTGCCAGGTAATACACGGCCGCATCAGGATCGGAGCCGCGCATACTTTTTATAAATGCGGAAATCGTATCGTAATGGTTGTCCCCTTTTTTATCGTAACTGTAAATGCGACGTCCCACCACGCGTTCCAGTACATCGAGAGTGAGTTCGCCCTTTTCCGGCACCATGGCCACGGCCTGTTCCAGTATATTAAGGGCAATGCGCGCATCACCGCTTACGAAAATGCCCACTTCTTCCAACACTTCGTCCGTTGCGGTCACTTCTTTTTTGCCAAGTCCCTTCTCCGTATCACGAAGAGCTCGTTTTAAAACGTTCACAATCGCTTTCGGCGTAAGGCTTTCCAGCGTAATAAGTCGCAAACGGGAAAGAAGCGGTCTGTTTACTTCGAAGAACGGATTTTCTGTGGTAGCACCAATGAGGATAATCGTGCCATCTTCCACGCAAGGAAGCAGTACGTCCTGCTGGCTCTTATTAAAGCGATGAATTTCGTCTAAAAATAAAATCGTCCGCTGCTGCAGATTGCGAATCGTCTTGCGCGCCGTTTCAATGATGGTGCGCAATTCGCCGATGCCTGCATTAGTGGCGTTCAGAACTACGAAATGACTGTTGGTGAGTTGTGCAATAATGCCGGCCAAGGTCGTCTTGCCTGTGCCGGACGGCCCGTAGAACAACAAGGACGGAATAGTGTCCTGTTCAATCATGGCGCGCAAAAAAGTCCCCTTCCCTACCGCCTTTTCCTGTCCGAAAAAATCGTCCAGAGACGTGGGGCGCATACGCACCGCCAAAGGTTCAAAACTCTTTGTCTCCAATGTATCAAACAAACTGTCCATAAAGCCACCTCACTCACCGTTTAATCTATTTTACACTTATACTTATTATCTCATACAATCTGCTTTTCGGCACATATTCTTGCATATCTTTTCTCCATAAAGAAAAGAGCTTTTTTATAAAACCAAAGTCGCCATCGTAAAGCAAGAAACTTCTACTTAGACCGAAAATCTTCTCACTAATTTGAAAATCTTCTCACTAATTTAGAGAAAAAAAAAGAACCACCCTAAAGGCGGCTTTAAAAGATCCCCACCATGCCGTATATGTACCGTGTTTTGATCCTGCATGAGCAGGTGGGTGCTCTCCTCATAATCTTACTGTCCTTCTTCAGGCGTAGCGCCACTATGAGAGTCCAAGCTCCCTATGTAATAATGTTGGCTCAAAACTGCGATACCACACGCACACAGCAGGGGTAATCTTTAATAATATATTAGCAAACTCAGTCATTTATTTCAAGCCCTTGACAAGTATTCCTGATATACATTTATCATAGTTGCACTGTAACTATGCATAAAAGGGTTATGTATTTTTACAAAAAATATAACCGCAATCCCCAAAGAGGACTGCGGTTATATCTATTTACGCCTATACTAATTTTTCTTTTTCAGTATTGGTTTTAATGTGTAATTCGCGTAACTGTTTAGGAGCTACTTCGGATGGAGCCTGGCTCATGAGGTCAGATGCACTCTGTGTTTTAGGGAATGCAATTACGTCGCGGATAGACTGACGTTTAGCCATGAGCATAACCAAGCGGTCAAGACCGAATGCGCAGCCGCCATGTGGAGGTGCGCCGAATTGGAATGCATCCAACATGAAGCCGAATTTGCTGCGGCTTTCTTCTTCAGTAAGGCCGATAGCGTTGAATACTTTTTCCTGTACGTCGGATTGGTAAATACGGATACTGCCGCCGCCGATTTCAACGCCGTTAAGAACCATATCGTAAGCGATAGCTTTAACGGAACCCGGATCGGTAGCCAACTTATCAATATCTTCCGCACGAGGAGATGTGAACGGATGGTGCATAGCCACATAACGTTTTTCTTCTTCGCTATATTCGAACATTGGGAAGTCTGTTACCCAAGTGAATGCCAATTTATCTTCGTCGATCAAGTTCATGCGACGGCCCATTTCAAGGCGAAGTTCGCCCAAGGCTTTCGCTACAACAGCCGGTTTGTCGGCAATCATAAGAACAAGGTCGCCAGGTTGTGCGTTCATAGCACTGCCGATAGCGCGGATAGTATCTTCGCCCAAGAATTTCATGATCTGAGATTTGATAGTTCCGTCTTCGTTGAAGCAAGCCCAAGCCAAACCTTTAGCGCCGTATTGGTTTACATAGCTTACCAAATCATCAAGTTCACGACGAGGAATGCCTGCATCGCCAGGTACTACGATACCTTTTACTACGCCGCCGTTGTCGATAACGGAACGGAACACTTTGAATTCAGTCGTGCGAACCAAATCGGTTACATCAGTGAATTCCATGCCGAAGCGAAGATCCGGTTTATCGGAACCGTATTTATCCATTGCTTCATCCCAGGTAATGCGAGGCATTGGCAACTGAATATCTACGTCCATAGCTGTTTTGAATACGTGTTGAATCAAACCTTCCAAGAGTTTCAAAATGTCTTCCTGATCAACGAAGCTCAATTCCAAGTCGAGCTGAGTGAATTCAGGCTGACGGTCTGCACGCAAGTCTTCATCGCGGAAGCAGCGAACGATTTGGAAGTATTTTTCATAGCCTGCCACCATGAGGATCTGTTTGAAGATCTGTGGAGACTGTGGCAATGCGTAGAAAGTACCAGGATTTACACGGGAAGGTACCAAGTAATCGCGAGCCCCTTCAGGTGTACTCTTTGTAAGCATTGGAGTTTCAATTTCAATAAACTCTTTGTGGTCTAAATAGTCGCGCATAGCCTTAGTCACGCGGTGACGAAGCATAAGATTACGCTGCATTTCCGGACGGCGAAGGTCTAAATAGCGGTATTTTAAGCGAATATTTTCATCTACATCAATATTGTCCTGAATGTAGAATGGAGGTGTTTTGGATTTGTTAAGTACGCGAAGTTCTTCGCAATACATTTCAAAACGACCGGTAGCAAGATTTGGGTTAATTGCGTCCGCATCGCGTTCTGTAATCTTACCGCGTACACAAAGTACGAACTCGTTGCGCACATCTTCCGCTTTGTGGAATGATTCCATATTGTGATCCGGAGAGGCCACAATCTGAACTACCCCCGAACGATCTCGCAAATCGATAAAGATTAATCCGCCATGGTCACGACGGCGTTCTACCCAACCGCAAAGAACAACCTCCTTACCGATATGTTCTTCGCTGATAGTACCGCAGCCATGTGTGCGGTGCAATCCCTGCATTGTTTCCATTATTGTCATCCTTTCACTAATGAGGTTATATGTGCTTTCACTTCCGCTAATGACACTGTTTCCTGCTCGCTCGTTTCCATATGGCGAACGATTGCTTCGCCGCGAGCTAATTCATCATCACCCAATATAATAACATATTTTGCGTTAATTTTGTTAGCATGTTTTAACTGACTCTTCATGCTTTTGTTTTCACCGGTCATAGCGGCCGCAATATATTCATGGCGCAATGCATGAACAATCTTGAAGCCTTCCACTTGCGCCGCTTCACCCAAGGCTACTACGAACACGGACGGTTCCACTTCCGTATCCGGTAACAGTCCCTGTTTTTCCAAGGCCAGGAGCAAGCGTTCAACACCAACGGCAAAGCCTACAGCCGGCGTATGAGGGCCGTCAAGCTCTTCTACGAGGCCGTCGTAACGACCGCCGCCGCATACGGCACTCTGGGAGCCCAATGGTGCATATTGCACTTCAAAGGCTGTTTTTGTATAGTAGTCGAGACCGCGAACCAAACGAGGATTTAAGGTGTAGTCTACACCGGCAGCTGTCAACAACGCTTTCAATTGTTCAAAGTGGCCGGAACATTCTTCGCAAAGGTTTTCGGAAATTTCCGGAGCCCCTACGCTCAATGCTTTACAGGACTCTTCTTTACAGTCCAAAATACGCATCGGGTTCTTGTATAAACGGCTCTGGCAGTCAGGGCAAAGCTGATCCTTCTTAGGTTCGAAGAAGGCAATCAATTTTTCCCTGTACGCAGGACGGCAGATTGGACAGCCTACAGAGTTAACCTGTACGCTCAAATCTTTCAATCCCAAGCTTTCAAATAATTGCAAGGCCATTAAAATTACGTCCGCATCAGCAGTTGGAGCCTGTGAACCGAGGCTTTCCACGCCGAACTGGTGGAACTGGCGGTAACGGCCCGCCTGTGGTTTATCGTGACGGAACATCGGTCCGATGTAGAACCACTTCGTCAAGGTTTCCTGACCGTACACCTTGTTTTCTAAATAGGCGCGCACGGCAGATGCCGTATTTTCAGGGCGCAATGTATAAGTCTGTTCCTTTTTATCGCCTGTCGGGAATGAGTACATTTCCTTTTGTACTACGTCCGTAGTTTCACCGATACCTCGTAAAAACAGACCTGTTTCTTCAAAAATCGGGGTGCGAATTTCCTGGAAGCCGTACGCTGCGCAAAGCTTGCGAATGGCCGCTTCCACATAGCGCCAATTACCTATCGACGCCGGTAAAATATCCTGCGTGCCCCGAGGCTTTTGTATTGCCATAATTATCCCTCCCAATGTTGTTTGCTCAATAGCGAGCGCTTACGTAAAAGTGTTTCCAGCGTATCAATGTACACCGATACATCTTTAGGTAAATGCTGCTTCTTTTGCCGATACTCGGCGCCGCCGATCCACTTCGACGAACTGCCGGGACCGACGGATAAAATACTCTGCCGCTCTTCCATGATGCGAATATTGTATTCGCACGCATAGCCGGGCAAGGTATATCCTATATTTTCCAATTGACCGCGCATATACTGCTGGCGATACACATAATACGGTACATAGCCGGCCGCCTCCAGGCGTTCACGGCTATAAGCGACCATGTCCTTTACAACGTCTTCTTCAGGCATTGTATCCGTACGGCCGCTGTCATAAAGCGGACTGCCCCGCTTTAAGGCCAATGTATGAATTGTAACATTTTCAGGGCGTGCCTGACAAACATAATCTAAATTTTCCTGCATATGGCCGAAATTCTGCTCCGGCAAACCGGCAATAAAGTCCATGTTGACGATAAAATCGGTTTGCTCCTTCACCTGGTCATACAGACGGCGAATATCATCCGCCTTATGACCGCGGGCAATGGCCTTTAAAATGTGATCCTGCATACTTTGCGGATTGATGCTGATACGGTTTACGCCATGTTCCTTCATAGCTTCCAGCTTATCCGGTGTCACCGAATCGGGCCGTCCCGCTTCCACAGTAAACTCACGGCCTGGCTGATGAAGTTCTTTAAAGGCACTCAACACGTTGCGAAAGGCTTCATCGTCCAGACTGGTCGGCGTGCCACCGCCCATGTAGAGACTGTCCACATGGAGATTATACCGGCGTACCAGGTCGGCCAGTTGCAGTGAATCTGCTCGGAACGCTTCCACGAAGTCCGCCACGCGCTTGTAGTCCTGAATCAGTCCGAAAGGGAATGAGCAGTATGTACAGCGGGTCTGGCAAAACGGGATGCCTCCATAGACGCTGATATGACGTGCTTCATCAGGTGTAGCTCCCACATAGGGGCGCTGCAAGGTGGCCACCTTTTTCAACAGTGCCAGCTTGCCGTCACTCACTTCGTAGTCGCGGCGAATACTTTCCACAGCCTGCTCCGCACTGCCCGTCATGTCCCAGCGCTTATGAAACAGCTTCGTCGGTCGAACGCCCACTAAACTGCCCCACTCACCGACAGGATCAAGGCCCTGTTCACTGCGCAAATAGCGGAGCAAGGCGGCCCCGATAGCCGTGCGGCCCTGCGTACTTACCGACCCTTCAAAAGTCTGCTTCACCCGGCCGTCCACACGGACTTCCAGAGTATAGCCGCTCGGCCCTTCCACAGCGGACAGTTGCCAATGGGCTTCCTTCGCCGTCACAAGGCCGGCGGCTCCACAATGATGGGCTACCACACTGCCTAACGGGAGCGGACCTTCGTAGGAATACGTATAAAAATTATACACCTTTAGCCGCTTCCTCTTCCGCCTTAAGTTTTTCCTGGCAGTCGCTGCAGTAACCGTATACTTTCAACTGATGGTCAATGGTTTTGAAGTTTAATTTCTTAGCGATAATGGATTCCAACGTTTCCAACATATCGTCTTCAAATTCCTTTACGCAGCCGCATTTTACGCAGATTAAATGATGATGGAAGTGAGCGAATTCTTCATCGTTCAATTCGTAGCGGTTACGGCCGTCACCGAAGTCGAGGCGTTTTAACAAATCAAGTTCAGTGAACAGATCCAAGGTTCTGTAAATCGTAGCCAAGCCGATATCAGGGGCAACTTTTTTAACTAACACATACACGTCTTCAGCGCAAAGATGCTTTTCTTCCGCATCAATGAAGGCCTGTAAAATTGTTTGACGCTGTGTAGTTAATTTGTACTTCTTATCTTTAATGCGTTCTTTTAATTTTTCCAATGTAGTGTTCATCATGCCACATCCTTTTTATTATAATGCGAGTTAAAATACCATAGTTTATTAAGAATAATTTGAATCATCGCCGTCATAGGTACTGCCGTCATCATACCGATAATCCCGAAGAAGTAACCGCCGATAAAAATCACGGTTAAAATCACCAGTGGGTGCAGGTTAATAACATGCCCCATCAACTTCGGCATAATGATTTGTCCGTCCACGAGCTGAATAATCAGATAGGTAATGGCCACTTTGAGCGCCAGCGCCGGGCTGATAATGAAAGCCAGGATGATGGCCGGTACGGCACTGAAAATAGGTCCGATAATGGGAATCCACTCCGCAATGCCGGCCAGTAAGGCCAATACCAACGGGTACGGCAAATCGTAGATGGTTGCCACGATAAGCGTAATGCAGAACATATTGGTGGCCAGCACCAGGAGTCCCCGTAAATAACCGCCCATCGTGCGATGTATCTGATTAACTACCTCAGTTAAATACTGATTGTAAGGCGATGCAAACAGATTTAAGCAACGAGCTTTCAAATACCGGCCGTCTTTTAACAGATAGAATGTCATAATTGGCACCAGTAAAAATTCCAGCATCGTTGTTGCAATGGAGAATATGGCGAAAATACCGCGCTGCGCCAGTTCCACACCGTAACTGCTGATACGGCTCAATGTGTTGGCCACAACCGCATCAATTTGCGGCGGCAACACCACGTAGGAAGCGGTGGTCAGCGTCTGCCATAAATCCATTAACTGTCCCATTAAGTAAGGGAAGTTGTTCAGCAATCTTGTAAATTCTATGATAAATGGAAGAATAATATACTTAATCATTAAGGCCATGACTAATATTACCAGCAAAAAGGCCGGTATAATGGCCAAATACCGGGGAAACCAGGTCCAGTGAAGCTTCTTTCTCGCAAAGTCTTGAATGCTGTTTACTACAGGCAACAAGATGAGCGTAAAGATACAGGACGCAATGAGCGGCCACAACACGGGAACTATCGCCCAGAAAAATACTATCGTCAACGCTATAAGCGTGGCGCGTAACCAGTATTGTGTCGATTTTTTCATTATCCCGGTCACCACCTATCGAACAAAAGGATTGTATGTTTTCTCATGTCCAATCGTCGTTTCCGGACCATGCCCCGGGTATACAACAGTTTCTTCCGGCAACGGGAATAATTTATCCTGAATGCCGAACACTAAGTCATCGAAACTGCCACCCGGAAAATCCGTGCGACCTACTGATTCCTGGAATAAGGTATCACCTGCCAACACGAGTCCGTTACCGTAGTAACAAACACCGCCCGGCGTGTGTCCCGGCGTATGTAACACTGTGAACTCATGAGCTCCCAGCTGTAATTTCTGTCCGTCAGTTACATGGTGTACATCGGCGTTTACTGTAACGTTGAGGCCCATATTGGCGCTCAAATTTACCTGGCTGTCCTTCAAGAACACATCGTCCTTTTCGTGAATATACACAGGTACATGAAATGCGTCTACTAAGGCCTGCACGCCACCAATATGGTCGCCGTGCCCATGTGTTAATAAAATCGCCTGCAGCTCCCATCGTTTTTCTTTGACGAGCGCTACCAGCCGTTCTCCTTCCGCCCCCGGATCCACAATCCAACAAGCCGTGCCGTTATCGTCTTCTAAAATATAACAATTCGTCTGCAACGGCCCTAAGGGCAAACGGTAAAGCTTCATATCATCACTCCCTCCGCCGTTAAAACAGCTTTTCACTGTCCAATAAAATCGTCACCGGTCCGTCGTTAATAAGGCTCACCTTCATATCCGCCTGGAATACGCCGGTCTGAACCGGTGCGCCCAAGGCGCGGCAGGCGGCCACAAATTCTTCGTACAACCGGTTCGCCTCGTCAGGCGGCGCGGCCTGATCAAAGCCCGGACGGCGTCCTTTGCGAACATCGCCATACAAAGTAAATTGCGACACCGCCAACACATCGCCTTTAATATCCAATAAAGACAAATTCATTTTCTGTGCTTCATCTTCAAAAATGCGAAGATTGACGATTTTTTCCGCCAAGTATTTGGCGTCTTTTTCTGTATCACCTTTGCCGACGCCGATAAGGACTAAAAGCCCCTGTCCGGCGCGGCCTACTATTTCATTATCAACGGTTACGTCAGCCTGACTGACCCGTTGTACTACTGCTCTCATCAACTACCTCCATTAGCACGCTGTACGGAGTACACATCGCGAATACGACGAAGTTTCGTCATAACGAAATCCAGCTGTGACAAATCGCGAATTTCAATAACTAAATTAATATTCGCACTCTTCGTGTCGTCCACTTTCGCATTAATATTGACAATGTTTACCTTCATTTCCGAAAGGGTTGCCATGATTTCCATAAGCATACCGCCCCGGTCATAGGCTGCAATATCAATGGCTACATGGAAGTTATCCTGTGTGGCCGCATCCCATTCAACGGCGATCATGCGATCCACATCTTCCGGCGTATGTCCAATATTCGGACAATCCGCACGATGGACGGAAACACCGCGACCGCGCGTAATATATCCGACAATTTCATCGCCCGGCACCGGATTACAACAACGGGCCATGCGGACCATTACGTCCGGTTCGCCATTTACTAAAATGCCCGTGCTGCTGCGCTTGCGCACCGGTTCGTGCGTTTTCAACCGTTCCAGAAGCGCCATCGTATCACGACGGTTGTCTTCCTTCGCCAGTTCGCGCTTATGCATGTCCACAATGCGAAGTAATACGGAGTTTACCGGAATCCCGCCATAGCCGACGGCGGAAAGAAGTTCCGACTCACTGCCCGCATTCAGGCTCTTCGCAATTTGTTCCAACCGGCCCGGTTTATTTAATGCTTTCCAATCGTAGTTCAGGCGGCGCGCTTCTTTCTCCAGAAGTTCACGGCCCTTAACGATATTCTCTTCTTTATTTTCCTTCTTAAACCAGTTGCGGATCTTGCTCTTACTTTCCGTAGAACCTACGATGTTGAGCCAATCCAGACTCGGCTTGCTGGTTTTCGAAGTTATAATATCTACAATATCACCGTTCTGCAACGTGTAGTCCAATGACACGATTTTGCCATTTACCTTTGCCCCTACACAGCGATGGCCCACGTCCGTATGAATACGGTACGCAAAGTCCAATGGAACGGCCCCTTTCGGCAATTTGACTACGTCGCCGCGCGGTGTAAATACGAAGACTTCCCCGGAGAATACGTCAAGCTTTAACGCATTCACCAGTTCCTTCGGATTGCTGGAATCCTGCCATTCCAGTACTTGGCGCAGCCAGCCCACCTTCTGATCGAAGTCCTTATCGCCGTTCTTATTGCCTTCCTTATAGCGCCAGTGAGCGGCAACACCATATTCGGATACACGGTGCATATCCCATGTACGAATCTGGATTTCTACGGAATGCCCCATAGTGCCGATAACCGTCGTATGAAGCGACTGGTACATGTTGGACTTAGGCATGGCAATATAATCTTTAAATCGATATGGCAACGGTTTCCACAAATTGTGAACGATGCCCAATACGGCGTAGCAGTCAGGGATTGTATCAACAATAACGCGGACCGCGTACAAGTCGTAAATCTGCGACAAGTCGCGATTGTCCTTCTTCATTTTCTTGTAAATACTGTAGAAATGCTTTGGACGGCCTTTTACATCCGCTTTGATGTTCACATTCCCCAAGGCTTTCTTGAGTTGTTCCATCGTATCGTTTACGATTTCTTCGCGCACATGACGTTTTTCTTTCATCTGCTCTACTAAATCGTAGTATTTATCAGGTTCCAAATAGCGGAAGGATAAATCCTCCAGCTCCCATTTCATGTTGAAAATCCCCAGGCGATGTGCGAGAGGCGCGAATATTTCCAGCGTTTCCTGAGCAATGCGCTTCTGCTTGTCGCTGCGCATATGCTTCAAGGTACGCATATTATGCAAGCGGTCACCGAGCTTGATAACCACGACGCGCACGTCCTTGGCCATGGCCAAAATCATCTTCCGATAATTTTCCAGCTGCTGATCTTCCTTCGTATGGTATTGGAATTGATTCAACTTTGTAACGCCGTCTACCAGAAATGCCACTTCTTCGCCGAACAGTTCTTTTACCTGTTCCAGCGTCACATCCGTATCTTCGACTACGTCGTGAAGTAGCGCCGCAATGAGCGTTGTACGGTCAATCTGCAGGTGTGCCAAAATCGTGGCCACCGCCAACGGATGCAGTATGTACGGCTCCCCGGAGGCACGTTTCTGCTCCGCATGCGCCTTGTCCGCCACTTCGAAGGCCTTCATGATTTCCTTGCAATCATCCTCATCCAGGTAGGCCTTCACAATCTCCATAAAGTGATGTAATTCTTCTTCTTTATTAAACGCTGTCTGCTCGACCAGCTCTTTCCCTTCTTCATTTTCAATCATTTGCCTCACCCCCTCAGGTGCTGTACTTTAAAAATGTCAGCGAAGTTATGAGATCCAGCTTTTCCTTCACATGACACCAGCGATATACGGCTAATCCCCCTGCCGTAGTCTCTTCCTGCAGAATCCCCAATTCTTTAAACACATCGAGAGACAAGATCGCTTCTTTATCTGTTTGATCCGCCGGATGTCTGTTAATAACTTCCGACTCCACTATATATTTAGGTGCCGTAGCACTGCGAAATACGTCTTTTACTATCATGTACATGGCCCGCAACCCTTCGGTCGTAAGCTTTGTACGTTGTTTTTCCAGAAGCGTCAAATCCTGCACCATCAGCTGTGGCGACACGCGGCCCTGCCATTCATTTTTCTGCAAAGAGAAAGCAACTTTAATCGCTTCGTCAGGGAAAATTTCACGATGATATTCTTCTCCGTGCCAGATCATGGCGTCCAGCGGTCCCAGCTTGGACTGTAAAATAATCTTGCAGTGATTTTTCTGCTGCCCCAGTAAAAACACATCCTGTACGGCAATTTTATCGATGGCGAAAATCGGAGTGCTGTTGCCCATGCCGTACGGTTCCAAGGTTTCAATCTGATTAATAAGTTCTATAGTTATATCTTCCGCTTCAATGGCCGCATCAATGTCAACGATAGGTACATAATCATCGTCCGTCAGATGCTCCGCGCAATACGCCGTAAGACGTTCACGCAAAGCGGGAATGTTTTCTTCTACAATGCTGAAGCCCGCCGCCTGCTTGTGGCCGCCGAACTGGAGCATCAAATCTTCCGCCGATTTTAAGGCATCGTAAATGTTGCAATTTTCGATACTTCGACAAGAGCCTTTACCGATACCGTCGTGAATGCTGATGACCAAGGCCGGTTTGTAATATTCTTCCACTAGGCGCGATGCTACAATGCCGATAACACCGGGATGCCAACCTTCGCCGGCCACCACGATGACCTTATCGGCCAATTCGCCCTGATTAATAACGTCCATGCGCGCTTCTTCGTGAATGGTCCGTTCAATCTGCTGGCGTTCCTGATTCGTAGCTTGCAACTCTTCCGCAATGACATTGGCTTCTTCCTGATTGGACGTTACCAACAGTTCCACAGCGCGGGTTGCATGGGTTACACGGCCCGCCGCATTGAGGCGCGGTGCCAAGGTAAAACCGATATGTCCGGCGGAAATTTTCTTGTCCCCTAAGCCGGCCACATCGATTAAAGCTGCGATCCCCTTGTTGGGACTCGCATTCATTTTACGAAGGCCTTCGCGCACGATGATGCGGTTTTCCCCTACTAGAGGCACCACATCGGCCACGGTCCCAAGAGCTACAATATCTAAATTGTCTACGTATTCTTCTCCGGTCGCATTTTTCCATAAGGCCTGGCACAACTTAAACACGACGCCTACGCCGGATAAGTTCTTATCTTCATAGGTACAGCCGGGCTGCTTTGGATTAATGACGGCCGCGGCGCGAGGAATCTCTGGCGGCGCCGTATGGTGATCTGTAATAATCATGGTCAGGCGGTCGCGCACCATTTCTACAATATTGTAGGAACTGATGCCGCAGTCCACCGTAATTACTAAGGAGGTACCTTCCGCGATAAGCTGTTCTACCGCTTCTTCATTGAGTCCATACCCTTCACTTTGTCGTTCCGGAATATAATAGCTTACATTGGCTCCCAAGCGTGTCAGAAACAGATAGAGCAAGGATGTAGCGGTAATGCCGTCCACATCGTAATCGCCGTAAATGACGATTTTATCCTGCTGTTTAACTGCTTCTTCAATCAGAGGCACGGCCGCATCCATCCCCTTTAAAGAAAAAGGATCTAGAAGGTCTGTTAACTGACCGCCTAGAAACTGCTGTCCCGCTTCAATAGTTGTGATGCCTCGATCGATTAATAGTTTAGCCACAATGGGATACACGCCCAAACCCTGGACGAGCTCCGACTGCAACTTTGTATCACTAGGTGCCAAGCGCCATCGTTTCGCTTTACACTGTTTCATCTGTCTCTTCTCACTTATACTTAATCTACATGACTTACTTTTTACATACTTCTTACTAAACGAATTTCAATCTCAATTCTTACATTGCTTAATCAGTTAGTCTATTATCATTATCAATTTAATTCTATTATACACTATCCTACGGCTTAGTGAAACAAGAATATGTTATTTTTCTCAATACGCCATGCAAAAAAAAGAACGAGCGATTATCAAAATGTAATCACTCGTTCTATTTCTATGTTATCCTTTACAGGATTCAATATTATAAGTTATCAATTAGAAGATCTTAGAAACGGAAGTCGCGTTCGCCGTGTTCCATTTGTTTAATATACTTGGAAGAAGCTTCTTTAACTTTTTCGTTGCGAATCAAATGCAACTGTTCTTCAATAACAGCCTGGCCGGTTGCCTTGGTTTCATCCGTAGCGTAGTCGAGCAGGTATTCATTGAGGGTCATCAACGCATTTGGCTGGCAGCAATTGTGAATCTGGCCGCTCTTAGCCAATGCCATGAAGCGGTCGCCTGTACGTCCTGCACGGTAGCAAGCAGTACAGAAGCTTGGCACATAGCCTAATTCCAACAACCAGTCCACGATTTCATCAAGGCTGCGACGGTCGCTTGTATCGAACTGCGCGGAGTTGTCTTCAGGCAATTCTTCTTCCTTGTAACCGCCTACACTTGTACGGGAACCACCGCTGATCTGGGAAATACCAAGAGCCAAGCCGCGTTCACGCATGCGCTGGCTTTCGCGGGTGGACATAATCATACCTGTGTATGGAGTGGATACGCGGATAAGAGCTACGATTTTTTCGAAAACGTCGTCAGGCACTGCATTGCTGAAGTCATCTACGTCGATGTCGTCAGCAGGGCAAATACGAGGCACACTGATTGTGTGAGGGCCTACGCCGAATACAGCTTCCAAATGTTCCGCATGCATCAACAAGCCTACGAAGTCGTAGCGGTAATGTTCCAAACCGTATAAAACGCCGATACCTACGTCATCAATGCCGCCTTTCATAGCACGGTCCATAGCTTCTGTGTGGTAAGCATAGTTGCTCTTTGGCCCATGTGGATGCAAGGCTTCGTAGTTTTCTTTGTTGTAAGTTTCCTGGAACAATGTGTAAGTACCGATACCTGCTTCGTGCAATTTCTTGTAGTCTTCCACTTCGCAAGCGGCGATATTTACGTTAACACGACGGATTTCACCGTTTTTGTTCTTAATGCTGTAAATCGTTTTGATACATTCTAAAATGTATTCCAACGGATTGTTGATTGGGTCTTCGCCGGATTCGATAACAATACGTTTGTGCCCCATAGCTTCCAACGCCAATACTTCTTCACGAACTTGTTCCTGAGTCAATTTCTTACGGGTGATGTGACGGTTCTTTGCATGATATGGGCAATATACGCAACCGTTGATACAATAGTTGGACAAATATAACGGAGCGAACAACACAATGCGGTCCCCGTAAATTTTACGTTTAATCTCTTTTGCCAAGGCAAATAATTTGTCTTTATATTCTGGAAGCGGACATTCCAACAGAACGGCAGCTTCGCGGTGATTCAAGCCGTTCATTGTAGCCGCTTTGGCTAAAATCTGATCAAGCAATTCACGATTTTCTTTATTCGCTTCCGCATAGGCCAACGTATCAAGAATCTCTTCGTGATTAATAAATTCTTCTGCCTTAGAAGATTTTACATCGTACATACTGGTCTCCTTTACTCATACCATAGAGAAGTCCTGTGCCCTCGCCCTTTCCCAAGTACGAGCTCACTGACAGCCTGCACTTCGACTGTCTATTCAGGTTAAGCATACTTACTATGCACTTTACTTCTTCTATATTGAATCTCTTGAATGTTTTAATTATACACCTTTTCTCCACTTTTGAAAATAAAAGCAATACCTAATACTTCCATTTTTATCATTATTTGATTGATGTTACACACTCATCGATTATTCTCATCACTCTGCCTATTTAGCGCATACAAATAGGCATTCCGGAAGTTACATTTACATCATATAAAAAGAACTGTACCGTCTCTGAAGACATTGGTACAGTTCTTACTGTTATTGTATTAACCTCTTTATTTTACGCTAAAGTTTAACCCACCCTGATGCATCAATACATCTGCCGACAAGCTATAAAATTCCTTATCAATTAACATATTTTGTGTTTTTGCCAAATAGTCTTTAAATACAGGTTGCTCACGATGATATTCATAAGCTGCTTGATTTTTATATACTTCATAGAAATACCATACATTCGGCTCATTTTTATCCGTCATGGCATACATCAACAGAATGCCGGCTTCATCTTTAATAGATTGCTTCATTTCCGGTACTACAATATTGGTAAAACGTTCATTATCTTCCGGCTTTACTACTACTTTTACTAAATTCACCAAGGCTTCTTTATTATCGATTAACTGCAATCCTTGCGGCTGTTCCAGTAACGCCACCGGAGTTAATTGATACACCGTCCGATTAGTCAATTTTGAGCCTACTGTTGCAACGTATTCCTTAAAATGTGCTGAATTACGATGTATTTCATATGCATTAGGTCCTGCATAAGCTTCCAAGACGAACACCTCAGAAGGATTCTTCTTATTATGCGCCGCATTCATAGACAATGTACCCGGTTCATTTGCCATGGATGCGCTAAAATTTTTAACACCTTGCGCATTAAAAATATCATGAGTATCTGAAGGAACATCAAACTTAAATAAATTAACCATTGGTGCATTCCCCTCAATACGAGCTGTCACCGGATTATTAGTGGACAAATTAGTCCCTCCCTTTAAATTTCGATTCACAAATTCTTTCATCTCAATCAACGAGTCTACGGAGTCTTTCATATCCGGCAATAACAAAGCGAAGTCATGAGGCATTCCCGGATATACGGTAAGCGTTACGAGCACGCCGTCAGCCGCCGCTTTGTCGGCCAATTGCTGATTTTCCGTGAGGAATAGTTCATTGCCGCCGGTTTGAATCAGCATTGGAGGTAACCCGGATAAATCGGCGTATATAGGTGATACACGTGGATCTTTACGGCTTAGCCCGTCACCATAGACGGCATCCTTTACAGGTCCATATAATGGTGTACCTAAGCCCAATACCTGGTCTTTTGATTCATTGGTAACACGGCTGGAATCTTTCGTATCTTCCAGCGTAGCCCATGGAGATGCCAAGAGCATTACGCCCGGTTGTTCCAATCCATGTTCTTTCAGATACAAGGACAAGGCAAGCGCCAAGTTGCCGCCGGCGGAGTCACCCACTAAAATGATATTTTTCGCCTGCACGCCCTTCTGTAGTAAGTCGTTATATGCATTCACCGCATCATCCAATGCAGCCGGATAGGTATAGTTTGGAGCTAAACGGTAATCTACATAGTACACATCGGATGCGTCCATGAGTGTCGCCTGTTTTACGCCCAAAATGCGATGGCCGTCACTGAGAGGTAACACGTAGCCGCCCCCATGAAGCTGCAACACAACGCGATCCGACTTTTTAACAGTTGCCTGCATATGTTCCATCGGTGTGCCGTTAGCCGTATATTTTGTCCAAGTCCATCCGTCCGGAGCCTCAAACGGCTTCACCATTGGATTCATTACTTTTGGTCTGAACAAGTCAGTTATAACGTTAGAAATATAGGCCTGCTTTGCCGCCCCTTCTAATAACACGCCCGGCGAACTCACATCAACCGGCGCCGCCCATACAGAACCGGCCGTTACACTCACAGCCAATAAAAGAGCCAATGTCGATGACTTTGCTTTTGTGGAAAATTTCATAACTACTCCTCCATAAAAACACTTTAAAATTGCAAATTATTTTAATTATCCCTTGGTTACTTATCCCCTTTTCAATTATCCCTTGTGGAATAATCCTATGTTATTCAATAAATTGTTAACATTGATAAGACTATGGGAATGATTGTTTTATAGGTTAATTATACTATTAATCTTCAGACAATTTCTATCGTCAGATGATAAGCTAATGGTGTTATTATCTCATATATTTATTAGTATATGAATTGGTTGCTCTCATATATGCCAATGTATTTGCCGGAAGTATGCCGAGGGTATGTACTAAGGTATAAGTCAGTGTTTGTGCCGGAGAAAGCAAAAGTGGCTCAAAGAGTTTACACCCTTTGAGCCACTTTTTAATTTGTACCACGATTCACTTTATAGTAAGGTATATATTTTCTATACACCTCATATACTTGTGAGTCAACCGATTAGTGTACTAACTGCTGAACTAATGCTTCCAATTTAGCGATACGTTCATTTTGCGCATCAATCTGGTTCTGTTTTGCAGCTAATTCTGCATCAAACTTAGCCTGTTGTGCCTTGTTCTGAGCTTCTAACGCCTGAACTTTGTTCTGAACAGCTGTCATGGAGCCTGCAGGTTTAGTTGTTTCACCGGAACCGATACGGAATGTAGCACCCATATTAGCCATGGCTTTGCCGCCTTGACCATAGGAGAGACCTACAGTGTACTGTTGATCGCTGTTTGGTGCATATGCATAACCTACAGCCAGAGCTTGTTTACCTTTGTAAGTACCTACACCGGCCATAATCTGTCCGCGTTCGCCTTCAGCATATGGAAGTGGGTTCAATGCTGCTAAGGAAGCTGCCATTGCATCGCCTTCAGCGGATTCGTTGCGTACGCTTTGAATTTCAGAAGACAATCCTTTAATAGCCTGACCTTGAGCATTTACTACTTCACCAAGTACGCCGATAGAAGCTGTGTTGTTGTCAACCTGTGTTTTAATAGGATACAACTGAGCACCGGTAATTGCCTGGTTCGAAGATTCTGAAATAGAGCCTTGAGCCACATTATCCAATGTGATTAAGCCTGTTTCACTGTCATGAGTTGCGAGAGTTGTGCCACCAAGAACGAGTGTATCATTCGTTAAAGCGGAATCCTGAACTGTTAATGCATCATGAGTTAACGAAGTAGTACCACCTACAACAATACCATCTGTAGTTATAGCAGTGTCGCCGATTGTCAAGGATTTAGCAATTACTACGTCATCCGCTAAATCTAACGCTCCTTCAGTGATTTTGAAGTCTCTGCTGACTGGCAAGGTTTGATCATATGGATTGCCTGTACCGTTATTGTTTTTCCAATCGTAATCGGATAAGCGGAAACCACTTCTTTCTTCAGGTTCAACTTTTTCATCATTAGAGTTATCGTTTACTACACCAGGTGTGCCCCAGCCGATACTTCTTGTAAGCATGTAGAGCGCATCATCATTTAACCCGATTCGGAATGTTCTTTGACCTGCCGAGTTTACTGTAGTTTCAACTTCAACTGCATTTAAACCACGTGCTCTGATTAACTCTCTAATATTGGCTTTACCTGTATCAGTCAAGTTATCCATGTTATTAGTAGCTGCGTTTTTAATCTTATCTTTCACATTGCCGGCTAAATCAACTGCAACTTTATTGCCCGATACGGATGTTACAATCGATTTATTACCGTTTTCATCAGTCTTACCAACAATATCTAGACGGTTTTTATCTTTAGTAAGAGCTACGCGTTCTTCTTTATTATTGGTATCAGAACCTACCGAGATACCTTGGATAGCGCTGCCGGCCACGTTTTCAACATCCGTCAAGCGACCATCGAAGCCTTTAACCGTATTATCCAAATCGGTTACTCTAGTATCTAAGTTGCCTACCTTAGTATCCAAGTTGCCTACTTTAGTGCCGAGGTCTTTTACGTCTTGACCTAAACCGTCAACTTTAGTACCTAAGTCTTTCAAGCCTTTATCTAAGCCATCAACTCGACCGCTCAAGTCATTAACTTTAGTGTCTACTTTATCCAACTGACCTTTATTCACAGCGTCGCCGGCTTTTACACCATCAGCAATATTGGTAATTGTCTTATTGCCTGCATCAATGCCGTCTTTAGTTACAGAAGGACCACCGGTAATGGATAAGCCGCTACCGCTTACAGCTACATCACCAACAGTGAGACCGCTGCCGCTTACTTTAGTATCGCCAACAGCAAGACCGCTATCGCTTACTGTAGTATTACCTACAGCTAAGCCGTCACCAGTCAATGTGCTGGAGCCTACGCTTACACCATTATTGTCTACCGTTGTGTTACCTGCTTTTACGGAACCTGTAGCACCAAGGTCAATTTGGTTATTCAAGTTAACATCAAATGTCTTCACACCGTTAACGTCGGAAGTATTTACAGTAATGTTGTTACCACCGGTTACGTTAACTGCATTCTGACTTGTTTCCTTAATAACTTCTTTACCTTTATCGCTCAAGTTGGACAAGTCTTTATCAGCTGCGTTGTTAATCTTTTCTTTTGTAGCTGCTGTTAAGTCAACTACCAAGTTTTGACCGTCAACTTTGCTTTCAACCATACCGCCGGATTTGCCGGTAACACCGAAGCCTGCCTGGCCTTTATTAACTGTGATCACGCCGCCGTTACCGTCATTAATGGAGATAGTTTGTAATGCGGAGTTAGCTAATTCGGAGCCTTCAGTAGCAATATTCTTAACTTCTTGTAATTGGTTATAAGTAACTACATCGCCTTCTTGAGTGCCGTTAGCTACGTTAGTAATCTTAGTGCCGCCCATATTGATGCCGCCAACATTGATGGTTGGGCCGTTCTTAATTGTGAAACCACCATTGGAGATTGTAGTATCACCAAGAACGATGTTGCCCTGAGGGTTAACAGTAATGCCGCCTTCGTTGATAGTTGTGCCGGCTACATTAATGGAACCACCATTGATTACAGTGTCACCAACTCGGAATTCACCGGTAGGAACAAGAGTTACACCACCATTGTTAATTGTAGTGCCGCCCACATGAACGTCACCGGACTTAATCACAGTGTCGCCTAAAGTGATGGAGCCTTCGCCGCCTAAGTTCAAGTCTTTATTCAAGTTAACTGTAAATGTCTTAACGTCGTCAACTTTTTCAGAATCAACAGTAATGTTGTTACCGCCTACTACATCAACTGCGTCCTGACTCACTTCTTTGATAACTTCTTTGCCTTTGTCATCTAAGTTGCCTAAGTCTTTACCGGCTGCGTTGTTAATCTTTTCTTTCGTAGCCGCTGTTAAGTCTACTACCAAGTCATTACCATTAACTTTGCTTTCAACCATGCCGTCACTTGCACCAACGATACCAATAGCAGAGTTAGATTTGCTGATAGCAATCGTCTGACCATCGTTACCTTTAACTGTTACGGTTTGAAGGGCTGTGCCCGCCAATTCGGAACCTTCCGTAGCGATATTCTTCACTTCTTGCAATTGGTTATAAGTAACTACATCGCCTTCTTCAGTGGCGTTAGCTACGTTGGTAATCTTAGTACCGCCCATATTGATGCCGCCAACATTGATGGTTGGACCGTTTTTAATAGTCAAGCCGCCTTGGTTAAGAGTAGTACCGCCCACATTGATTGTGCTGCCGTTGATTACAGTGTCGCCCACTTTGAATTCGCCGTTGGAGTTCAAGGTTACGCCGCCGTTGTTAATGGTTGTACCACCAACATGTACGTCACCGGATTTGATGATAGTATCGCCTAAGGTAATAGTGCCTTCGCTACCTAAATTCAAGTTTTTGTCCAAGTTAACTGTGAATGTCTTAACGCCATCAACCGTAGCTTTATCTACGTTAATATTGCTGCCGCCTACTACGTCAACAGAGTCCTGAACTACTTCTTTGATGACTTCTTTACCTTTGTCATTTAAGTTGCCTAAGTCTTTACCGGCTGCGTTGTTAATCTTTTCTTTCGTAGCCGCTGTTAAGTCTACTACCAAGTCCTGACCGGACACTTCGCTTGTAACCATGCCATCGCTAGCACCTTTAATACCAAAGCCTGCATTATTCTTGTTGACAGTAAGTTTTTGACCCTTGCTATCTGTTACAGTTACAGTTTGAAGTGCACTGCCTGCTGTATTTTCAACGGTTGTTACACGATCAGTTAATGTATTTACATCTGTACGGATTGTGCCTACATCATTCTTAACTGTTGTTACTTCAGTTTTCAGCGTACCCACATCAGTTTTAACTGTATTCACTTCAGTTTTGAGAGTACCAACATCATTC
The DNA here is from genome assembly GCF_018364065.1 of Veillonella sp. GTDB lineage: Bacteria > Bacillota > Negativicutes > Veillonellales > Veillonellaceae > Veillonella_A. The sequence goes on from NZ_JAGZMO010000006.1 coordinate 97,578, forward strand.
TTAACAGTAGTTACTTCAGTCTTCAATGTACCAACGTCAGTCTTGATTGTGTTAACTTCGTTAGTAACAGTGTTTACTTTGTTATCTAAATCAGTTTTCACACCGTACAACTGACCACCGGTTACAGCGTCTCTGGAGCCTTCAGCTACAGAACCTTCACCGAGGTTAGATACTACTTTACTACCTGCATCGATACCGTCTTTAGTTACGGATGGACCACCGGTGATTGCTAAACCATCAGCTGTTACTTTTGTAGCACCTATTTCAAGACCGGATTCATTCAGTTTAGTTTTACCTGCTGTTACGCCATCAGCGGAAACTGTGGTTGTCCCGGCAGTTAAACCGTTAGCATCCAATGTAGTTGCACCGGCTTTAATGGAGCCGTTAGCACCTAAGTCAACGTTGTTCTTCATGTTAACGGTGAATGTCTTAACATCGTCAGCACCGGTTTCACTGGTTACTACGATATTGTCGCTACCTTTTACGTCAACAGATTTTTGAACAACTTCCTTAATGACTTCTTTACCTTTGTCATCCAAGTTGCCTAAATCTTTACCGGCTGCATTGTTGATCTTTTCTTTCGTAGCAGTTGTTAAATCAACTACAACGTCTTGACCAACAACGTTGCTTGCAACCATACCGTCAGTTGCACCTTTGATACCGAACGCAGGATTGTCTTTGTTAACTGTAAGTTTTTGACCGTTAGTATCTGTTACTGTTACAGTCTGAAGAGCGTTGCCGGCTGTTTCGGTTACTTTTTCAAGAGTATTATTGATAGTCGTTACTTTACCATCTAATTCGGTCTTAACATCGAATAACTGGCCACCGGTTACAGCATCTTTAGAGCCTTCAGCTACATTTGTAATTCGAGTACCGCCTGCATTGATACCGCCTACGTTAATGGATGGGCCGTTTTCAATAGTCAAACCGCCATTGGAGATTGTAGTATCGCCAACTACGATAGAGCCTTGAGGGTTAACTGTAATGCCACCATTGTTAATCGTTGTACCACCAACAGTGAGGTCACCGGATTTAATGATTGTATCGCCTAAAGAGATAGAGCCATCAGCACCTAAGTCTACAGATTTGTTCAAGTTAACAGTAAATGTCTTAACGCCATCAACCGTAGCTTTATCTACGTTAATATTGCTACCGCCTAATACGTCAACAGAGTCTTGAACTACTTCTTTGATGACATCTTTACCTTTATCATCCAAGTTGCCTAAATCTTTACCGGCTGCGTTGTTGATCTTTTCTTTCGTTGCAGCTGTTAAGTCTACTACCAAATCCTGACCGGATACTTCACTTGTAACCATGCCGTCAGTAGCACCTTTAATACCGAAACCTGCGTTGTCTTTATTAACTGTAAGTTTTTGGCCTTTAGTATCTGTTACAGTTACAGACTGAAGTGCACTACCTGCAGTTTCAGTTACTTTTTCTAAATTATTAGTAACTTTTTCAAGGTTATTGTTGATTGTATCTACACGACCTTTGACGCCGTCCACATCAGTTTTCACTGCGAATAACTGGCCACCGGTTACAGCATCTTTAGATCCTTCAGTTACAGAACCTTCGCCAAGGTTGGATACTACTTTATCACCTGCATTGATACCGTCTTTAGTTACGGATGGGCCACCAACGATTGCTAAGCCGTTAGTTGTTAATGCTGCATCACCAACACTTACGCCGTCAGTTGTTACAGAAGTTTCGCCTACTTCTAGACCGGATTCGTTCAATTTAGTTTCACCGGCTTGTACGCCATCAGCAGAAACTGTAGTTGTACCGGCAGTTAAACCGTTAGCGTCAACTGTAGTTGCACCGGCTTTAATGGATCCGGTAGTACCTAAGTCAACATTGTTCTTCATATTAACGGTGAATGTCTTAACATCATCCGCGCCGGTTTCGCTGGCTACTTCAATGTTAGTACCACCTTTTACGTCAACAGATTTTTGAACAACTTCTTTGATGACTTCTTTACCTTTGTCATCCAAGTTGCCTAAATCTTTACCGGCTGCATTATTGATCTTTTCTTTAGTTGCAGCTGTTAAATCTACTACCAAATCTTGACCGGACACTTCACTTGTAACCATGCCGTCAGTAGCACCTTTGATACCGAAACCTGCTTTGTCTTTATTAACAACGAGAGTTTGACCTTTAGTATCTGTTACAGTTACAGTTTGAAGTGCACTGCCTGCTGTTTCAGTTACTTTTTCAAGATTGTTAGTAACCTTTTCAAGGTTATTGTTGATTGTATCTACACGGCCTTTAACGCCATCCACATCAGTTTTTACTGCGAATAACTGACCACCGGTTACAGCATCTTTAGAGCCTTCAGTTACAGAACCTTCACCAAGGTTAGATACCACTTTACCGCCTGCATTGATGCCGTCTTTAGTTACGGATGGGCCATCAGCGATTGCTAAACCATTAGCGGTTAAAGCTGCATCGCCTACGCTTACGCCATCAGTTGTTACAGAAGTTTCACCTACTTCTAGACCGGATTCGTTCAGTTTAGTTTCACCGGCTTGTACGCCATCAGCAGAAACTGTAGTTGTACCTGCAGTTAAACCGTTAGCGTCAACGGTAGTTGCACCGGCTTTAATGGATCCGGATGCACCTAAATCAACATTGTTCTTCATGCTAACTGTGAAAGTCTTAACATCATCAGCACCGGTTTCGCTGGCTACTTCAATGTTACTACCACCTTTAACGTCAACGGATTTTTGAACAACTTCTTTAATGACTTCTTTACCTTTATCATCCAAGTTGCCTAAGTCTTTACCGGCTGCATTGTTAATCTTTTCTTTCGTTGCAGCTGTTAAGTCTACTACTAAGTCATTACCATTAACTTTGCTTTCAACCATGCCATCAGTAGCACCAACGATACCTAAGCTTGAATTGTCTTTGCTAAGGATAATTGTATTACCTTCAGTATCTTTAACACTTACAGACTGAAGAGCTGAACCACTAGTACCGGAGCTGTTTTCAGCGATTTTACGAACTTCTAACAATTGGTTGTAAGTTACTACGTCGCCGTCTTTCGAACCGTCGAGTACGTTAGTAATCTTAGTACCGCCTGCATTGATACCGCCTACGTTAATGGATGGACCGTTTTCAATAGTCAAACCGCCATTGGAGATTGTAGTATCACCAACTACGATAGAGCCTTGAGGGTTAACTGTAATACCACCATTGTTAATCGTTGTACCACCAACAGTGAGGTCACCGGATTTAATGATTGTATCGCCTAAAGAGATGGAGCCATCAGCACCCAAATCTACAGATTTGTTCAAGTTAACAGTGAATGTCTTAACGCCATCAACCGTAGCTTTATCTACGTTAATATTGCTGCCGCCTAATACATCAACAGAATCTTGAACAACTTCTTTAATGACATCTTTACCTTTATCATCCAAGTTGCCTAAATCTTTACCGGCTGCATTATTGATTTTTTCTTTCGTTGCAGCTGTTAAGTCTACTACTAAGTCCTGACCGGACACTTCGCTGGTAACCATGCCATCGGTAGCACCTTTAATACCGAAGCCTGCCTGGTCCTTATCAACAACAAGAGTTTGGCCTTTAGTATCTGTTACAGTTACAGTCTGAAGTGCACTACCTGCAGTTTCAGTCACTTTTTCAAGATTGTTAGTAACCTTTTCAAGGTTGTTATTGATTGTATCTACACGGCCTTTTACGCCATCAACATCAGTTTTCACTGCATATAACTGACCACCGGTTACAGCATCTTTAGAACCTTCAGCTACAGAGCCTTCACCGAGGTTACCTACTACTTTGCCGCCTGCATTGATGCCGTCTTTAGTTACGGATGGGCCGCCTACAATTGCTAATCCGTCAGCTGTTAACGCTGCGTTGCCTACGCTTACGCCATCAGTTGTTACAGAAGTTTCGCCTACTTCCAGACCGTATTCGTTCAATTTAGTTTCACCGGCTTGTACGCCATCAGCAGAAACTGTGGTTGTACCGGCGGTTAAACCGTTAGCATCAACTGTAGTTGCACCGGCTTTAATGGATCCGTTAGCGCCTAGATCAACGTTGTTCTTCATATTAACGGTGAATGTCTTAACATCGTCAGCACCTGTTTCGCTGGCTACTTCAATGTTAGTACCACCTTTAACGTCAACGGATTTTTGAACAACTTCTTTAATAACTTCTTTGCCTTTGTCATCCAAGTTGCCTAAATCTTTACCGGCTGCATTATTGATCTTTTCTTTTGTAGCAGCTGTTAAGTCCACTACCAAGTCCTGACCGGATACCTTGCTTTCAACCATGCCGTCAGCAGCGCCTACGATACCAAGGTTTGCCTGGCCTTTGCTGATTGTAATTGTTTGGCCGTCGTTACCTTTAACTGCGACAGTCTGAAGTGCGCTGTTAGCCAATTCGGAACCTTCAGTGGCAATATTTTTCACTTCTTGTAACTGATTGTAAGTTACTACATCGCCTTCTTCAGTAGCGTTAGCAACGTTTGTAATCTTAGTACCGCCCATGTTGATACCGCCAACATTGATGGTAGGGCCGTTTTTAATAGTCAAACCACCTTGGTTTAGTGTAGTACCGCCCACATTAATTGTGCTGCCGTTGATTACAGTATCGCCAACTTTGAATTCACCGTTGGAGTTCAAGGTTACGCCGCCGTTGTTAATGGTTGTATCACCAACATGTACGTCACCGGATTTGATGATAGTGTCGCCTAATGTGATTGAACCTTCACCACCTAAATCCAAGTTTTTATCTAAGTTAACAGTGAATGTCTTAACGCCATCAACTGTAGCTTTATCTACGTTAATATTGCTGCCGCCTTTTACGTCAACAGAATCTTGAACTACTTCTTTGATGACATCTTTACCTTTGTCATCCAAGTTGCCTAAGTCTTTACCGGCTGCATTGTTGATCTTTTCTTTTGTAGCCGCTGTTAAATCAACTACCAAGTCCTGACCGGACACTTTACTTTCAACCATGCCGTCGGTTGCACCTACGATACCGAATCCGGCATTGTCTTTATTCACTGTAAGTACATTGCCTGCACCGTCTTTAACGCTTACAGTCTGAAGTGCAGAATTAGCTGTATCTTGAGCGCCTTTGATAGAATCATTAAGATCTTTTTGCACGCCAAATAATTGACCACCGGTTACAGCATCTTTGGAGCCTTCAGCTACAGCACCTTCACCAAGGTTACCTACTACTTTACCGCCTGCATTGATACCGTCTTTAGTTACGGAAGGACCACCAACGATTGCTAAGCCG
>NZ_JAGZMO010000007.1 GCF_018364065.1 Veillonella sp.
AGTCTGAGCCATAGGGCCGTCAGTTGCAGCGATAACCAAGATAGCGCCGTCCATCTGAGCAGCACCGGTGATCATGTTTTTAACATAGTCAGCATGGCCCGGGCAGTCAACGTGTGCGTAGTGACGTTTGTCAGTTTCGTATTCTACGTGAGCTGTGTTGATAGTAATACCGCGTTCGCGTTCTTCCGGAGCTTTATCGATCATGCTGTAGTCTTGGAACTGGGCTTTACCCTGTTCAGCAAGCACTTTAGTGATAGCTGCCGTTAGAGTAGTTTTACCATGGTCAACGTGACCAATTGTACCAATGTTAACATGTGGTTTTGTACGTTCAAATTTTGCTTTTGCCATTTAAGTAAAGAGCCTCCTTCACAAAAATAAAAACCTATATGTTTATTATAATACACCCGCTATACATTTATCAACAATACTTTATAGGCATAATACAGCAAATCCTGCGAGCATGTTTGACTTGCCCGCAGGATTATTAAAAATTATTTATGCAATTTTTTCTTACTTTTCAGAATATTAATTCGCAGTCGAACGCCCTACTCTGCTGTTTCCGAATCTTCGTCACCCATGCTGCGCATGTTCTGAAGTTTGTAGAAACACCAGAGCATACCGAACCAGGCCGGTGTGAAGAAGAGGGCTACGCGCGTTTCATCGTTGAACGCCAACGTGATGAGCACAAACGCATAGAATGCGAGAATCAAGTAGTTGATAACCGGATACAATGGCATTTTAAAGGTATGTTTAGCCGCTTCTTCCGGTTTCTGACGACGATATTTCATATGGCATACAGTAATGATGCCCCAGATGAAAATGAAGCAGAATGTGGACACGCTGGTGATCAGTACGAATACGCTTTCCGGCATTACATACTGCATGATAACGGCCACGAAGATAACCAACGCGGAGAAAATAACCGCATTCATAGGCACCTTGTTGGAGCGCAAGCGGAACATACGGCGTGGTGCATTGCCTTCACGAGCCAAGGTGTACACCATGCGGCTTGTACTGAAAATACCGCTGTTACAAGCTGATGCGGCCGATGTAAGCACGATAAAGTTTACAATCGCCGCAGCCGCCACGATGCCGGCGGCCGTGAAGATCTGCACGAACGGACTGGAATCAGGGCTTACGGAAGTCCATGGGTAAATACTCATAATAATTGCCAAGGCGCCAACATAGAAAATAATAATGCGGATAGGAATGTTGTTGATAGCCTGCGGAATTACTTTTTCAGGATCTTCCGTTTCACCGGCCGTCAAGCCTACGAGCTCAATGCCGGTAAAGGCGAATACGACCATTTGGAACGAGAGGATAAAGCCTTCTGCACCGTTCGGGAACCATCCACCGTGATTCCACAAATTCGCAAATGTCATGGGGCCCACGTCGGTCATGTAGCCGCTGAAAATTAAGTAAGCGCCACCGCCGATAAGACCTAGAATAGCTAGTACTTTAATAAGAGCAAACCAGAATTCCAATTCACCGAACACCTTTACAGCCATCAAGTTCATGGCAAACAGGACCAGCAAAATGACGAGGCTCGGTATCCACCGTTCTACGCCCGGTAGCCAGTACTGAATGTACAAACCGGCGGCGGTTACGTCCGCCATGGCCAGTGAAATCCAGCAAAACCAATAAGTCCAGCCGGTAATGAACGCCGCTCCCGGCCCCATATACTCATGTACGAAGTCTACAAAGGAATGGTATTCCGTATTAGACAAAAGCAGTTCACCCAAGGCGCGCATCATGAAAAATGAAATAAGACCTGTAATTACATACGCCAGCAGGATGGACGGCCCGGCTAAGTGAATCGATCGACCTGAGCCCAGGAATAACCCGGTACCGATGGCTCCCCCGATAGCCAACAATTGCACATGTCGATTTTTTAGTCCCCTAGCTAATTCGCCCTTTTGAGACATACAAATGTCCTCCTCTCAAAACTCTTAAAAAAAATAACCCACGTTCGTGAGAACATGAGTGATATTCCTTGTAAGGAATAATGGTGGCGGCACACGGATTTGAACCGCGGACACACCGGGTATGAACCGATTGCTCTAGCCAACTGAGCTATGCCGCCATGAAAAGTATATGGAGCTAGTGACCGGGATTGAACCGGTGACCTTATCCTTACCAAGGATACGCTCTGCCGACTGAGCTACACCAGCATACGTATAAAAAAATGGTTGCGGGGACAGGACTTGAACCTGCGACCTTCGGGTTATGAGCCCGACGAGCTACCAACTGCTCCACCCCGCGATACATGGTGGAGGGAGAAGGATTCGAACCTTCGAAGTCGAAGACGGCAGATTTACAGTCTGCTCCCTTTGGCCGCTCGGGAATCCCTCCAGATAAAAAATGGAGCTGGCGATAGGAATTGAACCCACAACCTGCTGATTACAAGTCAGCTGCTCTACCGATTGAGCTACGCCAGCATACCACAACAAGGAATATTATACACATCCCTTAACAACTTGTCAACACTTTTTTTCAGCTCATTTTTGACAAATTGTTACTAACACGTCTTCCGCATTAGTGCTTTATTATAATAGCATACCCCTAATATTTGCGCAAGTATTTTTTACAAAAATATTTACATTTTTTTGACAAAGTTTTATTTTGCCTGAAAATGCCCTATTAACAGGTAAACCTGAATGCTGATTCTAATAATCTTTCTCTAATCGGCCGAAAATCTTGGCATGAAAAAACGTGTACATTGCTATCTCACACAATGTACACGTCCTATAGTCTTATAATCTTATATATTATATACCTATGAACATACCCTTTAAATATATCCTTTACGTTGAGCCTCTAACATTGCTCTCCAAGCATATCCACTTCCAAGTATATCCACAATAGATATTATAAAAGTAGCGTTAAGCTGATCTTACTTCTTTAGAGCCGCTTCCAATTGTGCCAATCGAGTTTCCAAAGTGCTCACTTGGGACTGCAATTCAGCTACTGTATTGGTTTGCGCATCGTACTTAGCCTGCATCTCGTTCAATGCACCGGCCTGGCTTTCAACGTATCCGGCCAACTCAGACTTAGAATATTGGCTATATTCCGACTCAGAGCCGAACTTAAAGGACACGCCTACATTGTACATCGTTTCATCGCCAATAGTAGCTGCCGCATTAACCATGGTATTTCGATTTGGACGATAGAATGTACCTAACGCGTAAGCCTGTTCACCCTTATAACCACCCATGCCAACGGCAAAGGATATTTTATCATTGGAGTCAAATTCGAGCGGATTTAAACCGGCCAGAGCTGCCGCACCGGCTACAGCCTGATTCACTCGTTTATCCAAACGATTCAAATTATTGTTAATCGTTTGGATGTTGTTGCCTTGGGCGTTAATTCGTTCATTCACCGCATATAACTGGGAACCGTTAATAGCCTCTGTAGAATCAGCGGACACTTTGCCGGCCCCTACATTCGTCAATGTAATTGATTCAGACGTATCTCGGTTCATGCCGGCCAAGGTGCTTACATTGGATTTACCGGTAAATTCAGTGGCACCGGCTTTCACTTCACCGGATTCCGTAATATCGGTTGCCAAGAACGGTTTGCCATCCACATATACAACCTGATTGCCCTTGTCATCTAAATGAATAACCGAATCAGACCACACAACGCTGTGACCGGTATCGCCTTTTTCACCCTTATCACCTTTAGGCCCTTGCGGACCGGCTGGGCCTTGTGGTCCCTGTGGACCTGCAGGTCCGTCAGCACCGGCATCGCCCTTGTCGCCTTTATCCCCTTTGTCACCCTTGAACGCATCGTCGCCTTTTAGGGCATCTTTATCTAAAGATACAAAAATGTGTTTTGCATTATCGTCGGATGTTACTTCTTCCGCTTTCAAGCCATTACCAAAGGACAATGCCAAATTGCTTAAAGTCGGTGAAAACGTCGAACCGCCAACGGCATAGGTACCATCCTTCTTGGTGCTGCCGCTATAAATAGGCACGATGTGATTAGCTACCGCTTTTAACTGCGCCACGTTGACCGCATCCGTATCGGTCGTGCCGGCTGCCAAGTTTGTGATTTGGCGTGTAACCGCACCATGATAAGCGCCATTTTGATCTACATAAGCGGAAGCACCCACACTGAAAGCGCCGGTTGTGGATTTGTAGATAGATACGAGATTATCTTTCAGTTTTTTGGCTTGTACGAAATCATCGTTATCGGATATAAATTGACCGAGTGCATTTTGGGCTGCATCCAATGCTTGCTTGGCTCTCTCTTTCGCTTGACTAGCCGCTTCAAGATTCGTATTTTCGGCTAATCTGAAGTCATAGTAATCATATACCTTATTCGCATCCTTGACATACGCATCCATGACCTTAGCCGATTCAGCCTGTTTTACAGCCGATAATGCCGCCGTTTTTTGTTCATAGTCTTTTAAGGCATTATCGTACGCTGTTGTCAAATTGTTATACTCCGCTTCCTTAGTTGCATTCGCTTCAGTATCATAAAACTTTAAGGCTGAATCCCATTTCGCAGCAAATGAGGAGTCCCCTTCATTGATTTTTGCAATAGACGCCAATAAATCACTGTCATTAGTAGCTGCAATAGTTACATCGCTACTTGCCCGATTAAGCTGTGAATCCACCGCTAAGGTTGGCAAATAACCTACTGTTTGTCCATCTCGATTAGCAATCGTATTGGCGCCGATGGCACTACCGCCTTCGGCCGTTACATAACTTGAGCTACCTACGGCAGTTCCCTTATCGGCACTTGTAGCAACAGTAGCATAAGAGCCGATTGTTGTGGCCGCAATGCTATTAGCAACTGCTTTATACCCTAAAGCAGTACCATATAGGCTATAGCTCTTAGCTTCACTACCGATAGCTACGTTAGCATCGTTTGCATAGGCACGGTTACCGATAGATACGCCCTCTACTCCGCCTTTAGTTAAATAGCCTAGAGCTACGCCCATCTTCATAGAGCCGGCACTGGAGCCCATGGCTAAACCTGCATAATAACTGTAAGCATCTTGGCCGATCGCAATATTAGCAAAATCCTCGATTGCCGTAGGGCCTTGGCCTATGCCACCTGGTCCCATGCCCCCCGTATCCGATTTACCTACCGCCACTGCATTCGTCCCTATGGCTATGCCATATTTATTGGCTACTGCTTTTTGACCAACCGCGATGGCATTGAACTGTAAAGCCGTTGCTTGGGTTCCAAGAATCACAGAGTTTCTAGCATCTTGAAGTGCTTTTGACTTATTACCTAATATAACTACATTCCCGGTGCGAAAGGTGGGCACTGAGTTTTCACTACCTACAATGACACTATGATCGGCGGCCTGATTACCGCTACCAATGGCGATGCCTGCATTCTCGTAAGTAATATTATTGGAGCCAATGGCTATACCACCGCTTTGCCCTTTACTATTATAACCAATGCCTATAGAGTAACTCGTTCTTTTAAGACCTGACGAATGATACGTATATTCATACCTTCCTGTGCCAACACTGGATGTGCCTATAGCGATAGTATTTGAAGAAAGAGCCGTAGCACCGGTTCCTATAGCTATGGCATCTACAACGGCAGTTTTGGTTAGCACTTGTCCTTCATAGGGAGTGCCTGGAAGACCTACAGATTGAGCTTTACTGCCTTTACCGATTGCAATACTTCTACTTCCATTTGCCACACTATCTGAACCTATAGCTACAGCATCTTCAACTTTGCCACCTTTCACTGTGGCTTGACTATTATTACCGATAGCTATACTCTTAGCTCCATTTACCGTACTACCTTCACCAAAAACAATCCCACTTTCAGTTCCTGAGCTATCGGTACCTGCTTTATTTACTTCGGCGAAAGCCACATTAGTAACGCTTATGCCTAATGCCAATACAGTTAGAACTGTAGACCATTTCATAGTCTTGCTTTTCCCCATCATCCAATTTGTTACACTACACGTCTTCTTCATAAAATTCCCCCGTTCTACATATACCTTTTTTAACACATACCCTTTTCACCTTAAGTTTCCCTTATAGTTACTTGATTAAATTATATCATGTTCATATTCCCTTCACTAATTACAATAATCACTAACGCGAAAAAACGCTGTACGTGAGCTTTAAGTAAGCAACACGTACAGCGTTGAGGTTTACACATTTATTTATCTTTTATTTTTAAGTTCATCTAACTTCTAAACTTCTATTCATTAGTCTTACTAACTACTATATTTAACAAGTTTTTATTAGAAAACGAAGAAGTAAAGAAGTGCTACAGCAGCAACTACGAAGCGGTAATATGCGAAGCCTGCCAAGGAAGATTTGTTTAAGAACTTCAAGAACCAAACGATGGACAAGTATGCAAATATGAAGGCCGTTACGAAGCCGATAGTGAACATAATGAAGTCGGACATTTGCAACTGGTCGATAATCTTCAACAAGTCATAGATGCAGGCAATCAACATGATTGGCACAGCCATGATGAAGGAGAAATCAGCTGCCGCTTTACGGCTTACGCCCATGTAAAGACCGCCGGCGATTGTAGAACCGGAACGGGAGAAGCCCGGCCAGAGGGCCAGCACCTGGAAGAAACCGATTTGCAAACATTGCAGCATGGACAATTGATCCACATGATGAACGGTAATCGGTTTATGACGTTTTTCAGCCCATAACATGAAGAGACCGCCTACGACAAGGCCGATAATAACAGTTCCCGGGGAGAATAAAAAGTTCTTAATGAAGGAATGTCCCAAGAAGCCGATAGCCATAGCCGGCAACATGCCGAAGAAAATGTGAGCCAAGGACAAACGGTCCTGACGCACCCAGTTTTCACGGCGTAACATGGACATGAATTTTTCACGATAATAAATAAATACGGCTAAAATAGCACCTAACTGGATAAATACTTCAAATACACTGGCTTTTTCACCTGTAAATCCCATGGCATCACCGGCAATGATCATATGCCCTGTACTGGAAACAGGCAAGAATTCAGTGGCCCCCTCCAGGATACCAAGCAAAAGCGCTATAATATTTTGATCTAGATTCATAGTTTCACCTCTGCACCTTTTTCAATATCTAGATTTCACATACATTTCCAAAAACATTTTTACATATCTATATAATTGTTATATGAAGGCCCTCCGCATCACAGACCGGGCCAACAATGACTTACTTATTATAGACTGTTTATGTTTTTTTCTCAATCCATTTTAGTCCCTATTTATAAATTATTTTTAAATTTTATTGCAACATTTTCACAATTCCGCACTCTATGTTACAAATTGAGGTACATTAAACATCACTCTTCGGTGACTTGCCTTCTTTAAATGTAAAAATCGTAATTTCCCGAGGGCAGTTATAACGCACCGGGAACCAGTGACCTGTGCCATTGCTTACGTAGCCATACTTCCAGCTGTGGCGGTACATACCCTTCCAATATTCTGTTCCCACCGGAACTAAAGACTCGCCGCCCACGACGATTTGACCCCCATGGGTATGACCTGCCAATGTAACCGGAATGTCATGCTCAAAGGCATTTTTAATAAAATCAGGATGATGGGCCAGCAAAATAGTAAATGCTTCGGCAGGTACCATGGACAAGGCCGCTTTCAAATAGGCTTCCCGCTGCTCGTTCGTCTTGTCGAAAGGATAATCAACCCCTACCAAGTACACCGGCCAAGGTCCGCCGCTCAATCGCAGCGATGAATTGCGGTGAACACGCATGGATATTTTACCGAAGGCCTCTAAGAGTAACGGTAAGTTATGAAAATACTCGTGATTTCCCAAAATATAATCAATGCCGTCAGGAATTTTCGGAAACAACTCTTCCAATCTGCCGCATAACTCGTTTACCCAGTTTACTTCATCAATTAAGTCACCGGTTATTACCAGGCGATTCGGCTTTTCATCCAGCACCGTTTTAACAATCCGGTCAAAATCATTAAGGTCGATAAATGGTCCTATATGCACATCCGTAATTTGCGCCATTTTATAATTCTTTAAATACTCAGGCAAAGTGTCGAACCACAAATCAATATGCGTAACCTCTACCTGTTTGGCTCCTTCATAGGCGCGAACTACACCGCCACCGGCCGTAACAGCCGGCACCGCCCAAATAGCAGTGCGCAAGAAGTTTCGCCGCCCTTCCTGATCTTCGATGGATACCTTTTTGCTGGTCAGATTTACGAGACCTACAACGACGGCCAACACAATCATGATGATAAAACAGATGCCCAAGCCAAGCATGAGACCATATGTTCCGGTGGCCCAGCTGCGCCAAAACGGATACATCTTCGTATCAAACAGGTTCACCTGGCCCATGGAATAGTACGTCGTTCCCGCCATGGCCAGTAGCTGAACGCCCACGAGGCCCCAGAATACGGAAGTGGCACGCTTCGTTTTCGTCAGTTTTACCAATAAATATGAATTTATGAATACGATACCCACCAGCAAACAAGCTGTAATGGTTAAAAATATCATGCGATCGCTCATATATCAGCCTCTCCCGGTATGCTATCTCCCGTATCATTAAATAAAAATTAAACGCTATCTTATAATGTATAACTTCTAAAGGTCTTTATATATAACAACTATTTAAGACTATCGGCACAGCACGGTCAGCTTCCCATGCGGTCCTGCCCAAGGCAAGTCTGTAAACTCTTCCGGTTTCACCCAGCGCCAGTCAGCGCTGCATTCTACCGCTTCTGCATTTGCCGTATTCAGCTTTGCTGCCGCCGTTTTTCCTGCCTCCGACTGTGCCGCAGCAGTAGTTATGCCACTCGCCTGCCCGGTCACTTCCACCTCATAAGCTTCCATTTCCCAGCAGCGGTGAGAGAACACGTGGCGAAGGCGTTTAATACAGGCCGGATCAATTTGCCCCTGCAAGCCTAACTCTTCAAGCAGTGTTGCCAACGGTTCACTGCCTACAACAGCTACTTCCTGTTTTGCAATCATATGGAGTTCGCGATCCACTTCAACGGAAGGGAATTCCCACATGGAGCGCAATAATCCGCTGTCAGGGCGTCGATGGAGCAAATATTCGCCCTTTTCATTGCGTATCATTCCCACTATAACCGAAATTACAGGTACTTTCTTATTTACAATGCGCACCGGTAACTCTGTCTCCGTGCCGGCCGCTTTAGCGGCACACCACGGAACTATAGGGCACTCGCCGCAGCGCGGACTTTTCGGAATGCAAACACGAGCGCCGAAGTCCATTAGGGACTGGTTAAAATCGCCCGGTCGATCCGGTGGCATGGTTTCTTCTGCAAGAGCGGTAATTTTCTTCTTGCCCGCCGTGCGCATTATGTCGTCGTGAATGTTATAAAGCCGCGCATACACGCGGAGCACGTTGCCGTCAATGGCCGGCTCTTTCAGGTTGTACGCGATGGACAATACAGCACCGGCCGTATAGGCACCTACCCCTTTCAGAGATTCCATGTCTTTACGGTTGCGAGGAATTTCACCGCCGTAGCGCTCCATCACTTCCTGAACGCCTAAACGAAGATTGCGAGCCCGTGAGTAGTAGCCCAGGCCCTGCCAGGCTTTCACTACGTCATCTTCCGATGCGCGGGCCAACGCTTCTTTGGTTGGAAAGAGGCGCATCCAGTTTTCATAGTATGGACGCATGGCTTCAATGCGAGTCTGCTGGGACATGATTTCAGAAACCCAGATTTTATAGGGATCCTTCGTTTCACGCCATGGCAGCTCCCGCTTGTTGCGGTCATACCAGTCTAACAGCTCACCGGTCCAGGCGGAATCTGTTCTGATATCTGTCTTAATATCTGTCTTAATATCTATTTTGATGTCTGTCTTAATATCTGTTTTGATGTCTGTCTTAATATCTGTTTTAATGTCTGTCTCACCGGCTACTGAATTGTCTACTATATTATCTATTATATTATCTGCTAAATTATCCACTAATTTATTCGTTACTTTCTGAGGCACGCTCTGATTTCCTCCACTGTTTCAAATTCTTCTATGCGAGGCACTTGCTCAAAGTCGGAATAGAGCACACCGTCGTTGGCTTTATCGAAAATAAGCATGGCGTGGAGCAATTGACCGTCCAAGACTTTCGGAATCCAGTCCGCATCGCCTTTCCACATTTCATCGTACGGAATTTTATCGAAGTCAAACCAAAAAGGCTCCATCTCTTCGCTTTCCAAAGGAAGGCCTTCGTAATGTCTCACAATATATGTATAGTTCAGATGGTTCAAATCTTCGTCATAAGGAAACTGGAAGTTCATAATAGCTACCGGTTCCAAATCTTCCGGCTTAACCAGCAATGACACTTCTTCGCGAATCTCGCGAACAGCGCACTGCCTAAATGTTTCATTGTCCTGCTTCTTACCGCCGAAGCCATTATACTTACCGGCTCCGAAGCCGCGCTTCTTGCGTCCCAGGAGCACCTGATTCTTTTCATTAACTATAAAGCACAACGTTGTTGGTTTCATCTATGTCGCTTCCTTTCAGAAGAACTCATCTATTTTTATCTATATTATTATATCATATTCTCCCCGCCCTGTTCGTAATGCCACATCACTTGCTTCTCATAATTTTAATAGAATATATTAATTATGATTATAAAAATCTTATAAAGCACACTGCCAAAAAGGAACAACCTGTGATAGTATAAAAGAGTGAGGTGTGTTATGAACAATCCATTAGTATTTAATATAGCAATGGGCCGCTCAAAGCCTGAAAACATTCGGCACCGCGAGGCGGCTTGTCCATTTTGCGATGTACAACATTTAACTAATATATTAGACAAGGACGGCCATATTATTTGGCTTATGAACAAATATCCGGTTCTTGAAAATACATGGCCTACGGTAATTATCGAGAACGACGACTGTTTCAGCGAGTTCTCCCACTACCCGGCACCTATGGCGGAAAAGGTCTTGGCGTTTTCTTTGGAAAAATGGAAGGAAACTATGGCCCGACCTGAGTTCGCCTCTGTTTTGTATTTCAAAAATTACGGCCCCATGTCCGGCGGTTCTATCCGTCATCCTCATAGCCAGATTATCGGGCTCTATGATTATGACTACCGGGAAGACATTAAGCCTTATCATTTCGAAGGGCCTGTGATAAAATCGGAACCTCATCTTACATTGACCATTTCGAACCAGCCAATCATCGGCTTCTTCGAGTTCAATTTAGAGTTTGACGATTTTACGGATATAAAACTCCTAAGTCGCCGTTTACAACAAATTGTGCGCTACTTGCTGACGGATTTCTCCAAGTACAGCGCGTCCTATAATTTGTTCTTTTATAATTTACAAACAGGCTCCTATTATGCTAAAATAGTGCCTCGTTATGTAACGTCCCCGCTCTATGTGGGATACAAAATCAGTCAAATCAGTAATAACGAACGACTGGAACAAATTAAAAAGGAATTAATCAACGACTATTTAATGTAAGGAGGTCCCTTGAAAGTTTTTGCAATCGGCGATCTTCATTTTTCAGGTCTGCCTCCCACTAAACCTATGGAGATTTTCGGGTCTCACTGGGAAAATCATCGGGACAAATTATGTAAAGCCTGGCAAGAGCAGGTGCAGGACGAAGATCTTGTCTTTGTAGTAGGCGATACATCGTGGGCCATGCGCCTCGATGTGGCCGTGGACGATCTTACAGCCATTGCCAATTTGCCCGGCTCTATTTATTTAATACGGGGAAACCACGACTATTGGTGGAGCAGCCTTTCGAAAATGAATAAAGCCATGAACAATGCGCTTCATTTTCTCCAGGGGCACGGCACCGCCATCGGACCTATTGCGTTCGGCGGCACGCGCGGTTATCTTTGCCCTAACGATACAGCCTTTGATGCCGAGCACGACACGTCTATTTATGCACGAGAACTGCTCCGCACGGAAGCATCTCTTCAGGAAATGGAAAAAGCGCTCGAAGCGAACGGATACAAAGACAGTGATGAGGCTGTACGCATTTTACTGCTCCATTATCCTCCATTTAATGATAAAAATGAAGCCAGCGGCTTTACGGATCTGTTGGCCGCATACAATGTAGATCATTGCATATTCGGTCATCTCCACGATAAATCATCGTTCCAACGAATTCCGAAACAATTCGGTTCTACGGAGTTGCACCTGGTATCTGCAGATTATATGAATTTTACGATAAAGGAGATTCTATGAGTCGAATCCATAAAGAACATTTAGAGGCCGGCTATATCTTCGGAGACATTGACAACGAAGAATACATTTACCTGCCTGCCGGCGAAGTAGGCACCGATTCGCCGATGTGCGTATTGGAACGCCACAAATCCTATGAAGATATCAGCCTTGACGAAGCGGCTCACTTAATCGATAAATTGAGCTTGCGCCCTTGTGCTCATCCTTCATTGGGAAAAAAATCGTTTTAAGATTATATCACTTAGCGTTTATACGCAAAGAGACTACTGCAACCGATTCGGTACAGTAGTCTCTTTTTTAACACCTTAATACGCTTATACATGTCTCACCCCTAGCGGGGTGAGCATTTTTTATGGTACCAATATTGAATCATCAGTCAATATTTCAGGTGCATTTATGCAGTTTTGTTTCTCTTCGCCGAAATTAGCCTTCAAAACCATCCATTAAAATCAGCCTTCGGATTCTAACTAAGCTTCAAAAGCTAAATTAGTCTTCAGAACCGAATGGAATCAATTTCTGAGCTTGTTCACGGTGCATAGGTTTGATAAAGCGATTGGCCACTTTGAAAGCCAAAGCGATAACAGCCGCATCATCGACCCAACCGATAAACGGAATACGGTCAGATACAAGGTCTATCGGCAAGATCAGATAGCCCAACGCACCGGCAATAATAGCCTTAACGTATTTAGGGGTATCTGCATCTTTAAAGCAATAGAACAACACACAGGCACGACGTAAAAATACTACGTTTTTGCCTACACCGGTTGTGAAGCGCATAAATTTATCGGACGAAAAAAACCTTGCAAATTTAATAAGTTTTAATGGATTCATACTCTACACTCCAATACGCTAGATATACTTATACCAAGTAATCTCTTCTTATTTTTTCAAAGCGGACTGTACTTCGTCAGCTTTATTTGCTACTTCGTTTTTCACTTCGTCAGCTTTGCGCTCTGCTTGGCCTTTTAATTCTTCGGCTTTATCTGCAGCTTGATCTTTCAAATCTTCTGCTTTATCTTTCAATTCATCTACTTTATCAGAAGCTTGGTCTTTCAAATCTTCTGCTTTGTCTTTTAATTCATCTACTTTATCGGAAGCTTGGTCTTTTAAATCTTCTACTTTATCAGCAGCCTGATCTTTCAAATCTTCTGCTTTATCTTTTAATTCATCTACTTTATCGGAAGCTTGGTCTTTTAAATCTTCCACTTTGTCAGCAGCCTGATCTTTCAAGTCTCCAGCTTTATCTTTTAATTCGTCTACTTTGTCAGCAGCCTGGTCTTTCAAGTCTTCAGCTTTTCCTGTTAATTCGTCTACTTTATCTGCAGCTTGTCCTTTAAGTTCTTCCACTTTGTCGGAAGCCTGTTCTGCTAAATCGGCTGCCTGACCTTTTAATTCTTCCACTTTATCAGCAGCCTGTGCCTTAAGTTCATCTACTTTATCAGAAGCCTGTTCTGCTAAATCGGCTGCCTGGTCTTTTAATTCTTCCACTTTATCAGCAGCTTGGTCTTTTAAGTTTTCAAATGTATCAGAAGCCTGTTCTTTCAACTCGTTTACTTTATCTACAGCTTGATCTTTTAAATCTGCCGCCTGGTCTTTTAACTCATCTACTTTATCAGACAATTGTTCTTTAACTTCGCCTACTTTAGTTACTACTGTGTCTTTTAATTCGTTTACCTTATCAAGTGCCACTTCTTTTGCCTCCCCTACTTTGGATGTAACTACGTCTTTAACTTCATTCACCTTATCACTTGCAGTTGATGTAAAACCTGCAACATTACTCTTAACACTTTCCACATGATCACTAACACTGCTGTTATTGAAGGCGTCCTTCACATCGCTCACTTTGTCGGACACTTTTTCAGAAGCGCCGGTTACTTTTTCTACGACGATTTCACGAGCTTCGCTAACAGTACCTGCTGCAGAGGATGCAGCATCGCCGGCCAATTCAACAGCCGTATTGCCGATGCTCAATAATAAAGCACCGATACCGCTCAATGCATGTTTTGCATTGTCTACGAATTCGCTTTGAGATTCAGAAGACTTGCCGAGAAGACCGCCCACTACGGAAGCCACAGCGCCAATTACTGTACCGGCAACGGAGCTGATACGAGCGCCCAAATCGCCATCCAGGAAGCCATTGCTTAAGCCGAGGAATTCGGAAGTGTCTACACCGGACGCAGCCAAGAAGTCTTTTTCTTCATTACCTAATGGCTGTGTCTTCTTAGGGTTGTCCATCAATGTCATTGCAGTTGTTTTAATGTGATCGAAAATAGCCAACATTTTTTCTCTGTATTCAGAGAAGTCGCTCGGCATTGGCATGCCGCTTTCCACCCAAAGTTTTGCCACTTTGCCCACTGCATAAGTAAGAGCAACAGCCAAAGGAATCTTCACTTTAGGATTAGGGAATACGGAAGTCAACAATGCGCTTACCACACTGCCGCCCAAGCCGCCGAGGAAGCCGATAATAGCTCCTGCAGAAGCGCTGTGTCCATATACTTCAGCGATTTTGCTTACCATATATACATCATTGGCAATCAGTGCAGTTGTGCTTAATTTCGGTGCCATTACCAAAACGCCCGCACGAGCTGCCGCCCAGCGACAAATCGATTCGATTTCCGCATCTCTGGCCGCCAATTCAGCCTCTACCTGTGCCATCACTTCTTCATGAGGTAATAACTTCTTAGTTTCTTCCATTTATACCGCTCCTTGTCTCTCTAACGCAATCCCTATTATTTACAATACATTTGTCTTACTATTTTAAAATAAAAACCTCTGTAATAAATTTCTTCTAATACTTTCACTATAACGCTTTTATTCTGTATATTCAAATAAAAACTATGCATAGTTACCGTATTAATCTGTATTATATTGCATCTGCTTCATTTTCCCCATTAAAACAGTGCTTACAGTCGATTAGGTCCTATATTTATTTTAACAATTCTACAATAAACAAAAAAGGTCCTATTATAAATAATTCGATATAAATCTATTTTTTCCTCTTTTAAAATGTATAAATTTTTCGATTAACGCCTCTTACCAGCTGGTAAGTCCGCCGTCAATCGTCCAAGCCGCTCCGGTAACAAAAGAAGCTTTGTCACTTAATAAAAATGCGATAACTTCACCGATTTCTTTCGGCTTCGCAATGCGCCCCAACGGGTAATGCATGGCCATTTCTTCCAAGGCTTCTTCAAAGGTCTGGTTACTTTCCGCCAGCTGTTTCGCCACAATGGATGTGTCCACATCGCCCGGGCACACACAGTTAACGCGCACATCGTGAACGGCCATTTCAAGAGCGAGCGACTTCGTAAAGCTTACGATGGCCCCCTTTGTCGCTCCGTATACGGTACAGGATACATTGCCCTGCAGGCCCGCATCACTGGACACGGTTACGATGCTTCCCTTCGTACGGCGCAAATATGGTGCCGCCGCCTGGCAAAGAAATACGGTACCTTTTACATTGGTCCCGATCATTTCATCAAAGGCTTCTTCCGTCACATCATCGAGAAGCTCCTCTTTGTAAAATCCCGCTGCTGTAACCAACGCGCTGAGACCGCCGAAGAGTCGCACTGTCTCATCTACAATACGCCGGCAGTTCATGACCTTGCTCACATCCCCTTGCACAAAGCGTACTTTTGAGGATATGCGTCGTAATTTTACAACGGCCTCCTGGCCTACGTGTTCATTGCGCCCATTAATCACGACGCTCCAACCGTCCTTCAACAGTAATTGTGCTGTCGCAAATCCGATGCCGGACGTACCGCCACTAATTAATGCTACAGGATTATCTCCATGTAGTGGCATATTATCACCTACCTTAGATCTATTAAAAATGAGTCACTATATAATCGTATATCATTTTCGCCAACATGCTTGTGGTCGTAAGGATAAATACAACGCGCACCAAACCGGATCCTTTTCGGATGGCTAACCGTGCGCCAAAAGTGGCACCGATAATCTGCCCTGCCGCTGCTGACAGGCCGTAAATATAATTTACGTGCCCCATACCGATGAAAATAACCAGCGATGCCACATTACTGGTAAAGTTTAAAAACTTCGCATTCCCCGATGCAAAGAGGAAATTAAAACCGCCATAAATAAACATAAAGATTAAAAATGTACCGGTCCCGGGGCCTACGAATCCGTCGTAAAATCCGATACCGAGAGCACCGAACACGAGGAGGAGCATTTTCTTTTTCGAAGCTCCCCCATACGTGCTCACTTCGCCCCAGTCTTTTTTAAAGACTACAAAGAGCAATACGGCTACGAGAAGCACGATAATTATTGGTTTCAAATATAAAGGCGGTATACGCACCACCAGCCCGGTACCTAAAATAGCCCCTATAAAGGTAGCGGGCAATAATTTTTTTACTAGATTCCATTCCACTTTGCCGGAACGGGCATAGGCAATGGCCGCTGTTAGCGCACCAAATACGGCGGACAGTTTATTACTCCCCAAGGCCACACTGGGCGGTAAATTGGTTAGAAAAAATGCCGGTACGGAAATGAGTCCGCCCCCACCTACAATCGAATCCACAAAACCCGCCAACGACCCGGCTAGGAGCAGAATCAGTGCGACGGAGAAATCAGCTTCAAACATATACAATCCTCCCACCGGGATATTCCCTTTTCTCTCAACGAGCTAATTTCTGATTATTTTTCTTTCTTTTTCAAGCGGCCAAGGACAATTTTATAGCCGTCTGCACCATATACTAAGCAACGTTTTACGCGACTGATGGTAGCCGTGCTGGCCCCCGTAGTTTCCACGATGGCATCGTAACTTTCGCCATTTTCCAGCATATTTGCCACTTCCAAACGCTGTGCCAATGCTTTGAGTTCATTAATCGTGCAAATGTCTTCAAAGAATTCGTAACACTCATCAATATTCTTGAGTGTCAGGATAGCTCTAAATAACTGATCATTCAGCGGGTTGCGCAATTTTTCATTTACACTCATAAAAATCCTCCTAACTTAACGCTTTTCCTTAATTATATTACAGGCGGAAAAAAAGAAAAAGACTTTCACACAAAAAAGTGTGAAAGTCTTCTGTCTATTTCTTATCGCTTATTTACACGACGGGAAATGTAGTCGCCGATCATTTGGATGAGCTGTACTAAAATAATCAAAATGATGATTGTAGCCATCATTACATCGGCCTGGAATCGCTGATAACCGTAGCGAATGGCGATGTCCCCGAGACCGCCGCCGCCGATTGTACCGGCCATAGCGGAGAATCCGATAAGGTTAACGATAAGTACTGTAATATTATCTACTATAGTAGGCAATGCTTCAGGAAGTAATACTTTCCAGATAATCTGCATTGGCGAAGCCCCCATGGACTGGGCCGCTTCAATAACGCCGCTGTTAATTTCGCGGATTGACGTTTCCACCAAGCGCGCCAAGAAAGGAATGGCCGCCAAAGTCAACGGCACACAAGCCGCCGTCGTACCGATGGATGTACCTGCAATAAGACGGGTGAGCGGAATAATCGCTACCATTAAAATGATGAATGGAACGGAGCGGAAAATATTAACCAATACGGAAAGCACATGGTTAACCGCCTTATTTTCCATAATATGGCCTTTGCCGGTAATTACGAGGATAACGCCCAATGGGATACCGATGATACAAGCCATAACGGTAGATACCAATGTCATGAGGACTGTTTGGCCAAGCCCTTCGATAAGAATCTTAATTATCTGTTCTGACATAGCCAATCACCTCACTTCCGATATTTAATGATTTCAGGTATTCAATACCTTCTCTTTCTTTGTCTCGTTCACCGGACACAACGATGATCAAGTGACCAAAGCTGATGTCCTGAATGTAGTCCACGCCGCCGAATAAAATACTTACGTCCAAACCGAAATGACGAATCATTCCCGCCACAATCGGTTCGTCCGTAACATTACCGGTGAACTGTAAACGAATGAGCGGATGCAAGCCTTCATGCCATTCAGTTTGCACATTGAGATGGCGCCAAGCTTCTTCCGGAAGCTTACGGCTAATAATTGCGCTAACGAATTCTTTCGTAGTTTTTTCTTTCGGACTTGTAAATACGTCCAATACAGGGCCTTCTTCGAGAATGACGCCGCCTTCAATAACAGCTACGCGGTCGCAAATCTCTTTGATTACCTGCATTTCATGTGTAATCAGAACGATGGTAATCTTTAACTTCTGATTAATATCTTTCAACAATTCCAAAATGGATTTTGTTGTTTGCGGATCCAATGCGGATGTAGCTTCGTCGCAAAGTAATACTTTCGGATTACTTGCCAAAGCACGGGCAATACCGACACGCTGCTTTTGTCCCCCGGAAAGCTGTGACGGATAGTTGTCCAAACGGTCACCCAATTTTACAATGTCCAAAATTGGTAAAATTCGTTCTTTAATTTCCGCTTTGCTCATGCCCTGCAGTTCCAATGGAAATGCTACGTTATCATAAACGGTGCGGGATGAAAGCAAATTAAAGTGCTGGAAAATCATGCCGATTTTCTTGCGCTGTACACGCAACTCTTTGTCAGTGAGTTTTGTCATGTCTACACCGTCAATCACTACGGAGCCGGATGTAGGGTGTTCCAACATGTTAATACAGCGAATTAACGTGGATTTACCAGCGCCGCTTTGGCCGATAATACCGAAGATTTCACCTTCTTTAACAGAAAGGCTTATATCTTTCAAGGCTTCCACGCGGTTCGGGCCGTCATAGACCTTACTTATGTGCGTCAGCTCAATCATGTATATCTCTCCTTTTTCAATATAACTACAAAAGAAAAAAACTCTTCACAGCACATGAAGAGTTATCCGTTCTTCATCTGCCGAAGGTATTCTTCGTTGGAATTGGCACCGTTTCATATAGATGGTTGCCGCGACTTCATTGGGCCATTCCCTCAGTCAACTCTTGATGAACTTATGTTTTTTTCGTGATAAAATCATATCATTCTATGGTTATACTGTCAATAGGATAACCATAACTACATATGTATAGTTTGCCGTTTGCTCGTGACAAAACTTAGTGACTCTTATAATAAATCAATCGCCGCAATGCCAAGCGCGTAATCAGAATGGCCAAGGTGCTCGTTATGAGCTGCGGTATGGACATGGCCGTTAAAATGGACACCTTCACCGCCGCCGGCACGGTTATACTTAGGAACAAAAGCTGGAAGCCGCCGTAGAGCACGACGGTCTTCCCTAAAGCACATACAATAACCTGCCAAAGCAAGGCTCTGTTTTTTAATATGTGAGCCAGCACGACAAACACCGTATTCCCCAAGCCTACGACGAAAATGAACGGGAACATGGGCAGCATACTTTGGAAAAATGCCACCACCGGTGTTATCCACGCAATGATTATACTGCTCCGCAAGCCGTAACGCCAGGTGGCAACTAACAAACAGATGCCTACCAGCGTACCGATGAGAAACATGCTGATTCCCATAGGAATCGGCAACAGCAGGCGCAGACTTTGACTCAATAGGGCCAGCCCCAGCAGGAGCGCCGTCCCCGTCAATCGTTGAACATCCATAATCCTCAATGCCTCCTATGGAAAAACTTTCGTTTTAAGCCAAGCCTTCTCCCATGAGCTTATTGTAAGCATTCAGAAGTTTAGTGGCTACAGGCCCTACCTGTCCGCCATTTACCGGTTGATCTTCATATGTCAAGATTGGTACAATGCCGCCTACGGTATCAGTGAAAATCAATTCATCCGCATTTTTTACGAAGTCTTCATCGAACTCCCGTTCAATGGCCGTAATGCTGAGGGATGGAACTAATTTATTAAGAATAATCTGACGGGTAATGCCCTTCAAAATCAGATTTGTTGCCGGATGGGTATATAAAATGCCGCCTTTAACGGCAAACAGATTGGAATGAGCCCCTTCGGTACAAATGCCGTCACGGTAAAGCACGGCTGTGTAGGCACCCGCTTTTTCCGCCTTTGTTTGAGCCAAAATGTTTGGAATCAAATTCAATGTTTTAATATCTGCGCGAAGCCACCGTTCATCAGGAACGCCGATGGCTTTTACACCTTTGGCCAAGCCGTCAATCATGGACTGCTCTACCGGTTTAATATACATCAACATGGTTGGTTCCAAGGAACTGCGGTCATATGCATGATGACGTGGCGCAACGCCGCGTGTAATTTGCATATAAATATAACCGTTCATAATTTCACTGCGTTCGATCATGATTTCATGCAAATCTTTTAAATCGTCCGGCATCATGGTTACAGGTATATCCATGGCGCGAAGGGAGCGATACAGACGGTCCTGGTGATAGGAAAATCCAAACAGCTGTCCGTTGTAAACACGCGTTACTTCATACACGCCGTCGCCAAATACATAGCCGCGGTCGTCAATACTTACACAGGCTGCACCGGGTTCCACAAACTGTCCGTTAAAATAGGTTAGTTCTTTCATCTGTATCACTCTCTTTCCGGAAATTGTACATAATCAGCTACATTTAAAATGGCTGTAAATCATCGTTTACATTTTAAACTGACTGTACATCTATTTGTTACATTTTATAAGAAACAATACTATGCGCCGGCCTCACCTGCCCTGAAAAAGGCAAACCAAAAACCGGCGCTTATATATAACTTCAACAAAGGACTTCGTTTTACCTTTATTTTCCAAGAAGGAATCGACGAATTGGTTTCGGCAGACGATTCAGTGCCAAAGTGCCCAAGTAGGACGCGCACACGGTGCAGATATATAATCCGATCACGATGATTGCGCTGAACTGCAATTGAGCCAAGTGCATAAAGGCAGTCAAAACAATGAGCATGAGGGGATGAATCAGGTAAATGCCGTACGAAGTTTCCCCGATTTGTTCCCAAAAGGCTTTTGTACCGCTGCTCATGGGACTGCTGAGGAAGAACAGCAGGAAGAATATAGTAGCCGCCCCCGTATAAAGCATCCCCATCGGACTGAGTTGATGAATCGTGTAAATCGCTTCGAGCAATGTGTAATGGCGTTCATCCAACACGTAATAATAGCTGCCCAACATGAGTGTTACGGAAAGAGCGAACACTAAAGTAATAAGCACGCGGTATTTCCAAAGAAGTTCCACGACCTGCTCGTAACGCTCCGCCACCACCGCACCGAGAAGGAAAATCCATACGTAGTGCAGCACCCAGTAATTTAGGCGCATGGAATAGGCATATTGAATCCAGTGATTTTCAAAGGTAATCTGACCTGCGTAATAGGATGACCAGAAGTTAAATGCAGTCTGAAGCAGGAAAATTACGGTGAGCCACACTACCGGGCTTTTTAAAATCATCCGCGTCATGGCGCGCCATAGAGGCATTAACAGGTAAAACCAAATGAGGATAACCATAAAATACAAGTGATAGTATCCGTTGCCGAACACCAAGGTCGGTATTAAATAACGCGGCGAAAGTCCGGCGAAGTTATGTACTGCGAAGCCTGTATAGATAATGTAGAATAAGGACCAGAAAATATATGGCAGTACAACTACGCGGGATCGTCTGAGCATGAAATCCTTATAGGAAAACGGGCCGTCCGCCGGCGTATGATAAAACAATCCGAATGCGGATAAAAAGAAAAATGCCGGCACCGTAAAGCGCGACAATATTTCCAACAGGGCAATCAACATAGGATTAGCCTGAGGATTACCGAGGGCGAACGAGCCTACGTGAATGCCGATAACACCCAGCATACAGAGGCCTCGCATATAGGTAATCTCCGGTATTAAGCCTTGTCTCACAACATAGCTCCTCTCTTCAAATAAACGGACGAAGGTTCCCCTTCGTCCGCATCATCATACTATTGCTCTTTTGTAACCGGAACGGTTCCTGCTGCAGGTTGTGCCGCCGGTGCTGTCTGTGCAGCTGCCGGATTGGCGGCCTGAGCTTTTGCCTTGGCTTCCGCTTCCGCCTTAGCCTTAGCTTCCGCCTCAGCTTTAGCCTTTGCTTCCGCTTCACGCTGTAAGCGCAATTCTTTTTGAAGCGGTGCTACCGGTTGATCATATACTGTAATTTCAGTTTCAAACAAACGTCCCCATGGGAATCGGGCCGATACTGTGCGCGGATCGATTTGGAGATATTTTTCAGCAAAATCCTGAACGCGTTCGCCCATGTACTCTTCCAGTTTTTCATTCAAAGTACCGGTGTAACGTACATTGTCTACGCGAATGGAGTCCTGCATACGGTAAATATCCTTGCGGATATTTGCCTGGTATGCCCAGTTATCCAAATATTGCTGAGTCAACATATCGCGGTGTGCCTGTTCCGGCATGTTCTTACCGAGAACGCCTTGGGCAATGGCATAGCCTACGGTGTTGCTGGCTGTATTCCAGCCGTTATAAGCGTCTACTTTGTACAACAAGCCACGTTTGTAGAGGCCGTATACAAAGGTATTATCTGCGCCGTTTGAATAGGAAATGTCTGCAATAGTTACAGGCACATTCTGATTAATTGCAGTTTCAATCTGGTCGAGGAATGCATTGGTGCTGGCAGAAATCATCGGGAAGTTTTCGAACGCTTCCGATTCACCGGTTACAGTTCCAAGCGGTGTGTTGACCGCCAGGAGAATATCCGGTTTCCCCTTCACTTCCATCGTGCCGCCCACGGCGATCACGTGTTCGGCAATAGTCTTCGCTACCGACTGATCTTCGTAGTGAGGCACTGTATCGCCGGCACCACCTAATGGATAAATCGTTTGAAAGGATGGTTTTAAATGATTCAAGTCCACATGAGCTCGCGCAATGAGGAGCAATGCCAGCTGGTCAGCACCAGGGAAACTTCCGTAAGTGCGATCCGACAAGCCTTTGCTGTACTGCTTCAAGTAACGGCTTTCCAACGCTGACTGAGACAATGTGCTTGTATCATCATGACCTAATGCGAAATATCGGAATACGCCATTGCGTGTTTCATCGATGAGGGCACGATTCACTTCCATATTTTTCTGACGGCGTGTGAACCAGTCCTGTAAGTATTCGATAGGCACCGATGCCTGTAATTGGAACAATTGTGTCTGTTCTTCTGTAGTAAGCTGTCCTGCGTCCAGTTTATCCTGCAAGGCGGCAATCTGGAATATAGTAGGACCGAAGGTGTCATAGTATGGAGGTTCTACACCGCCACCGCTGGCACGTGGGGAACGCATTACTGTACCGAACGCGTAAATAGGCACATTCGGATTATTTTCATGGAGCTGTCTTAACTCCTGAGTACGGCGCAATAAAGTATTTACCGGTAAATCGTGTTTACGGGAGTCAACCAAACCGCCATATACGAGCGTATCTGTGCTGAGCACCATAATATCTGCACGATTGGCATTTTCCTTAACCCACTGCCAGATTGCATCCGGTTCACCATGATAGTTTCTACCGGAAATCATATAAGCAGGTGGTGTAATCACCGTATAACCGGCACCTTCCGCCGTATCTACCGTATAGGCCAGACTTACAGGTCGGTCGTCTTGGGGAACCAACAAAATTGTCTCCGCCTCAACCGGCGAAGTACTCCATAAAATAGCAGCTGCCAAAGCACCTGCAAACCAGGCATAACGTTTGCCCACTGTCTTCACTCCTTTATCCGAAACAGGGCCGTCTCAATCGGCCTCATTGTATACAATACTTCATCTCTTTATTATATCATAAATTTTAATACATATTTCTATTTTTTATCCCTACAGCTTGCGTTTTCTGCGTTATGCATATGCTTCAACTATATGCTTTAAAGCTTCTAGCGAATGCGCGGCAAGCTCCAATTATAATAGATGGCCAAGGTGCGTATTACCAGTACCACCATGAAAGCGCTGTAAGATGCAATTTCCCAATAGCCTGCCGTATATAAATAGTAATATACGATACCGCCGATAATAGCCGGCAAGGCATATACTTCTTCGCGCAATACGGACGGCACCCGCTGTGCCAATACGTCGCGGATTACACCGCCTCCAACGGCCGTCAACAGGCCAAGCGTAACAGCCAGCACGGGCAACTCAGGATACATAGTCACCCCGATGGACGTGCCGGTCACGGTAAAAGATGCCAACCCCACTGTATCGGACCCCAAATATACGCGGCGAACCCAGCGCGTGGCGATGTAGCGATTGTGGCGCATGCGGTAAATAAAAAACATAATAAACACAGTGCCCAACACCAATGACACATACAGGCCCGATTTAAAGGAATTAGGCGGAATATTGCCTACTATGACATCACGCATAATCCCGCCGCCAATAGCTGTGGCCAATGCGAGTACCGTCATGCCGAATATATCCATACGTTTGCCGATTCCCACCAATGTGCCGGAAATAGCAAAGGCAATTGTACCGATTAAATCAAAGGTTAGCCATAAAAGTTCCAAGATGTTTACTCCTTAATTTGTTGTACAAAATAAAATAATGGCCTCTCTCTATCTCACTATGTTTCTTTATATCTCAATGAATATCAGGTTTATTATAACATAATTGCGTAGCTCAATTGCTCTTTCTTACTTGAATAAGCAAGCTATAGCCACCGGATCGGTAAATTGATATATATGGAGCTCTTATACTGATAACCTTGCCAATATCATCATAAATCCAAACCCAAGTTTCACCACTGACAAATTCGTCATAATGACTAGGTACATTTACACTGTCGTCAATAATATAGCATTCGTAATCGTCATCTCCATGAAAATCAAGTTCCCCCGTACCACCTTCACAAAAACGGTAGACTAAGCTGGCTATATCTGAAAAACCTGCCGGCACCGTAATCGCCTTGTATAAGGTCGGTCCTTCATATCCTGTTTCTTTTCTATACCGTTCTATACTTTTTTGAATTTCGTCATAATCGATTTTTGTTGTGTAAACTTTATTCTCATGCACATTCATCTTAGTCTGCTCCCCTTATATTACATCCCCACGATAGTATGTCACATAGTGTTTTAAAACATATGACAGATTCCCCTCTATTTTATCCTTAATCTCCAGATAAGAGCAATATAGTTTTCACAGATTTGTCCACTCATAGTGTGCTCCATGGGCATGCAAGACAAAAAATAGCGCCCTGCGAAAGTCTCGCAAGGCGCTTATTTACTGATATGGTGCGGTTGATGGGACTTGAACCCATACGAGCGTACGCTCACCACCCCCTCAAGATGGCGTGTCTGCCATTCCACCACAACCGCATGTTATATAACTGGTGCCTCAGGGCAGAATCGAACTGCCGACACAAGGATTTTCAGTCCTTTGCTCTACCGACTGAGCTACCGAGGCAAATGTTATTGAGGGATTACTTAATTCGGTAATTTTCTAAAATTAAGTAAAAAAAATGGCGACCCCGATCAGATTTGAACTGACGATCTTCGCCGTGACAGGGCGACATGTTAACCGCTACACCACGGGGCCGCGTTACCTGAATAACAGGTACTCACATATAATACCATGATTGTAAAATTTCAGTCAAGCATTTTTTATAAAAATTATATAATTAATTTATAGACTCTTATCAATGCTTGTTATAGACGCCTTTCAACGCTTGCTATAGACGTTTCTTAACACTTGTTATAAAGGTTTCTAACCTCATCGTTATAGGCTCTTATAGTATCGGGATTGTAGGCTCTTATAACCTCTTATTCCTACATCGCTTTAACAATCAAAAAACACCTTGTGAAGTTCACAAGGTGCTGTATTGATTTATCTGGTGCGGTTGGCGGGAGTTGAACCCGCACGCCCGAAAGCACTGCCGCCTGAAGACAGCGTGTCTGCCATTCCACCACAACCGCATGTTCGACGGGACCTTTGAGCCACAGCTCAAATTCCCACAATAAGGATTTTAACACATCTATGAAAAAATTCATAGACCTTACCGTATAATGACAACTTAAATCATTATACGGCAGGTCTATTTCTATCAATGTACCTGATCATCGTCCAAGTCAGGTTCAGTGGTGATCATTTCGTAATTATATTTTTCATACAACGAGAAGGCGAGGCGCAAGATCATGAAGTCTTCGTAGCGTCTCATGTCATAGCCTGTGAGGCGTTTCAGTTTCTGCAACTGGTATTGCAAGGTATTTTTGTGAATAAACAGAGCCCCTGCAATGGCCACGATGGACCCGTTATGTTCGCCAAACAATTCCAAAATATGATGGAATTCCTGAATTTCCTTCTTGGATAAGTTTTGAAGTACTTTATGACAGAACAATTCCTGGCGATAGGTATTTTCTGTATTAAACAGCAATTCAATCGTCAAATCGTCATAGTGAATGATCGTACTTTCAGTCTGGTCTTCACCACTTTGACTATTTTCCAGCACCAACAAGGCGTCTTTATAGGACTTTTTAAAATTACGATGTACTTTGCTGCCTACGGCGACGGTAACAAATACATCATGCTGTGCCGCAATATTAAGGCAGTCTTCTAAACAGCCGTTAATAAGGCTTTCGATTTTACTCTTATAAAGAATAACAAACTGTTGCTCATGTTCCATCCAAATCACTGATTTTCTAAGACTTTGAGCGGCCAGCGTTTCAAACTTCATTTCCAAATGGCGGCGCAAGTCTTTAAAGAAAGCAAAGTAATTCCCTGTAGGACGGATGGAAACAATGCGCTTGTAATCATCTTCAGAACGCCAGTTTTCCAGCGTATTTTCTTCCCAACGTTCCTTAAAGTTTTCCGGATAGAAAATCAAGTCTTCCAAGAGCATGCGGCTGCGGTCCACTTCACGTTGGCGCAACGCACTGACTTCATCTTCCAGAACCAGAATTTCCGTCATTTTACGCAAAATGTTACCGTAAATAGTTACCTGTTGCGGATCACCTGTAATGCCGATAACCGCAATCATTTCACCATTTACATGGACCGGCACATTGATGCCCGGCCGGGTGCCTTCATAGGAGTCTTCCGGAGATACTATGAGCATCTGATTCTTTTCGACAACCGTCTTAGCCCCTGCATGGAAAGTCCCAACACGCTTAGGGTCCGTGCTGGCAATAATGACACAGTCCGTGTCAATAAAGTTAATGTCCTGTTTTATAATAGACTTCATACTTTCAACTATATTTTGCGCTAATTGAATCGATACTTTCATGAGTAACTTCCTTTCCCACTTCAGGTCAAGTGTAACGTGGATTTCTCCTTAATTATAGACTAGGACACAAAGAAATACAAATCTGTATCCGTATTTAATGTATTTTATTTAGTATATAGACTATAAGTCTGTAAGAAATAGTCAAAATTCTTAGTCCTTGTAAAATAGCCCCTATATTGCGCCAGTGGTATAGTTATATTGAGTTATTGTAATTCATCAGAAAGGACTTGATTATATGAACCTGGGACGTACGTCTATCATTTCCGACTTATTGAAAGACATAAAAATTCCACGCATGTTCTATGCAAAACAAACATTTCCTCGTCCTCTAATCGCCAAGGAAGATATTCCGAAGGTCGTCTTCGAGGAACTGAGCAAGCCGAATATTGCGCCCCTCATCAAAGAAGGTGCCAACCTGGCCATTACAGCCGGCAGCCGTGGCATTGCCAACGTAGATATTATTACGAAAGCCATTGTAGATTATTGTAAATCCCGCGGCGCCAAACCATTCATCGTACCCGCTATGGGCAGTCACGGCGGCGCTACCGCCGAAGGTCAGGTAGAACTCTTGGCCGGCTACAACATTACGGACGCCACTATGGGTTGCCCGATCCGTTCCTCCATGGAAACCGTTTTACTGGGCTACTCCGAATTCAACCGCCCTGTATATCTGGACAAGATTGCCTACGAATCGGACGGTATCATCGTATCGTGCCGCTTGAAAATGCACAACGCCTTCCGCGGACCTTATGAAAGCGGTCCTTGTAAAATGATGGTAGTCGGTCTGGGTAAACAGATGGGCGCCGAAAGCGTTCATGCGGACGGCATGGACCGCATCGCGCAGAATCTTCCGGCCAATGCTAAAGTGATTTTAGAGAAAGCACCGATTCTGCTAGCCATTCCTTGTATGGAAAATGCTTACGATGAAACTTGTAAAATTGAAGCCATTCACCACGACGATATTCTTACGCGCGAACCGGAGCTTCTAAAATATGCTGCCGGCAATATGCCAAAAATCCTCGTCAACGAAGGTGATGTGCTCATCGTCGATATGATTGGCAAGAACTTCAGTGGCACCGGCGTGGATCCTAACATTACAGGTACCTTCTCCACCCCTTATGCAACAGGCGGCGTAAAAGTACAGCGCACCTGCATGCTCGATTTAACACCGCAGTCTCACGGCAACGGTCTCGGCATCGGCTTGGCCGACATTATTACGAAACGCCTCTTCGATAAACTGGATCTGGACGCCATGTATCCGAACTGCTTAACGAGCACCGTACTGCGCTCCGCTGTGATTCCAATTATCTTGCGCACCGACAAGGAAACTATTCAGGGCTGCATCCGCACCTTGAACAAAGTGGACAAGGAACATGCGCGCGTTATCCGCATTCCGAACAGCCTTCACATCGGCAAGATTATGTTATCCGAAGCGTACTACGAAGACGTTAAAAACGGTCGTTACGAACATCTGGAAGCATTGAGCGAACCAATGGAACTGACCTTCAACGAAGATGGCGAATTGACCACACCGTTAGAGTAAAGTCGTCCGTAACGTTCCAATTAAATCAACTATATGAGCAGGAGCTCCTCGGGGCACCTGCCTTTTTATTTCCAGTTACAAGCCCCTAAAAAAAGAAATCCCTAGTTGTTACTAAGGATTTCTTTTTTGCACTTATTATTATAGAGGTTATATCTCATGTATTGCACTTGGTGTATCCCGTAATAGATGCCATCTTAGCGACTCACTGAGCCGTGTATAGGTATTACTCCGTAATTCACTTTCCATGACTTGCAGGATTTAGTTAAAGATTCGTTTCAGGTAATTTGTAGGTAAGTTTAGGATTTGAGTAGGTTTTAGTTAACAAATGATTCTATTAACAATGGTTTCATTAACAAATCGAGTTTACGAGGTTCGTACGATGTACGATGCATCTCGTGTTCGTGTATAAGATATAATCTGATATAATCCGTTAATTAAGCTAAGGCAGCTAATTTCATGATACGGCCGATGGAGCGACCTGCGCCCTGAGCCAACGGAATTACTTCTTTCATAGCATAGTCCAACTGCATTGGCTCATTGACGATATCCAATACAAGGGAAATACCTTTTTCATATACGGTTTCTGTGCCTAAGGCCACACCGCCCACAACAGCGATAACCGGAATTTCATATTTCTGAGCAGCCAGGGCCACACCGATAGGTGCTTTTCCGAACGCCGTCTGGTTGTCCATGCGACCTTCGCCGGTAATGACGAGGGATGCGCCTTTAATATTTTCTTCCATGCGGATTAATTCCATAACCGCATCAATACCGCTTTTCTTATGAGCTTTTGCGAACGCCATCATACCGGCGCCTAAGCCGCCTGCCGCACCTGCACCCGGTACATCGAGTACATCGACGCCCAAGTCGCGAAGCAGACAATCCGCATAATGATGCAAATAAGAATCCAGTTGTGCTTTCATATCTTCATCGGCACCTTTTTGGCCGCCGAAGATGTAGGAAGCACCGTTAGGTCCGCAAAGCGGGTTATTTACGTCACACAAAATAGTAAATTTCACTTTGCCGATACGAGGGTCCATTTGGGATACGTCGATTTTATCCAATTGTCCCAATGATTCCGCTGCAGGAGGTAATTCCTTGCCGTCTTTGTCGAGGAACTTCACGCCCCATGCACAGGCAAGGCCCATACCGCCGTCATTGGTGGCACTGCCGCCAATACCCATATAGATTTCGCGGGCCCCTTTATCGATGGCATCCAGTACAAGCTGGCCTGTACCGTAAGTGGATGCTTTTAAAGGATTCAATTTTTCTTTCGGCACCAAGGTGATCCCTGATGCTGCCGACATTTCAAGGATGGCTATATCGCCATCAATCATACCATACTTTGCATCGACTTCATCCCCTAGAGGGCCTGACACTTTCGATGTATGGTACACTCCGTCACGAGCAGTTACAATAGCATCCACAGTGCCTTCACCGCCATCCGCAATGGGAATGGTGGTGAATTCAACGTTCGGCACTACTGTGGAAATACCCGTTTGTACGGCTGCGGCAATATCAACACTGGAAGCACTTCCCTTGAAGGAGTCAATGGCTAATACTACTTTCTTTTTCATTCACATCGTCTCCTGTACAAATTTTATTTTTTAGGTAAAATACCTGCATCAGTCAATTCTTTATCAAAGATGCTTACAACGGCTTCCGGAGATGGCAAGCTTGGACGAACAGAGTCGCCTACTTCAAGGCCAATCATGTTGCACATTACTTTAGTTGCAACCGGGAAGCTGGCTTTATCCTGGCTCAAGCGAATTGGGTTGATAAATTCCTGAGCTTCGCGAGCAGCCTGCATGTTGCCTGCTTCGAATTCTTTGAAAATGCGAACTGTTTCTTCAGGCATAACTTGTGCGATGGAGCAAACGCCGCCGTCAGCACCTACGCAAAGGCTGGCATATACCAAAGTGTCTTTGCCGCCGAAGATTTTGAATGGTTTGAATTTCGTACGACGAAGGAATTCCTGTAACAAGGAAATATCGCCGCTGGAGTCTTTCATACCAACGATGTTTTCGTTGTTGCGAGCTACAGTTTCAACTACATTTGGAGAAATGAAGTAACCTGTACGGCCCGGATTGTTGTAAAGAAGAACAGGGAAATCTTTGCTTACTGCTTTAGCGATTGTATCAAAGTGTAAAGTCAATTCCTGTTCAGTTAATTTTAAGAACATTGGCTGTAAAATGGAAATGCCGAATGCTTTATGACGTTCTGCCATTTTAGCCAAGCGTACGCAAGTTTTAGTACGGATAGCACCGATACCGAAGAGTACAGGTACACGGCCGTTTACGTATTCCAATACATGTTTCAAAGTAGATTCCATTTCTTCTTCGCTGAACATGTAGAATTCGCCATTACTGCCGAATAACAAGATGCCGCTTACGCCGCCATTAATACAACGATCGATAATTTCATCCAATTTTGGAAGATCGATTTCTTCGTTTTTATCTACCGGTGTAATAATCGGTACCATTATACCTCTGATTTTATCTAAATTTTCCATGATTATACCTTCTTTTCTATTATTGCCCGGAGGCATCAAATATCCTTTCCGCAACCAGGCACACTTACCACCGCAGCTTTGTCTGACGGTTCCCTTAGATCATGCATGGTTGCGTAGGAGGATATATTCAATTCTTGCGGATTATGAATATTCGTTCGTCTATGAATTATGGATTAGCGAACCATACAAGGTTTCTTAGGATCGAATTTCCAATCTTTAATGTAGTACTGCATGCCTTTTGCATCGTCGCGAGCGCCACAGTTGTTTTCTACATATAATCTGTGAGCATCTTCAACGCGTTTCATATCAACTTCGATACCAAGACCGATGTCGGTAGGTTTTACATGAATTTTGCCGTCCACGATTTTGTGAGCGTTCTTAGTGAGGTCCTGACCATCCTGCCAGATCCAGTGGGAGTCGATAGCAGTGATTTCACCAGGCGCTGCAGCCGCTACGTTAGCAACCATAGCCAAGGAAATGTCGAAATGGTTATTGGAATGGCAACCCCAAGTTAAGTTGAATTCATGGCACATTTGAGATACGCGCACAGAACCGGACATTGTCCAGAAATGAGGGTCAGCCAAAGGAATAGATACACTTTGTAAAATTACGGAGTGTTGCATTTGACGCCAATCAGTGGCAATCATGTTAGTTGCTGTTGGTAAGCCGGTACGACGGCGGAACTCAGCCATGATTTCACGACCGGAGAAACCGTTTTCAGCACCGCATGGATCTTCGCAGTATGCCAAGATACCATGTTTATCTTTACAAAGTTCAACAGCTTCTTCTAAAGACCATGCACCGTTAGGATCAAGCGTAATGCGTGCATCAGGGAACTCTTCGTGAAGCGCTACGATAGCTTTCATTTCTTCTGCACCGGAGAATACGCCGCCTTTTAATTTGAAATCTTTGAAACCGTAGCGTTTTTGAGCTGCTTTAGCAAGTGCTACAACTGCTTCAGGAGTAACTGCTTCTTTACGACGAATACGGCCCCAGTCATCGCTGTTGTCGTCGTTGTCGATATAAGGCATATCAGTTAAATCTTTGTTGCCTACATAGAACAAGTAACCAAGCATAGTTACATATTCACGTTGTTGGCCATTGCCAAGTAATGCAGCTACAGGCACTTTAAATTCTTTACCCAATAAATCGAGGTAGCAGGATTCGATAGCTGTTACAGCATGTACTGTAGTGCGAAGGTCGAATGTCTGCAAGCCGCGGCCGCCTTTATCGCGGTCAGCGAATTCATGCTGAATGCGGGACAATACGTTTTTGTATTCGCCCAATGTGCTGCCTACTACGAATTTTTTAGCTTCTTCCAAAGTGTCGGTGATTTTTTTACCGCCCGGTACTTCGCCAACACCGATTTCATCTTTATCAGATGTAAGTACTACGATATTTCTTGTAAAAAATGCTCCATGAGCACCACTTAAGTTTAACAACATGCTGTCGTAACCTGCGACAGGATATACATCCATTTTTACAATCTTAGTCATAGTTATTTCCCTTCTGTACAATTACGTGTACATCTTAAAGAATGAAGTTGTATTAAGACTGCTCCTCCGGCAGTCTTTCGATTGTTGACGCATCCCGGTGACTTAGTTAACAGGTTGTCACCGGTGCATCAACAGTACTACGAGTTGACCTATGACTTTATTATATACTTCCTATGTCCTAGGTGATACATTCACCAATACAAAAAACTGATGATTGGTATACCAAAGACTGTTACCTGTAACAATAAATTATCTAATTAACTCCGATTAAAACTAAAATCTTCGTTCTACCCTAGTTCTATAGCATAATTACGTGCAACAAAAAGTAATCACTCCCCCAATTAATCATGTTAACACGTCCCTCTTCATTACAGCAACCGAAGATGGCTTTCATCGTTACAGACAAAAAAGCAAGCCCCCCGCCGAGGCGGAGGGCTTACTTCTAAAGGGATACATGTTTGGACTGAATACAGCCATATAACAAATGCTTGCGCATTCGCACACAATTTTGCAAATACTATTTACACTCTAACGATTAAATATTATTTACGTGATACAGAACAAATCGGATTATTTGTCCAAAGTAGTGTTGTTCATTTTTTCGAAGTAATGAAGAAGTTTGGAGTGATCGCGGTCACCGAAACCGTCGTTCTTAACAGCTTGCATCATTTCCATAACTTGTGCACAGAATGGAACTGCAGTGTGTAAGGAATGAGCTGCATCAAGAGCGTTCTGTAAGTCTTTGATGTGAAGGTCGATACGGAAACCAGGGTTGAAGTTGCGATCAAGCATCATTGGAGCTTTAGCGTTCATAACATTGCTGCCTGCCAAGCCGCCTTTGATAGCTTCGAATACTAATGCAGGATCAACATTGGCGTTTTTAGCAAGAACGAAAGCTTCGCTTACTGCGGCAATGTTAACTGCTACGATGATCTGGTTGGATAATTTAGTTACGTTACCGGCACCAACATCACCAACACGTACTACGGAACCGGCCATAGCTTTTAACAAATCATAGAATTTGTCGAAAGTTTCTTGTTTGCCGCCAACCATTACGGAAATAGTACCGGCAATAGCGCCAGGTTCGCCACCGGATACAGGAGCATCCATGAATTCTACGCCTTGTTCAGCTAATTGTTTAGCAAAACGTTGGCTTTCTACAGGGTTGATGGAGCTCATGTCGATTACAGTTGCGCCTTTTTTAAGACCTTCAGCAGCACCATTTTCGCCGAACAATACTTCGTCAACTTGTGGGGAGTTTGGAACCATAGTGATAAGAACGTCAACTTGTTCGCCTACTTCTTTAGCAGTAGCTGCGCCTTTAGCACCAAGAGCTTCCATTTCTTTAATAGTTTCTACATTCAATGTATTTACTACAACGTCATAACCTTTTTTCAATAAGTTGGCACACATTGGTTTACCCATGATGCCTAATCCGATAAAACCGACTTTCATTGAATAACACCCTTTCTTCTTACAGAACTTAATATTTGTGTTTAAGATTATCTAAGTCTAACAATCTAATATAGTTATATTATAATGTGTTACAGTCATCCTTGCTATGTTCTCCGTAACATATTACAACCTCTTTCAGCGGTCAAAGCCTATGATATGAGGAATAAATTATGAATTAGAGAACTAATTTCGAGCTAATCAGAGACCAATATCTCAATTCTAACTGACCAATGAGATGTTAATAACAACCTACGTATAAATTAGCGTACTAAGCAAGGTTTCTTGGAATCAAATTTCCAATCTTTGATTAAGTATTGCATCGCAATGCTGTCATCGCGGTCATGGCTCTTCATGGATTTATACAATTCATTAGCTTTCATGACTTTATCCATGTCAACTTCGAAGCCTAAACCAGGTTTGTCCGGAATCTGGATGAAACCGTTTTCAATCTTGTAAGGTGCTTTCGTAAGTTCCTGACCGTCCTGCCAAATCCAGTGCGTATCGATTGGCGTAATATTGCCGGGAGCCGCAGCCGCACATTGTGCGAAGATAGCCAAGGAAATGTCGAAATGGTTATTGGAGTGAGAACCCCAAGTTAAGCCCCAATCGTTCAACACTTGCGCAATGCGAACGGAACCGTTCATCGTCCAGAAATGAGGATCCGCCAATACAATATCTACAGCGCGTAAGGATACGGCATGATAGAATTGACGCCAGTCGGTGGCAATCATGTTAGTTGCTACGCGATGCTGTGTGGCATTTTTGTATTCGCACATAATTTCACGGCTGGAAAAACCTTTTTCAGGACCGCATGGATCTTCCGCATAGGTAAGGATGCCATGTAAATCTTCAGTCAATTCGATGGCTTCCTTCAAGGACCAGGCCCCGTTAGGGTCAATGTTGATGCGAGCTTCAGGGAAGGCTTTCTTCAATGCCTTGATGGCTTTGATTTCTTCTTTCCCTTCAAGAACACCGCCTTTTAGTTTAAAGTTGGTGAAACCGTATTTATCCTGCAATGCTTTCGCCTGAGCCACGATAGCTTCCGGTGTGAGCATTTCCTGACGGCGCATGCGGAACCAAGGATCAGTGCTGTCAGA
Organism: Veillonella sp.; assembly: GCF_018364065.1. Lineage (GTDB taxonomy): Bacteria > Bacillota > Negativicutes > Veillonellales > Veillonellaceae > Veillonella_A. The sequence goes on from NZ_JAGZMO010000007.1 coordinate 35,270, forward strand.
TTCATCCAAATAAGGTAAATCTGTTTTGTTCTTATCTGATACATAGAACAGGTAACCTAATACAGGTACGCTGTCGCGCTGTTTGCCATCGCCTAAAAGTTCGCAAACAGGAAGGTCCATATACTGACCTAAGAGGTCGAGCATGGCACATTCCACAGCCCCTTCGGAGCGTACAACGAACTTCAAGTTTTTCAAGTCCAGTCCTTGCAAACCTTCGCCGTCATTGCCGCCGGCCTGCCAGGCACCGCGACGCATAGACTCAACAACGCTACGGTAACGGCCGATTTCCTGACCCACTACTAATGGTTTGCAGCTTTCAAGACTTTTAGCAATGTCTTCGCCGCCGTGAGTTTCCCCTACACCGATGTGACCCAATTCATCTTTTAAAATAATCAGGTTACGTGTGAAATGCGGTGCATGGGCGCCACTCAATGTCATGGCCATGCTGTCATAACCGGCCACAGGAATTACAGTCATCTCAACTACTTTTGGTGTCTTACTCATATGTGTGTCCTTTCATATGCGTATGCATAATTTAACTTAGGATCGATACATTGACATACAAAATTATCTAAAATTAATACGCTGAGAGTATCAGCGTATTAATTCAGAATTATTTCAAATTAACCTGCCAATCAGGTTATAGGAGCCGGATTGAATACGGACAATGCATTGTAAATGCCATAAGTATCCGATTTCGTCTTCACTTCGCCGCTGGCGATTTTAATGATGAATTCGAAAATAGCTTCGCCCATAGTTTCGATAGTTTCTTCACCGGTTAATACACGGCCGCAGTCCACATCGATAATGTCATGCCATTTAGCGGACAATACAGGGTTTGTACTTACTTTCAATACAGGAATGTATGGCAAGTTGTAAGTTGTACCACGTCCGGAGGAGAAAAGTTGTACCGTAATGCCGGAAGCCAACTGTTCAGTACCGCAAACAAAGTCGCTCGCAGGAGTAGCTGCGAATGTTAAGCCCGGTTTGCGAATTTTTTCGCCTACGGAAATAACGTCCACGATTTCAGAAGTACCGGATTTAGCAACGGAACCCATAGATTTTTCTACAATAGTAGATAAACCGCCGGCTTTGTTACCTAAGGACGTGTTAGCGGAACGGTCAACCTGGCCTTGTGCCAAGTAATCATCGTACCAAGCCACTTCTTCATCAAGTTTTTTCACTACATCTTCGTTCAACATACGGTCTTTCATAATGTGAACCGCATCACGAACTTCGGACATTTCAGAGAAAATAACTTTTGCGCCGTGTAATACGAGAAGGTCACTGGCATAACCCATAGAAGGGTTAGCAGTTAAACCGGAGAACGCATCACTGCCGCCGCACTGCATGCCTACAACCAATTCGCTTACAGGGATTGGTTCTCTCTTACGTTTGTTTAATTGACCAAGTACTACTTCGGCCTGTTTCATGATTGTGTCAACCATAGCAGCGAAACCGTGGCAGTCTTGCAACATAATTACATTGTCGCGAGGATAATCAGGGAATGCGCGTTCAGGGTTGAACTTTTCACAACCTAAGCCGATAACCATACGGCCTTCGATCATATTAGGATTTTCGCTGATGTGGCGAATTGTACGTTGAGGAATATCGGAACCTTTACCGTCGATAGCAACGCCGCAACCATAAATATGGTTAACTGCCACTACATCATCCACATTAGGGAACTTAGGTAATAATTCACGACGAATTTTGTCTACTGCGTAGTTAACAACACCTTCAACACATTGTACGGTAGTATTCAGTGTTAATAAATTGCGTGTACCGGCAGAACCGTCGGAATTGCGATAGCCCATGAAATAACGGGTTTCAGGTTTTTCGCGATCGGCGAAACGGTAGTCCAACTTCTTGTGAGCTACAGTAGTGTTCATTTCATCACTTGGTTTAATGTAAATGTTCTTTTCATTAACCCATGTGCCGGCCGGTAAATCTTCTTTAGCATAACCGATTGCTACGCCGTAACGGATAACCGGTGCATCTTTTGGAATTAATGTTAAGGCTACTTTGTGACCGAAAGGAACTTCGGACTGAGTCGTAACATTTACTTCTTCCACTACATGGCCTTTTGGCAAGCCTGTTTCAACAACGGCAATGGCCACGTTGTCATTAGGATTAACTTTAATTACTTCTCTCATAGGAATCCTCCTAAACTTTTAAAAACAAATGGCAGCTGTCAAACAGCTACACGCTGTTTAATAGCTGCCATTATTTTATATACGATTCAACAATATGCTACTTAATATGAGTATATCATATATTATTTAGCTTCAGCCTCAAGAGGTTTGATTTCGAAACGATGGATATCGCCAACCACAACAAGGTAACTTGCAAGAGCTACGAATGCGTGGATACCAACGAAGAGCAATGCCATGTCGAAAGAACCGGTAGTGTTTACGATGTAGCCGATAACGATTGGAGTAACGATACTGGAAAGGTTACCGCACATGTTCATAACGCCGCCGCTCAAACCAACGATTTGTTTTGGAGCGATATCGGAGTTAACAGCCCAACCAAGAGCACCGAAAGCTTTACCGAAGAATGCAAGAGCCATCAAAGCTACTACAACCATGTCGTTGTCTGTGTAGTTACAGATAATCATGGACATAGCCAATAACATACCTACTACGATTGGCACTTTACGTGCTACGGATAAGGAATAACCGCGATGTAAGAGGAAGTCGGAGAACAAGCCGCCGAGGATACCGCCTAAGAAACCGCAGATTGCAGGTAAGGATGCAACGAAACCTGCTTTTAAGATTGTCATACCACGAGCCTGTACCAAGTATACAGGGAACCAGGTAATGAAGAAGAATGTTAAAGCGTTGATACAATATTGTGCTACATACACACCAACACACATACGGTTGGAGAATAATTGTTTGATATATCCAAGTTTTGGACCGGAGTTTTCTTCTTTTTTCTTGCCGCTGTCGATACTTACTAAACCGCCGCCGGCTTTGATGTATTCAAGTTCTTCCGCATTAACATGTGGATGTTCTGCAGGATCATGAATGTAATGTCTCCAAACAACTACGAACAAGAGACCGATAGCACCCATAACGGTGAATACATGATGCCAACCGAAAGTATGAACTATCCAGCCCATCATTGGTACGAAGATTACAGATGCGAAGTACTGTGCTGCGTTGAAGATAGCCGATGCAGTACCACGTTCCTGAGATGGGAACCAAGCTGCAACGATACGGCTGTTACCAGGGAAGGAAGGAGCTTCCGCAACCCCTAATAAGAAACGCATTGCGAACAATGTAGCCATTGCTACGAAACCGTGTAAGAATACTACTGCGCCTTGTAGCATGGTAAATAATGACCAGAAGAATAAGCTATAGGCATATACACGTTTTGTACCGTAGCGATCAAGTAACCAGCCGCCAGGTAATTGGCAGATTACGTAAGCCCAGCCCCAAGCGGAGAATACATAACCTAAGTCAACATTACTAAATCCTAATTCTGCTGCAATTGCTGTACCTGCAATTGAAATTGTCGCGCGGTCAGCATAGTTGATTGCTGTGATGATAAACAACAGCCATACGATCGCCCAACGAACCCATGTTTTACGTTTTACGTTGCACGCCACATCCATGAAGCCGCAGCCCTGAGTGGTGTTCCCTTTGTTCTGTCCTTGAGTGTCCATTTTCATAGCCTCCATACTAATACTTATTATATCTCCGTGTACAGCATCGTAAGCCTTTGTACTGCGGGTCAACTCTGTATCTAAGGCTTTCTCTCTATCACTGTACTTGTTAACTGTCCTAATTATATACTGTGAGCATGCGTTAGATATATAGTATCTATAACATATAAACATATGTATTTCGGAGCAGTTTTAGGTATGGTATGTGTATATCGAAACTTATATATTACTCAAATGCATATTACAAAGTTTTTACATTCCTTTTATAACCAAAAAAGATATTCCTCTATAAAAATCAATTTGATCCACTTTGCCTACACAGGTTTCAATGTAGTCTATAAGACAAATCAAATCCATCTTCACAACAGAATATCTTTTGATGAACTTTATCGTATTTAGTTATTGTCATTCCCCGCTAAAAAGAAGTCTCTCCGATTGTCTATTATATATACTATTATAATACCTTCCCCTACAACGATAGTATCTCCACCTGACTGTAACCTTGCAGTTAAGAGCTTAATTCTACATACGTAATAAAACTATATTTTCAAAAAAAGCCCCTTTTCTATGCTAGCCGGACTTATGCGGTCCCTATACCAAAGAGCCTTACCATTGATCCGCTTTGCGTTCTCCATACCAAAAGAAGGCTGTGCAGAGACAATTTTGTCGCTACACAGCCTTCTATTACACCCTTACATCTAATATATATCTATATTACTTATTTTCTTTGTATCTATTACATTTCTGTAAACAATCTTACAATCTCTTTACAAACTACCAGGTCTTCTCCTGGTTGGCCATAGAGAAACCTTCCTGGTTATTCATAGAGTATCCGTCCACGCGTTCGTCGTCCACCATAACGTCTTCTTCCTCTTCGATGAAGCCCACCTGTTTTACCAGGCCCCACGGATTTTCAACGGACAGCTGTGCTTCAGCGCCCACGAGAACCCAAAGGATTTTATAGTGTTTTGGAATCGGATCCAGCTTCTTCTCCCCTTTGCCGTCCGTAAAGTAGACGAGCAAATCGGCCTGCTCCGTGTTGGCGAAGTCGATGACCGGCGAAAAGAGCGTACTGCCGCGAGCCTGTACACGCGGTTTTACGTCTTTTAACTTTTTCACCGTATAGGTACGGCGAATGACGCTGTCACACTCTACAACGGTAATTTCAAAGTCATAGTTTCTCGTAATTTCCAGCACTTCCAGCATCGCCTGTCGGAACGCACTGTCGGAGATACTGCCGCTGCAGTCCAAGGCGACTACAATGTTGGCCCGGCGGCGGCGCAATTCCCCACGCAACTCCAAACGCTCCGGCTGTCGGCGACTGCGACGCGTCGTAGTCTTGCGATAGCCTGCACTGATAGAGCCGATTAAACGCTTCAAATAAATCGACCAGGACATGGTGGTCTGATGCTTTTTAAAATCACTTAATAGCCCTGTCAAATACCCGGCTATATCCCCTTTTTCAGAGCTTTCCACCATCTTGTTCGTCAACTGCTGTTGTGAATCACCGTCCACATTGTCCGATTCGGACCAAATGTCATGACTGCGGGCGGCGTTAAACGTTTCCGCCACGATGGAGCTCATAGCTTCATCACTCGTTGTATCTCCCAGCTCCGTAGCTCCTTCTGTTTCGCGGGCCACATCGATGTGGGCCTGAATTTCGTCCACATAGTATTCCAATGGTTTGAACGCTACTACGCGAGTGCCGAAATGCTTATTCAACCAGTTTACATCGATCGCATCCGGCGGCAATGGACTGATATAGTTATTTACCACTATATCCATGGCCAAGTTAATGGCCAATGGAGAGTACCGTTTATACAAGCGTTTCGCGCGGACCAAGTGCAAGGAAATGACATGGAGAATCTCATGCTTAATGGAGCTCATCATCTGCTCCGCCGTCATATCCAAGAAGATAATAGGATTAAAATACATTACATAACCGCTACCTTTGAAGTTGATCCCTGTAGCACTGGTCATGGAGAATCGCAGTTCCTGCCCTACTTGCAGGAAGAAATAACCGTAAAAGGAATCTTCTTCCAACAAAAGCAGGTTCAGCTGGGACACAAGCTTGAAAAAGCGTTTTTCATAGTCCCCGTCAACCACGAATTCCGCCGTACCGGCCTTCAGGTCGCGATTACCCGCAGCTAAAGCGGCCGCTTCAGTAATGGCGTAACCTAAAGAGTTCGTGTACGCATTATCCTTGATTTCCTGCTCACGCTGCTTCGCATCCCGTTCAATTTTCCAAGCCGCTACCAGTTTTTTCGTCAGGTCCAACAACTCCAAGCGGGTAGCTTCAATCTTGTTTTCCTTCATTATAGACTCCGCTGTAAATCAAAAAATGCATTTACAAAGTTATCATTTTCAATGGCCTGCTCATAGAAACGTGGGAAGTTATTACGCACGTCCTTCATAACGGCCATCTGCAAATCTTCCGGATAGTTTGCCATGAATTCCATGAAGCGTGTTACCACGCTTTGAGCGGCCTTAGTATCTACGAAAAGCTGGTTGGCACGCAGTTCAATAACGCGCATCAAGTTTTTCGCCGTTAAATATAGACGAGTGTGGCTTTCCTTGCCCAAGCGTTCTTTTACAGAATCACTGAGCACATCGCCCTTAAATACATCGTCGAAGCTGATGAGCGGTGCATGATCCGCCTCTACAAAGCTGATAAATTCGCGGGCAATGACTTTGCCCACATTACCGCGAATAACGTTGAAGAATACGTCTTTACCCACTGCTTCCGGATTGCGTTTATACATAGCATATAAAGCGGACACACGTTCATAACTACGTGGTGTGGCGTAAATATCATCGTCATTCATCTTATGTAAATATTCCGGATAGGTACTGATGAATTCCATAACCATCGGTTCCAAATGCGCTTCCGCCGCCCAGTCGAGCCACTGCATGTAGTCCGGTTCCATGTGGAGCCACACGAAACGGTTCTGCTGTGCCACGTCCATCTCAACCGTCTGATAGTCATAGCTGTTAGTCGGGTTCATGGCCGCTACAATATGTACCTTGGAGCCCAACACGAAGCCGTTGATTTCACGGTTCAAAATGAGGTTCATTAATTCCTGCTGCACTGCATGTTCACAGCGGTTAATTTCGTCGATGAACAGTACAACCTGATGACCGGCCGCCATTTTATCTGCAATCTGCTTTAATTTATAGTGGATTGCGTAGACAGTCACCTTTTCAGTCACTGTGGAGCCGTCTTCCAAACGGCGCGTGAAGCTGTCCACCGTTGGCAAACCGCCGATTTCCCCTTCTTTCAACAAGTTACCATCAATCGTAACCAAAGACCAGCCGTTCTTCACAGCCAAACGGTGAGCCAAGGACGTTTTACCAATCCCTGTTTCACCAACCAACAAAGGTACCTGGCCGGCCTCTAATACTAATTCCACACTTTTCATTGTTTCTACAAAGTTCATTATCTTTTTCCTATCTAGTAATTAATACAGTCTTATTTTAATATCCTTAAAATGTAATTATAATCCAAGATACAGTTATACGTTAACGCTCAATCTTATACTAAAACTTCAACAGTTCGTCCACGGTAATACGTCGTGCCTTCTGACTGCCGAATTTATCGATAATACCCACCACATCGACTTCAAAGCCCTTGTTGTGTTTGCCGATGTACGTACAGTTCACCAAGTCACGCACATACTGTTCACTAATATCTTCACGGCTTACAATTTCCTTCAACCGTTCTTCCAAATAAATATTGGGGATCATGTAATCCGGCGGCAAGTATTTTGTAATCAAGCTGCTGATGCCAAGGAAATGCAAAGCCTGATCCACCGTAACATCACTCAAGAGGCGTACGGCCTGCGGATCCAGCGTTACTGCCAAATCAATAGCGGCAGGTGTCGGATTTTTAATATAGCTGAGGGCCTGATAGTTCTGAGCCACTGCGGCCAACTGCACTTCTTCCGACGGATTCGATAAAAACTTAATGGCGTCGTAATTGGACTTTACCGCCATAAGCTGAAACTCTTCCGATGGATTTTTAACATATTGAATGGCCCAGCCGGACTGCTCCAAGGCAATGCGAATGAGCGATTCGTCAGGATTATCAATGAGGGATAAATTATTCCAAGCTTTTGAAACGACCATCTCCAAAATTTCGTGGGACGGATTGTTCAAATACTGAATAGCGCGTGGCGCATTGGTCAGCGCAATATCCACCATCTCCGGTGTCGGATCCTTAATAAATTGTAAAACCATGCCGTTTTTGCGCAAGGCGGTTAACTTCATTTCTTCCGTAGGATTGTCAATTTGAGCCAGTCCATAAGGGTTAATACTTAATATGCGTAACTGCTTTTCCTGATCCATATATAATCCTCTACTCTAACACATTACTTATTATATAAAACTAATAGAGCCTTACTCATCGTACGCAACTTATAGCACGTTACTTATAATACTTTATTTCCATTATAAAATTATAACCTTTTATAGATTCTGTTATAACTTCAATTGCACTCTATTATATCGAATAAATTCATTTACATGTATATGATACCATTTATCAGTTCATTTGTCCGCACCAATCTGAGTTTATTCGCTGAATTGCTGTATCTTCTCCGTATGTTATATATAACTCTTCCTCATACGAATACATGCACAAAAGGAGATACCCCGTTGCCGGGAATATCTCCTCATGTACTAAGTGTATTGTGTTTTTATGTCATACGGCCAATTAGATTGACCGTATTTCAACGTCGTTAAACGGCTTATTTTACAGCGCCGTTGTAGTGTGCATTTACCTGGTCCCAGTTAACTAAGTTCCAGAATGCTGCGATGTAGTCAGGACGAGCGTTCTTGTATTTCAAGTAGTACGCATGTTCCCACACATCAAGACCGAGAACCGGAGTTTTGCCGTCGCTTAACGGAGAATCCTGGTTAGCGGTAGATAAAATTTCAAGTTTGCCGCCATTTACAACAAGCCATGCCCAGCCGGAACCGAAACGACCTGTAGCAGCTTTACCGAATTCAGCTTTGAAGTTGTCAAAGCTGCCGAAAGCTTCATCAATAGCCGCTGCGATTGCGCCGGTAGGTGCTCCGCCTGCGTTAGGAGCTAAAATATTCCAGAAGAATGTATGGTTTGCATGACCGCCGCCATTGTTGCGTACGGCTGTGCGAATATCTTCCGGCACGGCGTTCAAGTCCGTGATTAAAGTTTCCACATCTTTATCACCCAATTCAGGATGTTTTTCGATCGCTGCGTTTAAATTCACAACGTAAGTATTGTGGTGTTTATCATGATGAAAATGCATTGTTTCTGCATCGATATGCGGTTCTAAAGCGTCATAAGCATAAGGTAATTCCGGTAATGTGTAAGCCATAATGTGCCTCCTTCTCCCTTTCGGGACCTGTAATTAAAAATTTATGCTCAAATATTGTAACTATTTACTTAAATGTAATGTTTTACGTTTATCATCTATATTGAATAATTTCAATATTTATTGTGCTTTAATGATAACAAATTTCATTTGTTATGTCTACTACTTTTTTAGGCTCCGTTTTAAATTTTACAAACAATACTCAACAAACCTTCTTTATACCTACTTCTACTCCATTCCGACATTTTTATCTTTACAGTCATTTTACTTTTAGCATATCATCAATAGAAAATAAGTATCATTACGCGTATTGTAATATGCAAGGTTTCAGTATACACTTAGGGTACATTCTATATTTTTATTATCCTTAGTGGAGGTGCCAATATGCAAAACAATGCATGGAACGGCTTCATTACAGGTGTATGGGATAAAGCCATCGATGTACGCGACTTTATCCAAAGAAACTATAACCCCTATGTTGGGGACGACTCATTCTTGGCAGGTCCTACAGAGCGCACATTAAAGCTCTGGGACGAAGTATTACGTTTATATAACGAAGAAAAAGAAAAAGGCGGCATTTTAGATGCAGATACGCATGTAGCCACCTCTGTTTCTTCCCATGGCCCGGGCTATATCATGAAAGACTTGGAACAAATCGTCGGTCTTCAGACAGATAAACCTTTAAAACGCGCCATGTTCCCTTACGGCGGTCTTCGTACGGCTAAAATGGCCTTAAAAGAATACGGCTATGAAATGGACGAACAGCTGGAAGATTTCTTCAAGAAACATCGCAAAACCCACAATGACGGTGTATTCGATGTATATACGCCGGAAATGCGTGCAGCCCGCTCGGCGCACATCATTACCGGTTTGCCTGACGCTTACAGCCGCGGGCGCATCATCGGCGACTATCGCCGCGTAGCTCTCTACGGTGTGGACCGCTTAATTGAAGAAAAAGAACAGGAATTCAACATCACCATGGGTGATATGACCGCTACCATCATTCGCGACCGCGAAGAATTACGCGATCAGATCCGTTCTTTAAAAGAGTTAAAAGAAATGGCTCTTTCCTACGGCTTCGACATTAGTCGTCCGGCGGAAGATACTAAAGAAGCCATTCAGTGGCTCTACTTCGGTTACCTGGGCGCCATTAAAGAACAGAACGGTGCCGCCATGTCTATCGGCCGCAACACCGTATTCCTTGATATTTACGCAGAACGTGACTTGAAAAACGGACGTTACACTGAATCTGAAATTCAGGAAATGGTTGACCATTTCATCATGAAACTTCGCATGGTTCGCTTCGCCCGCATCGTGGAATACAACAATCTGTTCACCGGCGATCCTGTATGGACCACCGAATCTATCGGTGGTATGGGCTCTGACGGTCGTCCATTAGTTTCTAAAATGGCATTCCGTTACCTCCACACGTTGACCAATCTTGGTCCGGCTCCGGAACCAAACCTTACCGTACTTTGGTCTCCACGTTTACCGGAAGGCTTCAAACGCTTCTGCGCCAAACTTTCCATCGAAACGTCCTCCATCCAGTACGAAAACGACGAATTGATGCGTCCAAACAGCGGCGACGACTACGCGATTGCGTGCTGCGTATCTCCAATGCGTATTGGTAAAGAAATGCAGTTCTTCGGTGCCCGTTGTAACTTGGCTAAATGTCTTCTCTACGCTATCAACGGCGGCGTTGACGAAAAGCTGAAAAAACAGGTTGGTCCTAAATATCGTCCGATTACGTCCGAAATTCTTGACTTCGACGAAGTTATGGAACATTTCGACGATATGATGGAATGGTTGGCCGGCGTATATGTAAACGCTCTCAACATCATCCATTATATGCACGACAAATATGCTTATGAAAAATTGGAAATGGCCCTTCACGACCGCAAAGTAAAACGCTGGTTCGCTACCGGTATTGCGGGCTTATCCGTTGTGGCCGACTCCTTATCCGCTATTAAATATGCGAAAGTTAAACCGATTCGCGACGAAAACGGTATTGCAGTTGATTTTGAAATTGAAGGGGACTTCCCTAAATACGGTAACGACGATGATCGCGTTGACGATTTGGCCGCTACTGTTGTATCCGCCTTCATGAACAAGATCCGCAAACACCCAACGTACCGCGAGAGTATCCCTACCATGTCCTTGTTGACCATTACGTCTAACGTAGTATATGGCAACGCTACCGGTTCTACACCGGACGGCCGTAAACAGGGCACTCCATTCGCACCGGGCGCTAATCCGATGCATGGCCGCGACACTCACGGTGCCGTTTCTTCCATGGCTTCCGTAGCGAAAATGCCTTGGCGCGACTGCAGCGACGGTATTTCCAACACCTTCTCCATCATTCCTGATGCATTAGGTAAAAACGGGGAAACTATGATTCGCATGAGCGATTTGGATTTAGATTTAAACAGTATCTTAGACAGTAATATGCCGACCGATTTGCCGGTTAACAATGAAAACCTTGCATGCTGTGAACCTAATGTACCTGTTTCCGAAAAGGAGGATAACTAACATGAGCAACCAACAACAAGTCGACAATTTAGTTCAATTATTGGACGGTTATTCTGAAAAAGGCGGCCATCATTTAAACGTAAATGTATTCGACCGCGAAATGCTTTTGGATGCACAAAAACATCCTGAAAAATATCCGCAACTTACAGTTCGTGTATCCGGTTATGCTGTACATTTCAGCAAATTAACTAAACAACAACAGGACGAAGTTATTTCCCGTACCTTCCACGAACAAATGTAATAGACTTACTAACCGGTGCAATTACAATTGGTCTCTTTACCTTATGTAATTGTAACAGGTAGTTAGCCGCTTACGATTATGTAGGCATATATAGCCTCATACCATTTAACGGTAGTACCTTGCCGATGTTCACAAATCCCTCGCACATTGGCAAGTTGTTGGCGGGCCGGCTATGAGCCGCACTGACTTGGGCACTTCATATATCATGTGTGCACCAACTGCTTTACCCCATGGTTCGCTCCTGCGGATTGTGACTTCGGTAAATCGTGTGGCTTTACTGTACATAACACTTGTACACATAATCTATGTTGAACTTGAGCTATGAGGTCCATAGCTGCGCTTGTTAACGATACAACAACAGGCTCCTCATACTAGGAGCCTGTTGTCTTTTTATATATTTTTGAAAAGGAGGCCTTTATGATCGGCCGTATTCATTCACTGGAAACGATGGGTACCGTAGACGGCCCCGGCGTGCGCATGGTGTTATTTTTGCAGGGCTGTCCTCTCCGTTGTGCCTATTGTCACAACCCCGACACTTGGGACGGGCAGCAAGGGAAAAATATTACTATACAGGAAGTGTGGGACCATTACGAGCGCAATTTGAGCTTTTATAAAAATGGCGGCCTTACCGTAACGGGCGGCGAAGCCCTAATGCAGTTGCCCTTTATTATTGAGCTTTTCCGCTTCTTCCGTGAACGGGGCGTTCACACTTGCCTTGATACGAGCGGCATTTGCTTTACAGAAGATCAATTGGACGAGTATAAAGAACTTATGGCCGTTACGAGCCTCGTCATTTTAGACATTAAAGAAATCGACGAAGCGGATCATATAGCCCTCACCGGTCAAAGCAACAAGCAGATTTTTAAATTTGCCCGCTTTATCGATGAAATGGGCGTGCCTATCTGGATTCGCCACGTAGTCGTCCCTACCATAACCGACAATCCGGACAAATGGTATCGTCTGGGCTTTTTCCTCGGTTCTTTAAAACATTTGGAAAATATCGACTGCCTCCCCTACCATGTGATGGGCGTGTCAAAATATAAGGAAATGGGCCTTACCTATCGCCTGGAGGGCATCCCGGCGGCACCGAAATCCTTAGCCGCCGCAGCAACCAAAGTCGTGCTTGAAGGGCTGAAAGCCTATCGTCGCGGCTGGTGGAGTCCGATGAAGCGACAAACTGCTTAATAGGGCTATATAAAATATAAATGTATTAACAATACGCTATAAGCCAAAAGAAACAACGATTTCATAGGAATCGTTGTTTCTTTTATATATACATCTATTCTAAATTGTCTTTTTACGCACTTTCTCAGACTTCTTCACCAAGATTATCCGCGATTGTACGAACCATCGATAATTTCAGTGTCCTGCGCTTTAATAGCATCTTCCACCCACTGGCGGTCAACGGTTCCGGTCAGTGCGGCATGAACATTTTCTGCATCAACGGCCTGTTTCTTCTTAGCCCCTTCCAATACTTCGTCCGCATCTTGGTGTGGGATGACAATCACGCCGTCGCGGTCCATGACGATAATATCGCCCGGATCTACGGCAATACCGCCACAGGCAATCGGCGTATTAATTTCACCGGTACCATCTTTATATGGACCTGCCGGATTCGTGCCGGTCGCATAAATCGGTAAATTCATCTGTTTCGCCGCTTCACTGTCACGAATCGGTCCATCCAGCACAATGCCGGCCACTTTCTTGAAAATAGCGTAGCAGAACATGATTTCCCCCATAAGGGAACGGTAATCATCGCCGCCATCATTCGCAATAACAATCACATCGCCTTCCCCGGCCATGTTCAACGCTTTGTGAATCATAAGATTATCGCCGCTGCGGGCTTTCACCGTTAACGCACGGCCCACCGTAATCGGCTGTGTCGGTGCTGATTTTAATTCAATACGAGGATGCAGCGCACTGAGACGCCCCATAGAATCTGCAATATTGGCTGTCGGAATCTGCTTAAACTCTTCTAACAACGCATCACTTACCATTGGTCTTTTCAAAAACACACGATTTCCTACTGACATGGAATTCCTCCTTTACGCTAATTACTATTTTTACTTTTATATAAAGCCTGATGCGGCGATTACATGCTTTTTGTATTATAACGACACTATTACATGCTGTTTGTATTCTATTGATACTATTACATACGTTTGGCATTATAACGATAATCTTCTATATATAGTATAAACGATTTAACTTATTGCAACAAATAGGCCTTCGTAAAATTCCATGGTATAATAAACGTTGCACGGAAATAACATATACTACAAATAATAACTACTAAGCAAAACATAAGTTAAATAATAACTACTGGACAAAATATTAATTGAAAGTAATTAACAGGAAGCAGGTGACACAATGACTGATAAGGAATTTATGGCGGAAGCGCTGAAAGAGGCCCGCAAGGCATATGACATGGGAGAAATCCCAATCGGCGCCGTGCTCGTACACGACGGCCAAATCATTTCCCGTCATCACAATCGCCGTGAATGTGACCATGATGCGACCGCTCATGCAGAGGTTCTCGTCATTCGCGAAGCCTGTCAGCTCCTTGAGCGTTGGCGGTTGACCGGTTGCACGCTTTATGTTACTATAGAGCCATGTCCGATGTGCGCCGGTGCCATTATTAACAGCCGGATTGACCGTGTTGTCTATGGCAGCAGCGACTATAAAGGCGGTGCCGTCGAGTCTTTGTTTAATGTTCTTACTCATCCGGGACTCAATCACGAACCGGAGATTTTAAGTGGCGTTCTCGCTGACGAATGCTCACAGATTATGAAAGACTTTTTCAAAGAACGACGTAAAAACAGCAAAAAATAAGGAGAAGTACCCAAGAGGCTGAAGGGACCGCACTCGAAATGCGGCAGACCGGAAACGGTGCGAGGGTTCAAATCCCTCCTTCTCCGCCAAGTAATCCAAAATAGCCCTCAACCATTGTGGTTGGGGGCTTTCTTATATGTATATATACTTTTATGTAGACAAGTTATTATATACTACCTGCCCTACTTACTGCGGAAAAGATTTTCCCCATGTGATATAATGACCTCAAATAGGGATATTGTCAGTGGTTATTTTTTATATGCGGGGTACTACAAATGAACGATAAATGGCTTGATTTTGCAATTCGCATTCAAAGTATAGCGCAAGCGGGGCTTGAGTACGGCAAAGATAAGTATGACTTGCAACGTTATCAGGAATTACGCGACATTGCCGCTGAAATGGTGGCATTGAAAACAGATATTCCGGTCAACAAGGTTTACGACATCTTTTGTAATGAAGTGGGCTACCAAACGCCAAAGGTTGATACGCGTGGCGTTGTTTTCGTAAATGGCAAGGTTCTTCTCGTTCGCGAAACATCCGGGAAATGGACCCTCCCCGGCGGTTGGTGTGATGTGGATCAGACCATCGCCACCAATACGGAAAAGGAAGTCAAAGAGGAAGCGGGCCTCGATGTAAAAGCTGAACGACTCGTTGCCGTGCAGGATTGGCGCCAACATAATGTGACCAACTTGATCTATGGCGTCCTTAAAGCCTTCGTTATCTGCAAATTCGAAAGCGGGCATTTTGAAGAAAATATCGAAACTACGGAAATCGCTTTTTTCAGCAGAAACGAACTGCCGGAAAACTTAGCCGTTGAAAAATGTACGCGCGAGCAAATCTTGATGTGCTTTGATGCGTATGAAAATCCTGAACGACCTACAATGTTTGATTAATGTCTTTAACAGTCCATATCATGCTAAGGTACCTCACGAATCTAGGTGCTAACTCAAAACAAAATACAACACCTTTCAAAGTTCATCTTTCGCCGATGACTCTGAAAGGTGTTTTTTATTCCTCAATCAATTGCTCCACCTTGCTGCGAATATAAATAGTAGGCTATTTCGACCTTCGAATTTTCGAGTTTTCTCTTCATTTTTGCATATTAAAAGGAACTAATAGCCCTAAAACGTCAGTGATAGCAAGCGTTTCATTATTTATCACTTTATGTTCATCTTATGGTGAATATATCGTGAACAATCATGAGGAAACTTCACTCACCTTTCAGAGTTTACACACATGAGGTTCATTTTTCCCCAGTAAGCTATACATATAGCAAAACGATGCAGCATTACAGGTGCTGTTCACATAGGAACACTATATTACCAACATATGGTGACTGGGACAGCAACAACTTTGCGCGCAAAGGCAAATAAAAGGATTCTATCCGGTGAACCGGAGCATCAATACTAAGGCCACCTGCTTATATGCTGTTTATTGCTATATAATTTCGTAAAGTATGAAAACCATAACAATTCAAAGTGAATATACACGATTCTAAACAAGATTATTTAAGCAAAGGAGTGTTATTATGAACCACCGCACCCACAAAAATCTAAAAAGACTGTTAATGCTCAGTCTATTCGGCGGTGTTATTTGGGGCTCCGCATTTGCGGCCGACGCAACATCAACAACGGCGGTACCGGTAGCTATGCAAGCCACACAAACCACTCAAGCAGAAAATACACAAGTAGGACAAGTAAATAAAGACCAACAACAATTTACTTACTACGATTACTTAGTAAGCCAACGACAAAGAGCTCACAGCCAGGGACAAGCCAATGCGGCCATTTTCCTAAGCACTGCTCCACAGACAAACGGCTCTCAAGAACAGATGCGTGAACGCCCTGAACATATGAGAAACGACCGTGATCAACA
The DNA here is from genome assembly GCF_018364065.1 of Veillonella sp. Classification (GTDB taxonomy): domain Bacteria; phylum Bacillota; class Negativicutes; order Veillonellales; family Veillonellaceae; genus Veillonella_A. Next base: position 51,774 of record NZ_JAGZMO010000007.1, read on the forward strand.
AGCTTAAGGAAATAATGGCAACGAAAGACGTCCACATGGTAGAAATAATAGCGAAGCCAACATGCCTCAGCAAGGCGGTCCTCGCATGGACGGTCAGCAAGGTGAACGCATGATGCCTCCTCAAGGCGGCCTTCGTATGGATGGTCAACAAGGTGAACGCATGATGCCTCCTCAAGGCGATCCTCGCATGGATGGTCAACAAGGTGCTCACATGATGCCTCCTCAAGGCGGTCCTCGCATGGATGGTCAACAAGGCGAACGCATGATGCCTCCTCCTGACGGCCCTCGTATGGACGGTCAACAAGGTGAACGCATGATGCCTCCTCCTGACGGCCCTCGTATGGACGGTCAACAAGGTGAACGCATGATGCCTCCTCAAGGCGGCCCTCGCATGGACGGTCAACAAGGCGGTCACATGATGCCTCCTCCTGACGGCCCTCGTATGGACGGTCAACAAGGCGGTCACATGATGCCTCCTCCTGACGGCCCTCGCATGAACGGTCAACAAGGCGGTCATATGATGCCTCCTCCTGACGGCCCTCGCATGAACGGTGAACATCATAAGAACGGTAAACATCATAAAGGGTATTCCGAAGAAAACGGCTATGGCCCTATGATGCCACCTCAAGGTAACCATATGAATGGTGAGCACCACAAAGGTGACAAACACCATAAACGTCATTCCGAAGAACGAAATGGTTACGGTCCTATGATGCCACCGCAAGAAGATTCCCGAATGGATCGTGAACACCCAAAGAATGGTAAGCATCATTCCACAGAACAACGTCCTTACACTCCACAGGACAATGAAACTCCTAATTACGATTTTTAGTTCTAACTAAATAGTAAACTCCCACACAACACACAACACACAACACACAACACACAACACACAACACACAACACACAACACACAACACACAACACACAACACACAACACACAACACACAACACACGGGATTATAAGTCCCGTAACAGTATCCCGCAAGTAAATCTTGCGGGTTTTACTATTTATCCCACATATTCATTTCCCTCTATATCCTCTCTGTATTCTCTCTGTATCCTCTCTATATCCTCTCTGTATCCTCTCTGTATCCTCTCTGTATCCCTTCTATTTATTCGCCCTTTTAATACTTCTCCCTTTTTCATTATCTATCCATACAAGGGGCGTATAACCATGTCATGGTTTTAAAATAGTTTATATTTTAGGTCCAAATTTTTATACTTATTTTAAAATTTTACGGTATAGTATTTATATAGTCTTATTATATGAACTATAACTATTATCTATGAATTTTAACGTTTGTAATAATGTATACGGTAACTATATTATAACTGCCTGTGAAAGGAGGTTTCTATGAAGCCTACAACTCGTAATACGTGGCGCCGTGCCGCCTTGATGACTATATTGGGAACCGCTCTATGCAGTTCCGCCCTTGCTAATGAAAGCATGCTCCCTGCCAATGCAGTGCCTAATTTAAAATTGCCCACTCAGATTACTAAAGAGGAAGAACGGGTAGAACGTGCCAGAATCTCTTCGGAAGGTCAAATGTTATCAGCAAAAGCCGTGGATCCGAATGCGCTCTATTCAGATAAACGGTTGCCTAATCCGTATAAAGCCTATGTTTGGCGCCGTGATGTAACCGCTCATAACCAAAAGGCCACATTGCCTACTGCGTTCCGTACATCGCAAAGTTATTTTAAAGATGTACCAAACCGTACATCGGAGTCATTGCCTGACCGGGACGGTTTAAATACACTGCAAATGTCAGGCAGCGCACAGCCTACGATGGAACAATACAAGGAATTGGCTCAAGTATTAAAAACTAAGGCATCCGGTCCTATTTACGTAGTGGATTTACGACAGGAAACGCACTTATATGTAAACGATATGCCTGTCAGTCTCTACGGCGACCGCGATTGGGGCAATGTAGGTGAAAGTAGAACTTCCATTTTACAGAATGAGCGTCAATTGACTAAAACATTGCCGGGAACGACGATTGAAACGGCTGAAATTGCCCGTCCTGCAGGCGCCAAGTCCGGTAAAAAAGGCCCTGTAAAACAGGAGTCCATGGTAGTCAACAAAGTACAAACTGAAGAACAGGTAGCTCGTGAACTAGGTCTGCACTACATGCGCATCACCGCGACCGACCACATTTGGCCCAGTGCTGAAAACATCGACCAGTTCATTGCTTTTTATAAAAAACTTCCTTCCAATGCGTGGATTCATTTCCACTGCGAAGCCGGTCACGGCCGCACTACCACCTTCATGACCTTGTATGATATATTAAATAATCCACAAGTTCCGCTAAAAGATATTTTGGATCGTCAGTATATGATCGGCGGCATTCAGTTGGTTCCTGATGAAGATTTATTGCCACCTTACCGCACCAATACTGACTTATCCTCCGCTAACACACCAAATACAGACGGCGATGATGCAGATTCAAACGACTCTTGGCAAGATCCATATACGTTGGAACGGGCCCTGATGATTCAGAAATTCTACCGCTATGTTCAGCAGAATAAGAGTTCCAACTTCTCCACAACCTGGAGTGAATGGCTTCACCCTGATGCGAACGTAGGTTCTATTAAAAATCTATAGACAAGAACATACTTTCTAGTTATACTAAAGGTACATATTACCGGAACATACGGAAGGAAGGATTGCTTATGACCAGCCAACGCACTAAACACCAAGTAACAGCTCAACATACGGAAGTTAAAAATAGTACCGCGTCACAGGATATTTACTACAGTTGCACCTGCGAATTTCCTCGCTTGGGCGCCGTTACCCTGTACAGTCACAATAACCGTTTAGTCGGTTTAACAATGCCAAGCCAAAAATATGTGTTGCCGGCCATGAACGGCAAATCTAAACAACCTTCTTTAAACGAACTGTCCCATACAGAAGGCCTTCAACGTCCTGAATTTAAGGCCGGCTTTGAATGGCTGACCGCTTATATAAACGGTGAACGACCTGACACACTCCCTCCATTTGAACTGGAAGGTACAGAATTCCGCAAAAAGGTATGGCGTCATTTGCTCACCATTCCCTATGGCAAACTTACTACCTATGGTGACATTGCCAAAGCCGTTTACAACAGCTCTGATATTCGGGGCATACAGGCCCGTGCTGTAGGCGGTGCGGTCGGCCACAATCCGTTGCCGATTATGATTCCGTGCCATCGAGTTGTAGGCAGTCAAAAACAACTGACCGGCTATACCGGTGGTCTCGATGTAAAGAAAACACTCCTTGCTATGGAAGGCGTTGATTTAACGGAATATAAAGATTAGGTCTATATGAGTGAACATAAAAAGTTTCACTGAAATGAAAACTTAATCGTGCGTCAAGGCGAAAAATATACATGCCTTAACGGTACAAATAACAGTGTGCTAACGATAAAAATAAGTTAAGGATATAAAAAAGCTGCGTGTTGGAACGAAAGTAAATTCGAACTGACACGCAGTTTTCTTTTATTATTTTGTTTTATTATTGAGATTCGCATTTGCCTGCATTAGCTTTACAAGTCTACGCTTTAATTTTACTTAATAGAGCTTACAAAGTTTCTAAAGATTGGTGCAAATGTAGCCCGTTCTGAATCGGATGTGGTCATAATGTATGCCACGGTTGAGTTAGGCTCTAACACGAGTGCCACATACACAGGAAATAGCTGTTCAAATCCACCTACTGCATAATTCATATCGGCGCCGGACACATAGGTAGGATATTTTGTACCGGTCAATTTAACAACCGGCTGCATGCCTGTTACTTTCATAGTATAGTCCACGTGTGTTCCGTCAGGATTATCGCCTAAAAATCCTTGTCCTTCCACTAAAGGTTCACCGTTCTGAAGTTTCTTATTAATTGAATAATTTACGAATAACAGGGCCGAGTCGATAGTTGGTTCGTTAAGTGTTTCAAAACGTGTGAGCGGATTGTTCTGATCTAGTGCCACCGCTGCCACCACCGCTGTTTGACGACCATCTTCATTCTTTAATTGCCATTGATATACATCAGTATATTCACCTAAACGGAATGAATTGATCACATTTAGTATTTTGTTGGCATTATTAAAGTCCATAATATCTTGACGGCGATTCTGTTCCGATAAAAAGATATTGCTATCCTTTTGTGATGTCTTCTCGCTCACCTTACTTGGATCATACTTGGCTGCCTCTTTAATATTAGATTCCGCTTCTTTAAGCGCATACGGAATCATATTGGTCTTCGATAAGGTTACCACGTTTACAGCCTTTGGCAACATGGCTTTGCCACCGATTACATCAACCTTAACCGATGACATGTCCGCTGCAAATGAAGCGGCCGGCATGAAGGCGCCTGCCACGACAACTGCGGCCATGGCCCATTGCTTCCATTGTTTCATAAAAATTCTCCTTATTGTCTTGAAAACATTTTATTTTGTTGAAAACGCGCAGTAAAAATTGTGTACTACTCAATTCATCAATATTAAGCATCCGGTATTAACCGGTATACATTAACGAATCTGGAACACTTCTTTCACAATCGGTTTCCACAGAGCATAGTCCTTATCGCTTGTGAAGATCATTTGAATCGTAGGACCTTCATCGGTAAGGTAAATGAGCGTGAATACAGCCATAGGCATTTCAAAACCATCCACGATCAGGGCTAAACGTGTTTCACTGTATTGGCCTTTGCCGAAGCGAGTGGTTACCAAAGATCCGCTATAATCATCCACAATAACATCGGTATTTTCCATATATTTATTCAGCACAACCAATAGCTCCTGTTGGTTCTCCTTGGTTAAATCCGAATTATTTAACGATGCCTTTTTATTCACCGCATTGAACAGATTATTTATATCTGCATTCGCAGCATCCATTAGCTTTACTCTAACGGCTTGAATGTCCTTATTCAGTCCCGCCGCCGTATTAGTTCGCTTATTTTCGGCAAAATCCTTAGCCATTCTTGCATAGGCCTCGTCAGCGGAATACACAGCAGGATATTTCGCTAAAATTTCTTCCGGTGAAAGTTCTTCATACCCGTAAACATATTGTAAATCCTTTAACATCTGTTGTACGTCACGGCGTCCTTTCACATCTTCATTATTTCGATTCGCCTCGGTCAGTTCATCGGCAAACTCTCGCTGTATTCCTTTTTGAATTTCCTCGGACGCGCTAAATGTAGTATCCTGACCATACAACTCTTTCGCCTTTAAGTCCAGCTGAGCTACTGCACGGACACCTTGCAAATAATCCTTATCAATACCGACTTCCACTACATATGCCGAATGCCAAGTCAATACATGTCGCGTAGTCCATTGGTGAATATTCCAATCGCGAACTTGCTTAAATTCAAAGTTCTGCAATTCCGGTACATTCAAGCGATCCGGTGCGGCCAACTCACGGATCTGGTTGCTGAATTTTCGAGTATTCAGATCAATCTCGGGCGTCATATCCGCTGTGCCGGATGTAATTTTATGATAATCCCCGGTCTGCGAGTCGATAACACCTGTAGAAACCTTTACATGTTTAAGGTCCCGCTCCGTAACGCCTTTCGGCATAAGGACCTGCTGATTATTAACGGTAGTAAATATCGACGGATTCATATCCCCCGGCGTAACCGTCGTTTCTCCTTGTGCTGCCGCCCATGATGTACAAGCAACACAGAGCACCCCCAATAAAGCAAACTTCATTTTACGTGACTTCATAAATGACTCCCTTTCTTTATAAATAAGTTATAAGCTTTTTAATCCTCTATGCTAACACTCTATCCTAATACGCAAATGCCTTCTCACCCCTAACGCTTCTTTAACCATGTATTATGCGCTATTTATTATCGAATCTAAATTTCCGTTTTACTAATTATATGCTAGATAAGCATCTTATTAATTGCAGACCGGCTAGGCCTCGTACTAATTGTAGACTATAGCTTCCTTACTAATTATAGATTAGCATTTCCCTATAAATTTGTAATGAAAGATTCAAATTCCGGCATAAATGTATTTCGTTCCGCATCAGATGTAATCATCAATAGCGCTACAGGATATGGATTTGTATATACAATTGCCCCGTCTAAATAATAAGGCAATTCAACGCCATTTATATTCACAAACGCACGAGTGCCGGCTCTATACGCATCATGTTTGCCTTGATTAATCAACGTAATCGGTGTTTGATCTACCAGATTGATGGAATTATAGGCAAAGTGATTAGCTCCGGTAAATCCGAGCCATTCCTGAACCTTGCGATTCAAAGGCCCTTCGCTGTTAATCCATTGGTTATTCAATACCGGTAACATCGTGTTTAATTGATCCTTGGATAAATGAACACCCAAATTCTTCATGACCTCCGGCGTCAATGCAAGGCTTAGCACTGTAGCGGTCTTCCGTCCATCAACATCGTTTACCTGCCATTGATACACTTCCGTCATTTTACCCAACCGATAGGTATCAATTCTATCCTGCTGCTTTAACAGTGATTTATAATATTCACGACTTTTCTCCAAGTCCTGGCCGGTAAAAAGCTCTTTCGTCTTCCAATCGCGAATAATCGGTCCTTTATCAATGCCCTCTTGTATTCCTTTTTCATGCATCTTGAAGACAAATGGGATTAATATAGATTCCGATAACTTTTTAACAGTTAGTGTCTCAGATTCGGACACATTTAAGCTCGCAGATGTAAGGGTAAGATGATTTTGCATGTGCTGATTTTGCGTACGTTGATTTTGAGTGTATTGGTTTTGATTACGTTGATTTTGCTCTACCCGGTTTTGAGTAACCGCGCTTTGCTCAATCCCATTTGCTTCAGTTTGAATCTGCCAAATCTGATTGATTTGTTCTTTCCAATACGGGAAATCGCCGTCATTAGCAGTGACTATGGTAAATACAGGCCCCTGTTCATCAAAGCGAAGGTAGCTCATAGCGCCCACAGGAATTTCGTAGCTGTCAAAATATAGCGCCCCACGTACTTCTGACTGAATCATGTCACCAAATAAATTACTGTGAACCTGTTTATTTTCAAGCCGATCAAAGCTAATGGTGGACGTATCCATGAATGTGTCAACCTGACTATAGAAGAAACGAGCCGTTTCAAAATCTTCCACCTTCAGTTTCAACTGATTCCGCAGATCTTCCAATTTATTATAATGGTCGAACCATTTTTCAGGCTTATCTGCAATTTTATATTCAGACTGCGGCGTATGACTTACTGCATGCTCCTCACGGATGAGCTTTTCCAAGTCCGTTTCCATCATTTTAATCTTCTGTGCCAAATCGGCTTTTACAGCATCAGTAAATGCTTCTTTATAAAATGCAATAAACTGATTGGCATGGGCCGCATTTTCCATGAACGGCATGGACTGTAAATTTGTCCACGTCGCATTATAATAAGCTGCACTGTCGTACGTTTTCGGATAGAGCGCCAAATACTGTTCCTTGTTTGCCGCATTGCGTTCCATCATGTCAAGCAGAACTTTTCTTGTCTGCGATTCATACCCTTCCGCCGGTTCAGCACCGGAATAATTAAGTATGTCAGCCATATTTTCCAAATAATAAGCGCCTGTCTCTAAGGCCCCCACGGAAGCTGACGTCGGTACTCCATTATCATAGAGTCCATAATATGAGGAAGGATTTTCCTGTGCGCGCTTTAAAAGCGTCTTCGTAATGGCCAGATCCGCCCGTTCTCCATTTATAAAATCAGGCCCCAGCGCTATCTCCGTTACATACGCCGTATGATGCGCTTTTTCATCTTGGCCCTGAAACTGATACATGTTCCAGTCGCGATACACTTGACCGCTAAACGCTTTCAGTTCAGGCATCTTTGCCTCATCCGCTCTGCGGCGAATGTTTTCCACATAGTTTTCATTCATGGAGCTACTCGACATGACTTGCGTTCCGTCAATTACCCCCACAGGCGTAACCATACGTTTAAAATCAAACACCGTCACACCAATTGGCAACGGAAGCTCCTTGTTATCTACCGTTGTAAATGTATAACTCACCAGCTGTGGCATAATGCCCGTCTGAAACGCGTTCATATTGTCAGTTACATCAGTCTTCTCATCGGCCACATTAGTAATTTCAGAGTTTGAACTTGCATCAGCCGTTTCAGACTTTGAATTTACATTAACTATCTCAGACTTTGAGTTTGCATTAGCCGTTTCAGAGTTTGAACTTCTATTAACCACCTCAGACTTTGAAATGGCATTCACCGCTAATACGGCATCTCCCGGTGCCACTGTAACGGCTCCGGCACTTACAGGCACCACACAACACAAGGCGCCTAACACTAACGCGTGAAGTCTTAGTTTATATTTCTTTTTCAAAGGCCCCACTCCTTCAACAATTCCCCTAACATATATATTTATATTGAATTATTTTTCAAAATGCTTGTTTTCGCCTGCTTTTTGAATCAATAATTCTTTCTTCAATTCATACAGTTTGTGGCTGATGTTTACTTTTACAACCGGTGGTCGGTTCAAGCGCAAATATTCAGGCCACAGGATTTTCATCTGTTCTTCTGCATAAGCTACGATTTCAGGCAAGCTTGGCTGGTTATAAACTAATTCACCATCTTCGAAAATTGGCACCAACAATGGCACTACATTAAATGTATTGGCCTCCAGTTGTGTCCGTTTCCATGGATACTGAGGATTTTCAAAGGTATAGTGCTGTGTAGGATCAATGGTTTCTTCTTCCAGGCAGATTAAATCGCCAATAAGTTTGCCATTGCGTTTGCTAATAAGGCGAAGCACCTTCTTGCGCCCCGGATTTGTAACCTTTTCAATATTATCGGAGAACTTAATGGCCGGCACAAATTCACCGTCATCGGTCCACTGTCCTGCCAATTTATATACACCACCTAATGCGGAGGTACCGTCGGCTGTGATCAGTTTCGTACCGACGCCCCAAGCATTGATTGCGCTGTGCTGGCTCTTCAAATCGGCAATGGCATATTCGTCCAAATCGTTGGATGCGAAAATGGTAGCGTCATTAAATCCTGCCGCATCGAGCATGGCTTTTACTTCGTTAGATAAATAAGCCAAGTCGCCACTGTCCAAGCGGATACCATAGCCTTTCGGCATGGTGCCGCCACGGCGGTCGCGCACTTCTTTGAACACTTCGATGGCTGCCGGCACACCTTTATGAAGCGTGTCATATGTATCGACAAGCAATACGAGCATGTTTTCGTATTGTTCCGCATAGGCTCTGAAAGCACTTACTTCGTCAGGAAAACTCATAATCCAGCTGTGTGCCATGGTGCCTACCGGTTTTATATTATATTGCGCAGCGGAATATACATTACTTGTACCGTTGAAACCGCCGATGATGGTTGCGCGGGCCCCATAAACCGCTGCATTAGTCCCCTGTGCACGACGCATACCGAATTCAGCCAAACTGTCCTTGCCGGCAACGGAGCGAATACGGCGAGCCTTTGTAGCGATTAAAGATTCGTGATTCAAATACATGGACAACGCCGTTTCAATGAGCATCGCTTCATCCTTAGGTGCTTCCACGCGAAGCAATAATTCGCCCGGGAATACGACCGTTCCTTCAGGAGCCGCATATACAGTGCCGGTGAATTTGAAGTCTTTTAAATAGGCTAAAAATTTTTCTTCAAATAAACCTGTTTTACGCATGTATGCCAAATCATCTTCGTTGAAGGATAAATTTTTCAGGTAATCGATTACATGTTCAAGACCGGCTACAACCGTGTACGCTCCATCGAATGGATTTTTACGATAAAAACGGTCGAACACGCATTTCGTACGATGCAAATTTTTCTTAAACAACCCTTGCATCATGGTGAATTGATACAAGTCGGTTAATAAAGCTTTACTAATCACAGTAATTTTCACTCCTTTTGCTTAGGGCGCATAAACAATCACTCTGAAATTTATCATATTTACACGTCGATACATTGTATACTTTTACTTAACATACATTATACTCATTTTCATGAATAATTCCTATTAGATACTAAAGGAATCTATTAAATATCTAAAGTTATATATCATGTTTATAGTAACAAAAAAGGGGCATAGCCCCTCCCTTGATTTATTTCTTCATTGCTTGAAGCTTTTTTATTTCTAAATCTAGCATCAAATTCCGAATATAATTGTAATTATCCGGGTTGCTTACGAACGTTTTAGTCTGTTCATCCATATGTTTTAACGTTAGGCCATTTGTGATTCCAAACAAAAGATATTCCGGAGTAGTTCCTAGTGCGTCAGCATATTTAATTACCGAGTCGATAGAAAGACCAATTGTTCCATTTTCTAATTTACTAATTGTTGAATGTGTATTAATTCCAACTAATCTCATAAGTTCCGATTGAGAGTACTTTTTCTTTTTTCTTAATTCTTTTATTCTTGCACCTATTTTTTCTAGGCGAGAGCTCTCTGATCTTTCCATAGCTATTTGTGTTCTATATTTTGATTCGCTCAAAGCATACTCCTTTCATTATAGATTTAATTCATTATGTCTTTAATATCAAGTTTGAAGTACTTTATCTATTGATACATTCCTCACACTAATTTTGTATATCGCCAAAGAATTAATTTATACGATTCATTAATAAAGAAAGATGTAAGAGCAAGTTTTTCTCTTTCCGGTAAGTTGCTATTCAATAAGTTAGAAAACAAAAAATCTCCGATTGAAGTAACTATATTATCAGTATTAACCTTTTTCTCTTTCCATAAATTAATTTCGTCTTTTAGTTCTCCAAGCGATTCTCTGAAGCCTTCAATTCTTGACATTTCTTCTTGAAGTCTATCAACTCATAAAATAGCTCTATCGCCCCCGGAAAATCTTCGCTGTCGCGGAGCCTTGCCTCTCCCAAATGGGTTAATCTCTCCGGCATTTTGCGTCCAAGGTAGATATGTTCTACTGCTTGACATGCTCTGCATACCATTATTCCGCTGTCCGTTTCTTCCCCCATTGCCTCCTTGATTAGTGGCACCATTTTCGGAATATCCTCCTTGCGAAAACCCCATTCTTCTAATCTCTTCGCTATTGCTGTAATGTCCATTAAAATCCTCCATTCCACTAACATTAACAAGCTAGAAACAATTTATGACATAAATTATTCGTTATATCTTAACATATAACTTATTTCTTACACGTTAAAATGCTATCCCCCTAAATGTTCAACAACACAACTATCTTTTAGAATCTCTCGCCCTATATATTCATCTTCAATCACTCTATTAAAGCCTTCTTCACTAATTCGCTTTAATTCATCAAGGTATTGACATATGGAATCACTGTAGTGTTTACTTATTATTTGCGTCAAAAAAATAGGTTTCAAATTATTTTTATTATCTTTTTGATATAAACATAGTTTTATATATTCTCTAGATATTTCAATGATGGTAGCCCAATTTTCTTCTGTCATATCATTGGTGATTATATCCTTTATCTCCCATATAGATATTTTTCTCATCAAGCGCGGAATTGTCCAGTTATAGGTCGCTTCTACTAGATTGTCTCCGGAACAAAGCATCTCTGCTTTCCCTCGAAACCCCTGTTGATAATTGTAATTTGGAATTTTGACTTTCATTAACGCCTGAAATGCCGCTTCCGCTATTAGAATCTCTTCTTCCTTCTCTAGTCCCTTTAGTTTCTCCAGTTCTTTTAGCATGGCTGGAATATCTTCTTCGTGAAATCCCCACTTGCGAAGCCGTTCTTCCATTGTTATTTTCATATGACTTCTCCACTTCCCTGCCGCCATTTTAGCAAAAAACTACATTTTATATTCACTCTATATTAACCCATCATTTGCTATATACTTTATATACCTTGAACCACTATAACTCTAAACGCTCCACGACATAGCTATCACTTAAAATTTCTGTCCGTATAAACTCATCCGCAATAACTCTCTTAAACCCTTCTTCACTAATTCGTTTTAACACCTTAAGATACAAGCATATGATGGCATTATCAGACATGCGAAATATAATTAGCCCCTCTGGCTTCACACCATATTTATTATCTTTTGAAGATAAACGCCTTTTTATATATGTCTTATAAAGATCAATTACAGCAGTCCAATCACTTTCTGTCATTTGATCAAAAAGTAACGTTTCTGTCTCCTCTTCAAGAAGTCTTAATTCCCAATTTGGAATTGTCCAGTTATAAGTATGTTCTACCTCAATGGTTGGTTTGTTAATTAATGTTCTGGCTTTCGGATAAAATCCCTGCCCTCCGTCATAATTCGGTAGCTTAACTTTCATTAACGCCTGAAAGGCTGATTCTGCCAATATAATTTCTTCTTCTCTCATTATGCTTGGTAGTTTGTCCAATTCTTCCAACATGGCTGGAATATCTTCTTCGTGAAATCCCCACTTGCGAAGCCGTTCTTCCATTGTTATTTTCATATGACTTCTCCAATTCCCTGCCGCCATTTTAGCAAAAAACTACATTTTATATTCAGTCTATATTAACCCATCATTTGCTATATATACTTTATATACCTTGAACCACTATAACTCTAAATGCTCAACAATATAACGCTCCTTGAAAACTTCTGCCCGGATAAACTCATCTTCCATTGCTCGTTTAAATGCCTCTTCACTAATCTGTCGCAATGCATTAAGATATAGGCTTATTAAACCATTGTCGAGCATTCGCATCATACGGAACCGATATTGATCTGCATCACTTCTATTATCTCTTCGATTTATAGTTCTCATTATAAAGTCTCTCGATTTATCAATGACAGCACTCCAATCACTTTCTGTCATTTCATCAGTAATGATGTCTTTTATTTCCCTTATAGCCAATCTCCGATCCCATCTAGGAATGGTCATATCATAGGTTAATTCTACTTCATTTTTATCATTCGTATGACAGAGCCTTTCTGCATAAGTTATAAAGCCCTGATGTCCATTATAATTGGGCAATTTTACTTTCACTAGCGCTTGAAGAGCCGCTTCCGCTATTAGAACCTCTTCTTCCCGCTCTATACTCGGCAGTTTCTCTAGTTCTTTCAACATATCCGGAATATCTTCTTCATGAAATCCCCAATTGCGAAGTCGTTCTTCCATTGCTATTTTCATATGATTTCTCCAGTACACTAACATTAATCTATAATAATCTCTTTCGACGGTAATTTCCGTATATCCTCTTTTTAGCAGTCAATTATTATATTTTCACTATATATTTCTTTTATTTTCATCAACTCACTTATAACTTTATTATTATAATATGAGAAAATTGACGAATCGCCCTATCATAATACTCGAGAGGTTTTACTTTACCCCCATTTTCACCTATAATTGTTAGTGACTATAAAGCAATGAATTATTTAAACATTGGATGATTGAACCATTGAATGTTCAAAACATCATCAATTAGTTACAAATTTGTAATCTATTACATATACAAGGAGTTTATACATGACTTTTGCACAATTTTATCGGCTCAGCCGCCCGCGCACGTTGACGGCCGCATTCAGCCCGGTCATCTTGGGCACAACGTTCGCCGCAGTAATGCACGGCTCAGCACATCCAACCTGGCTTACGACCATTTACATTGCAGCCGTGTTAATCTGCGTTATGAGTGCTCAAATTGCCGCCAATATTTGGAATGAATACTTCGATTTTAAATCGGGCCTCGATTTAAAACAGGTCGCCGGCAACAGCGGCTCCATTGTGCGCGAAGGGATTTCGCCGAGCCACATCAAAAAGTTAGGCTATATATTTTCTATTACACCATTAGTGCTAGGCGTCCTCTTATCCGCCCTCATCACATGGTGGTTCATCCCTGTAGGCGGTCTCTGTATTCTTATCAGCCTGTTCTACTCCGGCGGTCCGAAACCGATTTCCCGAACCCCCTACGGAGAACTGGCCTCCGGTTTGGCCATGGGATTTGCCATTGTATGTATTGCCGCCTACACAGTAAGCGGCCATCTATATTGGGATTATCTAATTCCCGCCATTCCGTCCACTATTCTAATCGGCAACATTATGATGACCAACAATCTACGGGATTTCAGCAATGACCAACAACATGGTCGTCGTACGCTCGTAATTTTACTGGGGAAAGATAAAGGCATCACCTTGTTGCGCAATCTGTTCCTCCTCTGCTCCCTGTGGGTTATCTTCTGGATTCTCCTCGGATTCCTGCCAATCTATACGGCAGCGGTTGTACTGTCCCTCATTCCCGCATTTAAGAGTGCGAGTATCTTATCTCGTTACGCCGATCCGCTCACAACCAATCAGGCTATGAAGTTTACATCCATCAGCGTAACACTGTACCATGTGCTCTTCGCCTTAGGTCTTTTAGGTTGGCTATAAAAACTCAAAGTACAAAATATCCAATGCCGGTTCATAACGCCCCTCGCTCTTGAGGGGCTCTTTTTATTAACGAAAGAAACTTTTTGTCTCCTGAAAATGAACTTTTTAGCCCCTGCAAAAATGCTCTTCAACAAACTTTGTTGCGTATTTTTTACTCCCACTTATGCAAAATACCCCTATTCATTAGCCCCGCTTACAGGCTTGAACCCTAGGCTACTTCTGTTTTTTGCTCTTGTTATAGGTAAAATCTATATGCAAGTCCTAAAAAAGCCTATATGGCCATGTCTTTACACTCAATTCTTCTTCATGCTATAATCAGTCCAGAAATCAGAGATAGATTATCAAGAGTGATGGAGGGACTGGCCCTATGAAGTCCGGCAACCTGAAAAGGTGCTAAATCCTGCGGTATGCGCCGAGAGATAATTCACAGTAATGTGATGGTTGCTATACTAACAACACCATCACAATTTTTTATTAAGGGGGAAATTCCATGAAGAAAATATTTGCACTGGCATCTGCCGTTGTTTTAGGCAGTGCACTACTATTAGCGGGCTGCGGTAGCGACAATGCATCTGCAGGCGCAGGCGGAAAAGATAAAGTTGTTCTTACTGTAGGTGCTTCTCCGGTACCACACGCTGAAATCTTGGAACAAGTAAAACCGGTTCTTGAGAAAGAAGGGATTGAGTTAAAAATCACTCAGTTCACTGACTATGTAACACCAAATACTGCATTGGCTGAAAAAGAGTTAGACGCCAACTTCTTCCAACATGTTCCTTACTTGGAAAAATTCACTGCAGAACATAATTTAAAATTAGCTTCTGCCGGTAAAGTTCATATCGAACCAATGGGCATCTACTCCAAAACAATTACTAACAAAGATCTGAAATCGGCTCTTCCTAACGGTTCCAAAGTAGCTGTTCCTAACGATCCAAGTAACGGCGGTCGCGCATTGTTATTACTTCAAAAAGCAGGCCTTATTACTTTGAAAGATCCTAACAACATTTACGCAACTAAAGCTGATATCGTAAATAATCCGCTTAACCTTGAAATCGTTGAATTGGAAGCAGCTCAGTTACCTCGCAGTCTTGATGACGTAGCTATCGCTGTAATCAACACTAACTTCGCATTAGAAGCCGGTTTGAACCCTGTAAATGATGCATTAGTATTGGAAGACAAAGATTCTCCATATGCTAACATCGTAGCTGTACGTGCAGGCGATGAAAACCGTCCAGAAATCCAGAAGCTCATCAAAGCCCTTCAGTCTCCGGAAGTTAAGAAATTCATCGAAGACAAATACAAAGGCGCTATTCTTCCGGCTTTCTAAGCTTTGATTCTAACAAATACGCTTAGCTCCAACGTCTAAGCACGGCGTTAAAAATTTATAACACTATCTCAGATATGCATACTAAAAGGCTTCTCTACTATTAGAGAAGCCTTTTTTTGCTATATATACGTATTAAACGCTTTCTATTTACTTAGTAACCGATTGATACTTACTTATTAGACGATTGGATTAGAC
Organism: Veillonella sp.; assembly: GCF_018364065.1. Classification (GTDB taxonomy): domain Bacteria; phylum Bacillota; class Negativicutes; order Veillonellales; family Veillonellaceae; genus Veillonella_A. The sequence continues at coordinate 67,578 of NZ_JAGZMO010000007.1, forward strand.
GATTGGATTAGACGATTGGATTAGACGATTGGTATTTACTTACTAACTGAATTACAAATCATCCGGTCCGAAGCTATGCGGAATGAGCTCGTCCAATGTAAATGTGTGAATCTGCTCATGTTCGTCGCTGAGGATTATATAAGGAATGCGGAACTCCACAAGAACCTGGCGGCAAGCACCGCACGGCATACAACAACTTGGCGCATCGCCCACAATCGCAATGGCTTTAAACTTCTTATGCCCCATAGTGACCGCCGTCTGAATGGCTACGCGTTCCGCACAATTGGTAAGTCCGTAAGAGGCGTTTTCCACATTGCAGCCGGTCACGATAGAGCCGTCTTCACAGAGGAGCGCTGCACCGACGCGGAACTTCGAATAAGGGCTGTATGAATAGGTTTGAGCCGTACGCGCCGCTTGGATTAAGGTGCGCTTTACCGCATCAGACAATCCCGGCATTTTATCAGCTCCGGTCCCCCCTGTCTCACCGGTCACCCCTGTCTCGCCGGTCTTATCGTCAGTCACGGCATAGCGCTCTACACCGTTCGCGCTGACTGCGGCAAAGATAAGCGGATGTGCTTTCGGAGCGACATCTCCAAATTGAAGGGCCTCTACATAGGCTTTAGCCCCTATTGATAACAATGACTCGGTACTGCTTTGTACATATGCAATGACTTCTCCTGCATTTACATAGTCGCCAGTTTTCTTTAAAATACGAAGGCCCGCCTTGTAATCAATGGGGTCTCCTTTTTTATGACGTCCTGCGCCGAGAGCAAGGGCCGCCCGGCCGCACGCTTCTGCATTCATGTGAACAATATATCCTGATTGAGGCGCCTTTACAGGCATTTCAAAAGCGGCCTTTCCAAAATCAGTTTGACTAAGAACGCTGCTGTCGCCGCCTTGAGCTTCAACCATTTGTACAAACTTTTCATATGCCTTGCCGCTGTACAACGTTTGTTCCGCCAATTGACGGCACTCTTCCGTAGTGCCTTTACCGCCAATATACAGCATATATGCAGCCAGCACGAGGGATTCTTCAGTCAAATCTTGTGGTCCCCGCCCATGCAAGGTGTTAACCACTTCTTCAATTTCCAACGCATTCCCTACAGCCTGGCCTAATGGACGATCCATATCGGTAATTAACGCCATCATGTGACGGCCATTTTCTTCGCCGATGGACACCATCACCTGTGCTAAAGAAATGGCATCATCAAGACTCTTCATAAAGGCACCGCTGCCCACTTTTACATCCAGCAAAATGCCTTGACTGCCGGAGGCCAATTTCTTGCTCATTACAGACGAGGCGATGAGCGGAATGCTGTCAACCGTACCGGTTACATCGCGCAACGCGTAAAGCAATTTATCTGCTGGGGCCAGATTTTCTGACTGCCCCGTTACGGCTACGCCAACAGAGCGAACTGTATTTAAAAACTCATCGCGATTAAGCGCCACATTTACATGAGGAATGGATTCCAATTTATCAATGGTGCCGCCTGTATGCCCCAGACCGCGACCGGACATTTTCGCTACCGGCACGCCGCAGGCCGCCACGATGGATGTAATGATGAACGTCGTCTTGTCACCTACACCACCCGTACTATGCTTATCTACGGTTATGCCCGGAATGACAGACAAGTCAATCTGCTCACCGGATTCCGCCATGTACTTCGTAAACTGCGCCGTTTCCTGTGCGCTCATGCCTTCATAATACACCGCCATGAGCCATGCACTCATTTGGTAATCCGGAATTTGCCCGTTCACGTAGGCCTCTACGATATACTGCAGCTCTTCCGGTGTGTGAGCCAAACCATTGCGCTTTTTGATGATAAGCTCATTCATATGCATGAAATCACCACCCCTAACTGTGAGTAAACTATCGCATCAGCCGTCGATTACTTCGTCCAATTTATCTTTTAAAAGCCCAACGGCCGCACTGGCTCCGATGCGTGTTGCACCGGCACGTAACATAGCCACCATGTCTTCCGTAGTGCGAATGCCACCGGACGCCTTAACGCCTACCTTCGCTCCTACTAAGGTTTTCAACAAGCTTACATCTTCAACAGTAGCACCACCTGTGCCAAAACCGGTGGAAGTTTTGATGAAATCAGCACCGGCTGCAGTTACTGCCTGCGCCAATTTTACCTTTTCAATATCGGATAAGTAGCATGTTTCCACGATAACCTTCAGTACATGCGTTCCACACGCGTCCTTAATAGCGCGAATTTCATCTTCAATGATTTCATATTGCTGTGTTTTTACAGGACCCAATGGAATGACCATGTCGATTTCATCGGCACCATCCAGTAAAGCCTGCTGGGTTTCAAACACTTTTACCGCCGTCGTCGCATAGCCCAAAGGGAATCCAATAACTGTGCAAAGAGGCACAGCGTCTTTATATTTCAGTTTAATAGGTTTTATAAAACGTGGTGGAATACATACAGACGCGGTTTTATACGCAATTGCTTCTTCCACAACCGCCTCAATATCTGCCAATGTGGCCGTTGGTTTTAGTAATGTGTGATCCACATGTTTTAAAATCTCCCGACCTGTGTATACTGCCTGTTCCCCTGCCATATTAACGCGCCTCCTTAATATATGAATCCATAGCTCTCATTGAATGAACAATTTTCTCTGATTATCTATTTTCTCGTAAAAGCTTTTCACTTATTGGTGATTTTCTTAAGAACTATGTTCACTTATGAGCTATTTTCTCTAATAAGCTATCTTCTCTGACAAACTATTTTCTAACAAATGAAGCTGTCTTATATACTAATTCTCCATTCAAGCGAGTTTCTCCCCCCTAGAAGAATGAAACTTGTTCGCCCTGCTCCGCCTCTTGAACGGCTTTTTGCATTTCCTTGCGTTTTTCATCAGTAATAAACGCTTCTCGTTTCAAACCGATAGTATTTAACAATTCATCGATGGAATTTGCATTTTTTTCACGGGCCGCCGCAATAGCAACTTGCGCACATACTTCCGCATCATCCAATGCGTAGTGATGACGGAAGTTATAGCCTAAGTAAGCCCCCATCGTATTGAGTCGATGGTTTTCCAAATTAGGCCAAACTCGTTTCGAAATTTTCACCGTGCAGGAATAGTACATATCCGGCCATTCAATATTATAATGGTCCAATGTGGCACGAAGTACGCCCATATCAAACTTCGCATTGTGAGCCAGCAAAATTTTACCTTTTAAATGGTTTTCGTAAATAGCGGGCCACAATTTATCAAAGGTCGGTTTGTTCATAACCTCCTGCGGCTGAATGCCGTGAATGGCAATGCATTCGTTATCAAATTTCATAAAAGGCGGCTTGATTAAGCTGTAGCCGCGTTTTGTGAGAACGCCGTTCTCTACGGTAACGACCGCCAACGAACAGGCGCTGTTCGGGAATTTATTGGCCGTTTCAAAGTCCAATGCTACAAAATCTAACATATATTTGCTCCTTGCAATTATCTTATAAAATCACTAATCTATGTATAACAACGGGCTTTTAGAAGCACTTCGTCGCTGTGTCAAAATCACTATATTTTTCGATATAGCCTAACTCTTATTATATACCAAATAGGGTCGATAAAGAAGTAATATTAAGGAATACGCCCTAATGGAGTGAGTCAAAACAAATTTGACTTTATCCCTATTTTATGCAAAAATTATTTGAATGAATTTATATATAGTAGTACTTAATTGACAAGGAGGTTTCAAAATGGCCGATGACAGACTGATAGTCGCTTTAGACGTTGCAACCTTAGACGATTTAAAACGACTCGTAACCACTCTCGGTGATTCAGTGTCATACTACAAGGTTGGCATGGAGCTTTTTTACGCTGCCGGCCCTGACACAATCTCATATTTACGCGATCAAAACAAATCGGTGTTCTTAGACTTGAAATTACACGATATTCCAAACACCGTAGCTCAAGGCGTAACCTCCTTAACTCGTTTGGGTGCCAAATTAATCACCCTCCACAGCCAGGGCGGACCTGTGATGATGCAGAAAGCGGCCGAAGCGGCTACTAAAGCATCGGAACAATTAGGCGTGGAACGACCAAAACTGTTAGCTGTAACTGTGCTCACCAGCTTTGACGAAGAAGCATGGACAGCTACAGGCGGACAACTTCCGATTGCCGACCAGGTTGTAAAATTGGCTAAATTGGCTAAAGCATCCGGTATGGACGGCGTAGTCGCTTCCCCATTAGAAGCGAAAGCCATTCGCGAAGCGTGCGGTCCTGACTTCTTAATCGTAACACCGGGCATTCGTCCAAGCTTTGCGGCTGCCAACGACCAGAAGCGCATTGCCACTCCGAAGAGTGCGTTAGAAGACGGCGCGTCCAAATTAGTTATCGGACGACCTATTACGAAAGCTGAAAATCCACAAGAAGCCGTGGAATTGATTATACATGAAATGGAGGCTATATCCCAATGATGACAGAACAAGAAGTAAAACAATTATTAATCGACACACAAGCTATTTTAGAAGGTCACTTTCTTTTAACATCCGGTTTACATAGCCCTATGTATGTAGAAAAGTTCAATGTATTACAACATCCTAAATACACTGAACGCCTTTGCCAGGAATTGGCTGAACGCTTCCGCGATCAAAACGTGGAATTAGTTATCGGGCCTATGACCGGCGGTATCTTATTAGCTCATGAAGTTGGTAAAGCCCTCGGCACCCGCGCTATTTTCACAGAACGTGAAAAAGGCGTTATGACTCTTCGCCGCGGTTTCCGCATCGAACCGGGTACACGCGTACTCATCGTGGAAGACATCGTAACTACCGGCGGTTCCGTGCAGGAAGTTGTTGACGTAGTTAATGCGTCCGGCGGTGAAATCGTTGGCGTTGGTTTATTAGTTAACCGCAGCGGCGGCAAAGCTGAATTCGGCGTGCCAAAAGAAAAAGTGCAGGCTCTTCTTAACCTTACTGTTCCAACTTACAAACCTGAAGAATGCCCACTTTGTAAAGATGCGGTACCTATGACCGAACGAGGCAGCAAACATATTAAATAAGCGACCGAGCTATATTGATTAAACTGACTTTGTTTTGATTGATCTACCTTTGTTTGGATTGTTCCAGCTTAGTATTGATTAATCCGGTTCAGTTAACCGAATACAATTAAAAAGGACTGTACCAATTGTTGCATTATGCACAGTTAGTACAGTCCTTTTTTGTTATTAAATAGCCATTTAATTTTAACGATGTTACATGATGTAACGAAGATTAAACATCATAAGTAAATGTAGCTGTTTGTTTCAAATCAGCATTCAAGCTGCGGCCTACCACACATTTTTCGTGAAGCAAGGTTTCAATTTCTTTACGATCCTCTTCTTTAACATCTTTTGGTAAATGGAAATCAATTTTAATTTCTTTAACTCTGAATTCTTCGGAGCTTACATCTGTTGCTACTTCAGCATAAGCACCAACGAAACTGTAGCCCATTTTACCGCCAATAAGACCCATGATGGAAAGTGCACAAGAAGCAAAAGTATCAGCTAATAATTCAACCGGTGAAAAAGATTCTTCCAAGCCGCCTACATCTTTGCCCACATCAGTAAGCACAGAATGACTCTGCTTAGAATTCGTTAACTCATTTCGTAAATGTTCTTTCATTACAACTTTTGACATAATGTAACCTCCTTACGAATAACTTACTTGCTGTTAACTTCCATACTCTATTATAAAATAACAAATTGTTACTTTATAAAGCGATCAATAGCGGTATTCAGTTTTTCCAAGGTTTCGTGGTCATTCGTTTTGACCGCTTCTACCAGGCAATGTTCAATATGATCTTTCATTACAACACGGCTTACACCTTTAACGGCGGAGTCAACGGCAGCCAACTGCACCAACACTTCGCTGCAGTCGCGCCCTTCATTTACCATGCGCTTCACCGACTCCAAATGGCCGATAATGCGGGATAAACGATTCAGCACCGCTTTAGTCTGTGTGTGACTATGTGTATGACCATGCCCATGGCTATGTGCCCCTGCCTCATCTCCATGATGAGTATGCTCATGCTCATGATCGTGCCCATGACCATGTTCGTAATCGTGCTCATGCTCATGGGCTTGTAAATGGTCATGGCTATGACTATGGTTGTGAGCATGAACGTGACTGTGTTCTGCCTTATGCCCTTGACCATCAGTCGCCTTCGTCGAATCAATCGATTCCTGTTTATTCTGCTCTAAAATTTCATGCTCCACAGTCTCACCGCCTTTTGTAATGTACAATTCATTATATCACATTTACAAGTCAATGAGCCTTGCCATAATGGAATGCTTCTTTCAATTTTTCCATGGTCGCACTCTTCGGATTTTCCATAAGGGACTGTATATTGCCTTCCTCCACGATGCACCCGTCATCCATCACATAAATACGGCTGCACAATGCTTGGGCCACGCCCAAATCATGAGTAATAATAAGTCCGCTCACCGAAGCGGATTTTTTTAATTCTCTCAAATATTCCAGCACATCATTCACATTAGCCGGATCTAAGGCGGATGTAATTTCATCGCACAATAAAAGCTGCGGTTTCCCCATAAGTGCGCGAACTATGGCGGCACGCTGTCCTTCACCGCCACTCAATTCATCAATGTATTTATCTCCGTAAGAAAGAGGTAAATTCACCGCCTCCAAATTGTGATGAATTTGTTCTTTTAAAGTATCTTTATTCTTAGTAAGACCCGTTAGCGCCTCACCAAAACTCCAGTCCAACTTTTTATTCGGATTAAAAGCACTGTGAGGCTGTTGGAATATGGGCTGTACAATTTTCCCTAACTCCGGTAATGACAAACTGTGTAATTCTCGACCGGCTAGCTGAATCTGCCCTTCGTAAGAATGAATCATTTGACAGAGGGCCTTGAAAATGGAGCTTTTCCCGGCTCCGCTCGGGCCGATGATGCCCACCCATTCACCGCGATTCACATGAAGAGATACATCTTTCACCGCCTCAACGTCCGAATTTTCTCCGGCTGATGCGTTGTTCGTCTGATTATAAGTAATCGAAACATGGTTCATCACTAATAAAGGTTCTGATTCGCCCGATTTACCAGACAACTGTACGGTTTTGTCTGACTCATAAGGCAATTGTACGACGTTACCTGCATTATCTGACGACTGTCCCGATTCGCTCGTTCCATCTGAAACGCTTGTTTCACAAGTATCTTCCATCAATAAGGGACGCAATTGTCCCTCTTTTAGTTCATAAATATGACTGCTTAAATGTCCGAGTAATTCTTTCCGATGTGTCACAAACAATAAAGCGCAACCGGTTTCCGCCGTTACTTCTTTCAAGAGTTCCACCATTTGCACCTGCCGGATCAAGTCCAATGACGCTGTAGGTTCATCGGCAATGAGCAGGTCCGGCTTTGGCAGTAAGGCCACTAATAAAGCCAAACGTTGCAACATCCCACCGGATAATTCGCCCGGATATGAATTAATGCAGGACTCCGGTAAGTCCAAGCGCTGCAATAAATTTTGGATGCGTTGTAATCCCTCATTCCACGGCAAGTCGATGGCTTTGCAGATTTCTTTCAGCTGCGCCAACATTGTACGGCGCGGCACAAAGGCGGAGGACGCATCTTGCGCCATGTAGGTAATGCGCTTACCACGGATAGCGTGCCACTGCGCTTCACTCTGCGGCACCGGTTCACCGAACATCGTGCTGGAACCCCAGTCCACGGACCATTGCTCGCCCAACGCACCGATGAGTGACTTAATAAATGTTGTCTTACCAATGCCGCTTGGCCCTACAATCCCGATGGCCGCACCGCGTGGTACGGCTACACAGGCATTCTTCAATAATGGCTGTCCATCCAAGGATATGCAAAGATCCTGAATGTTCAATATGAGATTTTCATCGGCTTCAGAAAAAGCCCGCCTACCCTCTTCTGCTGTTGGTATGTCAGTTTTCTTAGCTGTTACCTGCTCCATCGGGATTCCTCCTTTCTTCTTCAGCACTTAACTCTGCAACTGCTTTTAATTTATAATGTTCAACATTCAAGATTGACCAAATCATACATTTGCTGAAAACTATTGTATATCAATATCCTTGTTCAACTCATAATAATCTGTCGGATAGGCTTTAAAGTTTGTTACGTTCGCCTTGGTCACCAAGTTCATTTTCAAGAATGCCACGTAAATGAACGCACTGTCATCCAGCACCTGTTGTGTCATTTGTTGGAATATGAGATGACGTTCCGCTTCATCTCCTGTTTTATCCAAGCTTTCATCTAAACGAACCACTTCAGGGTTCATGTATTGGCCTACGTTGTCCACGGCGCCCGGTAAAGCAACAGTTTTAAAGTAATAGGAACCTTCACCGGTTGGAGCTGTTACAAAGGCCTTGGCAAATACGTCAAAGTTGCCTTGTTTTAAATTGCTCAAATACGCGTCGGTAGCGTTAATTTCTACCTTAATACCGATGTCTTTCAGATTCTGCTGCGCCATTTCAGCCAACAAGGGTAATTCCTGACGAGAGGTGTAAGTAAGCCAGCGAACAACTAGCGGTTTGCCGTCTTTATCTACATAGCCGTCTCCGTCAGTATCTGTATAACCTGCTTCAGCCAACAACGCTTTCGCGGCGGCCGGGTCATACGTAGGAGCCTGAATCTGCATTTGCCCTAACGCCGTTGTAGACGGGAATGGGCCTGTAGCTACAATACCATTTCCTTTTAATAATACATTTACAAAGGCTTCCTTATTAATCGCCATGGCGATAGCACGGCGTACGCGTACATCCTGCATGGCAGGTTCTTTAAAGTTAAATGCCACTTGATATACACGAGATGTAGCGGCTGAACTGATACCGTAATCTGCATTATTCGTAAATAACCCTAAACTGCTGTATGGCAAGCCTTGCGCCGCCTGAATATCTCCGCGCTGTAAGGCCATCGTCAATGTATCACCGTCAGTAATGCGCTGTACTTCCACGCCTTCCAGCTTCGGTTTACCGCCCCAATAATTATCATTGCGTACCAATTTTACTGTACTGTCTGTAACTTCCTTCGCTATAAACGGACCGGTACCCACAACGATGCGGTCTTTTTCGCCGGCACTTACATCAATTACGGCGCTGTATGGATCCGCTAAATACGTTAACAATACGGATGTAGGATGTTCCGACTGAATCGTAACACTCTGACCATTCGCCGTGATTTGTTTAATTTTTAAATCTTTAGACGCACGATCGTGTTTCGCCAGCAACGCATCCAGAGATGCTTTTACCGCATCACCGTCCACCTTTTTGCCGTTGGAAAATGTCACGCCGTCTCGAATGTGGAACTTGATTGTATGAGGATCCACAACTTCAAACGTATCTGCCAACCAAGGCTCAACTTCCATCTGCTCGGAGAATTTTACCAAAGTCTCGCCTACGCCATAGCGCACCGCACTCCACCCCTGATAAGCCACTTGCGGATTGAGGCCCGCATTTTCCATGGCCGGACCATAAGCGGTCGTACCATAGTGTAGCACATGTTTATTATCTGTTGAATCGCCGAATAAGGAACAGCCGCTCAATAGCAACAACACACCCATCAAGGCGGCTAATGCCCATACTTGTCTGATTTTACGTTTCATAATTTACTCCCGGTCAACACACATCGATTAATATAAAATTAGTGATAAATTAGTAATAACGTTTCAATAAATTACTAATGTTTTATGGATTCCAGCCTGTTCGTAAAGCTAACGCTTTTATACAGTTTACCTGTTTCGCCAATGTTCTCCGGCCAGGTGAATAGCGCCCACCGTGACTACAATCGCCGCGCCCGGGCCCAACACAAGCCACGGAGCCAACTGCATCACACTGCGCCCGGCGCTGAGCATACTGCCCCATTCCGGTGTAGGCGGCATGGCGCCAAGGCCTAAGAACGAAAGGCTTGCCAGTTCCATGAGGACTACGCCCATGTCTAAGGCTGCCGTCGTTATAATCGTCTGCTGAATCGACGGACCTATATAATATCTCAAAATATGCCAAGTGCTATGGCCGTTCATTTTCGCAATGTGAATGAATGGCAAATCCTTGATTTGCCGCGTCAAACTGCGTCCCAAACGGGCATATTTCGGAATGTATAGGACGATAAAAATATATACAACTTTGTCCAGTCCACCGCCCAGCAAAGCAGTTAAGGCAATGGCCAACACCAAAGAAGGTAACGATAAAAGCAAGTTACCTACCCGTACGACTGACCAATCCCAAAGGCCCCCTTTATAGCCCGCCAAAGAGCCCCAAAAGGTTCCGCCCAGGGCGGCGGCCGTAACGATGAGAAAACTGGTGCCTATCGTAATGCGGCCACCGGTAAGGATACGAGCCATTACATCTCGGCCATACTGATCTGTGCCCGCCCAATGTGCCCAGGACGGACTTTGCAAAGCCTTATCTAAAAACTGTGCATAAGGATCTTGCCCATATAAAAAGGGGCCTGCCAGCACCAACAGCAACACAATGAACAATGGCCACACTTCAAAGGTTCGCAAATACTCGCGCCCCTTTCGAAGTGTGCGTAAGTCAGGATTTTTCATAGCCGTCACCTGCCTCTCGCCACTGCGGATTGAGCCGTTGCTGCCATATATCCACCAAACCGTTCAAAATAATATAGATCAAGGACACCCAGATTACATACCCCTGCAATACCGGATAATCGCGGCTCACAATCGCATCATACGCCAATTTCCCGATGCCGTCCCACATGAAAATGGATTCTACAATAGTAACACCGCCCAAGAGTGATCCACAAGACAGCGCCACCAATGTCAGCAGCGGCGGACAAATAGCGGGCAATACGGTGTGAAGAATAATCGTGCGCCACGAAACACCACGCGTGCGAAGAGCCATAATATAAGGTTTTTCCAACTCTTCAATCGTGAGCGTACGAACCTGTTGAATGTATTTGGCACTCATACCGATTACGAGCGTGGCGGTAGGCAGGATCAGCCCTTGCAAACTGTTTGCTCTAGCTATAACCGGCAGCCAGTGAAGCTGTAAGGCCACGATAATAATCAGCAACAAGGCCGTAAAAAAATTAGGCAATGAATTCCCTAAAATAGACCATCCACGCAATACTCTGTCTATGAGGGAATCTCGTTTCAGTGCGCTAATAACTCCTAACGGTACCGAAATAATAAGCGTAACGCCCAAGGCGCTGCCCATGAGCACCAGTGTAGCCGGCAAATGCTTCGCCAACAGTGCCGTCACTTCTTCCCCATTTACATAGGAACGGCCCATTTCGCCCTTCAAAGCGCCGCCAAGCCAGTTTACATACTGCGTCGTTACGGACTGATTCAGTTGTAGTGCCTCACGCTTGGCCGCCTGCGCCTCTACAGACAGGCTCTGTTGCTGGCTGTAAACTACGTCCACCACATCGTCCTGCGTAGTGTGCATGAGAAAAAACGTGAGCGCCGTAATAATAAATAAGAAGGCCAAGCCTTCCGCCAGACGTCGTATCGCTTTAATCCACACGGCTATCCTTTCCAATGTATAAAATAACAGGGCCCTTCCTCTTCGCCCCTGTTCACGTACTGTGTAATTACCGTTAAAAATATATCTTACCATGAATCAACGATTCTCAAAATACTTCTTCTTTTAGTGTAGCCATTCTCATTCAACTTGAAAAGCCACCCCAGGGGATAAAATTATACTAATTTAGGGATATTTTCAAAAATAACCCCCTCCCCCGCTTACTAAATTCTGATGAGTTTCATATAATTTTATATATATCAAATCACAGAACGATTTTAATTCACTAAACCACTTGGAGGTATTATGAGTCTGTCACAACAAATCGAAGCCTACTGGGATAAACGTAGTGCTGATTTTAATACATTGCGCATGCAGGAAATGCAGAGTCCGAACGGTCACGCATGGAGCAAGTTAATCGTAAGTCAACTTCCGCAAGGGAAACCGCTACGCGTCCTTGATGTAGGTACGGGCACCGGCTTCTTCTCCTTCCTCTTAGCGCATGAAGGGCACCATGCAATCGGCATCGACATGTCTATGCAAATGGTAAACCATGCACGCGAAAACAGCCGCGCCTTTAACAGCACGGCTCAATTTGAAAAAATGGATGCCACCCGTTTGGATTTCCCTGACAGCAGTTTCGACATGCTCATCAGCCGCAATGTAACCTGGACATTGCCGGATACGGAAGCGGCTTACAGCGAATGGCTCCGCGTACTCGCGCCGGGCGGCTTACTTCTCAACTTTGACTCCGACTACGGCAAAACTACATTTACCAATACAAAAGGCCATGTACATGAGCACATGGCCAGCGCAACCCTCGATGAATGTACGCAGATAAAAAATCAGCTTCCTGTAAGCCGTGAAATTCGCCCTCAATGGGATGCGTCTATTTTGCAATCGCTCAAGGTGAGCCGATTGGACATAGAACCGAATATTCGACCGTTGGTACAGCTGGATGAAAACCTGCAATACGAGGATGTTCCTATATTTATGATTAAAGCAGTAAAATAAGCAGTGCAGCCTAATCGGCAAACTCCGCACCACTCACATTAGAGTGCTATAATTCTACGCAATTCATGTCTGATGCGTTGCAAAGTCTGCTTTCTTATTCCCAATGACTGCAAACGTCCACCCATTTCAATGATTTGGAGTGAACGGCCAATTCATCCGGCGTCAATTTAATGGCACTATGTGCCGTGCCGGCTGCAGGATATACGATGTCGAAGCGGCGCAATGACACGTCCAGGTAGACCTTTACATTCGGCTTAATGCAGAATGGACAAACCCCGCCGGGAGCATGACCTACATAGCCTTCCACTTCATCGGCGTGAATCATTTTCGCCTTATGGTTAAATTCCGCTCTGAACTTGTGATTGTCCACTTTCGCATCACCGGCGGCTACGACCAGAATCGGTTCTCCGTCGATAAGAAAGGATAAGGTCTTGGCAATCTGTTTAGGCTCCGTTCCAACGGCCTTAGCCGCTTCTTCCACCGTAGCACTGGACTGACTCAAGTCTTTTACCCGGTCACCTAACCCCTGTGACTCGAAATAGGATTTAATCTCTTCAAACAACATACATATTCCTTCTTTCTCTTCAACTCTATAGTACCTATTATATAAGTTATATCTCTATATGTAAAATTGATGCTTATGAGCCATACGTTATGAGAAATTAAGGTTGAGTAATAAAGATTGAGTAATTAAGATACAGTTAAATCAAAAGAAAAAGCATGCGTGCCACTTACGGTTACTACCGTTGAGTCAGCACGCATGCTTTTTTATCTTAATCGATAATTAACTTAATCATTAATTATCCAAATCGTTAATTATCTTACTTGCTAAGAATTAGTCTCTTGGAATTGTCAATTGACGACGAACGACTTCCTGAGAGTGTTTGTTGAAGAATTGTAAAGCCACTTCAGGGAACATAGCGTATGTAAGTACGTCTTCATCAGCAAAGCCCTGGAATCCCTGTGCTTCGAGTTCTGCACGGAATTTAGCCAGTTCAGGAGCTACCAAGTCAGCCGGACGGCAAGTGATTGGCTCTTCATCGCCAATTAGCTTCTTCTGCACTTCCGGATTGATTGGAGCCGGTAAACGACCGTATTTGCCGCGAACCAAGTCCTTAACTTCGTTTGGCGCCATCTGGTAACGTTCGAGACCGTTCACCATGAAGTTAACGTTCATCATAGCCATAGTACCAACGATTTGGCTGGTCGGTGTTACCAATGGAGGGTATCCTAAATCGGCACGAACGCGAGGCATTTCATCCATAACGTCGAAGAATTTATCTTCCATACCCATTTCTTTTAATTGATTCATTGTATTGGACATCATGCCGCCGGGAATCTGGTAGTGACGAACTTCAGGCAATACTTCATGGGCCGGTGTTAAGCCGAATTCCTGAGCGATTTCATTGCGAACGCCGCGGAAGTAAGAAGCCAATTCACGAAGTGTATTGAGATCCAAGCCAGGATCGTATTCAGTACCGCGAAGCATCTCCACCAAGCTTTCAGTAGCCGGCTGGGATGTAGCATGACCGAATGGGCTAAGTGCCGTATCTACAATATCTACACCTGCTTCGATAGCTTTTAAGTACGTAGCGCTGGCAAGACCGCATGTGAAATGACTGTGCAAGTCGATAACCATGTCTTCGCCCAAGCGTTTCTTAATATCCTGGATTAAGGACACCGCATCATATGGAGCCAACAAACCGGACATATCTTTAATACATAAGGAATTAATGCCCATGTCTTTCAACTGTTCCGCCACATTTACGAACATTTCGTTTGTGTGAACAGGGCTCAATGTGTAAACGATAGTGCCTTGTACATGAACGCCACATTTGTTACCGGCTTTGATAGCCTGTTCCATATTGCGTGGATCGTTAAGGGCATCAAAAATACGAATTCGATCAATACCATTTTCTTTTGCTTTTGTTACAAACGCATCCACTACGTCATCAGCATAGTGTTTGTAACCCAACAAGTTCTGGCCGCGCAACAACATCTGAAGCGGCGTGTTTTTCAAATGGCTTTTCAAGGTACGTAAACGGTTCCATGGATCTTCATCCAAGAAGCGCAGGCAGCTGTCAAAAGTAGCTCCACCCCAGCATTCCAAAGCTTCATATCCGAGGGAATCCAACTTCTCCAACGCAGGTACCATCTGGCTTGTACGCATGCGCGTTGCTAATATAGATTGATGACCGTCGCGAAGAACCGTCTCCATAATCCGTATTTTTTTTGATTTCATATTCGAACTCCTTTCAAACAAAACGAACTCTATCCAAAGCTCGGTGCTTTACTCTCTATTGTTTTGCTTTACTCTCTATTTTATATATAAAATGAAATATCCCCTAAGGCTAAGGACAGTCCTTAGGGGCTTTCAAACGCCAGCACCCTAGGGTGTCAATTATTTAACCTGCTTTGGTGCCGTTTCGAGGACAATGCGACGTCCGTCCTTTTTTACTTGAACGGAGAAATCGCCGTACCCGTCTTTGAAATATTCCATCTTAATATCCAGTAATAATTTACCGATTTGTGTTTCAATTTTTTCTGTTAAAAATTCGCGATAAAACGCTTCCTGACTGTTGGGATTGCCGTTCTTGCTCTTATGTAATACGGGACGTTTGCTCTCTGCTTCGCCCTTTAACATGGCGGTTTCAAACGTTTCTTCCTCCACAACATTCTTAAACATATCTGCATCGCTAAGGCCTTTTTGAATTTTAAACTTGGCCATAGAATCACCTCATTTATTATATACCACTATACAGACTAACACTCTTACCAAGTAAAGTCAAATTGTGGCGCTGTCATGCTTTTCAATGGTTTTATCGAGTCTTGCTGCTCGAATTGGAACTGTTTGATTTAGAATCGCTGGACTTGGAATCACTCGATGAAGCGTTGGCATAGTCGCCTTTTTCAATAGACGCAATCGTAATAGTTTTCAAATCCTGTGGCTTATCAAAGGTTGCAATCGTATCGAAGCCTACGCCCAAGCGACCTTTGCTGATCCCCAACACTTCGTCGTCTTCGTTTACCTTGGCGATATAAATATTCTTGTCTTTATCGACACCGATTAAACGATAACGTCCCGGCGGATTGATAACGCGCCAGCCGCCTTCCGTGCCGTCAAACATGAACACATCGCCGGTACGCACATTATCATAGAAGAAATTATCTTCATCATAGAATACGGCAATACGGCCGATATTGGACGCCTGCATATATACGCGGCGTGTATCATAGTTCGCATCCGTACGATAAATGCGGTACGCGTTTTCAGCCACTTTAATTTTCATATACACTACGTTCGTAGCTGTAGAGAATGCGGCGTCAACAATCTTGCTGTCTGCCGGCAAATCTTTCATGGTCGTATCCACTTCATGTTCAGGAGATTCCGGATCGAAACGGGCCAATACTACATTGTCTTCTTCGCCGCCATAGAGGCCCATAATAGCCAAATCACGGTCAGGCAGCCATTCGAAATAACTTACATGGCGTCCTTTTAAATCAATATTAACAGGCTCTTTTTTGCCTGATGTATATACTTTAACGCTGTCTTGTGTCACAACGGCCATATATTTGTGGCCCTGTGAGTAATATTTATTCCCCTCGCCTACTTCCGGGAAGTTGCCGTCTGTATCTTGAGCGTCGCCGGAGCTTACCGCAAAATCGGCCGTAGGGGCAAAATAGACTTGTTCCAAATAATAGTAAACGCCGCCCTGTAGCAGTAAGCCTACTACAAACGCGCTCATTACTTTACCAAATGACGTCATGGGTCCTCCTATTTAACAATAAAGGCCGTTGGAATCATCCGTTCGCCCAATAAATCGGCAGGTTTATTAACTACTTTGCCATTATAATACAAGGTTGTACTGGAGCCGCCGTCCAAGTTAGCTGCAATATACGCGCCTTCCGCATAGAGAACGTCCTGCACGTCACGGAGCGTAGCCCCTGTGGAATAGCCCGGTTGGCGACCGTCAATAACGAGGAATAATACGGTACCGTCCTTCTTCTGTCCGATAGCCGTACGAGGACCGATGCCCCAACCGCCGTCGCCGTCGGTGATCATCTTCTGACCGTCAATGATGAGCGGTGGTCCGAACGTAATCCCTTCCATAGCCTTCATATCGGCCAATTCCGTTTTATTATAGTTACCTGCAATGAGGTTGCCGTCTTTAGTAAAGCCTACAAAGTCAACGGATTCGTCAGGTCCTACATCTTTACCGATAATGTAGTCCCCATCCTGTAAAATGAAACCATAAGGCAAGCGGCCTGTACCGGTGCCGTTCGGATCGTGGAAGCCGCCGGCATTAATAGCCGCTACCGCATCATTATCCTTGGCAATGTTACTTACAGTTTCCCCTTTTTCTTGAATATTCTGTGCCGTCGCCACCTTTACACGGCGAGGGTCCGGAATTTCCAAGATGTACCCAACGTAACGGGTAGACTCGATTTTACGTAATTTCAAAGTCGTATCTTCACGAGCTTTAAACTTAAATAAGTCCTGACTGCGCACAGTCCCTACGGTCCCGAGAATCATATTAATCTCGTCCTGATTAAATAACCAGGTAATGTATTGCGGATGGCGGGAACGCATAATGGCCCCTACCACAGTACGTTTCAAATTATCAAACGGCCCGAATAAAACTACAATCGGAGACGTAATGGCGGTAAAAAGAAAGATAAGGATTATAAATTTTACCCACCCTTTGCTAAAGAATCGTTTCATACATAGCTCCTATCGTTTGCTGAAGATTATAAGTCGGTATATTTTTCAGTCGTAATACGTTCTTCAAAATGTTTCAAGTCTACGGCATTGCCGATCCAGATGCGGTGTAAAGCATATGGATTGTCGCCTACGTGAACCCAGCCCGGATTCATCGTTACGGCCAGTTTAATACCGTTTTCAGACATCAACTTCTGCGTGTAGTCTGTTTCGCGACCATATGGATAACAGAACCATTCATTTGTAATATTTAACTTATCCTTCAAAGTGGCCTGCGCCTTCGATACATTGGCAGCCTGTTCGCTGTCGGATAATTCGTTCATGCGTACATGATCATAACCATGACTGGCAATGGTAATACCGTTTTCGCTCATTTCCTTTACCTGCGCCCAAGTCAAACGTGTTCCCATATCGCCCGGATTAATGTAAACCGTAGCGGCGAAACCGTATTCCTTAAGTACCGGATAGGCAATGGTATAGGTGTCTTCATAGCCGTCATCAAAGGTGAGCACGACCGGTTTTACCGGCACAGCCTTGCCTTCGCGAACATAGTCATTCAGCTGATCCATGGTGAGCGGATGAAATCCGTTGTCGTGTAAAAACTTCATCTGCGCACGGAATAAGTCTTCCCTGATTACCGCGTCATTATCCGCATCAGGGCCAATTTTATGATACATCAGAACAGGAATCCCTTCCGGCACCGCTGTCGGTACATCGGCCTTTGCCGTTACCTTTGGAGCCGCTGTACTGCCTGAGTTTGTAGCAGTGGCCGATTTATCGTTTTCTGTTCCACACGCCGTCAGCACGAGCGCCAAACCGCAAAGCATGCAAAGGGCGAGTATTAATCGCTTCATGTTATCCTCCTAGTGTTATCTGTTTTACTTTTGTAAACACGAATTCATCCTATATTATACCACACTGCTTTATTTCCTTGCACCCTTAATGCGCCTATCCTTTTGTTAATCTATTTTAATCTAACGTATATCAAATTACTCCCGCTATATAGGCTAATCGCCCATTTTAAATTTTCCTGTTATTTCAAAATTTACTGAATTTATTAGAAATAAATTGTCTTTTTTCTATTCATCTACTCGCACAGTTAAGGCGTTTATCAACTTGTCATCTCCAAATGATTAAAGTAATTGTAAAATTTTTCACGTCCATTGACTTTTAAAAATGCCAATCAGTATACTAAAAGTAAGAAGTTTTCAAATTCTACAGTACGAGTAACACCATTCGGCAGAAGCATCGGAAAGGAGCTCTCATGAAACAAATTGCCATCATTCAAATTAATACTCAAGTAGGACAGATAGAAGACAATTACGCGGCTATGGAAGAAGCTATTTATACCGCATCGGAGCGCTCTCCTCACATTATCGTGTTACCGGAAACCTGGAATACAGGTTTTCAGCCTACGGACGAATTGCCCGCCCTTTGCGATGAAGACGGCCTGCGTACGAAAGACATGTTAAGCAACCTTGCTAAAAAGCTGCAGGTTCATATTGTAGGCGGCTCTGTAAGTACCTTGAAAGACGGCAAGGTATATAATACGACGTATATTGCGGACAATACAGGTGCCATCATCTCCGAATACGACAAAGTACACGGATTTTCACCGGCCAAAGAGGATGTATATTACACGGGCGGCACGAAGATTCACAAATTCCAATTGGACGACATGATATGTTCTTCCATTACATGTTATGACCTGCGTTTTCCGGAATTCGTGCGCACCGTGGCTCTTCAGGGAATTGATGTATTATTCGTTCCCGCCCAATGGCCACTGTCACGCATTACTCATTGGAAGATTTTAAACCAGGCACGGGCCATCGAAAATCAGATGTATGTATGCGCCGTGAACGGTTGCGGTCAAATCGGCCGTGCGAAAATGGGCGGTCACTCTATGGTTATAGACCCGTTAGGCCATATCCAGCTGGAACTGGGCGACACGCCGGGTATTTCATACACCTTTATTGACCCGAATATTATTGGAGAGATTCGTCAGCGCATCAATGTATTTAACGATCGGAAACCGGAACTATATTCTGTGTAAACAATTGCTTTTTACCTTAGCGTTTGAACCCCTGATGTTAATGAAATTACTAATGCTATGATTTACATATAGGATGCTAAACCGACTCATTTACCCACAGGTAAACCTGCTAAGGCATATAAAACTGAACGATGTTTCATTTATATGAACTTTTGGATATTCTGAGTCTTATTGCGTAGACATCTTGATTCTTTTCGCGTATTATTTAGTGCAATGGAGCACGTATTATTTAATACAGTAGATTGCGTATTATTTAGTGCATTAGATTATGTATTATCTAATGCAGTAAAGTCTATGGAACTTTACTATGCGTTGGTATTCTTGTTTTTAAATACATATGGGAGGTCACTCATGAGTATTATGGAACAAGAAAAAAGAGAGAATCTGAAACACTCCACACTGGCACTGGCATCGATACTTACTCCGCTGGTGCCGCCGTCTCCAAAGCATACATATATTGACGGTCCTAATTTATATCGCTGCTTAGGTCTTAAAATTGCTAAGATTCGGCGTCAGCAGGGATTACTGCAGCGCGAATTGGCCCGATACTCCGGTATCAGCGCCAGCTACCTGTCACGCATTGAACGGGGCTATCAGATTCAAGGCCTGACCGTAGAGATTTTAGTGCAGCTCTGCAACGCCTTGCGGACGGAGTTAAAGCAAATTTTCACCTTTTCCGAAGACGACATATTACAGGCCCATTATCAGAATGAGGCAAGAAAATTACATTAGTAATTCACCCCCCCAAAATTTCATCAGTAGATCACTAGAAAAATTATAGCCAAAAGCTACAACTGAAAACGGTGAATGAAAGCTCTAACTAAAAGCTATAAACAATAAAAAGAGCCACAAGCGACTGACACGTATCGCTTGTGGCTTTTTGCAATATAATCAACTCAAATATTCTCTTCGGGAGGCTCTTTTCTCTTTAACGGGCCTGTTTTATTTAATCAAACGATCCGGCGCTTTCATTTCTATAAATGCGTAAGTACCGTTTGCAATCATTAACAAATCTTTGTCTTGTAAATTAAGGTTCATGCGAATTTCGTCATCGCGATTTGCCAAAATCTTGGCACTCCAATTTGGATCGATTAAGGAAGAAATCCCCATAGCGGCAATTTCAGAGTGTTCCAAGGCTGCTTCCAAATCAGCTCTGGTTCTGATATCGCCTACGGAGATCAACGGCATGCGGCCGTCGATTACATCATGCACATACTCGAGCATGGATTTTTCCTGATAGTCAGGTGCATCACTTACGCGCTCGAAACGAGTCAGGGAAATATGGAGGTAATCCAATTTCTTATCAGCTAATTTGTCAACAAGCCATAAGGATTCTTTCAAATTATAACCCGGATTCGTCACTTCACGTGGAGAGAAACGATAGCCTACGATAAAGTCTTTAGCGCCCATTTCATCAACCACTCCGATAACCGCATCAACTACGCGTTCAATAAAAGTATATCGTTTTTCCAAGGAGCCGCCCCATTTATCGGTACGACGGTTAGAATGCGGGGAGAAGAACTGATGCAATAAGTACTGGTTGGCACCGTGCAATTCTACACCGTCAAAACCGGCTTTAATAGCACGTACCGTAGCCAATTTAAAGTTCTCAATAATTTCTTCAATTTCATCATTCGTGAGTTCACGAGGCACTTCGGCGCCTTCTCTTTCAGAAGCCACTGCACTTGGTGCAACAGGCTGTTCCCCTTCAATGGTCTTGCTGTCTGTCATACGGCCTGCGTGAAAAATCTGAAGTACTGCTTTAGTTCCGTCGCGCTTAATAGCCGATGCCAAACGGCTGAGACCGGGGATAAATTTATCATCATAAACACCAAGTTCGCCGGTCCAACCCATCCCGTTTTTCTTGATGTTTGCAACGCCTGTAATAAACAGACCCACATCACCGGTACGCATGCTGTAGTATGCTACTTCATCGCCGGTAACTACACCGTCGTAGTAGCTCATGCGAGTAGTCATTGGTGGAATTGCCAATCTATTCTTAACGGTTACGCCTCTTCTAAATGTAATTGTATCTGTTAACTGTTTCATTTTTCGACTCCTCTATAATGAATCAAGACCTGTATCAGGTAAAATCTTTGGTTATACCCTTATAAATGCATGCACATACATTTATAAAGGCATAACTATATGTAAACGATATAGAAAGACGCCACGTCTCGCATCTTTCTACATCGGAATTCCGAACTCACAGCAAATTTTTATTTAATGCTGTAAAACGAATGTAATACTTCTTCCACAATCGGTGTTGCACTGTCCAGTTTTTCAAGGCCATGTGCAGTAATTCCTATATAAACGCCGCGCTTATCGCAATCGCAGGAGCGTCGCTCAATACAACCGCAATTTTCTCCTTCCATCCGGAGAATCATACGCGACATGGCGCTCTGACTTAAACCGACTAAATCCTGAAGTGTATTCAGTCGTAATTTATGTTCTTCCGCCTTCGCTAAAAATTGGAGTACATAGTACGCATTCAAGCTTAAGTTAATTCGCGACTCTAACGCTGCTTCCAGCGCATCGGAAATCTCTTTTACTCGCTTGTAGTCCGTAAACCACCGTGTAAAAAGGTCAGTCATATGCGTTACCTCCTCTAGTAATAAGTACATGATCATGTCAGTAAAGCACTCAACGCTGTGCTTTTAGTGTTCAAATCTCGATAACTGTGTATCGTTCAAATGACTCAATCACTAAATGCATGCTCATGCATGTATTATATTACAACAACTTCTTTAAAATTGCAAGCCCCTTTTTAGAAAATTTTCGATTTAGTTTATAAAGATAAGAAGAAAGACCTCAACAGTAGACAACGTACTGTTGAGGCCTTTAATATTGCAACGTTATATTATTCTTTATCTTCTCTTACGATTAAATAGTAGTTGTCGATTGCCTGGTATTCACCGTTCTTTACCCCTACCATCGGAATCTGACCGGCATACGTAAAGCCGAATTTTTCATGGAGCTTAACGCTCGCTTCGTTACCTGCAGTAATAACAGATACAACTAAGTGAATGGATGGCTCTTTCTTAGCATACTCCAGAATATCCCCCATCAAGGCTGTGGCTACACCGTGCTTTCTGAAGTTAGGGCTTACATAGATAGATAATTCTACGGAGCTGATGTAAGCTTCTTTATCACGGTATCCGGACAACGTAGCATATCCTGCAACCTGATCGTCAATGGTCGCCACTAAAAGCGGACGGTTATAGGTACTGTGTGCGTTAAACCACTGATTCCATTCGTCTAAAGTGCGTGGCTGAATATCTAAGGTGGCTACACCATGCACTACTTCATAGTTATAAATATCAAGACAGGCGGCTACATCTTCAGCAGTCCCTTTTCTAACAACAACATCGCTCATTTCTTTTCCCTCTTTCAACAAAATACATTTGTCTCTACTCAATACTATTAAAGATACCTTATTATAGCACACAAATCAAAGCCGTCAAATAGAGTACAGCCTCCTGTGTCATATACAAAAAAAGAAACGATGCAGGGACATTGCCCTGCACCGTTTCCAGTTAGAATTAAGTGTCGTTGTGCGAATTTAAGTCTTTGAGTTGAATTCGTTGTTAGCTCAACTGTAATAGGAGTGTATTGAGCATTCCATTGAATTAAAATTCTATTGCGCACTTAACTGACGCATAATCTGTTGTACCTGTTCGCGCAATTCGTTATTTTCCTGAGCCTGTTTTGCTACTTGATCTTTTAAGGATTCAATCGTTGAGCTTTGCTCTTCTAATTGCTTCGACTGTTTAGACACCACATCTGCTAAGGCCGATTTAGAATAATTAGCGTATTCGTTGCTGCTGCCGAATTTAACACTTACGCCGGCGTTAAACATGTTTTCACCGCCACCCATACTGGTACCTACGGAGAATAACAGGTCATTGGATGGACGATAGAATGCACCGATTGCTACGGCATTAGCGGACTTGTAATTACCATAACCGGCTGCAAAA
>NZ_JAGZMO010000001.1 GCF_018364065.1 Veillonella sp.
ACACAGTAGTTAAGCTCGTAAACGCCGAAAGTACTTGGCTGGAAGCGGCCCGGAAGGATAGGAAGTTGCTGATTAATTAAAAGAAAAGGTCATACCCGAATGGGTATGACCTTTTTCTTTTATTGACGAGCTACTCCGTATCTCGTCAGGCTGCTTCCAGCCAACTTACCAGGATGTGACAATAATGGAAAAGCACAATAGTGGCCAGGGATAAATAGCGAACATGCTTTAAAGGAACGGAGTGACGCATAAAGCATTGTGAGTCTTTTAGCTCATGGCGTAAGATTTCGCGTAGCGAAATCCACAGCCACTGAGCAGGAAGTTGCTGACAGACAACACTTCCTAGCCTTCACGAGATACAAAGTATCTCGTTAGGGCTGCTTCCAGCCAACTCAGTAGAAGTAGAGTAGTCTGTTTATAGTAGAATAAGCGGCTCCGGTAAATAGCGAACACGATTTAAAGGACTGTAAGGACGCATAAATCGTAGTGAGTCTTTTAGTTCGGCTCGTAAGATTCTTCGCAGAAGAATCCTCAGAGACCGAACAGGAAAACTTCTATGGACTCAGGGGCTTCGAAGCGACGCGCGAATACCAACAAAAAAAGACACACCCACAGGTGTGTCTTTCTTCATATCCAATTCTAAAACCCAAGTTCCTCATTAATTATAATAACTTCCATGGTGCTCATGTTCCGCATTTTCTTGTAATAGATAGTCAACGCATTGCAAATACGATCTTGGGAAGCGCAGTTATAGCATTTATCTTCCTTAATTACGCATGGTGTTTTTGAATCTTTTTTGTTTTTCTTCGCATTGAGTGGAGCAGCAACGTTTCGTGCCCGATGTATAGCAGAAGCTAAATCAGGGGTTATTTTATTGATGCCCAAGACAAAGAATACTTCGTCTGAACCGAATAGGGAACAGGCCACGCGGTTACCGGTGCCGTCAATGTTCACCAATTCACCGGTCTGGCTTAGGGCATTGACGGATGTTAAAAATACATCATGCTGCATGGTGCGAAGGGCGGTATCACGGAAGTTTTCACCAGGTAAAGGTTGGTTTATGTCGGTAACTTTAGGATTATTTTTCTTAAGAACTTCATACATATTAAGAGCTAAAAGTGTTCTTGAGTCACCTAAAGCTACAGTTTTACCTGTAATACGAGATGACAGGTAATCGACTGCTTCCTGTGAAGTTTCAAAATAATGAACTACGAAGTTATTAAATTCAAGATTTTTCTTGGTTAAAGCAATATCAATAGGCGCCGAACTTGGTTCAGGCGCTGTGCATGCCTTAATAGTTTCAGCTGAATTAGACATGTACGACTCCTTATAAAACTAATCAGAATTTAATACAAAATACTCATTTGAAATAATACATGATATTAGTGATTAGAACTAGTATTATTTAGCGGCTAATTTTACAGCACCGCGGAGCATTACTTCCATACCGATTGGAAGTGCATTAATATCTACGCGGAAGCAGCCGTGGTGGATAGGGTGAACAAAGCCTTTTTCTTCGTTACGCATGCCCAGGAAGAAGAAGCAGCCCGGTACAACGCGTAAGTAGCGGGAGAAGTCTTCTGCGCCCATCAATGGTTCAATCGTAGGCAGTGCATTAGCACCGAATTCCGTTTCAATGATTTCTCGAATTGTTTTGGCAACTTCTGCATTATTGATTGTAGCATCGTAGCCGTAAACGTAGTTTACTTCAGCAGTAGCACGATGGGTAGCGGCAATACTCTTAATAATTTCTTCAATTCGTTTCGCTGCATAGGAACGGGCATGTTCGCTGAAGCTGCGCACGGAGCCACCTAATTCTGCAGTGCCCGGAATTACGTTAACAGCACTGGAACCGGCGTGGAATTGAGTAACGCTGACTACGAGCTGATCTAATGGATCGATTTCGCGAGAAACGATGTGTTGCAGATTAGCAACAACTTCAGCACCGATAGCTACAGGATCCACTGCTAAATGTGGTTGAGATGCATGTCCACCACTACCTTGGATTTTAGCCGTAAAGCGGTCGGATGCAGCCATCATAGCACCGTCGCGAACACCGATTTGACCGGTAGGAATGGTTGGCATAACGTGTTGTCCTAAAATATAATCAACACCTTCTAAAGCGCTACCCTTGATGTATTCAATAGCACCGCCAGGGAATTCTTCTTCGCCAGGTTGGAAGAGTAGGCGATAGGTACCTTGCAACTGATCTTGGTATTTGCTAAGAATCGCAGCCACACCAAGTAACATTACTGTGTGAGCATCATGACCACAACCATGCATGAATCCTTCTTTTTTGGAAGCAAATTCAAAATCTCCTAATTCTTGCATGCGAAGACAGTCAATATCTGCGCGAAGAGCAATCGTATTGCCCGGTTGAGCGCCTTTAATTTCGGCAATTAAACCGGTTGGTGTAATCTGAGAAATTGTATAGCCGCCCATTTCGGTAAGTCGAGCTTTAATAAACTCTGTAGTTTCAAATTCCTGGAACGAAGGTTCAGGATATTGGTGCAAATGTTGGTACCATTCTACAACTTGAGGAAATTCTGTTTGGATAGCATCTTTTATGTTGAACATAGTTGGGCCTCCCTGCGATGTAAAATAAAGAACGACCGATAAAATACGGCAAATACAGAGTATTTCTATACTCTGTACTAAAAATCTCATTTATGCAAATAAAACATTTGCAAATTATGAGAATACAGGTATAATTTAATTATTCATAATTATACTTTCTATAGTCTTATTATATGAAAAATAAAATTTATTGCAAGAAGGAATTTAATAGGGTACATATAAATTAGGTCAATTTTAGACAATTTGTAAGAGAATATAGCTTAGATAGGAGATTTTATCGAAGTATCTTTTATTTATTGGTATATGCAATTATATGTTACAAATTATGATGAAATTTCCTAATAATTTTAAAATTTGCTTTCTCATGAATAAGAAAGTATTTTTTTGTATATATTTTTATTCTATAGAATGATATGATATGAATAAGAACGTTATGTGACAATATTGAGAAAATATCTTTGGTGGAGATAGACATTGTTACATGTAGTAGAGAGTTTTGGAAAGTAAAGGGTATTTAGAAAGGAGAGATTGGTATGACCAGTAAAATGATGGCGGATATGCTGTTTGCCTTAGGCGTCCTAAGTATGTTCCTGCTGCTGGGCACTTTTATTCGTGCGAAAGTTAGGGTATTGCAACAAACATTTATACCGGCCTCGGTCATTGGGGGATTTATTTTATTAATATTCGGCCCGGTAGGTTTAAACTGGATTCCATTGCCTGCTGATTGGATTAAGTTCTATTCACTCATTCCCGGCATTTTAATTGTACCTGTAGTAGCATCGGTACCGTTGGGACTTAAAATTACGTCGAGTGGTAAAACATTAAAGAACGTTATGCCATTAGCTTTAATCGGCAGTGCCATCGGGATGCTTCAATTTACATTAGGTTTCGTTACACAAGTTTTATTTGACGGATCTTACGATTTCTATCCTACATTCGGTTGGGAATTGGGCCTTGGCTATGTAGGCGGTCACGGAACGGCCGGCTTATTGGGGAATATGTTACAGGGCATGAACTTGCCGTTCTGGCATGTAGCCCAAGGTGTAGCGATCACAACAGCTACTTTCGGCTTAGTAGGCGGCATTATTCTCGGTATGATTTTAATTAACATCGCCGCTCGTCGTGGACAAACCAGTATTTTGAAAAAACCTGGTGATATTCCTGAAAGCTTTAAAGTAGGGTACATTAAAGACGTTTCCAAACAACCTTCCATGGGTCGTGAAACAACTATGTCATCGTCTATCGATGCTTACGCATTCCATTGTGCCATCATCTTTGGCGTATGCGCCGTATCTTATTGGTTGTTAGCGGTTATTAAAGGCGCTAAAGTTCCTGTTCTTAAAGATATTTCCATCTGGGCTTACTGCATCATCGTTATGTTTATCGTTTGGTGGGCCATTTTAAAATTAAAAATCGACTACTTAGTTGACGGTAAAGTAAAAAGTAAAATTTCCGGTTCCTTAACAGAGTTTGCCGTAGTAGCTGCTATCGGCAGTATGCCTATTAAAGCGGTAATGACTTACTTCGTGCCAATCTTGTTCATGTGTTTATTAGGCTACGTACTGACAATCGGCTTCTTATGGTTTACATGTAAAGCCTGGTTAAAAGACTACTGGTTCGAACACATGATTGCTACCATGGGTATGTCTACCGGCGTATTCCTAACAGGGATTCTCTTGCTTCGTATCTGTGATCCGGACTTCGAAAGCCCTGTATTGGCGAACTACTCATTGTCATATACTCTGACAAGTGTAGCGTACTTCGCAATCTTGAATGTATTCCTAAGCACATTGCTTTACAGCGGCATACAAAACGCAATCTGGCTCTCCTTGGGTTTGGGTGTTGCAGAAACAATAGCTGCGTTTGTTATTAGCCGTCTATTAATGGGTAAAGTACATAATGCATAAAGAGTAAGATCTAAAAAGTCTAAGATTTCTAAAAGAGTAAAATCTACGAAGCAGTTACCCTATAATGTTTAAAGAATTACAAATTACAAATGTAAAGGCGAAGTATAACTCGCTTCAACAAAAGCCGGCTTCCTATAGGGGAGTCGGCTTTTCCTGTTCATTGATCTTATAAGTGTCTAATGTTACTATGTAAAAAAGAACGTAAAAATTTCTCCATTTGTAAAATAAAGGTTTGACAAATGAAAGTATATTTGTTAATATATTCTAGTATCAAGTCTGACTTGTTTCGATACATAGGGGTATAGCTCAATTGGTAGAGTAGCGGTCTCCAAAACCGTTGGTTGTGGGTTCAAGTCCTACTGCCCCTGCCATTATATAGAACAGCGACCGTTTCGGTCGCTCATTCTATGTAAAATGTGAGTAAAATTGCACTTGCAATGCACTAAAGATTATGGTAATATAATTGAGTGCTTACGATGACTCAGTAGCTCAGCTGGATAGAGCGTTTGACTACGAATCAAAAGGTCGGGAGTTCGAATCTCTCCTGGGTCACCATTTTATCACATACCATTTAACTTAATATCTTAATATGACTCAGTAGCTCAGCTGGATAGAGCGTTTGACTACGAATCAAAAGGTCGGGAGTTCGAATCTCTCCTGGGTCACCAAGCTAAAGCCGCACGATGTGCGGCTTTTATTTTTACCTCCATGAGGACTAATTTTTAAATGGCAACTATATTTCTAAAATGGCTCTAATATAATACATATATATAAGGGTAAAAACTTTGTCATTAAACAAATGTATTTTTAGTATGCACAATTAATAGTTTTTTTTAGAAAACAAAGGTGATATAATAATTTACGTTAAGTTTTTTATAGAAGTCTATTTATAACTCAGGATTAATAAGTAGGTGTATAAAAGACTTGATACTAAATTAAATTGGCTTATTATCTTTGTTATATATTTAATAATAGCTTATAATAGAGAGTATACTGTACGAGGGTATATACAAAGTATATATATTGAATTTATAGTAAATAGCCCTCTTAGTGTTTTAGCTTGTATTATTCGATGTTGTTGGGTGTATGGTGAACTATGAGACAATTTAAAATTAGAATAGAAAGAAGAGGGGTATTATGACTAGGTGGTTTAAAGCGTTTATTCGATCCGCATCGGCAGGCGGTGTGCTGCTCTTATTGGCAGCTGCATTCGGGGTGTTTATGGCAAACTCGCCGGAGGCACAACAATATTTTGATTTCCTGAAAATGCCTTTAGGCCCGTTGTCCGTAGAACTTTGGGTTAATGATGTATTGATGGTAATCTTCTTCTTGGGGGTAGGCCTGGAAGTTAAGCATGAAATGATTGATGGCGAGCTTAACACGAATGCAAAGCGATTCTTACCAAGTATCGGTGCTTTGTTCGGCGTGTTGGGGCCGGCTATTATTTTCACACTGTTTAACTTACATGAACCGACTCATTTGAGAGGATGGGCAATTCCTACAGCAACTGATATTGCCTTCGCCATAGGGATTGTATCATTGATTGGACCTCGCGTTCCAATTGCGTTGAAAGTATTTATGACAACATTGGCGGTTGTAGATGACTTAATAGCAGTTATTATTATTGCCGCTGTATATACAGAAAGTTTGCAGTTTATGTATATGGGGATTGCATTACTCTTTATCATAGTATTGGTTATTATGAATAAGAAAAATGTTATCAATCCATTCCCTTACATAATTCTTGGTATCGGTTTATGGTTCTGTATCTTCCAGTCCGGCTTGCACGCCACATTGGCAGGTGTTATCTTGGCTATGACCATTCCTTACAAAGTAATGCGTAACGGCCATGAAATTACACCGGTTAACAACTGGATCATCGCATTACACAATTGGATTATATTCCTGATTATTCCAATTTTCGGTTTTGTTAATGCGGGCGTTTCCTTTGCACATATCACATTGGCAGACTTTTCGAACCCGATTGTATTGGGCGTAACATTAGGCCTGTTCTTCGGTAAACAAATCGGTATTTTCGGTATCATGTTCCTTTTGGTAAAAATGAAAGTGGTACCTATGCCAACACATGCTTCCTGGGCGCATGTATACGGCATAGCACTTTGTTGTGGTATCGGTTTCACCATGAGCTTATTCGTAAATATGCTTGCATTCCCTGCAGGTCATGAACAGGAAATGGCTAAAGTGGGTATCTTCCTTGGATCCATCATTTCCGGTATTCTCGGTTATATCGTTCTTCGTTACTTTACAGAAGACGTATCAGCGATTGAACACGAGTAATCAGCAAATTAAATGCTTCCTACTGACGATTTTGTCAAGTAGGAAGCATTTTTTTGTGTGGAAAAGTTTTTGTAATGCCGGTTGTGTATTTACAAGAGATTTTTGTTAAAAGTTGTTGCATGCAAAATTCAAGGATGTAGCAGGAATCGCGGTGTATGAGGGAGTTTTGCTGTTTTCTTCCTAAACTTTAACAAAATTTTAAATAACTTTCTATAGATTTTCTTCAGTTTTACACAAGTGGGAAATAGGGTGCATTTTTTTGATAAAAGTGGTGAATCGAGCTGCTAAAAGTAGCGTATTTTTGACAAACATCCCAAAATGCTGTAAAATAATAATGCATTTAGATATGAGGTGGAAATATTGAGAAAGCTTAGAATCCTAACGGTTCTCTTTACACTTCTCATAGCGTGTACTTCAGTAGTATGGGCTGATGTGGGGCGTGGTGATCGTGGCAGTGAAGTTCAATATGTCCAGCGTATGTTGGTAACGCAAGGGTATTTAGTGGACAAGGCTGACGGTGTTTTCGGCAATAATACGGAATATGCAGTGCGTATTTTCCAAAAGCAGAAGAATCTTCCTATTACAGGGAAGGTGGACAGTAAAACACTAAGCGCAATCAAAGAGAATAATAAACACTTTGAAGTATCGCAACCATCACAAGCTGCTTCGCAGCAATCCCGTGATGTGTCGCAACAGTCGCGTAACGTAAGAAGTAAGGTAGAAGTATCCCGCTTCGGCGATCGCGGTCGTACCGTTTCTGATTTGCAGGTTCGTCTTGCAAGCAGCGGTTTTTCTCCAGGTTCAGTTGACGGTATTTTCGGTCAGGGCACAGCGGATGCATTAAAACGTTTCCAACAGGCTAACGGATTGACACCGACAGGAGAAGCAGACCAGAAGACCATGAATTTACTCGCTAAAGAGCGAGGAATCCCTACAGAGTACAAGAAAGCAATCTCCATGAATGCCAGCGCTTACTCGGCAGATGATCCGGGCAATTCGGCGTATACGGCACGAGGTAATTTACTAAAACGAGGCTACGTATCGGTAGACCCGGACGTAATACCGCTTGGGACTGCCGTGTATGTAGAGGGCTACGGCTATGCTGTGGCGGATGATATCGGTGGAGCCATCGTAGGCAACCGTATCGATCTGGCGATGGACTCACATGGTGAGGCTATCAATTATGGTCGACAAACAGTTATGGTATACATTTTAAATTAAATATTAGTTTTAGAGTTATAATAAGAGTATTTTTTATACATTGGTTAACATCTAAAATGCAGCAAAAAACCTTTGGCTTTGTCAGAGGTTTTTTTGTACCTCTTTTGAATGTGAACGTTTAAAAAAAATCCATCGGAACGTTGGCATTTTTACTCTTAAGGTGTGTATTTAATTCACTTTTTGTGGTATTCTAAAAGAGTAGAGGTAATGTTGTCCGTGATGGCAACGCTATTTTTTTGTATGAGGAGGGTTACTTTGGAAAAGGTGCGGCGAGTTGAGCGCATGGTAGCGCTGACTAAACTGTTAGTAGATTCTCCACAGGAACTAATTTCCTTGCGCTATTTTTGTGATTTTTTTAATATTGCTAAATCAACTTTAAGTGAAGATATTACCTGTGTAAAGGATTCACTGCAGCGTTTTTCTTTGGGCACCGTTGAAACTGTGGCCGGTGTGGCCGGCGGTGTTCGTTTTATTCCGTATCGCAAAGGCGAGCGGGCCTTAGCCGTATTAAAAGATGTACAAAGTCGCTTACAAGAAGCGGATCGTGTAATTGCGGGCGGTTTTTTATATATGTCCGACATTTTATATGATTGGCATATTACAAGTCGTCTGGGTGAAATATTTATGACTCGTTTTGCCGAGCGTAACCCTGATTATATTATGACCGTAGAAACAAAAGGGATTCCCTTGGCGGTCATGGTGGCACGAGCTTTTAACAAGCCCCTTGTCATCGCACGGCGCGACAGTAAGGTAACGGAAGGTTCGTCTATCAGCATCAACTATGTAACCGGTTCATCCCGGCGTATTCAGACCATGTCGCTCACCAAACGGGCGATTCCGCCGAAGGCAAGAGTCCTTCTGATTGATGACTTTATGAAAGCGGGCGGAACGGCTCATGGCATGAAGGAGCTTGTTCAGGAAATGGGCGGCGTTGTAGTCGGTACAGGTGTACTGGTGGCAACGGCCTTGCCAAATCCGAAAGTCGTAGATGATTATGAGGCTTTATTACGACTTAACAAGGTAGATGAACAAACGCGAAGTATCGATATAGAGCCTATTTATTTTATGCCTGATGAGGAGACAAAATAGCATGAAACCAATTACATCATTAATATTAGCTGCCGGCAAAGGCACACGTATGAAGTCCAAGTTGCCTAAGGTATTGCACAAAGTAGGCGGCAAACCGATGGTGGAGCGCGTGTTGAACACAGTTAAAGAACTGGGCACAGAGCGCAATGTAGTTATCGTCGGATTCGGCGGAGAAGCTGTGAGAGAGTATTTAGGGGATACAGCTGAATTTGTAACTCAGGCTGAACAGAACGGTACGGGTCATGCAGTTAAGCAGGCTAAACCTTTATTGGGTTCTTATGAAGGAACCATCTTGTTGCTTTGCGGCGACACACCATTAGTTACTAAAGAATCTTTAGAATCTTTGGTACAGGAACATGAAGCAACCGGAGCGGCGGCTACTGTATTGACCGCACATTTAGACAATCCGACAGGATACGGCCGCATTATTCGCGATGAAGCAAGCGGCAAAGTGCTTCGCATTGTAGAACAGAAAGACGGATCTCCTGAAGAGTTGGCTGTTCAGGAAATTAACACCGGTATGTACGCTTTTGACAGCCAAAAACTTTGGCCTTGTTTAGAAGAATTATCTGACGATAATGCGCAAGGCGAATTGTATATTACTGATGTGGTAAGTATTTTAGTAAATAAAGGGGAACGTGTGAGCGCCTCCATGTTGGCTCACATGGAAGAATCCTTGGGCGTTAACTCCCGCGCGCAGTTGGCTGAAGCGGAACGAATTTTACGTGAACGTACTAACAGACATTGGATGGACCAGGGTGTAACCATCATTGATCCGGCGAATACGTACATCGGAACCGATGTAACGATCGGCAGTGATACGGTTATTTATCCGGGCACTATCCTGGAAGGTAAGACTGTAATCGGCGAAGCCTGTGAAATCGGACCGCACACACGTTTTACCAATGTAATTGTAGGCGATGGCAACTATATCCATTTCACCTATGCACATGATTGCGAAGTGAAAAACAACACGGATATTGGACCATACGTACACTTACGTCCGAATACAGTAATCGGTGATCGCGTTCACATCGGCAACTTTGTGGAAGTGAAAAACAGTAATGTTGGGGAAGGTACTAAATTCCCTCATTTATCCTATATTGGCGACAGCGATGTAGGATCCGGTGTAAATATCGGCTGTGGTACAATTACAGTAAACTATGACGGTAAATTGAAACACCGTACAATTATTGAAGACGATGCGTTTGTAGGTTGCAACAGCAACTTGGTGGCTCCGGTAACCATCGGCAAGGGAAGCTATGTAGGCGCCGGATCCACGATTACGAAACCTGTACCGCCTAAATCTTTAGCGGTAGGCCGTGCCCGTCAAATCGTAAAAGAAAATTGGGTAACGGAAGACACATTTAAGAAAAAGAGCAAATAACAGATTCAAAAAAGAACTAATTATAGATTTAACAAAAAGAACCAATTACCGGTTTAAGAAAAAACATGAAATAGAATCAAGTTGCAAATGGGCGAGACGCTCAAGAAAAACATCTGTCTTTTCAGTAAATATAATAAGTAACAGGTTCGAAAAAAGAATAAATAATATGTAAAAAATATTTGACAAAAATTTTGCATAACACATGAGGAATAGTATACAATAGGTATTGATGAAGTTTGCCAAGAGCAACAGTATTAATTGACAAAAGCAAAAGGGGTATCGAGACATGGCATTTGAAGATGGTAAGAAACTTAAAATTTTCACAGGGAATGCAAATCCTGAACTGGCGAAGGAAATCTGTGATTACTTAGGCTTACCTTTAGGCGAAGCGTTTGTAGGTCGCTTTAATAATGGCGAAGTACAGATTATGATTGATGAAAGTGTACGTGGTAAGGATGTATTTATTGTGCAGCCTACCAGTTATCCCGTTAATGACAATCTGGTTGAATTGTTAGTTATGGCCGATGCATTGAAACGTGCGTCCGCCCGTCACATTACAGCAGTGGTTCCTTACTACGGCTATGCCCGTCAGGACCGCAAAACTCGTGGTCGTGAACCTATTACAGCTAAATTAGTGGCAGATTTAATGCAGACTGCCGGTATTACCCGCTTGGTAACTATCGACTTGCATGCCGGACAGATTCAAGGTTTCTTCAACGTACCTGTGGATCATTTATTTGGTGCGTCCATTATCGCCAAATACATCAATGAAAAGAAAATGGAAGATTTAATCGTAGTATCCCCTGACTTGGGCGGTGTTACACGTGCTCGTGATTTGGCTGACCGCATCGGTGCACCAATCGCGATTATTGAAAAGAAACGTCCTCAACCGGGCGTTGCAAAAGTTATGAACTTAATCGGTAATGTAGAAGGCAAAAACTGTATCATCATCGACGATATCGTTGATACAGCAGGATCTCTTGTAGAAGGTGCGAAAGCCCTTAAAGAATTTGGTGCTAAATCCGTTATGGCCTGTGTAACACATGCTGTATTGACTGACCCTGCTTGCGAACGCATTGCTAATTCCAATATTGAAGAATTGATTATTACCAACACAATCAGCTTACCGGAAGAACATAAATTACCTAATATTACATCGCTTTCCGTAGCGCCTTTATTAGGTGAAGCTATCATGCGTATTTTCCATGAAGTGTCGGTAAGTAACTTGTTCGACAAATAATCATTCCTAGTAGGATGAAACATTGAAAATAGTAGTAGGCCTCGGTAATCCGGGGAAAGAATATGAAACAACAAAACATAATATAGGATTTATGGTCATCGATGCCATTGCCGCCAAAGAAGCCCATACACCATGGAAAGAAGATTTTAACGCACTAATTTCCACGATTCAGGTGGATGGCGAGAAGGTGTTGCTCGTAAAGCCGCAAACCTTTATGAACAACAGCGGTGAGTCTGTAGGACCGCTTATGCGTTACTACAAGGTGGCGCCGCAGGATGTGTACTGCATTTATGACGACATGGACTTACCGGTCGGCAAACTGCGTATTCGTCCAAATGGCAGTGCGGGCGGGCATAATGGGATTAAATCCCTCATTGCTCACATAGGCACACATGAGTTCCCTCATTTCCGCTTCGGCATCGGCCGTCCGTTGCCACAGTGGACTGTCATCGATCATGTGCTGGCTCCATTCCCGAAAGAACAGATGGATAAAGTGGAAACCGGCATTAAAGATATGGTGAAAGCAGTTCTTGGCACATTGGAAGTAGGCATTGACCGCGGTATGAATCTGTATAATCCGAAACGCAGACCCAGATAGGGTTTAGTGTAATAAAAAAGTGGTTTCAGCCATGCTGGAACCACTTTAATTTTTGAACTGAACTCAAACTGAAAATAATTAATAAAAAGAGTTGACCAAATCGAAATTAATTGATATAATAACTCTATTATCCGTAATAGATTGTTAGAGTTAATTTTGAGGAGGATGAACTTATAGCCCGAATGTCATAATCTGAACAAGTGTCTCTACAATCGAAAAGGGTATGTGGTAATAACCCAACCACTTTTTGGCAGTAGGTTTGACCCAACCACTGTAGTTTATAAAATTACAAGGAGGTTCGATTATGAACAAGATTAAAAGTTTATCGAACCGCTTATCGGTGCTGGGATATAGTGGTTTCGAGATTTCTCACATTATTAATTATGCCGCTGGCGGCAAACAATTGACAACATTAAGTAACAATCAGTTACGTCATGTTATCAGTCAAATGGAAAAATATGTAACACTAGGCATGCAATATGCAGCTGCATACAGCAAGTAATAGTGCATAACTTTAGGAGACTATACGGAGTATAGTCTCCTTTTTTATATATACTTTTCAGCGGGGAGGCAAGTATGTTCGTAAGAACCAATAATAAACAACGAAAAACACGGACACTTTCAGACAGGCGTCCGCCGGTACAGCGGATGGGCATGTCGGTGAAGTGCATGATTTTCCATGAAGGTGACGTGCTTTTACTACAAAAAAAAGATAGAGAAGGCCTGAGACCTTGGGAATTTCCCGGCGGTGGTTTAGAATTTGGCGAAGACTTACATGATGCGGCCTTGCGGGAAGTGAAGGAAGAAACAGGCCTTGCCGTGGAGCTGTTAGATGTGGCCGGCTTATGGTCCTATCGCCGCAGCAAGTTGCAGTTTTTGACCGGCGTTATTTTTATTGCCAAAGCAACAGATCGCAATGTAGTGCTCTCTAATGAACACACCGACTTTGCGTGGGTAAATCCGGCCGATTTCCATAAATATCTGTTGCAGGATTCCTTGCGCAAAGCATTGGATCGCATTCAGGAATCCAGTAGCCGCGGTCAAGAATTGCGCCATTATTTTGTTGACAATTATCGAGGTCACAAAGAATAGATTATCCTATAAAAGAAAAGATTTCTCCATAATAGATTTGCCTATAAAAGGCCAAAAAAGAGTAGATCGCTTCTATGATAGCTTTTCCTAAAGTATAATAAATATCTGGCATAGGTATGGTAAAATAATAGAGTAATATACTTATGATACAGCGTAATATACAGTTAGGAACAAAGTCTTAATTGAGTATTGCAAGTGAAAAGCGTTATTAGGGATATGTAAGTGAAATACTTAATTAGAAGTAGGTAAAATACACGAATGAGGAGTTAAATAATGGGCACATTGATTATTATTGAAGGCGGCGACGGCAGCGGCAAAGCGACGCAGACGAAGGCTTTAAAAGAGCGATTGGAGCAGGAAGGCTATAAAGTTAAGACTGTAAGTTTTCCCAATTACGACAGTCCGGCAGCCATGCCTGTAAAAATGTATCTGGCCGGTGATTTCGGCAAGAAACCGTCCGATGTAAATCCCTATGTAGCCAGTACATTATATGCGGTGGATCGCTTTGCATCTTATCGCACTGATTGGGAAGAGTTTTACAAGGATGGCGGCATTATATTGGCAGACCGGTATACTACATCCAATATGATTCATCAGATGGTAAAGTATGATGATCCGCAGGAACGCCGCGATTTTCTGGCGTGGCTTGATGATTTTGAGTTCAATAAGTTCGGTCTCCCTCGTCCCGATGCGGTATGTTTGCTGGATATGCCACTGGCTACGAGCGAGGCGCTCATGAAGGGTCGTCAGCATAAAACCGGCGGTGCCACAGGCGATATTCACGAAGGAAATCACGAGTATTTAGTGCGTGTTCACCAGGCCTATGATGAACTGGTGAAAACCTATGACTGGCATCGCATTGACTGCGTAAATGAAGCCGGTCAAATTCGCACAATTGAAGCGATTCACGAAGATGTATATAAGGCAATTGAACCCCTAATCAACGCGGTGGATTAGTTGTATTTTTATAGTATTGCGGTATATAATATTTAGTATGTTATATACTGCTTTTATTTTATATTCTCCGTTCATATGTAGCGTGAGAATTATATATAGAGTGCTTTATTTTTACAGTGTGAATATGTTATATTCCGCTTTTATTTTACAGTAGGAGAGGCGCATGTCGTATTTTGATCAAGTCATAGGACAAGAAGAGATTATCGCTCATGTAAGTGATTTGGTAAGTCGGCAAACATTGCCTCACAGTCTGTTATTTTACGGTGAAGCAGGGCTCGGCAAATTACAGGTAGCCATCGGCTTAGCCTCTTTATTAATAGGACGACCGGTCTTTTCGTTTGACAATGGTAAGTCGTATTTGGAAAAAATACGGCAGGCCCGCGTTATGGAAGGGGAATCGGAAAAGTCCAGTGAAGCACAGGGACTGCCCATTTATATCGACAAGGGAGACGCATTCTGGCTGCGGCCGATGAAGTCTACGTTGCGCGTGGAACAGTGGTATGAGCTGTTGGGGCAGTACTTAACGAAAGTCAGTGATAACAATCGAGTGGTTATTGTAGAAGATTTTCAAACCGCCAACGCGGTCATGGCCAATGCCATGTTGAAAACCATCGAAGAACCGCCTCGTAATACATATTTTATTATCATTACCAATCAGATTGCCAATGTATTGCCCACTATATTGTCGCGCTGCATGACAGTGTCCTTCGGCCCGGTCAGTGATGAAACCATCGTTGCCGGACTGGCTAAAGAAGGCATTACGGGAGATTTACGGATGGCCTTAGGGGCCGGACAGGGAAATCCCGGATTGGTGCGTCAATTTGCGGGACAGGCCAGTTTGCCCATGTTGGCATTAGCCATGGACCTATTGGAACTCTTGCCGGAGCCGTTCTTTTTTACGAAGGGCTCACTGGCAACGGAATCCTTGGATCGGGAGGCTTTAAAAGAGCTTATGGGCTGGATCCGTTTGTTGAGCCGTGATATGATGGCGTTGCGTTTCGGCGCCGGTAATGATGTATTGCAATGCCTGATGTATAAAGACAGGATGTTGCAGATTTTACCTAAGTGGAGTGCCCGCGCCCTGTTAAAGGTTCAGAGCGAAACGCTCAGCGCGGAAGAGGCACTTCGTTCATATATAAAAGGAAGTTTAGTAATGGATGGTGTTTTACTTACACTGAGACAGACCATAAAGGAGGATAACCAGTGACGACCATAGTAGGTATTCGTTTTAAAAAAGCTGGTAAAATATATTATTTTGCCCCCGGCGGCGCCACCTTGGCATTAGGTGACGGCGTTATCGTAGAGACGGCGCGAGGCCTTGAATACGGCGACGTGGTAATTGCACCGCGTCAGGTGGAAGACGAGACAGTGGTACAGCCGCTTAAGAGCGTCATCCGCAAAGCAACACCGAAAGATTATAAACAGGTGGAGAAGAATAAGCAGCGCGAAGAACGTGCTTTCGACATTTGTTTGGAAAAGATTGCCAATCGCAAGTTGCCTATGAAGCTCATCAATGTAGAATATACATTTGATATGAATAAAATCATTTTCTTCTTC
Source organism: Veillonella sp. (assembly GCF_018364065.1). Lineage (GTDB taxonomy): Bacteria > Bacillota > Negativicutes > Veillonellales > Veillonellaceae > Veillonella_A. Next base: position 15,924 of record NZ_JAGZMO010000001.1, read on the forward strand.
ACTGCAGACGGTCGAATCGACTTCCGTGATTTGGTAAAAGATTTGGCTACTGTATTCCGCACGCGTATTGAATTGCGCCAGGTCGGTGTCCGCGATGAAGCGAAGATTATTAACAGTATCGGCGCCTGTGGGCGTCCGCTTTGCTGCGCCACATTCTTAGGTGATTTTACGCCTGTGTCTATTCGCATGGCGAAGGATCAGAACTTGAGCTTGAACCCTACGAAGATTTCCGGCGTGTGCGGCCGACTCATGTGCTGCTTGAACTATGAAAACGACTTATACGCTAAGGGCGGCGACTTATATGTGCAGAAGGAAAAACCTGTTCATGTAGTGGTAGAGCCTCCAGGAATCGGCCGTGAGGTCGTTACTGATGAAGGTCTTGGCAAAGTCCTTAAAATTAACCGCAACAAGAAAATGGTAAAAGTACAGCTCGACGAAGGTCGTACCATTGACTTGCCATGGTCCGAAATCGTGTTACCTGATGAGGAATAATATGGACGAGCCGAAGCAGCAGGCGGAGCGCTCGGAGTCGTCCTTTTCAGGAACAAATGTGAGCGAGCTAAATAATGGGTCGGAGCGCTCCGAATATCCTGTTAAGGAAGCTCATATAAGTGAGGCGAAGCAGCATCCTTTGGAGCGTCTGGACGACCTCATTATTGGAGGCATGAAGCTGTGGCAGCGCATCGATCAGTTCCGTTTCTCCATAGATGCCATTATCCTGAGTCATTTCGTGACGATCAAGCAGGGATGGCAGTATGGCGATTTGGGAACCGGCACAGGGGTAATCCCCCTGGTGCTGTCCGGCCTTGGAGCGCAGCATATTACGGGCTTTGAGATTAACCCTGTAACGGCTGACTTGGCAAAGCGTAATGTGGTGCTGAATCAGAAGCAGGAGTCGATTTCAATAGTAGAAGGAGACTACTGCAAGTTGCCTATGGCGGAGTACAATGGCCGTTTTGACGGACTGGCGGTTAACCCGCCTTATTTTGAATCCAACACGGGGGCAGTGCCTGTTTCCGAAGGAATTCAGGTAGCGCTCCATGAGGCCCATACGACCATTGAGGATGTGTGTGCCGCGGCGTCTCAATTATTAAAATTTCGCGGCCGTTTGTGGATGATATATCGGGCGGAGCGCCTGGCTGATGCCCTGCAGGCATTGCGCGCTCGACAGCTGGAGCCGAAGCGGGTTCGCTTTGTGCACTCCATGCCGGGAAAAGCGGCGAAGCTGGTTCTCATAGAAGCAGTAAAGGGTGGCCGCAGCGGCATGAATGTGGAAGCTCCTTTATATATTTACGAAGGACCTGGCCAATACAGCGAGGAGGTACTGACTTGGTATGGAAAATAAAATAGGAACCCTGTATCTGGTGCCTACGCCTATTGGTAATTTGGAAGATATTACATACCGTGCGGTGCGGATTCTGCAGGAAGTGGATGTAATTGCCGCGGAAGATACGCGCCATACAGGAGTGTTGTTAAAACATCTGGATGTGCATACGACCTTGACGTCGTATCACGAGCATAATAAGGCGGTGAAAGGGCCGCAGCTCATCGAAGATTTGCTGGCAGGCAAGGACATTGCCGTTGTAAGTGATGCGGGCATGCCCGCCATTTCCGATCCGGGCGCCGATCTGGTGGAACTGGCTTTGGCGGAACACATTACAGTGGTACCGTTGCCGGGACCGAATGCGGCGCTAACAGCCCTCATTGCTTCCGGATTGAATACGCGGGAGTTTTCTTTTATTGGTTTTTTACCGAAGAAAACGGCCAATCAGAAAGAGCTGCTTCAGCGCATACAGCGCTACGAAGGAACGCTCATTTTTTATGAGGCGCCCCATCGATTGGAAGCGACGTTGAAGACGTTATACACGAACCTGGGGAATCGGCCGTTGGTGTTGGCCCGTGAACTGACCAAGAAGTTTGAAGAGTTTACGCGCACCACATTGGCGGATGCCATAACCGATTATGAGCAGATTACGGAACGTGGTGAATTTGTATTGCTCGTGGGCGGGTATGAGCCGGTGGGCAGTGACGGTAGCAGAGAATCCATCGATGACACCGGACAGACGGAATCGGACACGGTGAAAAGCATTCACAGTGCGGAACTCTTAGACCGCAGTACACTGACTGATGAAGACTATGTCTTGTTTGCCAAAGAGTTGATGGATACAGGTTTAACAAAGAAAGATGCAACCCGTGAAGTTGCCAAAAGACTGGGCATTTCACGGCGATTAGTATATAATGCAGTAGAAGAATACTTCCAGAAGGAGGATGTATAATGACAGATACGCATGCAACATCAAAGAAAACTTATTATATTACGACCCCGATTTACTACCCAAGTGCAAAACTCCATATTGGACATACTTACTGTACATCGGTGGCCGATACGATTGCACGTTTTAAACGCCGTGCCGGCTATGACGTGCGCTTTTTGACAGGTTCCGACGAACATGGTCAAAAGATTCAGCGCGTAGCCGAAGAAATGGGAATTACGCCATTAGAATACACGACAAATATTGTAAACGGCTTTAAAAAACTTTGGGAAATGATGAATATTTCCAATGACGACTTCATCCGTACAACGGAAGAACGTCATGAAAAAGTAGTTCAAGATTTATTCCAGAAAGCCTATGACAAAGGGGATATTTATCTTGGCAAATACACAGGCTGGTACTGTATTCCGGATGAAACATTCTGGACTGAGCAGAAGTTGGGACCTAACCACACTTGCCCTGACTGCGGTCGTCCTGTACAGAAAGTAGAAGAAGACGCTTACTTCTTCAAAATGAACAAATACGCCGATCAATGGCTTAAGTTTATTGAAGAAAACCCTGATTTCATTCAGCCGGAATCCCGCCGCAATGAAATGATTCAATTCGTAAAACAGGGCTTGGAGGATCTTTGCGTATCCCGTACAAGCTTCGACTGGGGCATTCATGTACCATTCGATCCGAAACATGTAGTATACGTATGGTTTGACGCTTTGGTAAACTATATCAGCGCCTTAGGACCTCTCGATGATGACAAGAGCCTATATGAACGTTTCTGGCCGGCCGATCTTCATTTGGTAGGCAAGGAAATCGTTCGTTTCCATACCATTATTTGGCCAATCATGCTCATGAGCCTCGGTTTGCCATTGCCTAAGAAAGTATTCGGTCACGGCTGGCTTATCGTTGACGGTACTAAGATGAGTAAATCTTTGGGCAATGTAATCGATCCGATTCCATTGATTGAAACATACGGTTCCGATGCACTTCGCTACTATTTATTGAGCGAAATTCACTTGGGCAACGACGGCAACTTCACATTGCCTAACTTTGTGCAACGTGTAAATTCCGATTTGTCCAACGACCTGGGAAATCTTCTTAATCGCACCGTAGCGATGATTGAGAAATACCATGGGGGTGTTATCACTAAGACTGCTTCAGAAGGCCCTTACGATACAGATTTGGTGGCTTTAGCGGAACAAACAGTGAAGGATTATGAGTCCTACATGGAATCCTATGAACTGAACAAAGCGTTGAAAGCTGTATGGCAGCTTATTAGCCGTACAAACAAATACATCGATGAAACTATGCCTTGGATTTTGGCTAAGAAACAGAACGAAGGGGACGAAGCCCGTCTTCATGCTGTAATGTATCATTTGGCGGAAGCACTTCGCATCATCGCTATTTTAGTTGATCCTGTAATTCCTACAGGGGCTCCTAAAATCTGGGAGCAATTGGGTCTCACCGGTTTCACAGAAGCTAAATTAGATGATGTAAGAACTTGGGGTGGTTTACCTGACGGCACAAAAGTGGTGAAGGGCGATCCTATCTATCCTCGTTTTGAAATGCCTGAAATGGTAGAAACACCTGTACAGGAGCCTAAGAAAGAAGATAAGGGCAGCCTTCAGACTGCTTCTGATGCCACCGAAGCTGCGGCACAAGCTGATGGCGATGTGGCACAGGAAATTCCTCCAATTAAAGAAAATATTGAATACGATGATTTCGCCCGTCTTGACTTACGTGTGGCGGAAGTCGTATCTTGTGAGAAAGTTAAAAAATCCAAGAAGCTCCTCAAATTTGTGTTGAATGTGGGCGTGGAAGAACGTATCGTAGTGAGCGGCATTTCCCAATACTACGAACCGGAAGATATGATTGGCAAAAAAGTTATCTATTTAGCTAATTTGGCACCTAAGAAAATCATGGGCATTGAATCGAACGGCATGATTTTATCCGCTTCCGACTTTGCAGATCATTTGGAAGTTACTCAGATTAAGTCATTAATTCCTGGAAGTCTGGTGAAATAAGATGCGTTTATTTGATACTCACGCGCATATTAATGACGGTCGTTTCGATAATGACCGCACGCAGATGCTGGTTTTATGTTTTGAAGCGGGCGTAGAATACATTATGTGTCCCGCTGTTGACCGTGAGACAGCTGAGTCGGCTATTGCATTAGCCGCTCAATATGATCAGGTGTACGCCGCAGTAGGCGTGCATCCTCATGAGTCGAAAGACGTAACCGCCGACGATTATGATTATTTCAAGGATCAGGCTCTTCATAATGATAAAGTAAAAGCTATCGGTGAAATCGGACTGGACTATTACTATGACTTTTCCGATAAAGAAACACAGATGAAAGAGTTTATTTATCAGCTTGAACTGGCTCGCGAAGTGAATTTGCCGATTATTATCCATGACCGTGATGCACACGGCGACATTATGGATACGTTAAAAACACATGGCAAAGGGAACTTCGGCATTTTCCACTGTTACTCAGGCAGCTGGGAGATGGCCAAAGAGTGCATTAAAATGGGGTACTATATTTCCTTCGCCGGCCCAGTAGTTTTTCCTAATTCTACGCGGTTGAAAGAAGTGGCGAAAGAGGTTCCGTTAGATCGAATTTTAATCGAAACTGATTCTCCATATTTGACTCCGCCTCCATTCCGAGGCCGTCGAAATGACCCAAGTAAAACACAATTTGTGGCGCAGGAAATTGCACAATTAAAGGGTATGGATGTGGATGAATTCGCAGCCATTGCACTTGAAAACGGTAAGCGTATATTTAATATTAAGTAGAATTTTAAAATTAATATTGTGATTCAATTAACACCGTAACGGTGCAGTTTTACAAACAATTTTACAAATACTTTACAATTAATTACTGAAAATTTACTGTACAAAGCTCTCTTACTTTAATATAAAAGTAAGAGAGCTTTTTCTTGAAATAATAGACTACTTTATGTAAGATTAAAGTATATATTATTGAAGTGGAAAGGATGAAAACATGAAACGTGTTTCATTTATAGATTTAGGTTCAAACTCGGTACGGTTTGTTATTACTGAGATTAAAGATAGCGGCAGCTATCAACTGATTTACCAACAGAAAGAAAGTATTCGCCTTAGCGAAAATATGTGGGAGAACAATATGCTTACGCCGGAAGCAATGGATCGGGCGATTGTAACATTAAAAGCATTTTCCCATATGGCGGAGGCCATGGACAGTGATGAAATCATTGCCGTGGCAACGGCGGCAGTTCGTTTGGCCAATAACGGCAACGAATTTATTGATTTGGTAAAAGCGCAGACCGGCATCGATCTTGTATGTATAGACGGGCTGGAGGAAGCGCGATTAGGGTTTTTAGGGGTAGTTAATACAATCGGTTTAGATGATTTCATCCTCTTCGACCTGGGTGGTGCCAGCGTGGAAGTGACACTTGTAAATAATCGTGCCATTGTGGAATCTGTAAGCTTGCCAATGGGTGCGTTAACGTTGACAGGCGAGCATCAGAAAGGCAAAGAAATTACTGAAAAAGAGCTTAAGGGAATGCTCGATACAATTCAGAAACATTTAAAATCGCAAAAATGGCTTAAAAATCAGAAACTGCCTTTAATCGGTATTGGCGGTACAGCTCGTAACCTGGCAAAAATAGACCAACGATCTCATAATTATCCGGTTACGAAGTTGCACAATTATGAATTATCCTTTGAGCGATTAGAAGCGATTTATGAGTCGGTTTGTTCGAAGAGCTTGGCACAGCGCCGTAAGATTAACGGTCTGTCTCAGGAACGTGCGGACATCATCGTAGCCGGTACGGCCGTTATCCGGGAGCTCATGCTCTACACGGATTCACAGATTATGATTGTCAGCGGCTGCGGTTTGCGCGACGGTTTATTCTACAAGTATTATGGTGAACATTATTTAAACCCAAGCGGTATTATCGACGATATTTTAACTCATTCGGCGGAAAATATTCTGCTCGGTATGAATAAAATAGATTTAATTCACTCTAAATATATTGCTAAATTTAGTAATGTATTATTCGAACAATGGGCTAAAGAGTACGAATGGCCGGAACGCATGAAGGCTTTGTTAAGTGTAACAGCGCTTCTTCATGATATAGGCAAAGTCGTTAACTATTACAGCCATGTTCGACACAGTGCCTATATTATTGCCAACAGTAATTTATATGGATTGTCGCATCGTGAACAGGCCATATGTGCTGTTATTGCTTCCTATTCACATGGAATCAATACGAAATACATGAGAAACTCGCCGTATATTCGCCTCATTACAGAAGAAGATAAGCCGATTATTAATCAGGTGTCCCTTCTTTTGGCTTTGGCGGAAGCCATTGACGAAAGTCATGAGCAGTCTGCCGTATCAGTAAATACAGAGTTTACCGCCGAAGATATTATTGTGAATGTGTGGACTAAAGCCAATCACAATATGTCCATGGCGGATGTGATGATCAGTAAACTAAGCAAACAATGTAAGAAAGATTTTAACAAGAACTTAATCGTAAAGTGGCATGAATCCCTATAAGGAGGGCATTGTATGGTTAAAAGGAATCCGCACTTATTTGGTATTATCCATTTAGGTGCCAGTAGTATGAGTATTACCATTGTTGAGTACAGTTCGATTGATAAGGTTAAAGTTATTGAATATGCCTCAAAGGACGTGCCTTACGGTGAAGAAGTGTTTCACAGTAAACGTCTGTCCTTTAAAACAATTGAAGAAATCTGTCGCTTGCTGAAAGGCTATAAACGACTGATGGAAGAATATGGTGTAACAGAGTACAAAGCGTACGCCACCGCCATAGTCAGAGAGGCGGAAAACCGTCTGAGCATCTTGGATCAGATTTACATCCAAACCGGCTTCGAAGTAGAAGTTGTAGATATGCCTAAGGAAATTTATTACAAATACTTTGGTCTTTACTATCGCATGATGAGACAAGGTCTTACTGATACGGAAGATGCCGCTTTATTCCTGGATATTACATCCGGTGGTGTGGGTGTTACCGTATGGAAAGGCGGGGCCCTGTTGTTCCAGGAAAATGTGCATTTAGGTACATTGCGCGTTATGGAGTCCTTTAATCGTAATCAGCGTTCTTCCTTATCCTTCCCTGATGCGGTAGGTGAGTATCTGCACAGTATGCTCTCGCCGGTACAGGAAGAAGTAAGCCGCTTCAATGTTAAATATATTGTGTTGTCCGGTGATGAAGCCCGTGAAATTGCAGGCCTTATGGGCTTTGTGGCCAATGACAAGGAAACATTGTCATTGCTGCCTCAGCAATTTGAGTCTTTCATTGAAAGCTTCCACGGCATTTCCGCTACGAAGCTGGTAAACCGCTACGGGCTGGAAGAATTCCGCGCCAATATTATTATGCCGACTATGGTATTGTATAAAGAACTTCTCAAAATGGTTCAGCCGCAATGTATGCTCATCAGCGGCTCCAGCTTTGTGGAAGGGGTAATTTTATACTATGGTTCTGAACAGGCACCGAATAACTACTTCTACATGATGCGCGAACAGAATATGCAGTTGGCCCGCGCCATTGCACGCAGCTACGAAGTGGATGAGCGTCACGCACGAGAAGTGGAGCGCTTTTCCCTTCAATTGTGCGACACCTTGGTAGAGCATGGCATTACGGACCGTATGACATTCATGATGCGCATTGCCGCCATTTTGGCAGAAGTAGGTAAATTCGTAAGTCTTAGAAATCACAGTGAACATGCGTACCATATTATTATGGGCACTGATTTGTTCGGCCTGTCCGATCGCGAAAAAGAAGTGGTGGCCAATGTAGTGTTCTACCATTATAAAGGCACTCCTAGCAATGATGATGAAAACTTCCGCAAGTTGAACAGTTATCAGAAAATCTATGTTATGAAACTGGTTGCTATTCTTCGCTTGGCCCGTGCCCTTGATGTAAGTCATAAGGGCAAAATTAGCCGCATAGCTCTGAAACATAAAGAGAAAGAGCTGGTAATTGAGGCTTATACAGATCAAGACATATCGTTGGAACGCTGGACCTTCGAACGTGAAAGAGAATATTTCAGCGAAATTTTCGGTTTAGAAGTTAATCTTAAAGTAGGAGGTAAATAAAGCATGTTTCAAGACCCAACTTATTATTTTAACCGGGAACTTTCTTGGTTAAAGTTTGATCAGCGTGTATTGAAAGAAGCTGTGGATACGACCAATCCGTTATTGGAACGTTTGCGCTTCCTGGCTATTACAAGCTCAAACTTGGACGAATTTTTCATGATTCGTGTAGCCGGACTTCGCCATCAGGAAGAAAACGGAATTATTAAGTATGACGCGGCACACATGGATGCAACAGAGCAGTTGAAAGAAATTAATGAATCCTCCAAACGTCTTGTGCGTGTGCAATATACGTATTTACACCATGTATTGCAACAGTTGGAAAAAGAAAACTTATGCTTTGTTAAGCCGTCCGATTTATCTGACTCCCAGCTCGACTGGCTGCGTCAATATTTTGAACAGGTTGTATATCCGGTAGTAACACCGCTCGCTGTGGACTCGGGCCATCCGTTCCCGTTCTTGGCGAATAAAACAATGAATACAGTAGTACAAATTAAGCGTTCTGAAGCGGCTCTTAAGCGCTCCGAAGAAAACGGAGAAGTGGAAGTTGACGAAGATATGGGCAATAAAATTGCCATTCTTCCTATTCCATCTGTACTTAACCGCATCGTGGAAGTGCCGACTGAAACAGAAAAACGCTATTTCATCTACTTGGAAGATATTATTACATACTACTGCGAAGCGTTCTTCGTAGGGTATGAAATCTTGAAGAGCATGACATTCCGTGTAACTCGCGATGCTGACTTGGAAATTGATGAAGAAGAAGCACAAGACTTGTTATTGGAAATGGAAGAATCTCTTCGCCGTCGTCGCCGCGGTGCGGCTGTTCGCCTTGAAGTAGTAGGCGAAGGGGACGACGAACTGCTTAACTTCATTCTTGTAAGTTTGCAGTTAAAACCGGTGGACGCATTTAAAGTAAATGGTCCGCTCGACTTATGTATGTACTTCGGATTCTGCGATATTCCGGGCTATGACCACTTGCGCTACAGTCCATTCGAACCTTGCGAACCGGCTGATTTGGTAGGTCATGAAGACGAAAGCATTTTCGACATCATTCGTCGTCAGGATATTTTCGTACATCATCCGTTTGAAACATTTAAAACTGTAGAAGATTTCGTAGCACAGGCTGCGAATGATCCTAAAGTGTTGGCTATTAAACAGACACTCTATCGCGTAAGCGGTAACTCGCCGATTATCTCCTCCCTTGTAAAAGCGGCCGATAACGGCAAACAGGTTACAGTACTCATGGAAGTTAAAGCTCGTTTCGATGAAGCCAATAACATCCTCATGGCTCGCCGTTTGGAAAAAGCGGGCTGTCACGTAATCTACGGTTTGAAAGGTCTTAAAACACACTCCAAGATTACCATGGTTGTACGCCGCGAAGATGATGCTATCCGCCGTTATGTTCACTTGGCAACAGGTAACTATAATGGTAAAACAGCACGTCTTTACACTGACTGCGGTATCTTTACCTGCAATGATCAGTACGGCGAAGATGCGTCCGCATTCTTCAACTTAATTTCCGGGTACTCTGATCCACCAATTTGGAATAAATTTATCGTAGCGCCACTCAATTTGCGCGAAAAGATTATTGCTCACATTGACGAAGAAATCGAATGTGCAAAACGCGGTGAAGACGCTTACATCATTGCAAAGATGAACTCCTTATTGGACCAATACGTAGTAGCTAAGCTCTACGAAGCATCCTCTCAAGGCGTTAAGATCGACTTAATCGTTCGCGGTATTTGTACCTTACGCCCGGGCATTCCAGGTGTAAGCGAAACGATTCAGGTTCGCTCCATTGTAGGTCGTTTCTTGGAACATCATCGTCTGTTCTACTTCCGTCATGGCGGTAAAGACGAAGTATTCTTGTCCAGTGCGGACTGGATGCCTCGTAACTTGAACGAACGCGTGGAATTGATGATTCCAATCGAAGAAAAACGTCATAAGGAACGCATCATCAACATTCTGAACCTGTACTTGGCAGATAATCAGAAAGCTCACATTATGAATACAGACGGTACGTACCGTAAGGTTGTATCCCGTGATAACAAGGTATCCGCTCAGTCCGCCTTGATGAAAGAGGCAAAACAGGCCAGCGATAAACCGAAACCTACTGTAATTGAGCGCATGGAGCCGATGTATAAGAACTAATGAAGCTGTAAGGCTGCATATAGGCAATACCATAAAGCGTATTACCTTATATGGCAGTACCGACTAAGCTCATTTCAGTATAAAAGCTTAAAAAATCGGTTTAAAAGCCAATAAAAATAATATAAAATTCAAAATACTCTCTTTGAAAGTCCTGTAATTTGTCGTTACAGGACCGTAAAAGAGGGTATTTTTTATGCCTTTATAATACACGATTCGTTTAAAAATGAACGGCGGAATACTGCGAATATGAAAGAATAATAAAAGGGGGATTATTGAGGGCAAAGTTGTCTCTTTTAAATTTATCAAAAATATTGATGTCAGATTGCAATTAATTTTAAATGAGAGTTGCTATCAAATACTTATTTAAGGGAAACGGAGGAAATTAGAGGTAGTGAAAACGCCCTCATAGCCTTACTTTTTAGAAGCCTTAAAAAATAGGCTAATTATTACCAAAAGGAATAATACAATAAAACGCCGTATTCAGAAAAAATTTTAAAACTTTGAGTTTGCTTCGAAATGTACATATACAGTGGACACAGCGAAAAGGATTAGCAAATCATGAATAAATGAAGAATGCGTTAAATACTATACTCTTGCTATTACACAGACTGTTTGTTTGACGTAATATATCCCTATGTGGTAGAATGGCAAAGCAGGAGGGATTAGATGACAAAATATCTAGGAATTCAGAAGAGTAATATTATGACTCTTGCAAAGCGTCATGTATTTCTAATTCTGATACTCTTAGCAGTCGTGTTTGTCACTGTTTCCGGTTTTGCATGGAACGAGAAAACCGTTACCATTCATGCGGACGGTCAAACGCAGATTGTTAAGACACACCTCAACTCAGCGGAGGGAATTTTACGCGATGCCAAGATTTCGCTCAATCCTAAAGATGCTGTATTATTAAGTACGGCAGCTTTACAGAATGGCACAGAATTAACTGTAGTCAGAGCATTTCCTGTAAAAGTAACTGTTGACGGCAAAGCGCAGACAGTCATGACTGTGCAGACAACAGCCCAAGGCTTAGCTGATGAGTTGGGATATAAGGCACCTAATTATGTACCATTAGAGGATGGTAAGACGCATCTGACTTCAGGTAGCGCGATTACCATTGCTCGTGTAACAAGTCGTTCTGTAAAAAAATATGAACAACCGATTGAAATTCAGGTTATTCGAGAACGCGACGACACTATGAGACAAGGCGACGAAGTAGTTGCTCAACAAGGTAGTGCCGGCGTTGCAGCAGTAGAAGAAGAAATTTTCTATCAAGATGGAAAAGAAATAAAACGACAAATCATCAATCAGAATGCAATTAAACAGATGGTACCGACTATTATTAAGGTAGGAACTCGAGAAGCAGTTGTTGAAACATCTCGAGGCGCTGTGCGTTATCGCGAGGTGCTTACTATGGAAGCGAGCGCGTACATCGCTACCGACGGTGATGGTCGAGGCATCACTGCTACAGGCATGGTAGCAAGACGTGGTGTAGTGGCCGTTGACCCTAATGTGATTCCTTTAGGAACACGCCTTTACATTCCCGGATACGGCATGGCCGTAGCGGCGGATACAGGCGGCGCGATTTTAGGTAACCGCATTGACCTCGTAATGGATTCCTATGGGGAGGCCATGGAGTTTGGTCGACAGTCCATTGAAGTATACGTACTTCAATAGTTACTAACACTATGTATAGGCTGATGAAAGTCTAAGCATAGTTACATGGCATATGAATGTCCGTAAGGGCTTTCATAATACAGTAACTGAGCAGTTAAAAACTTATTAAGATAAAGGAGCGGTAAGCCGATTGTGGTTTACCGCTCCTTTATTATTTGGTAGAATAGTAGAGATGAAAATGAGAAAGGATAAGGCCATGTTAAAAGAAGTATTAGTAGTGGAAGGTAAGTCTGATGTACAGCAGATTGCGAAAGCCATAGAAGCCGACTGCATTATGACGGAAGGTTTTACATTGCGAAAAGCCGTGATTAAGCAGATTCAGTATGCTTATGAGAAACGAGGAATCATCATTTTGACAGATCCCGATACGGCCGGTGAACGCATTAGACGTTTTTTAAGTAAAAAATTCCCAAACGCCCAACATGCCTTTATTCCTCGTGAGGAAGCGACGGCCAATAATGACATCGGTGTGGAACAGGCCTCGAAAGAAGCCATTTTAAAGGCATTGTCGAAGGTTCACACACAGACGATGGAGTCGTCCGAAGAATTTACCATGCAGGATTTAATCAGATATGGATTGACCGGACGGCCTAACAGCGTAGTCCGTCGTAATGCGTTAGGTGCCGCTCTCGGCATAGGCTATGGAAACGGAAAACAGTTTTTGTATCGTTTAAATCATTATGGAATCAGCCGTGAAGACTTTGAATCACAGGCGGAACAATTAGATAAGGAGTAAATCATTGAGTATGTTAGAATCTGTAATCGCCAGTCCTGAGGTTGTACATTATATATGTAAACGATTCGGGATCCACATGAGTAAAAAGTTGGGGCAGAACTTTTTAATTTCCCGTCATGTGGTGGATGATATTATTAAAACGGCCGAATTGCTGCCGGGCGAACCGGTCTTGGAAATCGGCCCGGGCATCGGTACACTTACGCAGGGTCTTGCGCAGAGCAAAGCGGACGTAACGGCCGTAGAATTGGACCGCCGCTTATTGGAAGTATTGGATACGACCTTGGCGGACTATAAGAATGTAAAGATTATTCACGGAGATATTTTAAAAGTAAATATTCCGGAAATTATGAACCACAAACCGTTTAAAGTGGTAGCAAACTTGCCATACTATATTACGACGCCAATCATCATGTCCTTGTTGGAAATGAAATTACCGATTGAGCGCCTCGTTGTGATGGTACAAAAAGAAGTGGCTGAGCGCATGGTGGCACAGCCGGGCACAAAAGCCTATGGGGCGTTGTCTGCAGCGGTTCAGTACTATACGGAGCCATCCATCGCTTTTGACGTATTGCCTAAGTCATTCTTGCCGGCTCCTGAGGTAACCAGCTCCGTTGTATGCTGTAAACTTCGCAAAGAGCCGCCTGTAAAAGTTGACGAGGAAGCGATTTTGTTCCGCGTTATTAAAGCCGCCTTTGCACAACGCCGTAAAACCTTCAGCAATACTATGAAGACGACCGGTCTCAGCAAAGAACAGATCGATGCGATTTTACAGGAAGCGCAGATCGAAGGCAATCGCCGGGGTGAAACGTTTACCTTGGATGAATTCGCCGCCATTGCCAATGCGTGGAGCCGATTATATCGTCAGTCTGCAGACGCGTAAGTAGTGAAAGAAAATAAATATATGGGCAAATTATTTCTGATTGACTTGATTTGCAGTTGATATATAATAAGATTATTATATTAAAAGAAGTACACCAAGGTTGGTTGTTACATATTCAGGTGAAGTTGGTATCTTATGAAACAGCGTAGATTTCTTAAGGGAATTTTAGCCGCATTAGGCGTGTTAGTTGTATGTATTGGGATTTATTTGTTTGGGTGCTGGAGCACGGCCGGTGTTTATTCTGTGCGCGGCGTACCTATATTAAATTATCATCAAGTAAATGATGTGAACCTTTCGCCGTTGACGATGCGCACGTGGGATTTTGAAGCGCAAATGCAGTATTTGGCGGACAACGGATACCATACAATTACGATGGATCAGCTGAATGACTTTTTAGAAAAAGGGACAGCTTTGCCGGATAAGCCGGTGCTTATTACCTTCGATGACGGGTATGAAGATAATTATACAAATGCGTTGCCGATTTTAAAGAAATTCGGCATGAAAGCTACGGTGTTTATGATTGCCGACTCAATCGGACAGCCGCGCTTCATGAATGAAGAACAGCTTCGCGAGATGGAAGCGTCCGGTATTACCATCGAATCGCACACCTATTCGCATAAGGATTTGCGTACCTTGTCTGATGCAGACGTAAAACGTGAATTGACTTTGTCTAAATCAATTTTAGAAACAGCATTGCATCATCCTATTAAGTACATCGCCTTTCCACAGGGATTCAGCGATAAACGCATCGAAGCGTTTACCCGTGAAGCAGGGTATCAGTTGGCCGTAACGGTAGAGGCGGGGAATGCGAAACGCAGTGAGGACCGCTACAACATTCCGCGTGTTGCTATCTTTGAAGGCATGAACTCATATACTAGCTTTACGTGGAGACTTCACTACATCGAACTTATCGACGCCACCTGGGAATTACGAGACTCCTTGCGAGATCATGGATTTACGTATTTAGCCGAACATGTGCCGCTGTTTTAAGGTGAATCTGAGGTCTGACGTTATGAGACCGTTCAGCTTATAAAAGAGACTGTCTATTTTATAAATAGAACGTATTTGGCATCATCAATAAAGAACTGAATACTTTATAAAAATAAAACCTATAAGTAATAAAAAAGAGTTCAATCTCCTGTGAGATTGAACTCTTTTCTTATATGTAAGCTTTACCACTGTGGTCTATGCAAGCCTTAGTTTAGTATCTGTGGTCTATGTAAGCTTTAGTGCCGAATGCTTATATGGGTCTATTCATTATCCAAATGGTCATTTAAAGACGGAGTTTTCAAGAATGTTACGTCAGGGTTGCGTTCTTCGACCCAGCCCATTTGCCATTCGTTGCTGATTAAGATAACGGTGCGGTCGCGGTTGTCTTTTACGACCATGGCGTTGTCGAGACCTTTTAAGGTTTTAATATCCACATTGCCTTTGATCCAGCGGGCCACGCTGTATGGCAGGGAATCGGTTACCGGTTCTACGCCATATTCATTGCGGAGACGATATTGAAGCACTTCAAATTGAAGCATACCTACAGCACCTACAATGAAGGAATCCAGTGAATGCGGCTGTTCGAAGATTTGAACTGCCCCTTCTTGTGCCAACTGTGTCATGCCTTTTTGGAACTGCTTGCGTTTCATCGTATCTTTTGGACTTACGCGGGCAAAGAATTCAGGCGGGAACACAGGGAAGTCACTGAATGTGAGCTTATGGTTCGGTGCGCACAATGTGTCGCCAACGCCCATAGTCCCGGCATCGAATACACCGATAATGTCGCCCGGATAAGCTTCATCAATGATAGTACGTTCTGTAGCCAGGAACTGTTGCGGCTGTGCCAGACGAATCTGCTTGCCGGACTGACGATGCAATACGGACATGCCTTTTTCGAACTTGCCGGAACAAATACGCATGAACACGATGCGGTCATGATGGTTTGGATTCATGTTGGCCTGAATTTTGAATACGAAGGCGGAGAAGTCTTCGCCGGTCGCTTCTACAGTTTCTTCCAAGGCCTGACGAGGAGCAGGGGATGGAGCTAAATCGAGGAATTTTTCCAAGAACGGTTTAACGCCGAAGTTTGTCATGGCGGAACCGAAGAACATTGGTGTCAATTCGCCACTGCGCACTTTTTCGAAATCAAAGGCGTCGCCGGCCACATCGAGAAGCTCAATGTCATCGATTAGAGACTGATGAACTTCTTCACCCAAGAGTTCTCGGAATGCAGGATCATCTACGGACTCCTTAGTGGAAGCCAATTTCTTCTGACCGTGAGTTTCGTCTTTAGCGAACAAGTCTACTGTATGAGTAGCTCGGTCATAAATGCCCTGATACTCGCCGTTAATCCCTACAGGCCAGTTCATAGGCACTGCACGGATACCCAAGGAGTTTTCAATTTCTTCCATCAAGTCGAACGGATTGCGTCCGAAGTGGTCAATTTTGTTGACGAAGGTAAAAATAGGAATACCGCGTTCTTTACAAACAGCGAAGAGTTTCTTTGTCTGCGCTTCCACGCCTTTCGCCACGTCAATCAGCATGACAGCGCTGTCGGCCGCCATAAGTGTACGGTACGTATCTTCAGAGAAGTCCTGATGGCCCGGTGTATCCAAAATGTTTACACGGCAACCGTCATAGTCGAACTGAAGCACGGAACTTGTTACGGAAATACCACGTTGTTTTTCAATTTCCATCCAGTCGGACACGGCGTATTTCTGTGTTTTACGAGATTTTACAGAACCGGCCAAATGAATAGCACCTCCGTATAGGAGGAGTTTTTCTGTTAATGTTGTTTTACCCGCATCCGGGTGAGATATAATGGCAAACGTACGACGACGTTTTACTTCTTCCAGAAAAGTCATGTTGTCACCTCGAAAATAATAAATATCTATCCTTAAAATTATATACTACTGAGCCCTGTTTTGTCATTAAGAGATGTTTGTGTACTGTTCGTATCTTGTTGAGATTTGATGTATTGCGGTTACGTTTACGGCCGATTTATTGTATAATAGATAAGATATGAAGGAGGGCCTATGAGATTATTTATTGCGGAAAAACCGAGTATGGGGCGGGAAATAAGTAAATATTTACCGGAGCAGCAGCGTGTGCAGCGTCGGGACGGCTATATCATACAAGGTGATGATGTGGTAACATGGGCCTTCGGGCATGTGCTG
This sequence comes from Veillonella sp., assembly GCF_018364065.1. Lineage (GTDB taxonomy): Bacteria > Bacillota > Negativicutes > Veillonellales > Veillonellaceae > Veillonella_A. Next base: position 32,905 of record NZ_JAGZMO010000001.1, read on the forward strand.
GAACAGGCGGAGCCCGGTGATTACGATCCGAAGTATAAGCGCTGGAACGCGGCGGATTTGCCGATTGTGCCGGAAGAGTGGAAGCTCTTGATTACGAAGAGCAGCGAAAAGCAGTTTCACACGATTAAAGACTTAATCGAAAAGGCCGATGTAATCGTAAACGCCGGTGACCCGGACAGGGAAGGGCAATTGCTCATTGATGAAATATTGCTCTATGTAAATAATGAAAAGCCGGTACAGCGTATTCTGTTGAATGCGTTGGATGAAAAGTCCATTCGTCAGGCTTTGGGTGATTTGCGGGATAATAAGGATTTTTATAACTTGCAGCAATCGGCCTTGGCTAGAGCGCGGGCGGACTGGCTCATCGGTATGAACTTATCCCGAGCTTATACGTTGGCGCAGCGTCGTCGCGGCAATAAAGTAACATTTCCTATTGGCCGTGTAAAGACGCCGACGTTGGCGCTGGTCGTACGGCGTGAGCGTGAGCTGGAAAACTTTGTGCCTGTAGATTACTATACCCTTAAAGTGTTATACGTTCATCCGAACGGAACTTTCTGGGCGACCTGGCAGCCACAGGATGACCAGATCGGTCTTGACCCGGAAGGACGTCTCTTAAAACGCGAAGTGGCGGAAGAATTGGCTAAGCGCTTAATGGATAGCAAGACTGGCATTATTGAAAAGCGGGAAAAGAATAAGAAGAAGGAAGCGCAACGTTTGCCTTTATCCTTATCCGCCTTGCAGGTAGCGGCGGGGAAAGCGTACGGCTATGATCCGCAGCAGGTACTCGATACGGCACAGAAGCTATACGAGAAAAAACTGACTACTTATCCGCGTTCGGACTGCGATTATTTACCACAGAATCAATATGCGGACCGCACGGCGATTATAAAGAACTTGAGTGCGAACAGCGGTAAAATCGGCGAGTGGGCATCGAAGGCGGACTTGAGCATTAAGTCGCGCGCATGGAATGACAAGAAGATTACGGCTCACCATGCCATTATTCCGACGACGGTGCCATGCAATATGGAAACGTTGCCGCAGATGGAACGGAATATTTACTTCTTGATCGCCCAGTCCTATATTGCGCAGTTCTATAAGGAACACGAGTATGAACAGACGAAGCTCACTGTATTGCAGGAAGAGGAGCGTTTTGTGGCTCATGGCCGCGTTGTTATCGAGCCGGGCTGGAAGGTGTTATTCCAAAAGGCGAAGAAAACAGCCGGTAGTGGAGATGACGACAGTAATGACAGTTCGGACGATGACAATATGGACTGGGGCTCTGACGGAGCCGATGAAGCAGGCGGTACTGGTGACGGAAACGGTGATGGTTCCGGCTCTATAGGGGCCTCTAAAAAGCAGAGCACTCGTAAGTCGCAACCAATCGAAGATTCCGGTGAATTACCGGCCGTGAAGAAGGGCGACACAGTTACAGTAGATAATATCGCCATTGACGCGAAGCAGACGAAGCCGCCAAGTCGTTTTACAGCAGCTACGCTCTTACAGGCTATGAAGGAAATTCATAAGTATGTGAAAAACGAAGACTTGAAAAAGCAGTTGAAAGCGGTATCCGGTATCGGTACGGAAGCGACGCGCGCCACCATCATTGATGAGCTGATTAATCGCAAGTTTATGTCTGTTAAGGGGAAGAAAAAAGTTATCCAACCGACAGACTTAGGGTATTTGCTGGTAGATGCGCTGCCGGAAGAAATGCTTTATCCTGATGAAACGGCCGTGTGGGAAGAGCGGCTGGCAGCCATGAGTGAAGGGGAAGGTACGCTGGATAATTTCTTAAGTGATCAGGTGGACTTCTTGCGACGACTCATTCAGAAAGCAAACACCGGAGATATGTGGGGCAATCATGACGGCATCGATACGGACGGATTTAACATAGCCAGTACAGTTCGCGTCGTAAAAGGCCGCACAGGCGCGCAAGGGGGAGATGGTGAAGTCGGATATGCCAATGGACCAAGAAATGCGCCTGTACCTGATGCGGACGCTCCGGATTGTCCAAAGTGCGGCAAAGGAAAACTTATGAAGCGCAAAGGAAAATTTGGCGAATTCTATGGATGCTCCCAATTTCCAACATGCCGTTATACCCGTCCTGTAGGCGGTGATACAGGCTCTATGGGAAATGGCCCGATGGGTGCTACTCAATCTGATGAACAGTTGACGCAATCCATTTCAAAGGCTATGGAATCGGCTAAGACGCAAGATGCGCTTACATACCAATGTCCGCGCTGTGGCGGTCATTTGGTAAACGTCATGTCCGGCAACCGCTCCGTATGGCGTTGCAGCAAATTCCCGCAATGTCGAACAACCGTTGCTGATGTGAACGGAAAACCGAGCATTTATAAATAGGTGTAAAAGTGGCAGACAGTAAATAGACGTAGAGAATAACATCCAATAAATAGACATAGAGAATAGCAGACAGTAAATAGACTGTAGCTCTGTAAGCCATTTATAATAAATAAACATAAAAAGCACATGTTGTATTTTTGATGGAAAGTACAACATGTGCTTTTTATTTATATGTGCTTTTTATGTAATCGTGATTAGTCAGTCAGGAATAACCAAGATTACTTAGAACCGGGAATAATCGAGATTATTTCGAACGGGAACGACGTACGCGTGTGTTCGCGCCTTTGTGTCCGGTTGCTTTGTGGCGTTTTGCCTTGGTTGCCTGATAGTTGGAAGTGATTTTCGGCTTGCTGCGACTTACTTCCTTCTTAGGTGCCTGAGCTTTGCCCTTCGTTTTAACCTGGCCGTCAGCGGTGTATTTTGTTAATGTCGCTTCGATAGCGCGTTCGATGCGGCGAAGCCAGCTTTCTTCAGCCGGTGTGGCAAAGGTAATGGCAATACCGCTTGTGCCGGCACGACCGGTACGGCCGATGCGGTGGATGTAGTAATCCACATCATGTGGCACATCGTAGTTGTATACATGACTGATCCCTTCAATATCGATACCGCGTGCCGCAATGTCGGTGGCAACCAAGATTTGCGTACGGGCACGGGCGAAGTCTTTTAGAATCTGTGTACGGCGGCCCTGTGTCAAGTCACCGTGAAGTTCGCCGATGTTGAAGCCTGCCGCAGTAAGTTCATAGGAGAGGCGGATAGCCCCTTCTTTTTTATTACAGAATACAATCGCCAAGTATGGATTATCTTCTTGTAACTGCTTAATCAGGCGCGGCAGTTTTTGCTCTTCCGATACCATGAGAACGCGTTGTTCGATTGTATCGAGCGTTACGTTTTCCCCTTTAACCGTTACAGACATAGGCTTATGCATGTACGCTTTGGCAAGACTGCGGATGCGGTCCGGCATGGTGGCGGAGAAGAGAAGCAACTGGCGATTCGGGTTCGTGTGTTCAATTAAGGATTCCACATCCGGTAAAAATCCCATGTGTAACATTTGATCCGCTTCGTCTAACACTACGCGGCGCACATTTTCAAGCTGCAAGGATTCGCGATGTACGTGATCTAAGAGACGACCCGGTGTACCTAAGATAACATGGGGTCTGCGACCGAGCTGTTGGAGCTGACCTTCAATGGTGCGGCCGCCGATGAGCGGGAGAATATCAACACCCAAGGTTTCGCCCAATTCTTTGGCCGTATCGGCAATCTGGCGAACCAGTTCACGAGTCGGTGCAATGATAAGAGCCTGTTCCTGGAATACTTCCACGTTGATGCGCTGTAAAATCGGCAATAAGAAGGCTAATGTTTTACCGGTACCGGTTTGTGCTTTGGCAATTAAGTCCACACCTTTGAATGCCGGCGGGATTGCCTGTTCCTGAATTGGCGTAGGCTCCTTAATGCCCTGCTTGGCTAGCAAGTCGATAAGCTCTTCGGAAACGCCCAAAGTTTTAAATGATTTCATATATTAATATCCTTTCCTGTGAGAGTTATTATAGATGTATTTATATTTATCTATATTATTATATCATAGAATACGCCAACATATGGCGTGGGCGGTGTAATAATCGAATAAATGTGTTGAAATTTCTTCGCGCTAACATAAGGCAATGGGTGCGCTAAATAATAAAGTAATTTAATTGTAGTGTTTAATATCAAGTCGGAACAAGGAAGAAAAACGAGTGAACTGGAAGAGAACAGGGCTTTTTATACAGTAAAATCGGCGAAATCACACAAAGTTATATATCGTTTGCGAAATATGCATATTGAAAATTAATTGAAAATGACTATATGTTATGCTTGATTTTGATAAACAGAAGAGCTTTTTCTGCATATGAGAGAAAAGAAATTTAATCTCAAATGAAAATGAAAATATCATTGAAGCCTCTATGGTGGTAATGATAACAAGATTATCAGTAGAGCCTAAGTGATAATGAAAATTCAGGGTTTTCGATGTACTATCAAATAGGCCTAAATGAAAGTGGTTATTGAATTTGTCAGCCCATATGTTATAATCAGACTGTAATTATTTATCATTATCATTACGTGGAAAATAGAGATGGTTTAGGGAGACCGGGAGGCCTATTTTCGACGAAAACCACAAGGAGGTGTAGGAATGGTAAAACAGTTGGCACAACTTAAGCCGGGCGAAGCAGGTGTAATTACCAATTTACGCGGTACCGGGAATATTAAACACCGTCTTATTGACATGGGATTGGTGCCGGGAACGATGGTACGAGTAATGAAATTTGCTCCGCTGGGAGATCCCATAGAAATTAAAGTGAAGAACTTTGATTTAGCTTTGCGTGTCAGTGAAGCAGAAACAATTGACGTAGAAACAAAGCAGGAGGTTTAGAATGAGTGACCAGAACGCCACGACCATTCGCATTGCCTTAGCAGGGAATCCGAACTGTGGTAAGACAACCATTTTTAATAACATTACAGGTTCAAAACAACACGTCGGTAACTATCCGGGTGTAACCGTTGAGAAAAAAGAAGGGGAATGCTCCTTTGACGGCAGCGATTTATTATTTATCGACTTGCCTGGTACATATAGTTTAACAGCACGCTCCTTAGACGAATTGGTAGCACGTAATACGATTATCAATGATGAGCCTGATGTAATTGTTAACGTATTAGATGCTTCTAATTTGGAACGTAACCTTTACTTGGCGGCGCAGCTGTTAGAGTTGGAACGTCCTTTAGTGTTGGCACTCAACATGAGTGACGTAGCCGAAGAAATGGGCATCGACATTGATGTTCGCAAATTGAGCGAATTAACAGGTGCCAGCATTGTTAAGACCGTAGGCCGCAACAATGTAGGGACTCGTGAATTATTACAGGCCGTTGTGGATGTAACCAAAGAAGAAACCGTTACATTGGCCACTGTTGATTACGGCGAAGTATTGGAACCGGCTATTGAAGCATTAGTAGCCGCTATTGAAGAAGCAGGTACTATTACCTATCCGCTTCGCTGGGTAGCCATCAAATTGTTGGAAAACGATCCGGACGTAATTAAGAAAGTAAACGCTTTCGAAAATACACAAAACGTACTTAAGATTGCTGAACGTCTTCGCAACGAATTGAGTGACAAAGTAGATTTAGAAATTATTTTCCAAGAGTATCGTCATCGTTTCGCTGTTCAGACTTTCAATGAATCCTTACGCAGTACGCCAAGAGAAATCGAAACAAAATCCGATCGTTTAGATAAAATCTTGACTCACCGCGTGCTGGGCTTGCCAATCTTCATGCTCATTATGTGGCTCTTATTTAACTTCGTAAACGAGTTGGGCGCATATCCTCAGGGCTGGATTGAAGACGGCTTCACGGCTCTCGGCGAATGGGCCACTACGGTAATTCCGGACGGCCAGTTGCAATCGCTCGTAGTTGACGGCATCATCGCCGGTGTGGGCGCGGTTATGAGTTTCGTACCGCTCATCGTATTCCTCTTCCTGGGCATTGCGTTCCTCGAAGATACCGGTTACATGGCCCGTGCGGCGTTCGTAATGGACCGTATCATGCGCGCCTGCGGCTTGCATGGTAAATCCTTCATTCCGTTGCTCATCGGTTACGGTTGTAGTATTCCGGCCATCATGGGTGCCCGTATTTTGGACAACCGTCGTGACCGTATGATTACGATTTTAGTATCCCAGTTTATGACATGTAGTGCCCGTTTGCCGGTATATACATTGTTCATCGGTGCGTTCTTCCCGGTAGGGCAGCGCGGTACCGTATTATTCGCCATTTACTTTGCCGGTATCGTATTGGCAGTACTTATGGCAAAAGTATTTCGCAAGTTCTTGTTCCCTGGCGAATCCGAACCATTTGTTATGGAATTACCTCCATACCATATGCCTACATTGAAGAGCGTATTGCTTCACATGTGGGAACGCGCCATCTTGTACTTAAAGAAAGCGGGTACATTCATTTTAGCCGCATCTGTAATTATCTGGTTCCTTGCATCCTATCCACAAGAAGTTCCTTATTCTCAGGACTTCGATGCAGCTCGTGAAACTGTAACGCAAACATATGATGCACAGGCAGATGCAATTTTAACACAGGCCGGCTTAGTAACTGACGAACAGAAACAGCCTGTAATGGATATGGTTGATAAAATGACTGCTATCCAGGAAGAACAGGATGCAGCGGCTGCTGAAGAAGAAACTGACGAAGAAGCACCTGCAGAAGATACTAAAGCAGATGCAACAGCTACCGCTGATGCAACGGCAGCTAATCAGCCATTGGAAATTCCAGAATACTTCAAAGATCTTCAAGCCAGCGATGCCAATGTTTTCCCTGTTGCATGGTCCGTATACCAGAACAACTTGGAAAAAGACGAAAAGATTGGCGCATTGGATGAAGAAGAAGCTGCTGAAAAAATCCAAGGTTCCTATGCAGCTATGATCGGTCGTACAATTGAACCAATTATGCGTCCGTTAGGCTTTGACTGGAAGATGAGCGTATCGCTTATTACAGCCTTAGCCGCAAAAGAAGTAATGGTAAGTACATTGGGTACTATTTATGCCGTTACTGCTGACGAAGACAATGAACAACCACTTCAGGAATACTTACGTCAGGATAAATCATTCACTCCGTTAGTAGCGGTTGGCTTAATGATGTTTGTTCTTATTTATCCACCATGCTTTGCAGCCATGGCCGTATTCAAACGCGAGTCCGGCGGCTGGGCTTGGTTAGGCTTCTTCATTCTTTACTCCTGTGCATTGGCATGGGTAGCGGCCTTCCTCGTTTACAATGTGGGTCATTTATTGGGCTTCCAGTAAAAGCAAGGCATAGCAACGCTTTTTAGCAAAAATAAGCTTGTTATTTAAAGTCGGGAGCATGAGATATACATGTGATTTTAATTTATGAGACTTATAATGTGATAAAAGTAAAGAAACAATAAATGAAGTTAGTAAAAATTTTACAAACAAAAACCGTCTAACTAATAGTGATAATAAATTATTCAATTACCTAGTTTTAAATGAGAATTAACGACTGATAATTGAATGAGAATTAAGTGAATGTCTAGTTCTTGTAAATTTTATGTCAAATTCTTATTGATAAAAGGAAAAGGATAGTGTATGATAATGGAGAACCTAATAGTTTATCTCATCGGATTAATTGCTGTATTGTTTGTTGCACGGAAAGCGTATAAAACGATGACCGGTAAAGGTGGTTGCAATTGTGGCTGCTCCGGTAAGGGCGGTAAAAAGACTATAAATTCTGCTGACGGCGGCTGTGGCTGCTGCAGCGGCAATGTATCTTCCGAAAACAGATAATATCTGTTACTGAGATATGGCAGAAGTAGCCAAGGTTCACCAGGGTTGGACCTTGGCTATTTTTATAAATGCATTACGATGTACTATTTTATTCATTCCCGGGAAAGGTGGAGTTATTATGTTTAACATCGACAAAAACAAAGTAAAACACGCTAATTTATTCGCAGCCGGTTTGGCACTTGGCACAGTAGGCCTTAAAGTGTTAACCAGCAAAGACGCTAAGAAAGTGTACGCTAATGTAGTAGCTGCAGGCATCCGTGCTAAAGACAGCATTATGCAGACAGCTGAAAAAGTACAGGCTTCCAGCGGAAGCATTTTAGCTGATGCACAGGAAATCAACGAAAAACGTCGTCAGGATGAAGCATTGTTTGAAGAAGAAGAAAGTGATGAAAAATAATGTTGAAGTTTTCGGTTAGTCAACGATTATCGAAACGACTTCACCTGACAGTAAGCGGCCGACTCTTTGATGACGCCGAAGCTGTATTTTTAGAAGAAACGCTCATGAAGAATCCGGCTATTATCAGTGCCAAGTTCTTCACGCGCTCCCGTGATTTGATTATCAACCATGACGGCGATGAAACGGCTGTGCGCGATGCCGTATTGGCTCTTAGAGAGCTGGATTTTTCAGCGGCGCCTGCATTGACGGAATATTCTCCGCGCTTAGTAAATCGTAAATATCGTGAGTCCATGATCGGACAAACGTTACTATATGTGGGCAAGCGCATTTTCTTGCCTATGCCGATTCGAGTAGCCTGGAACGCAGTCAATGCGGTGAAGTTCGTTAAACAGGCCATTACTATGCTGTGGCACCGCAAGTTGACCGTCGAAGTATTGGACGGTGTGGCCATTACAGTATCCATGTTGCGCGGCGATTTCTCGACAGCCGGCGCTATCATGTATCTGTTGGGAATCGGCGAAACTCTGGAAGAATGGACCCTTCGCAAATCTGTACTGAATTTGGCAGAGAGTATGTCTCTCAATGTGGATAAAGTATGGGTAAAGGTTGACGGTGTGGAAGTAAGTCGCCCTGTAGCCGAAGTGGCGGAAGGTGATCTTGTAGTACTTCGTCAAGGCGAAGTAGTGCCATTGGACGGGATTGTTACGGATGGTGTAGTGCTTATCAACCAAAGCTCCATGACAGGCGAACCGGAACCGGTGCGCCGCGATGAAGGAACCTTTGTGTATGCCGGCACCGTTGTGGAAGAAGGCTCCTGTACTATTCAAGTTAAGGGCAATTCCAAATCATCCCGTTACGAACAGATTGTAACCCTTATTGAAGAGTCGGAACAGATGAAATCCGGTATGGAACAGAAGGCGTTCCATATGGCGGACAAACTGGTGCCTATCAGCTTTGCCGGTACAGCATTGACCTATTTGCTGACCCGCAACACAATGATGGCCTTGTCCTTCCTCATGGTGGATTTCTCCTGTGCCTTGAAGTTGAGTATTCCGTTAGCCGTATTATCCGCTATGGAAGAAGCGTCCAAGCGCGGCATTACGGTTAAGGGCGGTAAGTTCATGGAACAAATCGCCGCTGCGGATATGATTGTATTCGATAAGACCGGTACACTTACAAAAGCGGAACCGGTGTTTGAACAGATTATTACCTTTGAAGGCAATGATCCGGACGATATGCTTATGCTGGCAGCTTGCCTTGAAGAACATTTCCCTCATTCCATGGCCCGTGCCGTTGTGAATGCGGCGGAAGAGCACAACTTGCCACATAAGGAAAAACATTCGTCCAAGTTGGAATACATCGTGGCACACGGCATTGCCTCCAAAGTGGGCAATCGCAAATGCCGCATCGGCAGTGCTCATTTTATCTTTGATGATGAAAAGACAGTTATCCCTCCTGATGAAATGGATAAGTTCAACAGCTTGCCCGATTCGTCATCCCATTTATACTTAGCTATCAGCGGCCGTTTGGCGGCGGTGCTTTGTATTAAAGATCCGGTGCGTGATGAAGCGAAACAGGTAATTGAAGAGCTTCATCAGTTAGGCATTAAGAAAGTGGTTATGATGACCGGCGACAGCAAGCGCAATGCGGAACGGGTAGCCCGAGAAATCGGCATTGACGAAGTGCATGCGGAAGTATTGCCGGGCGATAAAGCCGCTTATATTAAACAGGCGAAGAGCGAAGGCTATACAGTTATGATGATCGGCGACGGCATCAATGATTCGCCGGCCTTATCGGAAGCGCATGTAGGTGTGGCCATGAACGAAGGCGCACCGATTGCGCAGAAGATTGCCAATGTAACTGTATCCTCCGATGACTTGATGAGTATTGTGGATATGCGTAAAATTGCAATGCAGCTCATGGACCGCATTCAATTTAACTACAACTCCATTGTAGGTGTAAATGGTGCCTTGGTAGGTCTTGGTTTATTCCAGGTATTGACGCCAAGCACAACTGCATGGTTCCACAATTTATTCACCTTGGCTATCGGTCTACGCAGCATGACACCATTGTTGCCGGCCAAGTCTGATGCAGATACAATTGTGCCTGCATTAACTGGAGCGGCAGTGCAACCGGTGGCTTAAACGGCTAATTGCTTGGCTCTTGCAAAACTGATTGCTAATATGTGTAATCATGTAATGCTTGGACAAGCAATTGCTTAATTGCAGAAAAGACAATAGCCGGAACGTGCTTAGCTTTTCAAGAGGTCGTGGCGGTCTCCTTCTAGGAGACCGCTTTTTTGTTGAGTTTTAAGCGGACCTATAGTAGAATAAAACTACTGAAATGAAATACTAGGAGGTTAAAACATGAAAGTCCTTGCTGATATCATGCGGCGAACTTTATACATGGGGTTCTTTATCATATTAATACCCTTGGGGGCATATACAATTCATAACGGTTCCAGTGCCACAGTAGCATTGGTAAGTTATTTGTTTTTATCCATTGTGATTCCCCTCTTATATCTGTCTTCCAGCCGGAGCGGATTCGGACCGAAAGAGTTGCGCATCGGCCGCATATTGTATATAGTGAGCTGGGGCTCCATCCAGGTCCTGACTTATAATTCGTTTTTTATGGGTGATTTTTCATTTTTATGGAATTTACCTACCGTAGGTCGCGACGTAGCCTTTATCCTTGCCATGTATGTGCAGGTTGTACTTTCGTTGACTTTAGCATATGTGTTGACTCGTATCCTTAGAAAGGGGCAATGAATTGAATAATTTTGTTAGAATGACTCTCTTGGGAGCGCTTGTAGTAGTTCCTATTTCCATGATTATATTGGCCATGGGCGGTATGTTGGCCGGGATTCCCGCATTTATCGCATTGGCACTCTTTGCACCATTTTGGCTTCGCCGTCAAGATAAATTGCGTCAGTTTGCGGACTATCCGTGGCGCGGCGGATTATATTTCTACAGTCTCATCGGCTGGGTAATCTTCTTCTACATGGGCGAACGCGTAGCGCCGCTTCAACTGGAAGGGCAGACTATGGGCGGGCTCCTCATGATATGGTTGTTCATTTTCTTCTTCGGATACATCGGCGTATCGCTAACGGCGTACATTTTAACGTTGTTCTTCGCTCGTCCTCGTTTTAACCGCTGGATCGATGAAACCTTGGACATTGCAGTATACGCGTTGCCGATTCCAATGCTCTTGGTGGGCGACATCCTGTTCATGAACCTGCAGGGGGTTCAATTGAGCCGTGAGTCTCAGGTTATGATCTTCGATATGATGAATCTTCTCATATTGCTCACCGTAGTTTGGACCATGGGCTCCATTTCCATTTACTTATTCCCACGCAATGAAGTACGCAAAGCGTTCCGCTTACTGCGTATCCTGGTTACCGCCTTTGTATGGCTCGCTATTAACGGTCATATCTTCGGTGGCGGCTGGCTGCCTGACTTTGTAGTGAACCTTGTTGATGTAGTGTTCCCTGCATTCCGCGGCAATCCAATCGTGTACATTACACCGGGCCTCATTGAGTTTGTCATCTTGGGCATTTCTGTCGGTGTAGGTATGTGGGCTGAAAGCTTCTTGATTCGTTTGCAGAATCGCTACAAAACGAAGGAAGAACATGTAAAAGAAGTAGTGGAAAACGCTATGAAGTCTTCTGTTCTTGAAAAAGAAGCACAGGAGAAGGCTGTTAAAGAAGCGCGTGCAGCTAGAAAACAGGCTAAGAAGAACAACAAGGGAAAAGGCCCTAAATAGATGCTGTAAGCGTATACTACTTGACAGCATGTTTGTAATATTTTAATATAATAGATGGTTTATTTGACTATAAGAATCTATATCAAGTGATTAGTAGTTTTATGATACGAACAGTGGTGTTTGGATTAAGTAAGATTGCATTCTGCGATTAGATGCGTCTGTATCAACCGGAGTAACGGCTTAATAGAAGCGGCTCAACTGAACAGAACGATATAGGACAATGGGCCATCTATTTTTTTATTCGACTTATATCCTGACAGGAGTAAGAACGGAGGAGCAGAACATGACAAAAGAACAAATGACGAAACCATCCCCTTATGGTCGTCGCCGTTTTAATGCACGTCAATTAACAGTTATCGGATTGTTGGCGGCAGTGACGATTATCTTGGGCGTATCCGGCTTCGGTCTTATACGTATACCGCCAATTAACTTTACGATTTTACATATTCCTACTTTAATCGGTGCGCTCGTAGAAGGACCGCGCGTGGGTATGTTTATCGGTCTTATTTTCGGCGGTTACAGCTTAGTGCAGAACTTAATGGCGCCGAATATTATGTCATTTGCCTTTATAAACCCGATTGTATCCATCTTACCGCGCATGCTCATCGGACCGATTGCGTACTACATCTTCAAAGCAATTCCGCTGAAGAGTTCCGTAGTTCGTATCATCATTTCCCTGTTTGTGACTACCTTGTTACATACCATAATGGTAATGGGTCTGATTTACCTTATCTATGCGGAACCATACGCTGCGGCAACAGGTAAGCCGATGGATCAAGTGCTCAATATTATTCTAGGCGTTGCTATTTTCCATGGCTCTTTGGAAGCGGCCGGTGCCGTACTTATCGGTACACCAATTGTAGTGGCGTTACGGGCTAAATTAAACAAATAATATTTGTCTTTAAGGCAATTAAGTTACATATTGAAACAGTATAAAATTTTATAATTAACCACTGTAAGTATATAGCCCTGACGTCATGTCAGGGCTTTTTAATATGATGTGAGCATATGTGGACATATGAATACATATAAATATAAATAAGGCTCTGTGTTTAACGAGTAAAAAGTTTACTGCCCATATATATGGTTTGTTGAATTCTTATTTGTTGAATTCTTATAAGAGAAACGTTTTATATTTCTATAAAAGCAAAAGTTTGCAAAATAATAATCGTTTAATAGATGTGTTTATGTTTGAAGAAAGTGAGTGTGTTTTATGAATTTTAAAAAGTTAAAACAAGGTCTTCTTTTCGGCCTGTTAGCAGTAGGTGTATTGGTCTTGGCCGGTTGTGGTACCAACGGTGGTGCCGGAGACAGCAATAAATTGCAGGTTGTGGCCACGGTGTATCCTGCGTATGATGTAGCGAAAGTGGTAGGCGGCGACAAGGTGGACGTGAAAGTGTTGGTACCACCGGGAGCGGAGCCCCATGACTGGGAGCCTACGGCAGGCGATTTGAAGAGTATTGGGAAAGCTAAAGTATTCATTTATAACGGCGCCGGTTTGGAACCAACCGAAAAACTATTGACGCCGGACATTTTAAAAGATGCAAAACCGTTAGAGCTGGCTAAAGTGGTTGACCTTCGCTATGTAGATGAAGTGGAAGAGCACGATCATCACGGTCACAGCACGCCGCAGTCCGGCCATGATGGCAAAGACGGGGATGAACACCACATGGCGGATCCGCATATTTGGCTCAATCTGATGAATGTAGCTAAAGAAGTAGACGCTGTAGTGGCAGCATTCAGCGAAGCAGATCCGGCAAATAAAGAATATTATGAAGCGAACGGCAAAGCCTACAAGGAAAAATTGGAAGCCCTCGATGCGTCCTATAAAGCCTTTGCAGACTCATTGAGCAACAAAAATCTTGTAGTTACTCATGAAGCATTCGGCTACCTGGCAGACCGTTACGGATTCAAGCAATTGGGTATTATGGGTATTTCTCCGGATGCGGAACCGACACCTGAAAAAATGGCACAGATCGTAAGCTTCATTCGAAACAATCAGGTGAAGGCCATTTTCAGCGAAGAATTGGTAAATCAGAAACTGGCTAATGCTATCAGCAAGGAAACAGGCGTTGCCATTTACAAATTAAATCCTGTGGAAGGGTTAACGGAAGAACAGCTTAAAGCAGGGGATACGTACTTAACAATTATGCAACAAAACTTAGACGTATTGAAAAAAGCGCTACAATAAACCGCGCCCTTTTGACTTGCCCAAATCATGCCACATATGATAAAATAACGTTAATCACGTAGGATGGTAAAGGAGGTTGAATTACATGTCTAAACGTATTCGTACTATCAATACTGAATCTTTACAGAAAACAGCTAAAACCGGTGGCTGTGGCGAATGTCAAACATCTTGCCAATCTGCATGCAAAACAAGCTGCACAGTTGGTAACCAGGTTTGCAAACAGAAATAATCCGGACCAAATAAGTCCGACGCTCTGTCGTCGGGCTTTTTTGTTTTTATAACAACATTGCTGAGTTAATGATTCTTTGCAGCGTATTGCTGAACTTATTATGCTTTGTGGCGTATTACTGACCTAATTATAATTATGTTTCGTGGAGTATTACCGAGTTAATTATGCTTCGTAGTCGCTTTAACAATCTGTGTAAGATGGAAAAAGTATACTCAGGTTATATACTTAATTAAATAGGCGTTAAAACCGGCTAAAGATGTCTATGTATAGGACTTTTTTATACGTAGAATAAATATGGTAAATCGTTTTACAGATTTTATATAAAGTTATATAAATCATGCAGGATTAATACTGTCCGTTTTTAATATTTGTGTAGTATAATCTAAATAGAGTTGAAAATATATGGAGGTACCATGTTAGAATTAAAACCAATGATTCATAAATTTAAGCTAAAAGATAAGTACTTTTGTCTTGATGTAAATAGCGGCATCATCCACGTGATTGATGAATTTACCGATAAAGTGTTGGATATTTACGACGGTTCCAACCGCGATGAAGTACACCGCGCATTTGACGGTGTAGAAACCAAGGAAGAAATCGACGAACTTCTCGATGAGTTGGATCAACTCATTAAAGACGAAATGCTCTACGCACCTATGTCGGAAGATTTCAAGTTGGTGGCTGCAGAAAAACCGATTGTTAAAGCGTTGTGCTTAAACATTGCCCACGACTGTAACTTGGCTTGTAAATACTGCTTTGCCAGCCAGGGCGATTACGGCGGAGTGAAACGGGAGCTCATGAGCTTCGACGTGGCGAAACGTGCCGTAGACTTCCTCATTTCCATGAGCGGCCCTCGTCAGCACTTGGAAATCGACTTCTTCGGCGGCGAACCTCTCATGAACTGGGACGTAGTTAAACAGACAATCGAATACGCTGAAAAAGTAGGGGCGGAGCACAATAAAATCTTTAAAATGACGATGACCACCAATGGTGTGCTTTTAACGCAGGAAAAGATTGACTACTTAAACGAACATAAATTGAGCATGGTCTTGTCCATTGACGGCCGTGAAGAAGTGCATAACCACATGCGTCCAAGTGCAGGCGGTACTGATACATATAAAACAGTAGCGAAGAACCTTGTGAACGCGGTAAAACAGCGTAACGGCTTGGAATACTACGCACGTGGTACATATACACATAATAACTTGGACTTTACGAAAGACGTAATTGCCATGTCCGATTTGGGCTTTGAGCACCTTTCCATGGAACCTGTAGTAGGTAAGGAAGGGGATTATGTATTACGTGAAGAAGATTTACCGGCTTTGATGAAAGAATATGAAAAGCTGGCTGATTTATACTTGGAACGCCAAAAAGAAGGTTGGGGCGAGAAGTTCAACTTCTTCCACTTCCGCATGGACTTGTACCGTGGACCTTGTATGGCGAAACGTTTGCGCGGTTGTGGTGCCGGTCATGAATACATGGCTATCGTACCGAACGGCGATATTTATCCATGTCATCAGTTCGTAGGTCGTGACGGTTATGTGCTGGGCAATGTATTCGAAGGCCTTAAAAACTTCGACATTCCTAGAGAATTCCGCAATACACATGTATTCACGAAACCTACCTGTGCAGCTTGCTGGGCTAAATTCTTCTGCTCCGGCGGTTGTCATGCAAACAATGAAACATTTAGCGGCACAATTCACGAACCATATGCATTGGGCTGTGAACTACAGAAGAAACGAATTGAATGCGCTATTATGATTCAGGCTGAATTGGATGAATTACGTGAGCAAGGTGTAGTACCAAAAGAAGATCCTGCATTCCAAGAGCGAAAACAACATAACTGGATGTAATAGAATACGGAATTTTGTAATCCATGTAAACTTGTAGAAAGGATTATGTATGGAGAGACAAGGTATACGTTTTACGGGAATTGTTCAAGGTGTGGGATTCCGGCCCCTCGTGGCGATTATCGCCCGCGAACTGGAACTGACGGGCTGGGTGCTCAATGACAGCGAAGGGGTGTACCTGGAAATCCAGGGCGAACCTGAGCAGCTTGAGCAATTTGTACCACTCCTTGAATCGTGTAAAGGACCTAACTGTCGCATTGATTCGACGGATGTAAAAACAGTTGATCTTGTAGAAGATGAGACGGAGTTTATCATCAAACCTTCCAAGGAAGGGGAAACACCGGCCACCTTTATCGGAGCTGACACAGCACCCTGCGACGCCTGTGTAAAAGAACTTTTAAATCCGGAGAATCGCCGTTACAACTATAGTTTTATTAACTGTACACATTGCGGACCTCGCTATACCATCGTAGAGCGGGTTCCTTATGATAGAAAATATACGTCCATGAAGACGTTCCCTATGTGCGACGATTGCGCGACCGAATATGAGTCGGAAGAAAATCGCCGTTACCATGCGGAACCGAACGCATGTCCGGTTTGCGGCCCTCAATACCGTTTAGTTACATCTGACGGTAAGGCCGTTCCGGAGCTGACCGGTCATGAAGAAGAAAGTGATGCCGTATTTGAAGAAGCCCGCAACTATATTAAGGCAGGTAAAATCCTGGCTATTAAAGGGGTGGGTGGCTATCACTTGGCCTGCGACGCGACCAATGAAGAGGCTGTCATGCAACTTCGCAAGCGCAAACCGCGCCCTCGTAAACCGCTGGCGGTCATGGTTGACTCCTTAGAGACCGCGCAGAAAATCGGCGTGTTTACAGAGGCAACGATTGCGGAGATTACATCACCGGCAAGGCCTATCGTGTTGGTGCCGCAGCGCCGCGAAGCGCCGTTGGCCTGGGATGCGGTAGCGCCGGACAATCACTACATCGGTATCATGCTTCCTTATGCACCGGTACATTATGTATTGCTCCCTGAAGGGGCTGTATGGGTAATGACCAGCGGCAACCGCAGCGGTGAGCCGGTAATTTACCAGGAAGAGCGGGCCTTTGAAGAACTTGAGTCGGTAGTGGATGCATTTTTAATTCACAATCGTCCTATTGTAGCCTCCTTGGAGGACTCTGTCGTACAGTTTATTGATGATACACCTCATTTTATCCGCCGCAGTCGCGGGTATGTGCCAACATCATTTCATGTACAGTTGCCGAATAAAGGCAATTTATCCTTGTTGGCCATGGGGAGCGATTTAAAAAGCTCTTTTGCGTTGAATCGCAAAGAAGATATCATTATGGGGCCTCATATCGGTGATTTGGCCAATGCGGCTATGAATGAGTCTCTTCGACATAATATTGACCGCTTTACCAACTTATTTGGTATTACTCCGGTAGCAGTAGTGGCGGACTATCATCCTAACTATTATTCCTCGCAATATGGTAGGGAATACGCAAATGCGCATAATCTTCCGTATTTAGAGGTGCAGCACCATCATGCACATATAGCTACGGTCATGGCAGAACAGAATGTAGATGAACCTGTCCTCGGCGTTTGCTTTGACGGTACCGGGTACGGTACGGACGGCACAATTTGGGGCGGTGAGTTCCTGCTTTGTCAGGGCGCTAATTTCAAACGATTGGCTCATATGTCATCTGTACCGCTTCCGGGCGGTGAAGCGGCGGTTCGTGAACCGTGGCGACAAGCCCTTTGGTACTTGCGCTATTTATACAATGATTCCATCCCTGAAGTTATGGACTCCTGGATGGCCGGATTGCCACCGCAGTGGCAACTGTTAGATCAGATTATTCGGGAGCATGTAGAGATTTATAAAGGACAAGATGTAGTGGATAACATTCCTATGGAAGGTCCGATTCGCATACAGGCGCCGAAGAAAAAGTTAGATACAAACTCTATTAAAGGGGTATCCATGGTAAAAGCCAGCAGCGGCGGTCGTCTGTTTGATACAGTTGGTTCCTTGCTGGGCCTCGGCTATACCCATTCCTTTGACGGTCAGGTGGCCATGGGATTGGAACAGCTCTCCTATGGTGAACGCGGTAATTTACTGGACTTTACCTTTGATGGAAGACATCTTGATTTTTCACCATTGGTTAATGATATTGTTACAAAATTAGGACAAGGCACTTCTAAAAAGCAGTTGGCCGCTTCGTTCCATCGCACAGTTGCCTACGGCATCAGTGAAGTGATTGACTATATTTGTGAAACCTATGGTATTAAAAAAGTAATTCTAAGTGGCGGTGTGTTCCAAAATCGCCAGTTGGTAGAAAATATTTTACGTATGACTCAAATACCGACAATTATAAGACCGCGCAATGTGTCCGCCAATGACAGCGGATTGGCGCTCGGTCAGTTGTGGCTGGGTCATCAAAAACTGGGAGGTATGTAGTATGTGTTTAGCAGTGCCTGCACAGTTGGTGGCAGTGAACGATTTTATCGGAACTATTGAACTTACCGGTGTAACGCGTGATGTAAATCTTATGCTTGTGCCGGAAGCAAAAGTGGGAGACTATGTACTCGTACACGCAGGTTGTGCCGTACAGGTCGTTGATGAAGAGGAAGCTAAGGCTACCATGGAAGCGTTTAAGGAGCTGGAAGAACTTGAACAAGATTACTTTAGAGGAAAAATCGCGGATCGCTAAAGAACTGCTTGCTGATATTAATGAATTACATACACCGGGAGAAACCGTGCGCCTCATGGAAGTGTGCGGTACTCATACGGTAGCTATTTTTCGTGAGGGACTTCGCCAGGTCTTGCCGGAAGGCATTGAACTGGTAAGCGGTCCTGGCTGTCCTGTGTGCGTGACAGACCAGATTTATATGGATAAAGCCTTGGCCTATGCCGCCATGGATAATGTGATTGTGGCCACCTTCGGCGATATGCTGAAAGTGCCCGGTACAAACAGCAATCTGTGGGAAGCTAAAGGACAGGGTGCTCATATTCATATTATTTACAGCCCGCTGGAAATTATTGAACTGGGCAAAGCCAATCCGGATAAGCAGATCGTATTTTTGGCTATCGGCTTTGAAACGACCATTGCTGTCATTGCAGCCGCTGTAAAAGCAGTGTCTATGAGCGGTGTGAAGAACGTGTTCTTCCTTGTATCTCATAAGTTGGTACCGCCTGCACTTCGCGTGTTGGCGAACCGTGAAGTAGGACGTTTGGATGGATTCATTTTACCGGGCCACGTTAGCGTAATTATTGGTGAAGAACCGTATCGCTTCTTGGCTACGGAATGTCATATGCCATCCTGTATCGCCGGCTTTGACGGCCTAGAAATCCTGGCCGCTGTGCGCAATATTTTAGAACAACGCAAAACAGGAAACTATTACGTAGGTAATCAGTACAAGTCTGTAGTGGCTAAGAAGGGGAATCCGGTAGCGCAAAAGCTTATGGAAGAACTTTACGAAGTGATCGACGATACATGGCGCGGCATCGGCACCATTCCGGGATCCGGGCTTCGCTTGAAAGACAAGTACGCCTTGTTTGATGCGGAACAGGTGATTCCGTTAGACTCTATTGAAAGCGGCGGTGCACCTAAAGGCTGCCAATGCGGCCGCGTGCTTCAAGGACTGATTCGCCCTGATGAATGCGCCTTATTCGGCAATCTCTGCACACCGGACCACGCTGTGGGCGCGTGCATGGTGTCCGTGGAGGGCAGTTGCTCCGCATGGTACAAATACGGCCATGCCAGCGGTGGACAAACCTGGGAAGAGTAAGCTGTGAACGGTTGTTGTTACAATTAAGCTACGAAAAGCTATTAATTTAATCAAGCTAAGAGCAGCTATTAATTTAATTGCGCTAAGAGCAGCTATTAATTTAATTGAGCTTCGGATGATTATTATTCTAAGCTAGTTTTATGTAAGCGGTACATACTTTGAAATAGTACATATCCTGAAAATGAGGAGTCCGTAATGGAAGAAACAATACGTTTAGTACATGGTAATGGGGGTCGTTTCAGTCACGAGTTGATGGAACGATACATTATGCCCCATTTTAAAAATGACACATTGGCTAAGTTACACGACGGTGCGCAATTCGCCGTACCTGCCGGGCGCATGGCCTTTACCACAGATTCGTATGTAGTAACGCCAAAGTTCTTTCCGGGAGGAAATATCGGTAAGCTTGCTGTGTGCGGTACAGTCAACGATTTAGCTATGAACGGTGCTAAACCATTGTATCTGAGCTGCGGCCTTATTTTAGAAGAAGGCTTATCCTTAAATACGCTTAATACCGTATTGGCAACTATGGGGGCTATGGCGAAGGAAGCAGGCGTAACCATCGTAACCGGTGACACGAAGGTCGTGGAGAAAGGGGCCGTTGACGGACTCTACATTAATACGGCCGGCGTGGGCATCATTCCTGAAGGCGTTACTATCGATACGGCGCGTGTTAAGCCCGGCATGAAAATTATTCTGTCCGGATCCTTGGGCGACCATGCTATTGCCGTAATGGGCAGTCGTTACCAACTGGCCTTACCGGAATCCATTAAAACGGACTGTGCGCCACTAAATCATATGGTATCCGCCGTATTGGATGAGGTGGGCGATAAAGTGGCTGTTATGCGCGACCCGACACGTGGCGGTTTGGCGACCACATTGTATGAAATTGCCGAACAGGCGCAAGTAGGTATGCGCGTAGACGAAGTTACCTTACCAATTCACGAAGAAGTAAAATCCGTATGCAGTATCTTAGGCTACGATCCATTGTACTTGGCTAACGAAGGCAAAGCCGTGTTCATCGTAGCTGCGGAAGCTGCTGATAAAGTATTGGAAATCCTTAAAAAATTCGACCAAGGCCGAGAAGCAGCGTGCATCGGTGAAGTCCTTTCTACCAACGTAGGCAAAGTTGGACTTAAGACAGCCGTGGGCGGCGTACGACTCTTGGATCAGCTGGGTGAGGACCAAGTGCCTCGGATTTGTTAATAAAATAGTGTTAAGAAAAAGCTCCTGAATAAGGAGCTTTTTTTTATTAAAAATTTTTGTACTTATTTTTTGCAAGGTCATAGACATATGTTTATGACCTTTATTTTTTAACTCAAAAATATTTAACATTTTGTGTGAATTTTATAAAATCATACGTTTTTGATAGAAAATAGGTTATTTGCCTTGAAAAAATCACTGTAAAAATAAACATGAAATTAGTATGAAGAAAATTTTGTACAATTTAAAGAGTATTCGTATCGTGGAATTAAAAGGAATGAGAAACTCCAAAAAAAACATTAAAAAAAGTGATAACCTGTGAAATAACTATATTTTGAAAGCAGTTAATAAAATGCAAAGTTTAAAAAGTTGATATTGGATTGGAGAAAAATCCTCTTTGAGCATTATAAATGATGATTTTATCATGAAGCCTGCTTGAGAGTGTTTTATTAGGGGATAAAATAAAATTTATTTTAAATGATTACTAAAAATCAAAGTGACGTATAATGATGATTAATTAAATCTATGAATTTATCATGAAGTACAACTACATATTATGAAAGTAGTTGATAAAGTTGACTTAAGTAATTGAAAGGTCTAGTATTAATAATGATGAATGCATGAAGTGTTTATCAAAAAATAAGAAAAAGGTCTAATAAAGTTAAAATCATATCAAGGGAGGACTGATGGATTTCTTGTATATGTTTTTCCATAGTTTTTAAAAGCAAGTATGAGTGGAAGATTAATTTCTTAACGGTGTTATTTAATGGAGTTCAGTTAGTAATTTATACTAAACTACACGAATTTAGTATTGGTAAGGTAAAAAGGAGTCATTAATATGAAAGTATCAAAACAAATGAAACTAGCAACAAAATTGACATTGGCAGCATTAGTAGGTGCTACATCTCTAAGCATGTATACCGCAGATGCATCCGGCTTGACAGGATCCTATGTAGGGATTGGTAAAGCACCTGAGTCTAAAAATGTTGTCGATAAAGGGTCAGAAGTTACGTCTACAGAAACAAAAATCATTGATTATCGTCAAACTTATAATTCGGCTAGCAAAAGTAATATGTCGAGAACGCCAAAAAATAATAATGCTAACGGCGAAGGCGTAGACGGTGTTTCCTCCGGTAATGATATTGATGGTGCCGGTACAGGTAATACAGCTATCGGCTTTGGTACGTATGCAGCTCGTGGCTATAGTACTGCCATTGGTACCTATGCCAGTGCGATTACTAACTCTACAGCCGTAGGTGCCGGTTCTTATGCGGCCAGCAAGAGTGTTTCCTTTGGCCAAAACGCCTATGCCAATACAAATGGGCTTTCCATTGGCCTTGGTGCTCGTTCCTCTCAAGGTCTAGCTATCGGGCAAGGTGCTACGGCAGGATTGTTCTATAAATATTTACAAAATGATGGTGTACAAAATTACAGTGTGATTAATGATAGTATGGCCATAGGCAATAATGCTACGGCAATTGGTGGTATCGCTATTGGGAAGAATGCAAAAACTAACAGCTTATATGGTGTAGCATTAGGCCAAAGTTCTTCTGTTGCATATAGCGGTACA
Organism: Veillonella sp.; assembly: GCF_018364065.1. GTDB lineage: Bacteria > Bacillota > Negativicutes > Veillonellales > Veillonellaceae > Veillonella_A. Next base: position 55,578 of record NZ_JAGZMO010000001.1, read on the forward strand.
GCATTAGGTACTAATGCTAAGGTTTATGTTTCTCAGGGGGTTGCTTTAGGACCTAATTCCGTATCAAATCGGTACTCTAATACGATTGGCTATGTGCCATTTGCTGATGATGGTGGCAGTTATGTGCCAAAAGATATCTCCGGATTGGCAACAGCTATTGGAGCCAGTGACAGCTTGAAGGCTTTTAATACTAAATATGCTAATCAAATTACTGAATATAATACGCTAAATCAAAATCTTGCTGCGGCTCAAGCAAAGTATGCTGAACAAGATGAAATCTTAAGAACTACAAAAGGCAGTACTGATGCGACCGAACAGGCCAAATATACGCAAGCGTTAACAGACAAAGAAACTTTCTACGCTGAAGCTGTTGCGGCAACTAAAGCATTAAATGAATGGGTTGCTCAAAATCAAGTTTTTGCGACAGATTTAGGAAATCAAAAAACTGAACTCGGTACTATTAAATCCACCGCGGGTGCAGTTAGTGTGGGCTCCACTGAATATGATGGTGATGGTCGAGTAAGCTATGTTCTAACTCGTCAAATTACCAACGTCGCAGCCGGTACTGAAGATACCGATGCAGTCAACGTTGCTCAGTTGAAACGTGTAGCAAATGCTACTATTTCTGATATTACTGTAGGTGCTGACAAAGCAAGAACAGCTGATGGTTTGGCTATCACCAGCGACGCTGATCAGAGCCGTATTGATATCGTAGGTGTTAATACTAATATCACAACTGCAGTTGATGCAGACAATCGTTTGATTCAGGTTGGTTTAAGTAACAATTTGGATTTATCTTCCACAGGCAGTATTACTTTTGGTACCAATGGCACAACATTAAATAACAGTGGCTTAACGATTGCAGCACCTGCAGATGGCTCCACTTCAGCTATCTCTATTCAAGCCGGCAATGTAGATATGGGTGGCAACGTAGTTAAAAATGTCGGCAACGGCAGTGTTGTTGAAGGTTCTACTGATGCTGTTAACGGTGGTCAGTTATATGACGTTCAAAAACAAATTACTGATATTACCGGTGAAAACGGTAGCTTGTCTCAAAAAGCCAATACCAACTTGGATAACCTTACTGAAGCAGGTACAAAGGTAATTACCGATGCTGCTAAAGGTGCTGTTACCGTTAAGAGTGGTGATGACTTCATCAAAGTTGGCTTAAATGATGAACAAAAAGCTAATGGTGTTAACCAATATGATGTATCCTTAGATAAAGATGCGTTACGTGATGCATTAGGCACAGGTACTAATACAGCAGGTGATAAGAATCTCATTACCGGTGATACTTTGAACCAGGCAATTAATTCAGTTGTAACCGGCCAAGCCAGTGACGGTCATATTAAAGATGTAGCTCAGAAATCTGTTAAAGTTGTTGACGGTGTTAACACTACTGTTGCAGAAGGTACAGACGGAGATGCTAAAACATATGCGGTAAATGTTTCCGATGAAGCTATTAAAAACGCTGTTAAACCTGAATTGGATCAGAAAGCAAATATTGATGGCTCTAACTTAAGTACTGAAAATATCAATAACTGGAAAAATACATTAGGTGTTACGAATGTAGACCAAAGTGTTACTGAAGTTACTAACCGTGTAGATTCTTTGGAAACTAATGTATCCAACTTAAATGATAGTGTAAGCAACTTAAACGGCCGCGTAAACAGTTTGAATGATCGTGTAGATAAAGTGGGTGCCGGCGCTGCTGCATTGGCAGGTTTACATCCATTGGAATTCAATCCACAAGATAAATTCTCTGCTGCAGCTTCTTTAGGTAGCTACAAAGGCGATTCCGCTGCCGCTATCGGTGCGTTCTATCGTCCAAACGCTGATACTATGTTCAGCGTAGCCAGCACACTTGGTGATGAAACCATGTTTAACGTAGGTGTATCCTTGAAATTCGGTCAAAAAGGCGATGCTATTTACAGAAACGCTACGGCTGTTGATGTAAGCGGTCTACAAAACGAAGTATCCAACCTTAAAGCTCAAAATAAAGGATTGGCTGATACAGTAGCTCAACAGCAATCTGAATTAGAACAACAACGTGCATTAATTCAGCAGTTGATGGCTAAAGTAGGCATGTAATAATTAGATATTAATAACTAAAAGTTAGTAATTAAATATCAACTCTAACATATTAATATTTAAACGAAAAGCACTTACCAATTTGGTAAGTGCTTTTTTGATTTTGAAGAATGAGTTCGTATTTTAAATTATAGGCGAGTAAAATCACTCTTTGTTGTTTTAGGGTAAAATATTGTCCAAAAATCTATAGTCATTGCTAATAAAGTCATGAATTTGAAAAGAATACTTCATTAATTAGAATTTTTGATTTCAAAATGCTTTATGAAAATACGATTAAATCAATACTCTTTTTGTCATTTATTGAAATAAAAGATAATAGTTATAAAAATATTGCATAATTACAAAAGCGTATGATATTATTTACAAGTAAGATGAAAAAATGATGTAATTCTATAAACTGTACTCATGTATAAAAAATAGTGAATTATATAATTAGCTTCTATAAAATTGTGTACTATTGATTAAATAAAATATAATTTTTCTTGTATAAAAGCATAAAATAATAATGTTTTAGCACTAATTTTCTATAAAATATTCATAAATTTAATCTGATAAAAGTACAAGTATATATTCAAGTTGAATTTAAGAAGTATAAAAATAATAATCTATTAATTAATAAATGAACTGAGTTATTTCTGAAATAAATATGAGGGGTTGTTGTCTTATTTGTTTTGTTCGTTGATTAATATGAGTGCGTCTGCATTACATTACATGTTTTCAGATGTGTTATGAGGTTAAGTGAGAGGATGTAAAAACGATGAAACAAAAAAGACAATTAGCGTTGGCAGTATCTTTGGCGTTATTAGGTGGTACGTCTTTAGTAAATCAGACAGCGGCTGCTGATGTAGCGACGCCTTCAAAAACGAATGAACTTCAGGCCGGCAACTATGTATATGTTACTAATAATATCAATATAGGTACTACTGGTGATGGATCGTCCGGTTCTGTTGATAATGCTAAACAAACTTATACGGTAAAAGTAGGTTATACAGAGGAGAATCCTGCTACAACTGATTCGTTGGCTATAAACGTACCAGATGATGACAATAAAGTTACCGGCGCTATGGCTACCGGTTATGGAGCAACGGCTAGCGGTTTATTGGCCAATGCAAATGGCGTTAAATCCTTCGCCTATGGTAATGCATCATTGGCATTAGGTACAGAAGCTCAAAGTTACAGTTCAAGCTCTATTGCTATCGGTACTGATGCACATGCCGGTAAAACCGCCGGTAGCGATTCCAGTAGTGGAGATGCTGCTATTGCCATTGGTTTGGGTTCTCGTGCTAACGAAAATTTAAGTATTGCCCTCGGCGGTAATGCACAATCCGAATCCATTTCCAGTACCGCTATCGGTGCTTTTGCACGTACCTATGGTATATCTTCGATTGCCTTAGGGGCGGCTGCCGAAGCACATGACATCAGTGATATTGCTATTGGTACCGGAAGTTATGTTGACAGTAGCCAAGGTCTTAAAATGTCTACGGGAAGTATGGCTATTGGTTATTTGGCAAAAACTACAGGTGGCCAGTCTGTAGCAGTGGGGAGTCAATCGTATGCTACAGGGGACTTAGCGGTAGCATTAGGTACCAATACCAGGGCTTCTAATGTTGGGGCTGTCGCAATTGGTGGAGCTGCAATTAGTACGAGTGCATGGGGCACTAACTCAGTTGGTCTTGGTAGTGGTGCTGGTGCTCGTGGCGATTATTCTACCGCTGTTGGCAGCACCGCATTGGGGATTGGTTATCAGAGTGTGGCCACAGGCTTTTCGGCAAAAGCTGTCGGTAACGGTGTAGCCATCGGTAGCAAAGCTCTCGTGGGAAGTACACGCAATAGCAATGCAGCGGCTATTGGCGGTATTGCCTTGGGCAGTGACTCTTTGGCACTTACATCGTATGGCGTTAAGGGGTATGATCCGCTAGCTAATGCACAAGTAGAAAATATGAGTGACGTCCTTTCCGGTGATACGTTAACTGACTATACAGACAATAAAGCAGCAGTCGACGACGCTAGAGCAGACCTTGAAGCGGCTGAAAAAGCTTATAAGAGTAATTATAGTACTTTTACCGATAAGGTTAAGAAAGTAGAAGCGGATACAACATTGTCCGATACCGAAAGAATAGCGGAACTTACTAAGTTATATAATGAAAGAGCCGATCTTGCAAAGAAATATAATGATGCATATACTGACTTGTTTATTGACGAAGATAATGATACGGAAGGTGTTTATACTTATCATGTAGCCGCCGGCACATGGGAAGCGACTGGTAGTGCCTTATCCATCGGTAACAGCGACCTCGGCCTTACCCGTCAAATTACCGGCGTAGCGGCAGGTACAGAGGACACAGATGCAGTTAACGTAGCGCAATTGAAACGTAGTCGTGTAACCCTGGTAGAAGGAAATAATGTTACACTTGAAAATGCCACTACCGACTCTTCAACAGGTATGGTATATAAAGTCAATGCACTTCGTACCGATGTAGCTGTAGATAATACGTTGAAATTGACTAAAGATACAAGTACTACAGCAACTAATGGAGTAACTACTTATACCGTTGGCTTAAGTGAAACTTTAACTAATACTATCAATAATGCAGCCGATAAAGGATTAACTAATATTTCTACAGACGGTAAAAATGTGGTTAAAAACTTAGCCAAAGAAGCTGTGGCTGTAACAGGAGCTAATGATTATGTTACAGTGGATCCGGATACGACATCTGATGTAAATAAAACTACTTACAAAGTAGGTCTTAACTTAGATAATCTTAAAGCCGGTTTAGCGGCCGGAGATAATGGGTTAGCTACAAAGGCTGACGTAACAGGTCTTAGTGAAACTGTACAAAATCAGATTAAGAGTTTAACAGATAATCAGCTGAAAGAGTCAGACGTAAAAGAGATTGCCAAAGACTCCATCCAAGTTGTAAATGGTGTAAATACAACGGTTACAGAAGGTGTTGGTGAGAATGGTGCTAAAACCTTTGCAGTTAATGTATCTGACGATACAATCAAAGGTGTAGTTCAACCGGAGCTTGATAAGAAGTTAAATGCAGACGGTTCTAATTTGAATGATACATTGGTAACTAAGCTAAAAGATCAATTGGGCGTGAACGATGCACAACAAGGTCTTAAAGATGTAAATAGCCGCATTGATGCAACCAACACCTTGGCTACTGAAGCACATGATCGTATTACTGAGACCAATAACCGTGTAGCTGATGTTGATACTAAAGTTAAGACCATTGATGGCAAAGTAACAACTATCGAAGGTAATGTAAGCAACTTAACTACGAATGTAAACAATATTTCCGCTAATGTAAGTACGTTGAATACGAATGTAGACACGCTTACTACCAATGTAAACACGTTGACCACAGATTTAGGAAATCTTACAAACGATGTGAATACACTTTCTGAAAACGTAGGTGCAATCGCAAGTGATGTGTCTTCTATCAACAACCGTGTTGGTAAGCTTGATCAACGTCTCGACAAGGTAGGGGCCTCTGCAGCGGCGTTGGCGGCGTTACATCCGCTTCAATTTGATGAGGAAGATAAGTTCACAGTATCTGCCGGTGTAGGTAATTACAAAGGCGAGCAGGCTATGGCTCTCGGTGCCTTCTTCCAGGCAAACGAAGACACCTTATTCAGTGTTGGTGGTACATTAGGTGACGAAAACATGGTAAACCTTGGCGTATCCTTACGTTTCGGTTCCAAAGGTGAAGGACAGCGTCCAAGCGGTCCGAAAGCCGTTCGTGCTCTTACTAATGAAGTGGAAAGCTTACAGGCTAAAAACGCAACACTTGAAAACACTGTAGCGAGCCAGCAGGATCGCTTAGCACAGCAGGAAGCTGAATTGGCGGCACAGCGTCAACTCATTGAGCAGTTAGTGGCTAAAGTGGGCCTATAATTCGATTTATAGTAAGCATTTTTAACACAAATATAAATAATATATAAACTTATTAGGTTTATGCCTATCTAAGTCTATAATGATAAAACCTTCTATGGTACAATATAGTGTACTGTAGAAGGTTTTTCTATAAGTTAATTAAACGCCAAGTGCGTAAATATAAGTTATATAGGATTATAGATTGTATAGATGTTATCTAGATAAGGATATATTAAACAATGAAAGCAGAAACTAAAGTTCGTGTGGCTGTAGGTATAATTACAGTCATTCTCTTAGCAAGTTTGGAATTTTTGAAGCCCGGCTTTTACAAGGAAATGTTTGAGCTCATCGGCACCGGCGATGTGCACCATATAGCAGCGGTGTTACAAAGTTACGGTCCTTGGGCGATTGTTATCAGCTTCGTGTTGGATGTAATCATTAACATTGCCGGCTTTTTACCGTCCATATTTTTCTCTACTGCCAACGGTCTGATCTTTGGCCTTGTACCGGGGATTATTATTTCCTGGTTAGCGGAAACCGTTGGTGTAATTATCAGCTTCTTGATTATGCGATATTTGCTCCGTGATACGGCGGCGAAGTTAATCGAGAAGAATAAGTTTCTTTTAAAAGTTGACGATTTCAGCAGCAAGAACGGCTTGGCTGTAATGCTTTTCGCCAGAACGATTCCCTATTTCCCGTCCGGGATTATTACCGCATTAGGCGCCATCAGCCGCATCAGCTTGCGTGACTATGCCATTGCCAATTTAATCGGTAAATTCCCGTCTACGGCCTTGGAAGTAGTGGTGGGCCATGATGCGGTAATGCTTCATCAGCATTTGGATCGACTTACTATCGTGGTGGTAGTGGCTACCATTGTATACGGCATTGCCTGGTACGTGTACAAGCAGTATATGAAAAAGCGCGAAGCTAAAAAAGCGGAAACGAATGTAGAAGAATAAACATATAACAGAATAAAAATTTAAAAGAACAGAAATATAAAAGAATAAGAATAGAAATATAAAAGAATATTAATGTAGAAGAATAGAATAGTGTTAAAGTTAAATGACTTATATTAGTATTCATCAAAGTTGCAGCAGTCACTTTGAAAGGCTAATATAAGTCTTTTTATTATATGAATTATTGCAGGAATCATATATAATAGGATTCATATAAGAAATACAGATGTACATATATAGCGGTATAACATATAGACGTATAAACAAATAAACGTATAAACAAAGAAACGTATAAATGAATAGACGTACATATAGAAATATATGTTTAGAAGTATGTGTACAGAAGTATGTGTATAGAAGTAAAAGAAGTGTAGGCGGCAATGGTACCCAATGTAAACAACAATTGGCACTCAATGTTTGGAACAAATGGCATTCAATGTAAGGGACAACTAGCCAAATAATTAATGTATTGGGAATCAATGCCGAAAGTAGAAAGGAAGATGTTTATGAAGTTCACGTATTCGTTACCGGAGAAGGCTATGTTGAAAGGGCCGAATTTTATCCGCGAGGTGTTTGAGCGCGGCGCGTCGATTCCGGGATTTATCAGTTTCGGTATCGGGAATCCCGCATCAGAAGCCATTCCTGTGGAAGCGATTCAAGAGGCTTTTGACCATGTGGTTCACAATAACCCGATTGAAATATTGCAATACGGCCCTATGACGGGGGATGCCCGCTTGCGTGAGCAGACTATAGAGCGTTTAACGACAGTGCGAAATATGCCTAGAGAAGGGCAGCAGTTATTGCTCTCCATCGGTGCGGGCCAGGATTTAGGACTTGTACCGCGTACGCTTTGCAATCCGGGCGACGAAGTTTACATGGATACGTATACCTTTACCAGTGCTATCGGCGCTGTGCGTAATATTGGCGCCGTTCCTGTAGCGGTAGGCGGGGATGAGTTCGGTATGAGCCCTGATGCGCTTCGTGAAGCGATTAAGAAGAGTCATGGCAAAGGTCGTTACATTTATTTGATTCCGAACTTCCAAAATCCAACAGGCCTTACAATGCCGTTAGAACGCCGTAAGGAAATTTACGAAGTGGCCTCTCAATATGGCCTCTTCATTTTCGAAGACGATCCGTATGGTGAAATCCGCTTTACTGAATCAGCTGTGCCGACATTTAAGTCTTTTGATACGGAAGACCGCGTTATCTACGCCGGTTCCTATTCGAAAACGCTATCCGCCGGTTTGCGTGTAGGCTATTTATACGGACCGGAACAGGTGATTGAAGCCATTCAACGTTTGAAAAACAGCTCGGACGGCCAGATGCCGCTCGTAACACAGCGCGTCATTTCCTATTTGTTGGAACACATCGACTACAATGCTCAAATCCGGAACGTATCCCGCATTTACAAAAACAAAGCGGATATTATGCTCGACACTTTCAGAGCGCATGGCAGCAAAGAGGTTTCGTTTATTGAACCTACGGGCGGTATGTTTATATGGATGACCATGCCTGATTTTGTAGATTGCGACGCCTTCTTCGAGCGCTGCATGGAACATAAAGTAGGGATTGTAAAAGGTGCAGCCTTTGCTACGGATGTGAGCCTTGTGTGTCAGTCCTTCCGATTGAGCTTTACATTCCCATCGGTGGAACAGATTAAAGAGGGCATGGAAATTGTAGGACGGCTATCAAAAGAGATAATTGGCAGATAGTGTAATATTTATTAAATTGGCATATTAATCAACAGATGGTTGCGATTATAGACAAAATGCATAGAAAAAACGAACGGAGTATACACTATTTGCATGATAGGCGCTTTTCGTTGAAATATATATGGTAATATGCTACACTGACCATAAGTATGACGGACTTTTTAATAGAATAGTGAGCCATACTTATAAATATATTTAACGTGTTTCTTTACGAGTAATACTTATATAAGTAATACTACTTGAAAGTAGGTGTAATTATGGGTTGTGGCAGTTCAGGTGGCTGCAGTGGTTGCAGTTCCGCATCTTCTTGCGGCGGAGCACAACAGGCGCCTCAAGATTTAACGGCGCAATTAAACGAGTTCAGCAGTGTTAAACACGTAATCGGCGTAGTGAGCGGCAAAGGCGGCGTAGGCAAGTCTTTGGTAACCAGCTTAATGGCGATTACAATGGCTCGTCGTGGTTTTAAAGTAGGTATTTTAGACGGTGATATTACAGGCCCATCCATTCCGAAAGTATTCGGCATTGACGGCAAAGCCGTAGCTGATGAATTGGGGATGCATCCAATTACGTCTGAAGGCGGCGTAGATGTAATGTCTGTAAACTTATTATTGGAAAACGCATCTGACCCTGTGTTATGGCGTGGTCCAATCGTAGGCAACGTAGTTAAACAATTTTATACAGATGTAATTTGGAAGGATATTGACTATTTATTCGTCGATATGCCGCCGGGAACAGGCGACGTGGCCATTACAGTATTCCAGTCGCTTCCACTTGACGGTATCATCGTTGTAACTTCGCCGCAGGACTTGGTATCCATGATCGTTGAAAAGGCTGTGAAAATGGCTGAATTAATGCAGATCCCGGTTATCGGCGTGGTAGAGAACTTCTCCTATTTCCACTGTCCTGATAATGGCAAGGATTATAAGATCTTTGGCGATAGTCATATTGATGAAGTGCTCAAGAAATATAACTTATTGTTGTTAGGACGTCTTCCAATCGATCCTAAAGTGGCAGAACTTTGCGACGCAGGGAAGTTGGAGCAAATTGAAAAGACGAACCTGGAATCGGTTGAGCTGCCTCAATAGTATGTACTTCATACATGAGTAGAATTCACTTAAAAATTCAAAGTTGAATTCAAAAGACTGCTAATCTTTTTGGGTTGAAAAGATTAACAGTCTTTTGTTTTTATAATGAGGGGATATCATTTATTTAAACAAAGTTGTTGAGAAAAGGTGGGCATGGTATGAAGAAGTATATGTCATGGATTATTCCGATTCTGGTCGGCGTAATCATATGGTTTGTGCCAATTCCTGAAGGTTTGAAACCACAAGCTTGGCACTTGTTTGCAATATTTGCAGGCACAATTTTGGGATTTATTTTACAGCCTTTACCAATCGGTGCTGTATCAATTATCAGTATTGTAGTGGCATCCGTAACGCAAACTCTTAAAATCAGTGAAGGCCTTGCAGGCTTCGGTAACTCATCCATCTGGTTAATCGTTGCGGCATTCTTATTCTCTCGTGGATTTATTAAAACCGGATTAGGTAAACGTATTGCTTACACATTAATCAAAGCCGTAGGCAGTAACTCGTTGAAACTTTCCTATGCGCTCGTAATCAGTGACTTGATCTTAGCACCTGCTACGCCATCCAATACGGCGCGTGCAGGCGGGGTTATTTTCCCGATTACCCGTTCCCTTGCGTCCGCATTCGGTTCGGAACCGGGTCCTACATCCCGTAAAATCGGTGCATTCCTGATTCAGTCCATTTATCAGGGCAATACGATTACGTCCGCCATGTTCATGACGTCCATGGCCGGTAATACATTGATTGCGTCCCTCATTGCGCAGTCTTTCAGTGTTACCTTGACTTGGGGAGAATGGGCGATTGCATCCATCGTTCCGGGCCTCGTAGCATTAGCAGTAATGCCGCTCATCCTGTACAAAATCTTCCCTCCTGAACTGAAAGATACTCGCGATGTACAGTCTCAAGTAGCAGGAGAGTTGAAAGAGTTGGGACCAATGAGCTTTGCTGAAAAAGTTATGCTCGGCGTATTCATTCTTTCCCTCGTATTGTGGGCTACCGGTCAAATAACAAAGCTGGATGCAACTACCGTTGCGTTACTCGGTGTAGCCATTCTGCTTGTGACCCGCGTTTTAGTTTGGTCCGATGTGACTGAAGAAAAAGGCGGCTGGGATACATTGATCTGGATGGGCACCATGATTGCCTTGGCAGGCCAGCTTAATAAATTGGGATTCATTAAATGGTTTGCCGGTATTGTTGGCGCTGAAATGGTCGGCGTTAATTGGATTATGGCCTTTGCGCTATTAATTCTGATTTATATGTACTCACATTACATCTTTGCGAGTCTTACCGTACATATTACAGCTATGTACGTAGCTTTCGTAGCCGTAGCGATTGGAGCCGGTACGCCTCCAATGCTCGCTATGCTGGCATTCGCTTTCTTCTCAAACTTATGTATGAGCTTGACTCACTACGCAGCCGGTCCTTCGCCAATCTGCTTCAACGCAGGGTATATGTCTCAAAATACCTGGTGGCGCCTGGGCTTTTTTGCTTTGTGTTTATTAGTGATGGTCAAGGTATAATCTGAATTTAATAAAGGTATAATCTGTGTTTACTAAGTGTGCAGTGTATAGTCTGTCATTAATACATGCGTTCAGTTTGTATTTTTATAATGCACAATTTATGTTTTCCTAGCATATGTGATATAATTAACTATATATTGTCAAATTCAAGAGGTGAATTATGAACACAGTAGCAAAATTATTAGACTACATTGATAAAAGTACATCCCCATATCATACAGTATTGACATCGGCTCAGATTTTAAAAGAAGCCGGTTTCAAAGAATTGAACCTTGGTGACGAGTGGCAACTCACACCGGGGGATTATTATGTTAAGGTGTATGACTCCACATTGATGGCATTTCACATCGGTGCCGACATGCGTGAATCCCTTCACGTGGCATCGGCACATACGGACTTCCCGGCACTTCGCGTAAAACCGAATCCGCTCTTGGAGCGCAAGGGGTATGGCCGTTTAAATGTGGAATCCTATGGCGGCCTTATTTTAAATACTTGGCTTGATCGTCCGTTATCTATGGCCGGTGCAGTTGTATGCCGCACGAAAGACTCTTATGAGCCTACTGTGCATTATATTGACGTACAGCGTCCATTGTTGACGATTCCAAACTTGGCGATTCATATGAACCGCCAGATTAATGACGGGGTGGCATTGAATAAACAAAATCACATGCTCCCATTATTTATGATGTCCGGCCAGTTACCTGGCGACTCCACGCCGCTGGAAGAAGAATGGCTTACATTCCTCAGCGAAGAAGTGCCTTGTAATGCAGACGACATCATTTCTTACGAATTGACGATTTATCCGGTAGAAGGTGGCACCACTTTCGGCCGCAACGATGAATTCATCAGTTCGTCCCGTCTTGATAATTTAACGTCCTGCATGGCTTGCTTGGAAGGTATTAAAGCGGCGAAACAGGTGAATGTACCGGGTCTTCGCATGATTGCCTTATTCGATAATGAAGAAGTGGGCAGCCGTACGAAACAGGGCGGTGCTTCCATGGTGTTACCACAAGTTCTGGAACGCATTTATATGAGCCAGGGCTTTACAAAAGAAATGATGTACGCCGATATGGGCCGCGGATTTATGATTTCATCCGACGTGGCACATGCGTACCATCCAAACTATCCTGAAAAGAATGACATCACCAACATTCCTGTACTTAACAGCGGTGTAGTGTTGAAAATTGCTTCCAGCCAGTCTTATGCAGGCGATGCGAAAGCCATCGGCGTAGTGTCTACGATTTGCGAAGAAGCAAACATTCCTTATCAGGTGTACGTAAATCGTTCCGATATTCCGGGCGGTTCCACCGTAGGTTCCATTTCGTCCGCCATTTTGCCAATGCGCACCATGGACGTAGGCGTACCTTTATTGGCTATGCACTCCGCCCGTGAAACGATGGGAGCTCAGGATCAGGAAGCGTTGGAAAATCTGATGAAGGAGTTTTTAGGCTAAATATATGTTAACTACGTATACATCGTTTCTATCGGACGTTTTAACAACGCCGTTAGGGCAAACTGTATTAGTGGGTGCCCTGTTTCTGGCGGGCATCGGTACATCCCTTGTGCCGGAAACGGTAGCCACTATTTTGCCGCGCTTAGTCGGTCATGTATATAAGCGTATGTACTACGCCATCGGGATGGTAGCATCCGTTATCGGCGTAGGGGTGATAGGGTCCTGGATTCTGGGACCCTATACCATTGGCCGCTGGTCATATATAATTTGGAGCCTGCTCCTCATTATTATGTCCTTGCAGTCATTGGAACTGGTGGCATTTATCCATCCGGTTCCATTTTCAAGCCGCGAAGATCGTCGTTTGGCGCGCAAAGCCACTACGTGGCAGCGTTCGCTGTACATCGTGTGGCGCGGTATTAAGAGCGGCCTCAGTTGGCGCTATGACAGATTGCCTATTTACATCTGGCTCGTAGCTACCATTGCTGTAGCCGGTTGGAAATTGGCGTCTTTTTTGATTATATCCTTTATAGTAGGGTACTTGATTCCGGTCTTTTGGCTGACCGGTCGATTAGAGCGCTTAGGTCGTGTGGTAATACAGCCTAATTATCGCGTTCGGGTGCTGTGGTTTAAACGCATCATGGGCGTAGTTATGATTTTAGAAGCATTGTATTTTTTCGGACTGTTTCAGATGTATTAATGAAACGCAAAATGCTTGCAATATATGTATTGTGTATACATAAAAGAAATAGGTTGTATTCATAATTGAATACTTCTACAATATTAAGTATATCAATATTGAATATTGAGGGAGGAACACTGATGAAAGAAATTAAATCTGTATTGGTTGCGAATCGTGGCGAGATTGCAATTCGCGTATTCCGTGCATGTAATGAAATGGGAATTCGTACAGTAGCTATTTACTCTAAGGAAGATTCTCTATCGCTCCATCGCAATCAGGCGGATGAAGCATATTTAGTCGGCCGCGGTAAAAAACCGGTTGATGCGTATTTAGATATTGAAGACATTATTCGCATTGCACATGAACATGATGTAGATGCCATTCATCCCGGCTACGGCTTTTTAGCTGAAAATGCTAAATTTGCTAAACGCTGTGAAGAAGAAGGCATTATTTTTATTGGCCCGCGTCTTGAACATTTGGAAATGTTCGGGGATAAAGTAAATGCCCGTATTCAGGCTAAACTGGCCGATATTCCAATGATTCCGGGCAGTGACGGACCTTTAAACAGCTTTGAAGAATTGGAAGAATTCGCGAAAACTCACGGCTTCCCATTGATGATTAAAGCCGTAAACGGTGGTGGTGGCCGCGGTATGCGTGCAGTTGACTCCATGGCAGATCTTCGCGAAGCTTACGATCGCGCTAAATCCGAAGCGAAAATGGCATTCGGCGATGATGATGTATATGTAGAAAAACTCATCGTTGAACCTAAACATATTGAAGTACAGATCATCGGTGACGAACACGGCAACGTAGTTCACTTGTACGAACGCGACTGTTCCGTACAACGTCGTCATCAGAAAGTAGTTGAAGTGGCACCTGCTTATGCAGTTCCTGTTGAAACTCGCGAACGCATCTGTGAAGCAGCTGTTAAGCTTATGAAAAACGTCAACTACGTTGGCGCCGGTACTGTTGAGTTCCTCGTAACAGAAGACGGCAATTTCTACTTCATCGAAGTTAACCCTCGTATTCAGGTAGAACATACAATCACAGAATTAATTACAGGTATCGATATTGTACACACACAGATCCGCGTAGCGGAAGGATACGAATTGTTCGACCCTGTAGTAGGCATGCCTCAGCAGAAAGACATTCACTGCACAGGCCTTGCGATTCAGTGCCGTATTACAACAGAAGATCCAAGCAACAACTTTATGCCTGACACCGGTAAGTTGATGGCGTATCGTTCCAGCGGCGGTTTCGGTATCCGTCTCGACGGCGGTAACGCATTCACCGGCTCCGTTATCACACCATACTACGACTCCTTGCTTGTAAAAGCATCCTCCTGGGCATTGACTCCGGAAGAATCCATTCGTAAAATGGTGCGCTGCTTGCGTGAATTCCGTATTCGCGGCGTAAAAACCAACATTCACTTCTTGATCAACGTAATGGAAAACGAAACATTTATCTCCGGTAAATGTAATGTTAACTTCATTGACGAACATCCTGAATTATTCGTATTTAAACAAGTTCGCGACCGCGGTACAAAAATGATGCGTTACATTGCTAACGTAACTGTAAACGGCTATCAGAATTTGGGCGCTCAGGAAATTCCTGATTTTGAACCAATCAAAATGCCTCCAATGCTTGCAGGTGAACCACCGGCAGGTACCAAACAGAAATTTGATGAGTTAGGACCTGAAGGCTTCAGCAAATGGCTCATGGGTGAACAGAAAGTTTACTTCACTGATACAACTTGGCGTGATGCTCACCAGTCCTTATTCGCTACACGTCTTCGTACAGCCGACATGGCTCGTGTAGCCGGCGAAGCGGCTCGCGGTGTGCCTAACTTATTCTCCTTGGAATGTTGGGGCGGCGCTACTTTTGACGTAGCGTATCGTTTCCTTCACGAAGATCCATGGGAACGCTTGCGCATGTTCCGTAAAGAAGTGCCTAACGTACTTCTTCAAATGTTATTGCGCGGTGCCAATGCAGTAGGTTATACAAGTTATCCTGACAATGTTGTTCGTAAATTCATCGAATTGTCCGCTAAAAACGGCGTGGATGTATTCCGCGTATTCGACAGCTTGAACAGCTTGGATAACATGCATGTGGCTATCGACGAAGTTCGAAACCAGAACAAACTGGCAGAAGTGGCACTTTGCTATACCGGTGATATTTTAGATGCAAGCCGCACTAAATATAACTTGGAGTATTATGTAAAAATGGCGAAGGAACTGGAAAATGCCGGTGCCAACATTATCGCTATTAAAGATATGGCCGGTCTTTTGAAACCACAGGCTGCTTACAACTTAGTATCCGCATTAAAAGATGCGGTTCAAGTGCCAATCCACTTACATACTCATGAAGGGGCAGGCAATGCGATCTACACTTACGGCCGTGCTATCGACGCCGGCGTTGACGTAGTCGACGTAGCGTACTCCGCATTTGCAAACGGCACAAGTCAGCCAAGCATGAACAGCTTGTACTATGGTTTAACAGGCCATGAACGTCAGCCTGAACTTGATGCAGATTACATGGAACGCATGAGCGAATACTTTGCGTCCATCCGTCCTTACTACAAAGGCGTGGACAAAGCAAGCTCCTATCCTAATACTGACGTATATCAACACGAAATGCCGGGCGGCCAGTACTCCAACTTGCAACAGCAGGCGAAGAGCGTAGGCCTTGGCGAACGTTGGGACGAAATTAAAAAAGTATACCATCAGGTTAATATGATGTTCGGCGATATCATTAAAGTAACGCCATCCTCTAAAGTAGTTGGGGATATGACACTTTACATGGTACAGAACGACTTAACCGAAGCTGATATTTACGAAAAAGGCGATACATTGGACTTCCCTCAATCTGTAGTGGAATTCTTCCAAGGCTACTTGGGCGAACCATACCAGGGATTCCCTGAAGAACTTCAGAAAATCATCTTGAAAGGCAAGAAACCATTGGCCGGTCGTCCTGGCAAATTCCTCGATGACGTTGATTTCGAAGAAGTTCGTAAACACTTGGTAGAAATGGGCTCTTCTGCAACAGATGAAGATGTAATCGCATACTGCTTGTATCCAAAAGTATTCAGCGACTACGTGGAATTCCTCGGCGATTATGCAGACGTTTCCAGTTTAGATACACCAAACTTCTTCTTCGGCATGAAGCGCGGTACTTCCATTCACGTTAACATTGAAAAAGGTAAAATGCTTATTATTAAACTCATTCACATCAGTGAAGTGGATGAAGACGGTAACCGTACAGTAAGCTTCGAATTCAATGGTCAGCCACGTGACATTAAGATTCGCGACAAACATGTGAAGACTACCGGTGTTGTTCGTCATAAAGCAGACAAATCACAACCTGGTGAAGTGGGCGCAACCTTGTCCGGCTCCGTTGTTAAGATCTTAGTAAACAAAGGCCAGCTCGTAACTAAGGGTGAACCACTCATCGTTACCGAAGCCATGAAAATGGAAACAACTATTACAGCTTCCGTTGACGGCTTAGTTGCTGAAATCTACGTTCGTGAAGGCAGCCGCATCGAAAGTGGCGATTGCCTCATCAAACTCGAAGAAGGCAAAGCAAGCTAATAGGATCTATCTAATTGGCTCTAGGCTTAAATACAAGATAAGCTATATAAAAAGAGGCTCAGTCAATCGACTGAGTCCTTTTTGCGTTTAAATTTGAAGTTTTATGTTTTGTTCTATAGCCCTGTGGTCTACTATATAACCTGTAGTTTGGCCTATAACTCTATGGCTTATCCTATAACTCTGTGGTTTACCCTATAACTTTAAGTCTTATTCTATAACGTTATGTCGAAGCCCATGACACTGTGTTTTTTATATATATTATATGGGGGCTACATTAAATAAGTGAGCTATATTATTAAGGAATAAATTTCAGGGCAGTGAAAATTCTATCCCACGGTTTATGGTAAATGGCATATAAATAGGGGCCCAGGAAACGCTTCATCAGTTCATTGTATTCCGGTTCTTTTACATCGCCGCCACTGGCCAGCATATCATATACCACATTGGATTCGTGAACGGTGTAGTGCATCGGCACATAGCCGTTGCGCTCATAAAAGCGACTGCGAATTATGCGCTCATCGTATTTTTCGGCCGCCGGGTTTAACTCTTCCATATATAAACATAGACGGTGGTGCGGGTACAACTCTCTAACTTTCTTTAAAAACTCACTACCGTAACCTTTGCCTTGATGATGTTCCGGAACGGCCATGAACATAATGCAAATAATATCTTTGTATGGAATTAGGTAAGCGAAGCCGATGAAGTCAGATATGGTGTCATCAAATTCAGTTTTATCAAATTTATGGTCATCAAGTTTAGCGTCATTAAGTTTTGTGTCATTAAGTTCATCGCCATCACGGTTAGAGGGGGCTTGCTTATTGTTGAAGAAGGCAATCATTTGTGCGTAGCCGGTTAATGCCCGATAGGACAACAGAAACCAGGGGAGTTGCTCTAGCGTGGGAAACGATGAACGATAGAGCGCTTTTATGTCATAATAAGTTGAATCTTTAGAAATGATAGGTTTATATGTTAACATGCAGTTCTCCTTGATGAGTTCTCCTTGATGAGGTATGAGTCTGTGTGATTTTACTATTATAACATCAATTATGTAGAAGGTGTTATATCTTTAATTACATAGCAAGAGTCACATCGTTAATTATACGGTAAGTGTTATAGCCGTTTTCAGTGCAGCTTCCGGGATTGTATGATATGATATAGTATGATGTAAACATAAATAGAAATATAAGTATATGAAAAGGAGTTAATCTTATGAAAGAATCTGTGCCTGTCGCAAAGGGCCAAATGTACGATGTGCGTATTAACGGACTTGGAAACAGCGGTGAAGGGGTAGGACGTTACGAAGGTTTTACGGTGTTCGTTCCCTTTGCTTTGCCTGATGAGCTTGTGAAGGTTCAAATCGACCTGGTTAAAAAGAAGTACGCCGTTGGTAACGTTGTTGAAATCTTAGAGCCTTCCAAGCATCGTAAAGAGGCGGAATGTCCTGTATACGGTACCTGTGGGGGATGCCAGCTTCAACATGTTACCTATGAAGAACAACTCAATTTGAAAACGCAAAAAGTGCGGGATATTATGGAGCGCATCGGCAAATGTGATCCGAATGTGGTGTTGCCGGCGTTGGGGCCTAAAACACCTTGGCATTACCGTAATAAAATGCAGATTCCGGTTGGTGGAAAGACGGGTCAGGCGGAATTGGGTTTCTTCGCTATGGGATCTCATTCCATCGTGCCGTCTACAAACTGTAAAATTCAGGATGACGGTAATAATAAAATTGCCGACGTGTGTGAGCGCTTAATAAACGAATCCGGATTAGAGCCATATAACGAAATTACCGGTGAAGGTGAGATTCGTCATATTGTAGGGCGTATCGGGAAGAGCGGCTGGATGGTTATTGTCGTGTCTACTAAGGATATATTAGCTAATGCAGACCATTGGATTGAAACGATTCGTCGTGAAATTCCTGAAGTAACCAGCATTGTGTTAAATCATAATCCGAAAAAAACGAATGTTATCATGGGGCGTGATTGCAAACTCCTTTGGGGCGAGGAAACAATAACCGATATGATCGATGAATTGAACTTCCGTTTATCGCCACATTCTTTCTTCCAGGTAAATCCGGAACAGACTTCAGTTTTATATAAGAAAGCGTTGGAATTTGCCGAACTGACAGGTAATGAAACGGTAATCGATGCGTACTGCGGTACGGGGACCATTTCGCTGTTCTTGGCTAAACAGGCAAAACATGTTATCGGTATTGAAATTGTAGAACCGGCTATTGTAGATGCGAAGGCCAATGCGGAGCGAAACGGTATTACCAATACGCGATTCATTGCGGCTGATGCGGCAGAGGAAATGCCTCGTCTTTTAAAAGAAGGCGTAAAGGCTGACGTAATCGTGTTCGATCCAATCCGTGCAGGCTGTAAAGAAAGCGTTTTAAAAGCGGCAGCGGCTATGAAACCGAAACATATGGTGTACGTTAGCTGCAACCCTGCATCTATGGCAAGAGACATCGTTGTACTTCGTGATTTGGGGTATGAAGTAGAGACCGTGCAGCCTGTGGATATGTTCCCGCAAACAAGTCACGTTGAGGCCGTTTCAAAACTTATGAGATTAGAGTAAATGAGATGGGGAGTATTTTATGGCAATAAACGTATTTGGTGACACAGTAATTCAATGTTGTAATTGTAATAAAACCTATTCTATTGGCATAAGTTCATTTGAAAAAGAGAGCTATGTCTATAAAGAGGGAACAGAGGATGGTATGGGGGCTGAAATTTCTCATGAATTTTATAGTTGTTATGTCTGTGATAAGTGTCAAAATGAAATGGAAGTGTTGATTAGAGCTTTTGAATACCCTGTGGATGTTTTATCTTATTTTGATTCTAAATCGAGTGATTGTGTAATCTTAAAAGAACCAGAAATTTTAATTGATTATTATAATGAATCATTTACCGACTATGATTTAGGTAAAATCTATCAAGATATAGATAAAGTTAATACTATAATAAATCGAGTATTAAGGGATAAAAATGAACTGTATACATTGACTCCAAGAGAGTTTGAAGAATTGGTTGCGGAGATTTTTAGACAGCAAGGCCATATTGTAGAATTAACTCCAAAGACAAGAGATGGGGGGTATGATATGATGGCTACAAAAACTATTGGAGGCATTTCATACGCATCATTAATTGAGTGTAAAAGATATAACCCTGAAAATCCTGTTGGTGTTCACTTGGTGAGGAGTTTAAGGGGGGTTCTAGCAGATAAAAACGTTAATAAAGGTATTTTGGTTATCACGTCAAGATTTACAAAGGATGCTATAAAGTTTGCTGAAAATCAAGCGTATTTAATATCATTGATAGATGGTGAGGCACTATATAATATGATACTAGCACAAAATGCAGTCATGCCTTTCGATCTAATGATTAAGCAGTTTAATTAAAGGTTATAATTTGTGTCTTATATCTATTGGGCGAAAATTAATATTAATGATTACTATTATAAAAAAGCCATGCAGTTTATTCGTAACTGCATGGCTTTTAATAGTATAGCGTGGATAATTTATCTTTATCTTTTTGGAATTTGAGCCTCTGTTACTCCCGGAAGTCCTGCCATTAAAAGCAAGAGTAGTAGGTCTCTTTGTGGGCCCAGCCATGCTTCTGTAGGGTCAAACCATTCAGAGGTAGTGTGGACGCCGCCTTCGTTGCCGCCGCGGCCAAGGCTGAGTGCAGGGATTCCCATAGAAATAGGAATGTTAGCGTCTGTGCTTGTTTCATCGCGTAATTCCGGTTCGATGGATAAGGCTCGGCAAGCAGTTTCAGCTAACTGTACAATTAAGCAGTCATCGGCCTGTGTGCCGGCAGGGCGGGAGCCTACTTGAACAATATCTGCACGCACATTCAGGTCAGACTCATTAGTTGTGTTACGCAGATTTTCAGCTTCAATGGCCTCATGAATAGCATGTTTCGCCTCACTTTCTAAACGTGCCAGTTCAGTGGGGCTGTCGGAGCGAATATCCAATAGAAAACTTGCTTTGGCTGCCACGGTGTTGATAGAAGTACCGCCGGAAATGACACCTACATTAAATGTGGTTTTTGGACTGTCAGGCACTGTAAAATCAGCTATTTTAGCAATGGCTCGGCCCATGGCATGGATGGCGCTGGGGCGACCAAAGTCGGCAAAGCTGTGGCCTCCTGGACCGTGGAATGTTACTTCATAGCGAGTACTTCCTGTGGCGCGATGCACAATACCTCCCAGTGTCGGCGTATCCAAAGAGATAAAAGCCGCAATGTTATTGGGTTGACGGAAAATATGTTTCACACCACGCAGGTCTCCGAGACCTTCTTCGCCGGAATTAGCGCAGAATACAATATCTCCTTCGAAGGTCAGTCCGGAAGCTTTAATAGCGCGGATTATGGTGAGAAGATCGGCGAGGCCGTGCGTATCATCATTGATACCCGGCGCATACCATATACTATTTTCCTCACGTGGTGTGAGTGGTGTATCCATGGGAAATACTGTATCTGTATGTGCGGCAATCATAATTTTAGGGCCGTTACCCACACCGCGCAGTGTACCCATGGCATTATCTTCTTTGTCTATATGCACATTTTCAAGACCCAGAGCTTCGAATTTATCTCTCATAGCTTTCGCTTTTTCCTGTTCCTGATTGGAGAATGCCGGAATTTGTACCAGTTCCAATAGTTCGGTCAGCATGTTTTCGTGATCGTCTTGAAGAAATTTAAGCGCTTTTTGGACACGATCATCCTGCATTAGTTTGTTTATGATTTCTTTCATATAATGAATTCACTCCATTTCCTGTAGGACTGTAGAAGTATTAACGATGTGGAGCCGGTTTTACTTCCGGTGGAATAGGGCACACATATTCCTTCCCTTGCATGCGTTCTTTGAATTCATCACGAATCTCTTTAACCAGTTCCGGTTCTTGCATGAGACGAACAGCGGCCAGAGCCATAGTTTTACCGGATAGGAGCAATCCTTTATGAGCCAGTGGGGACTTACCTTGGGCCACTTGTTGCCATGAGTGATTAGGCGTGTTATTTGCATAGCAAGTGGTGAGAACCTGTACGACCGGAGTATTCCAGCTTACGTCGCCCATATCGGTGCTGGCGGAAATCGGTTTTTCCGTAGGGGTGTATGGATAAATTGTATCCATGATGAGCTTGCCTTCGATGAGTTTGCCAAGTTCACGGGCTTTATCGGGATCGTAAATCATATCCAGGATATCTTGGCTGTAGGTGCGGTCACTACCGACTAAGGAGTCCTTAATTTTCTGCGCATAAGCTAAATCTTCTTCGGTGATAGGTTCCGGTCCGAATTCCATCATGCAATCGTGGGCCAATTTTTCTAAATGGCGGTTAGGAATAATATTGGAGCTGCCGCGGTCAAATACAATTTCCAGTTCTGTTTCTGTCATGAGAGCGGCCCCTTGTGCAATTTTTACAATACGCTTGTAAATATCGTTAGCCTGTGGCAGTTGTGGTGTACGAATCTGATATAGGACAGCTGCTTCGGCCTGAACTACGTTTGGAGAAGAGCCGCCGGTATTAGTAATGGCATAATGAATGCGAGCTTCCTGAATGACATGTTCGCGAAGGAAGTTGGCCCCTACGTTCATGAGCTCCACAGCATCGAGAGCACTGCGCCCTAAATGAGGGCATGCACCGGCATGAGCGCTTTTTCCGTGGAATTTAAAGCAGCACTGCAACGTAGCAAGGAAATTATAACCGGTAATGCTGTTTTCATAGCTTGGATGACAAGTGAGGGATACATCGACATCGTCAAATAAGCCGGCGCGGGCCATATAGGCTTTACCGGAACCGCTTTCTTCGCCGGGACAGCCGTAATAGCGGATAGTGCCTTCGATTTGATGTTCTTTTAAATAATCCTTCACAGCTACAGCCGCAGCCAGTGCAGAGGCGCCGAGAATGTTATGGCCACAGCCATGACCTTTGCCGCCTTCTACTTCCGGAGATTGTTCACTGGCGCCTGCTTTTTGCGAAAGCCCATACAGAGCGTCGTACTCGCCTAAGATGCCGATGATTGGCTTTCCGTGACCATATTCGCCGATAAAAGCAGTCTCCATATCAGCGAGGCCTTTTTTTACGGTAAAACCTTCTTTTTCTAAGGCATCGATTAGGCAATCGGCGGACTGGAATTCTTCAAAACGCGTTTCTGCATAGCCCCAGATTTTATCATTCACATCAAAGAACAATTCTTTTTTATTTTCAACTAATGCTTTAATCTCATCTTTTAGTGCCATGTTGGCTACCTGCCTTTCATAACTAGTCATTAGATTTTAGTAAGGATATATTTAGGGATGAATCTCTTTTTTATCTCGTATTGTTAAGGCCGTTATTGTGCTCAGAATGATAACAAGGATAACGAAACCGAACACTGCATCATAGGAACCTGCAAAGAGGGAAATTAAATAGCCCATTACTACAGGTGCTATAATGCCGGCCAACTGTTGTCCGAATATAATAACGCCGGTTGCCGTGCCCACTTCGTTGGTGGCCATGCGCTGCATAGGCATCATGTAAACGGTAGCCGAGGCGATACTCATGAGAACAGTCACAATCGTTAATAGGGTAAAGCCGGCAAAAATACTATCCACGCGGAGCATGGCATACATGAGGACGGCCCCTAAAAACAGGGACAGGGACAACATCAATTTTTGACTCTTCTGAAACCGTGTTTCCAAAAGATAACTGCTGAAGTTCATAAGTATAAAGGATACGATCCAAGGCACCGTAGACAATGCGCCCATATGGATCATGTCGAGGCCTTTAACTTCCAGCCAGTAAGAAGGGAGCCATGCATTGAGGCCCCAGATGAAAACGCCAAGACCGAACTGAACAAATGCGAGTTTTAAAATGAACGGGTTTCGCATCATGTGCAATAAGCTAACCTGACTTTCCTGCTTGGCGCCTTTTTCAGTTGGTTTCGGATGATAGAATTTTGCTAGAAGCAGTGTAATAATCAGTCCGATAATGCCAAAGAAGAAAAACATGGCGCGCCAGCCGAACCAGGCCGTTGAAAGGGCACAAAAGAATGTACCGAATGCTATACCCATGGATCCGGCCGATACTTGGAACGCTTTGGCACGACCGCGTATTTCCGGTGGAAAGAGTTCTGCAATGGCTACAGACGTAATGGAAGCGAAACCGCCTTGGCTGAAGCCTAATAGGAAACGTACGCCGACTAGCATGAGAAACGTACTTGTCATACCGGTCATGGAGGAAAATACAGCCCAAAGGAAGACGATACTTAAGAGTGATTTACGAGTGCCGAATCGGCTAATAAGATAACTGCCTGAGAGCGTCATAAGCGAATACATAAGAAAGAAGCTACTCATGACGGCGCCCATCTGGCCCGTAGTTAGAGAGAGTTCCTCACGAAGGAAAACGGCCGCAATATTAATGGCCTGTCTATCTACATAGCCGAATCCCCAGGCAACAAAAATTAGAAAAAGCAGAAACCAGCTTTTCTTTAACGAATTAACTTGCAACTTCATACCTCCATCTAGCTTTTATAAAACGAGAAGCATCATTACGATACCGGCTGCGATACATGGAATGGCATTGCGTTTCGTAAGTTCCATTGGATTGACACCGGCCATTTTCGCGCAGATAATACTTACGCCGGCAACCGGTGACATGCAGCGCCCCAGATTACCTGCGGCCTGAACAACGGCCCCCATATCGGCGACTTGCAGTCCGAATGAAGCCGCATGAGGTGTAACGGCACCATTAAAGGCAAGTACAGCGGCATTACCGGAACCGGAAATAGCGGCGAGTATAAACGGACCAAAAGTGGCGGATACTTTGGCAAGAGCAGGCGAGTTAGCCATTGTATCAATGAGTGCAGCAGTAAGACCAAGAACGTTCATGCCTTGAATGAACATAGCCGCTGCGGCAATAAGACAAACAATGTTGGCGAAGCCATCGCCGGCACCTTTAAAGAATGTAGAAGAGAAGTCTTTAATATTAGGCCGTGTTACAAGAAAGCAAAGTAATGTACCGAGCAACATGGCATTTGTAATTGAAATTGTAGGAAGAAGCTTTACAGCCGGGCTGGCTAAAATCAATATTACGATAGGAACGAGAGGCACGATGGCATATAGCGGATTAATCTTTTCTGCTTTTTCAGACGTTTCAGATGTTTCTTCCACAATTGATGCGCTGGCTGTATTTAACTGGATACCTTCCTTGGTAAATTTTGCAATGGCAAACAAAATAAGGCTACTTACAAGAACGCTGATGAATGCTTTTGGTGCAAAGCTTTGAATAATCGTCATTAAATCGCCGTGCGCCAGATCGGCTACTTGTACAAGGAATGGATTGGCCGGACTCACACTGGAACCCCATGTACCAAGTAATACTGTGCTGGCAGCCATAGTAGGTTTGATGCCAAGTTTAATAAGAACAGGAATTAGAATAGCACCAACGGCCGCTGCCAAACCTGATGCACTAATCAGGGAAATGTTGATAAGCCATACTAAAATGACTGTAGCAGGAATAATAATAAACTTAACACGATGTAATAATTTAGTGATTGCTAAAATCAGATGCTGACTGCATCCTGTTTTGTCTAGAACTAGACTGAAGCCCATAGTTATACAGATAATAGGCGTTAAACTCTCGTTGATCAGTGATTTTGAGAAGGCGGCCAGTGATGACATCATATTGCCGCCGATGAATGACATAATAAGACCGGAAAGCATGAGAACAACGCGAGTTTCATAATTCCTGACAATCGCCCAGAAGGTCAGAATTACTAAAATAATGCCGGTAATAATCATAAAAAATCCTCCCTAAATAAATTTTTAATTTACTTACAATTACAGACAAAAAAACATTTAAAGACGACTTCCTTTATTAGTCCTTATGTTATAGAATAAAGATATAGATGTCAATGATAAAAAGTGAGAATAGCAATGCCAATTAGTAATAAATACTCTTTCATTGTTTCTAATCTTTAAGTATGATATATGTAAGGATTAAAAAATTAGACGTTGAGGTAATTGTATGAAAATATTTGGAATTATGAGTAACTCTCGTGAGGTACTAACACAAATTGAAGAAGTGGCTAACACCGTTTTCAATCCGAAAACGACTTCATATAAAGCGTACTGCTATGAAAACACCAGTGAAATTCCACACATAATTCAATCGGAAATGGACGTTGTTGACGGTTGGATTTTCTCCGGTGAAACACCGTTGGAACACGCGAAGCCGTATATGAGCAAGGAAACTCCGGCTGTTTCGTGTAATTTAAACGGCCTTGAGATTTACCGATACTTGCTGCAGTGTTTGGCTCTGTCGAAACATCATGAACTGCGCGTCTCCATTGATTTACCTTTAATTGGCGTTAAGATTTGGAATACCGTCATAGAAGAGTCAGGCATTTCGTTTGATAAGGTGCATTTAGTGTCTTACGACTCGATGCACAT
Organism: Veillonella sp.; assembly: GCF_018364065.1. Lineage (GTDB taxonomy): Bacteria > Bacillota > Negativicutes > Veillonellales > Veillonellaceae > Veillonella_A. The sequence goes on from NZ_JAGZMO010000001.1 coordinate 81,974, forward strand.
TGATGAAAATGATGCTAATGTTGCTACTGAACATAAAGCCTTATGGGATGCAGGCAAAATCGAACGGGTGCTAACGTCTTCAACGAAGATTCGTAAAGAGTTGGAACGGCTTAACATCCCGGTGATTCAAATGCACGGCAGTAATTTTACCATTCACAATGCATTGTTAAAGCTTAAAGAAAAACGCATGCAACGCCGTTTGGTGGAAAATGAAGTGGCGTTGATGCGGATCGAGACAATAGATATAGAAAAGCTCATGGTTACGTCCACCGGGTCATTACAATTTCAGATGCTAATGCTACGGCTCAAGGAAAAAATCTTGGAACTCTGTCAGGAGCTGCAAGGATCTTACATGGTAGAAAAAGAAAATGGCCGTTTTGAAGTATTTGCGACGCGCGGTATTATTGAACGGAATGCGCATAAAATTCGAAATGCTATTGAAGACATTCGGCTGAGCCTTACGATTGATGTTATGGCCGGTATCGGCTTCGGCTATGTGGCCTTTGATGCACAGCGTAATGCATGGCGTGCACTTTCCTATGGAAAGCAACAAGAGCCACGGCAAGCTATGGTAGCCATTGATATGAACAATAATATTAAAGAGAATATGGGGACCGAGCATCCGCTTACATTCACATCCTCTCTGGAAAATCCGGACATTTTGAAACGTCTTGAATCCGTTGGCGTAGGCACACGGAACTATATGCGTATATGGGCTATTGCACAGAAGCTGGGACATGGTTTTACGTCTAATGAATTAGCGCAGCAGATGGGTGTTACCGATCGCAATGCACGCCGCATTATTAAAAATCTGTTGGCGGCTGAATTGGTAATCTGTGTGGGCGAAGAAGCTTTGACTACACGGGGACGCCCTACAAAGAAATACAGTATGAATCCGAAGTTTCAACCGTAATAAATGGATACTGGTAACCGTGAAATATAGATACTAATAACCGTAATATATAGATACTGGTAACTGTAATATTTAGATACTAGAAAGTGAACAATAGCATTGGAAATGGCATTGGAAATGGCATTGGAAATAGTATTGAAAATAGTATTGTTAGGAAATATTAGCGTTATATATAGCGGGCTTTTGTTAGGGAAAGGATGAGGTGTAATGGAACAGAAGGGAAAGTTTGAGCCATATGGTGTAACACAGAGTGCTTATAAACGACTGACAGAACCGGCGGACAGCAATACGGAAGACCATTTTTACTGGTTATCTCAAATTAATAAAGCATCGCTCGTGATTAATAGTTCCGAAGGGCTTTTAGATACAAAGTATGTTAAAGAATTTGCGCAGGGGCTAAAAAAAGTCATTAAAAATGGCAATCAAGGTGGGCCACGTCCTCAAAAAGTTATAGACTTTGAACCGTATTGGATAAAAGAGAGCGGTCCTGAAGTGAGCCGTATCCACGCGGGACGCAGCAGTCAGGATATGTTAACTACTGCGTCTATGGCTGTATTACGTCGTGCCTTATTGGATCTGGATAAGGAGATTCATGCGGTGGAAGAGGAACTGATGAATATGGCCGACCGCTATAAGACCGCTGTCATGCCTGCGTATACGAATGGTGTAGCCGCACAGCCTACTTCTTATGCCCATTATTTATTGGCCTTCGTTGATGCGTTCCGTCGAGATAATGAACGACTCCGCCAATTTTATGATCGTGTCAATCAATGCGCTATGGGGTCAACCGTTTTGAATGGTACCGGATGGCCTCTTAATCGACAGCGCATGTCGGACTATCTCGGCTTTGCACGACCATTTGAGAACTGTTTTGATGCGACGCAAATATTCACTGATGAATGCTCAGCGGAAACTGCCGGCCTTTGCACTGTCATTGCTATACATACAGGTAATTTTGTGGCTGATGTGATGCTACAATACTCCCAACCTCGTCCGTGGATTTTGCTACAAGAGGGTGGCGCCAATACCTACGTATCGTCCGCTATGCCGCAAAAACGAAATCCGGGAATCTTAAATAATTTACGTACGAAAGCATCGACAATTCTGGGGGAAGCAACCGGTGCGGTGTATCGAACACACAATATTGCTACAGGCTTTGCCGATCCGCGTGGTCTCGACTTAACTATGATTGTGTGGGAAACGGAAGACCTGATGAAGATGATGCTACGTGTGTTACAGGCTCTCGTATTTAACGAAGAACGAGCGCTGGAAGAATTGAATCTAGATTGGACAGCATCGCAGGAAATTGCTGACCGATTGATGCGCGAATATAATGTGCCGTTCCGCATCGGTCATCATGTGGCTTCCGATATTGTAGGCTATGCAAGAGCCCATGATATACGACCTCTCGATTTTCCTCATGAAATAGCGGAGCGCATTTATTTAGACAATGTGGCGGCACTTAATTTGTCAGAAGTGCCTGAACATTTTCCTCTTGATGAAGCAGAGTTCCGCGCTACATTAGATCCAAAGGCTATCATAGCGCGTCGTGCCGTCAGCGGAGGTCCGCAACCGGAAGAAGTGCAGCGAATGTATGAAGAAAACCGCAAATCCTTGGAAGCGGATGAACTGTGGCGATTAAATCAGGAAGATGCATTGGCGACGGCTAAAAAAGAACTGGAAGCCAAGTTTACTGCCTTACTTAAATAAGAGGTTAGTTATTTAACGAATAAGTTTGGTATATACGTTAGAAGCTCCGAGTAACTGAATGGTTACTCGGATTTTTTATGCCCTTAACACGATTAATGATGTCATATACCGAGCCAAGGAGATATGCTATACTGTAAGTATATTATTAAGTGTATTATCAAATAGCACGTCATGAGTAGTGAAGGGGATGGGACGATGAAACGGCTATGGAAAACAGTGTTAATGTCTTGTATGGGGATTATGTTTATGCTCGGCGGAATGAGCGTGGCCAGAGCGACGGACGTTTGGGTAGATCATTGGAACTATGAGAACGTTGACGTGTATGTTATGAGCGATACATTATCTTACGGAGATCAAAGTAGTGGTAAATGGTTCTCCGTGTCTACAAAAATGGTACGTAATGGTCAATTAAGTGAAGTTATTACATGGAGATTTTCTCAATTTAGATCAGACATGTGGCGTTATTCCACTAACACAATGAGAGGCAACCATACAACCGTAGTTATTCCGCGGAACGGCATTTTCGAATACGGCATGAATCGCATTGGTTGGTCCTATTATATTAAAGACACATACTATTATTAAAGTTCATGGTATTAAAAGGCTCATAATATTAAAAGTTCATAATATTAAAAGCTCATATTATTATTAAAAAGCATATTATTGTTAAAAATTCATAGTATAAGAAGCTTGTAAATTTAGTTTTTTGAAAATTAAAAACAGGGGTAATCTACCGTTTTGGCAAGATACCCCTGTTATTGGTATAGAATGAAATTATTTGGTAAGAAAGACCCTGATCTAAATAGGAAATTTAGAGAAATAGTAATAATGAGGTGAATCACCATGATGATAGCTCCGATTGATTATATTGATGAACATAAGAATGATACGCTTGAAGAATTAATTGCTGCACGAAGCGAATTGGAGCAAGAAATTGCAGAGTTGGAAAAAGAACTATTGGGGATTGGGGTAGAAGACAGAGCTTGGGACGATTTATCAGACGAAGAGAAAGCGCGTTTGGAAAAAGAATGGGAGGAAGGGTTAATAATAAAAGATCCAGGACCAGAGGTTGAATACCAGTGTAAACTTATGTACTTGGCCGCATTATGCGATTTTATAAGGGAGAAATATAATCGGGAAGTCATTTGGGGTGGTAGCAGAGATTATGATGAAGAAGACGATGAAGGAGAGGAAATCAATGAAGGAGAGTGAAATGATGAAGGAGAGTTTTGAGGTATCCGGAAAGACAATCACGTTATATAAGGCGGAACAGACGAATCAACCACTAGTTGTTATTAATATGTTTGAAAGTGACGGCTCCACATTAATACCTGAGCTTCAAAAAATAGGGACACCTCATATCAACTTGCTTGTTATTAGCAACCTTAACTGGAATTCTGACCTATCTCCGTGGGAAATTCCTTCATTTTTAAAACAAGAACCTCCATTTACCGGTGAAGCGGATACGCATCTACAGTGGCTATTGAATGAAGTTATACCAAAAGCTAAGGAGCGCATTGAAGGTACGCCTGAGAAAACTTATATTGCAGGCTATTCCATGGCCGGCTTATTTGCCTTATATGCGTTATACCAATGTGATGTCTTTGATCGTGCTGCCTGCATGTCCAGCTCATTCTGGTACCCTAAATTTAAAGAATATGCACTTTCTAATAAATTGAAACGTACACCTGAAAAAATGTACTTCTCATTGGGAGACAAAGAAGCAAAGACAAAACATCCTATACTTAAAACCGTACAGGAAAATACAGAAGCCATCGTTGAACATTTTAAACAATCAGGCGTGGACGTAACCTTTGAAATGAATGAGGGAAATCACTTTAAAGATGTGGACTGGCGGATTGTACGGGGGATTGTGGAGATGTGTAAGTAAGTAGTCTACGCAGCGTAGGTAGTTTTCCACACGCTTTTGTTTTAAGATAGCCATAGCAAAAGAAAGAGGTGTAAATGCTATGAACTATATATCAGGAACTATGTTAAAAGAATTACGTGAACAGAAAAAGCTTACGCAAAAGGAATTGGCTGATAAATTACTTATTAGTGACAAAACGATTTCCAAATGGGAGACAGGCAAGGGATTGCCGGATATTACGTTAGTGACGCCACTGGCAGAAGCGTTGGGCATTTCTGTGGCGGAATTATTTGCCGGAGAATATGCGATTAATAGTAATAGATCGGCCAATGTAAAAAAATTGAAATTTTACGTCTGTCCAATCTGTGGCAATATAATTACAAGTCTCGGTGAAGGCGATTATAACTGCTGTGGTGTAAAGTTGCCGGTGTTGTCAGTGGAAGAAAACTCCGAAGAGCATGAAATAAAATGTGAAAAGATGGAGAATGATTGGTATATCCACATGGACCATCCTATGACTAAAGAACACTACATATCCTTTATCGCCTATGTTACTTCAGATCGCTATACACTGGTGAAACTTTATCCAGAGCAAAATGCGGAGTGTAGAATCATGAGAAAAGGCCCTGGATTTGTGTATGCGTACTGTAATCGACATGGATTGTTTAAGGTTAATGTGTAATGAAGTACGTAACAAAATACGTAATGAAATGAGTCTTAGTTAGGTATAAGATTAAGTATAAGATTAAGTATAAGATTAGGTATAAAATTAGGTATAAAATTAGGTATTATCTTCACTAATTTAGTTAAAATGGTGGAGTTAATTTTAAAAAATTAGGGAGGTGTAATGATTGGGCAAAGAAATCAATTATACATGGGATGAGATTTATAAAGAATGGGAATTTATGGCATATAGATTTTCAAACCTTAATGAGAAACTAGTTGTTCATCATATTCAAGTTGAGAAATTAAAAAGACCGGATGAAGAGTTTTATGGGTTAGACTGGATACAGAATGAATATTTTGACAGTAGAACAGAATTGATTAAGAAGAATCCGGACACATTTTTGTTCTTGGGAGACGCTTTAAATAAAGGTACTTTGACTACGTTAACGTATTTAACAGAAACAGACGATCAAGAAACAAGAGCTGCTATTTGGATTTATGCCTTTCTTAGAGATATAGTAAAAGAATATGGAAATTGTTGGAGTGGAGACACAAAAAGAGTGGCCAAGGCAATAGAGGATACAGTACTTTTATATTTACGTGATAAAAATATAGGCTGGTATCACTCCATGAGAAAACTAATGCCTGAAATTTGCTTCAGTCAGCAATTTTTAAAATCTATACAAACAGAAGATAAAGGTGTAATTTTAGAGTTAGTAGCATTAGCTGTGAATTATATTTATATGAATTACAAAGTAGCTTGGTATGACTCAAGGAATCATGAAGTAGGAAACGATGCAGAATAGATTCGTATTAATAGAAATTTAAACATGACAAAAGGACGGTATTTCTACCGTCCTTTACGTTTTCTTCTATACATCAACATTACTCGTTCAAGATATTATTATATATTTAATAAATATTATACTTTGCGACCAGAGCTTTTGAGCAAGGCTTCTTTCAGTTTACCTTCAATTTGAAGCAATTCGCGTTCTGCAGCCTTTCTTCTCTGACGTCCTTCTTGGTGAATACGGATTGTGTCCTCAATAGTGGCAATTAAATCATCATTCACCTTTCGGATTGTGTCCATATCAATAATAGCTCGTTCATTGGCAATTGCTGTTGCACGTGCGTTCTGTTTGAGTAACTCAGAATTTCGTTTGAGTAAATCATTGGTAGTATCGGTAATCGTTTGATGTAACTTTAAGGCTTGTTGCTGTCGGCTAAGACCTAGGAGTACTACCATATGGGTTTTCCACAATGGAATTGAGTTATAGATGGCACGTTGGATTTCCTCCACAAGGTTTTTATTATCGTTTTGTATCGTACGTATTTGGGGTGCAGTATGAAGAGCTATACTTTTCGTTACTTTTAAATCATCGATTTTCTTTTCAAATCGATCTACAGTACTCTTAAAGTCTATAACTGCTTGCTGTGCCATAGGGTTATCGGATTCTCTGGCATCTTTATCTAGGGAAGGAAGCGTTTTTTCATACAATTCCTGAATTTTCTTTTCACCAGCGAGAATATAAAGCTGAAGTTCTTTATAATAGTCTAAGTTTTTGTTAAATAAACCATCAAACATGACAATATCCTTCATAAGAATTGACTTTTGTTTGTCAAGTTCAGCTACAATTTTATCAATTTGCATGGCCCGTGTCATATATAACTCTTTGATTGGCGTGGATTTTTTAAAAAACGAGCCAACTAATGGCAAAGAAGCTAGACTACTTTGCCCAGACTGCTCTTTTTTAAATTCATACACTTGTTGTAAGACATTATTAAGTAGATTACCGGCAATATCCTTAGTGGTACTTTTTTCAGTTGATAAAATACTAGTTGCAAAAGAAGATATATTTTCTTGAGCTGATACTCCATATTGTGAAATCGCATTGGGAGCTAACAAATTAATAGAGTTTTTTAATGACTCAACTTTTATTTTCTCTTCTGGTGTAAGTGATTCAATTTGCTGACTGATGCGGTTTATTTCTTCTGCTTCGTAAGTATCAGACGTATTTTGAGATCCAGTTTTTTGGTTCATCTCTAAAAGATCATTCAAATTAATTTCAGCCATTTTAGTACCCTACCTTTTTGTTTACATTATTATTACCATTTTTTAAAAATAGAAGCCAGTAAACCTCTTTGCTTCTTTTTTAGTGGTGGACATTTTGCGCTTTCAGGATTGAGCCCATCAGCAATCATATTTTCTTTTACAACTTGTATTTCAGCATCCAAATCAAAGAGTTGTGCATTGACTGCCTTAGTAAATTGATCAGTATAGACTTCATCATAGTAGTGTAATGTCTTTTTTATTTCATATTTTGATTGTTGTATTTCATGTTCTTCCAGGCCGGTATTGTCTAATTCATTATATTTTTGTACCAATAAGAGGGCCCTGTCTTGATAGTAATCAATAAAACGACGTGAAACGGTAATACGTTCGGGGTGATTTTGTAAATATATAAGGAAGTTTTTTGACATGTCTTGCAATTTCCGTAGTTGCTTTTTAAACTCCTTGTCATTTACTAATTTTATTTCTCTGTCTAACGCTTTAAAATCTGAAACAGCTTTAGTATAAAGCTCCTCGCTGAATTCATTTAGTAAGCTGGGATTTATAGTGAAAACGTCTTGTTTTTGTGTAGACTTTTTCTTTCGTCTAAACGTTATTTTCAAGGCTAAAATACCTAAGCCGAAAGCAATTAATCCCGTTATGTTTTTAAAACGCACAAAGAATGCATATATAAAGCATAATAGGGCGACTATAAACATAAAAAAGCGCATAATGGATCCTCCTGTAGAATGAAGAATTTATTGCTTTAATAATATCATATTTTCGTTTTTTATGTCTCTATATAATCCAGTTTCAAAGTATAAAAATATACAATCACAACAAAAGGACGGTAGAAATACCGTCCTTTTGTCATAAAGAAAAGCCCTCAAATCGCCGCGTCGTCGAAAACAAAAGCGATAAGATTGCAAGTGAAGGAGTATGCTTCCTTCTATGTAGTTAGTATATCAAATTGAACATGAATTTTGAAGAATGTATTGATGTGAAGACTCTTACAAAGGCTTAGTTCATCGTATTTATCAACTGAACAAGTGCATCTACATCTTCCTTTTTTGTAGCCCAGCATGTAGCGAATCGAATGATGCTATGGGTGTCGTCGTATTTTTCCCAGAAGCTGAATTCTACTTTCTCCTGTAGCGCTTCCATTTTATCGTTTTCAATAACGAAGAAGACTTGGTTTGTAGGGGAGTCGAAGCAAAGTTGAAAGCCTTTTGCAGAGAGCGCTTCACGAATGGCATTGGCATAGGTAATGGCGTCTTTGCCGATGTGGAGATATAGATCGTCTTTAAAGAGTTCGTTGAACTGAATACCCAAGATTCTGCCTTTAGCTAATAATGCACCATGTTGCTTGATAATGGTAAAGAATTGTGGAATCAAGTCCGGGTTAGGGAGCACAACGGCTTCGCCAAAGAGGGCACCACACTTCGTGCCGCCAATGTAGAAGGCATCGCACAGTTCAGTCAAGTCAGGTAAGGTGATTTCATTTTCGTCACAACCTAAGGCGTAAGCAAGGCGTGCTCCGTCGACATAGAGAGGGATCTTATGAGCACGACATACATTTGAAATAGCAGTCAATTCTTCTTTCGAGTAGAGTGTGCCATATTCCGTAGGATGTGAAATGTAAACCATGCCGGGCGCAACCATGTGTTCGTGATTGTCGTCATTGTAATAGTCGTTTACGAATGTATCGATTTGTTGTGCCGTAATTTTACCTAGTGTTGCCGGTAAGGCTAATACTTTATGTCCGCCAAATTCGATGGCGCCGGCTTCGTGTACTGCGATGTGACCGGTTTCAGCAGCGATAACACCTTCATAGGATCTAAGAAGCGCGTCGATGACTGTGGCATTTGTTTGAGTGCCACCTACTAAAAACTCAACACGGGCATTTGGACTTTTGCAGGCTTTGCGAATGGCCTCTTTCGCTGATTCGGAGTATTCATCAAAGCCGTAGCCGGCGGTTTGACAAAAGTTTGTCTCAACTAATGTATTTATGATGTTTGGGTGAGCCCCTTCCATATAGTCACAGGCAAAAAATAATTTTTTCTCGTTCATCTTTTTTCTCCTTTATAAATGTATTAAGTATCAGCAAGTAAACTGAGCATATATCCGGATTGATCTGTCTATTTGAAATTGCTGTATCGTTGTTTATATAGTATTATGTTTTTATAAATGAGTAAAGAGAATGATAGTCATGAAAACGATGATGAGTTGTCATGTTTAGGCTGGATTAATAAAAAATACTAGAAAGTAATAAGAAATAACAGAAAGTAATAAGAAATAACAGAAAGTAATAAGAAATAACAGAAAGTAATAAGAAATAACAGAAAGTAATAAGAAATAATATAAAGTCATAAGAAATACTAGAAAGTAACAAGAAATAATAGAACTTAATAATAAATAATAGGAATTCATAAGAAGTAATAAGAAGTCATAAGAAACAATAAGTAGTCATAAGATCTAATACATATGAATAGGGGGGAACTATATGGATTTGAAGCGATGTGAAGCGTTTTTATCGGTTGTCAGTTGCGGCAGTTTCACCGCAGCGGCCGAGGTTTTAAATTATACGCAGTCCGGTGTTACACGCATGATGTATCAGTTGGAGCAGGATTTAGGATTTGCCCTGTTTATTCGGCAGAAACGCGGTGTTGCGTTAACGGAAAACGGACGCATTATGTATCCTCATATAAAAGAGATCGTTGATGTAAATCGTCGGGCGCGAGAAGTGAGCGACAATATTCGCGGTGTTATCAAGGGGGCTATAACAGTAGGCTGTTATTACAGCGTTTCGTCTATTTTAATGCCGGAGATTTTAAAGAAGTTCAAAGAAGCCTTTCCGCTGATCAAGGTAAAAATGATTGAAGGCGGTAATACGGAAATGGCCAAATGGCTCAATGAAAATGCCGTTGACTTATGTTTTTGCGGAGAGCCCGGTAAGGATATCGTATGTGACTGGATTCCTCTATATAAGGATCCTATGGTTGTATGGTTGCCACCGGATCATCCAAAGTCGAACGAACATACATTTAAGATTAAAGATTTAGAGCAGGAAGCGTTTATTCACACGTCGCCCAATCATGATACGGACCAGGATCGGCTCATAGAAGAGGAAGGGCTCCATTTGAATATTCAGTACTCTACGCAGGATGGTTTCACCACGTATAACATGGTGGAAGCCGGACTGGGCGTGAGCTTCAATCAGAAACTAATTTCTAAGAAATGGAACGGTCAGGTTGTGGAGGTTCCACTGGAGCCGGCTCAATATGTTAATTTAGGGCTTGCTGTTCCATCCGTAAAAGATGCTTCACCAGCTACGCGGCGTTTTATCGATTACATTCAAAAAGAAGTTGCTCATGAAGCTAATAGTGAGATATGAAGCAGGTGCCAAAAATATTTTTTTATAATAAATGGTAAGTATAAACGTTAAAAATTAGCGCTAAAAGTTAACGCTAAAAATTAATATTAAAAATTAACGTTAAAAATAATCGCTTAAACCATCGATAGCTAAAGCGGTATAAATAAATTTTATAGACATTTTAAGCAGTTGATTTTTACACGGAGTGCATAATAGGCTATAATATAAACTAATAGATTTATTTGTTTATCAAGTACAAAGATATATAACACAAAGCGTTTATAGATTTGAGGGATGTACTGTGGCGGTAAATGAAGAAGTTACGTTAATGGTGGGCGCGCGAATTAAAGAGATTCGCAAGTTACAACAGCAAACACTGCAACAATTGGCGCAAGAGTCAGGCTTGTCTGTGGCATACTTGAGTAATTTGGAGCGAAATATTATCAGTCCTACGTTGGAGCAGCTGCAAAAGGTTTGCTACGCGCTGGATGTGAATATGATTGATGTCATTCATGAGGCTTCGGAGAGTTTCAATCCTCTGGTGAAGTATAGAGAGCGCCGAGTTTTTTTCGGCGAGTACAAGCGCGTTAAGTACGAAATGCTGTCTGAAGGGGATAATGATTTAGAAGGGGTCTGCGTGACGGTCATGGAAGGAATTGACTATGAACGGACCTCACCGGGGCATGATCACGACGAACTGGCAATTGTAACAGAGGGCTCTTTGTGCATTGAAATGCTGAATCAACGATTTATAGTAAACGCGGGAGACAGTATTTATATTAAAAAGAATGTGCTCCATATGTTTAAAAATATAAATAAAGGAAAGTGTGTAAGCTATTGGTTTTACAAGATCAAATAGATTTATAGTGCTTTTTATAAATGGCTGGTAATTCTAATTAATAAACAATTCATAGGGGAGATAATAAACGGTCTAATAATACGACTTAATAGGGAGATAATAAACGGTCTAATAGTACGACCGATTTTAAATATGACATGAATTTTATGCATTTCTTTTTAATTTAAGTGTAAATGGTATATAATAGTCAGTAACTATTGTAATGAAGGAGATGCTATGTAATGGAATTTTTAGAGTTAGCAACGTGGCTGGCTATCGGTAAGATTATTGTGGTTGATATTTTACTTGCCGGCGACAATGCGGTGGTCATCGGGATGGCCGTAAGTAAACTTAAGCCTGAACTACAGAAAAAGGCGATTTTATGGGGCACATTCGGTGCTATTGCACTGCGCTTTATATTTGCCACAATTTTAATGGAGGCCTTGGCATTAATTCCGGCTCTTCATTTGATTGGCGGTCTGGTGTTGCTTTGGATTTCCATTCAGCTTTTAAAAGGCGATGAAGAAGACGCAGATATTGAAAGTAAAGATTCTCTTCGTGGCGCTATTATAACGATTATTATGGCCGATGCCATGATGAGTATCGACAATGTATTGGGCGTAGTCGCTGCAGCCGGCGGACATTTGGAGTTCGTTATCGTCGGCATGTTGGTAACTGTACCACTTCTTATATTCGGTTCTGCCATGTTTGCTAAAATTATTGACAGATATCCGATTATTCTTTGGCTCGGCGGCGGTCTTTTAGGCTGGGTAGCCGGTGAAATGATCGTGGAAGATAATTTGTTGACACCTCACATTGCAGGCTTTGAATTGACGATTAAGATCGTATGTATCCTCTTTGTATTTGCTGTTGCATTGGGGATTAAACAATACCGTAAAAATAAACGCAGCAAACAATAAGTATAAGATAAGCGTAACAAGCAATAAGTACAAATAAGCACCGAAAGTTGTAAGTAAAGATTAACGTAGTAAGTTGAGAGTAAAGACAAGTACTGTAAGCTGTCAGTAAGAGATAGGGAAGCCCAGTGGTGAGTTTAAGAAATTTTAATCCCCGCCCATCTTGTAATAATTGACATTTCAACTTATAATATACATAGGAAGGTTGTTTTTACAGCCTTCAACGATATGTGAATGTTTAAAACTAATGTTTTAATAAGAAAAGAAGGTATGACTATGAGCAATTCTAATGCCGTATTGGAAGCTATAAAGAGTCGTCGTAGTATTCGTAAGTTTAAGCCGGATGCAGTTTCGAAAGAGTTAATCGATCAGATTATTGAAGCCGGTTTGTACGCGCCTTCGGGCATGGGCAAACAGCCGGTTATTTTCGTGACCATTACCAATAAGGAAATTATTGGCAAGTTGTCCGCAGTGAATGCTGAAATAATGGGAACCGATACTGATCCGTTTTACGGTGCACCTGTAGCCATCGTTGTTTTGGCAAATACTGAACGTCCTACTCATGTACAGGACGGCAGTTTGGCTATGGAAAATCTGATGTTGTCCGCGCATTCATTGGGACTTGGCTCATGCTGGATTAATCGTGCGAAAGAAACATTTGAACGAGATGAATGGAAGCAGTTCTTAAAGGATCAATCCATTGAAGGCTCTTACGAAGGAATTGCCATTTGTGTGGTAGGTTATGCTGATGTGGCTCCCACAGCGGCGGCACGTTTGGATAACCGAGTTTTCTATGTGGATTAAGTATTCGCCCATTGAATTCACCTTGTACATATTAAAACAGGTAGTACAGAGTAGAACCTGAGGAGGTGACATTCATTGCAGATTTCAAGTCGTTTTACGATTGCTATACACATTTTCGTGGCCATTGCTATTTCTGAAGAAGAGCATAAGGTGACGAGCAAGTTTTTAGCATCCAGTATTAACGTAAATCCTGTAATCATTCGCAACATTGTTTTAATGTTAAAAGCGAAGGGGCTTATTTACTCCCGTCAGGGGAGTTCGGGCATTAAGATTGCCAAGTGCCCTACAGAAATTACATTGCTGGATATTTTCAATGCTGTAGAATCGCTGGATAATGGGCAGTTATTTAACTTCCACGAAAATCCGGAACCAAATTGTCCGATCGGTCGTCATATTCACGACGTGCTGGATGAACGGTTGGTTGAAATTCAACAGGCTTTGGAAGATAAATTACGCAGTATAACAATTGCATCTATTATTGAAGATGAAAAGAAATTAATCGAAAATGAATAATACGAGCTGCTCTTGTGTGCACGTACCTTAATAGACATTGAGGTGTTGTTCGCAAGAGCAGTTTTGTATTTACGGGATTTATATCTACCGGAATTTATATTTACCGGAATTTATATTTACTGAAGTTTATATTTACCCGATTTTGTAGTAACAGAGTTTATATTGGGGGAATTTGTGCTCACGGTGAATCCTTAATTGCATGAAATCGGACAGGCTTAGTTGATAGTTATTTTCTTAATTTCGTGTTAAAATATATAAGAAACCCTTTTTTAAGTAAGGGCTGATTGAAGAATTATTGAAGTAATAAAAATAGTTAGGAGTTTTGCTTTTATGTTTTCTTATGGAAAAAGACAGTGGTTATTAGGCAAGCGGATTTATGGCCATTCCAACTGGCGCCAGAAACGCAGAATCACACTGTTTGTCGGCCGCTCTTATAAAAATCGTAAGCAGGTCGAAGGCTTGAAAAACTTTTTTCATACGTATGAATATTTACCGAATTTGCTTAAACGGCACGAAGGTATTCACGAAGTTATTAACCGCGTGTTTTTATATAAGAACTCTACGGCTGCGCAGCGTTTACAGGCATTGAAAGACCATTTCAATTTGTTGCCACAGTATTTTACGGCTGATGCAATTAAGCATATGTATGACGATAACAGAGCTTCGGCAATTACTGTACTTGAAGATGAGGAATTAGATTTACACGGTGAAGTTTGGTTCGATACAGGGCAACGTAAGGAAGGCTTTTTAAGCTTGTTTTTCCGCATCGGAGATACCGGTCTGTATCACATTAACTTCCGTTTAGGCTATGGCTTTAATGGTGAGCCATGTATTTGGGTTGGCACGATTCAGGGCTACAAAGACGGCCTTGATGCAGCGAAGAAGATTACGAAGAAAATGCACGGATACCGTCCTAAAAACTTCGTGTTCTTTATGATGCGCGAATTGGTAAAACAGATGGGCATTACATCCATGTATGCCGTATCGGACGAAGGCTTTTACACAAACAGCCATTTAATTCGCCTCAATCGCTCCAAGAAGGTTAAATTCGATCCGTTCTGGGAAGAGTTAGGCGGTACCGTATGTCCGGAAGACGCTCGATTCTTCCGAATTCCGCTCGAAGAAGAGCGCAAGACCTATGATGAAATGAAGACGCATAAGCGCAATATGTATCGCAAGCGTTACGAAATGTTGGATGCCTATATTGAAGCGATTGCTGAAGGCGCCAAGAACTATTTGAAAAAATAATCGTACTAAAGGAATTGAGGTGTTCTCATGAGATGTCCTTATTGTAAACATACAGAAAATAAGGTGACCGATTCGCGGGCCACTGATGATGGCAACAGCATTCGACGCCGCCGGGAGTGTTTATCCTGCGGTCGTCGTTTTACTACCTACGAAGTGATTGAAGATGTGCCAATCATGGTTATTAAATCACGGGGCAATTATGAGATGTTTGACCGTGGAAAATTATTGAACGGTTTGCTTCGGTCCTGTAATAAGCGAAACATTCCAAGGGAAGTATTGGAAAATGTAGTAAAAAATGTAGAAGATGCCATCCGCAACCGCGCCAAACAGGAGATTAAGTCCTCTGAAATCGGCGATTTAGTGTTGGCCGAGTTAAAAGATATTGACGAAGTGGCCTATGTTCGCTTCGCCTCTGTATACCGCAATTTTGATGATGTACAGGCCTTCGTAGCCGTACTGGAAGATTTGCGGAAGAATGATAAACATGAGGTAGAAAAATGATAGATCTTCATTGTGATACGATTATGCAGCTCATCGATCATCCAGATAGCGGTGACCTTTGGGAAAATCCCTGGAAAATTGATATTCAGCGCCTGAAAAAGGGTGGCTATACGATGCAGGATTTTGCTTTATTCGTTGAGTTGGATCAAGAAAAGGATCCCTATGCGCGTTATGAAGCAATGCGTCAACTTTTCATGAGAGAAATGGAAAAGTACAGTGACCATATTAAAATGGTTCGCACCTATGCCGACTATGAAACGAATAAGGCGAATAGTATTTTGAGTGCGTTGTTATCCGTTGAAGAAGGCGGCGTTTTCGGTGGCGATTTGAATAAATTGCGGAAAGCCTATGAAGACGGTGTGCGCCTCATTACTATCAGCTGGAACTTTCCGAACGGTCTGTCTTTTCCGCAAGGAGAAGCCCATGAAGGCAAGGGCTTAACTGAAACAGGCATTGAGTTCGTGGAACTTATGGAAGAGCTGGGCATGGTTGTGGACTGTTCCCACCTTAACGATACCGGTACATTCCAGTTGGGCGAAATTTTGAAGAAGCCGTTCATTGCGTCTCATTCCAATGCACGGACCTTAACAAATCATCGTCGCAATCTGACTGATGAAGAAATTAAACTCATTGCCAATAAAGGTGGCATCATCGGTCTTAACTTTGCCAACACATTTTTAAGCGAAGACAAGGTAAGCAGTATTGAAAATATTGTGCGCCATGGTCTTTATATTTATGATAAAGGCGGTGCCGATGTAGTCGCATTGGGCACTGACTTTGACGGCATTAATCCGAAAACGGAAATTGAGGATGCAGCCGATATGCCACGCCTCTATGACGCATTCCAAAAGGCGGGCCTCAGTGAAGGGGATTTGGAAAAACTGTTCCGTACCAATGCAGAACGAGTGTTCCGAGACATACTGAACTAATATAGAACGGGTATCCCAAGACATTCTGAGCTAATACAGAACGGGTATTCCGAGATATTCTGAGCTAACACAGAACGGGTATCCCGTTATATTCTGAACTAATGCAGAGCAGATAATTTTATACATTTGGCTGTAATGCAGGTTCTATATACTAACTAATTAAAACAATCAGGAGTAACTATCTTATGAGTTCACAAACTACGATTAATCCTTTGATTGCAGCACGCTTTCAAGATCATTTGGATGTGTTTGCCAAGACCATGGAAAAGATGGACATCATTCAGGAAATTGCTGAACGGTGTCAGATTGCCCTGGCTAATGGCAATAAAGTCCTATTTTGCGGTAATGGCGGTTCTGCAGCAGATGCACAGCATTTAGCGGCGGAATTGATCGGCCGTTTTCAGAAAGAACGTGTATCTTTACCATCTATCGCATTGACTACAGATACGTCGATTTTAACGGCTGTAGCCAATGATTATGGCTATGATGAAGTATTTGCCCGCCAGGTAGCCGGTTTAGGCCGTGTAGGAGACGTTTTAATCGGCATTTCCACATCCGGCAATAGCGCCAATGTGGTGAAAGCGGTGGAAGTGGCCAGAACAATGGGGCTTCATACAATCGCATTCACCGGCGAAGGTGGCGGTAAAATGCGCGAACTCTGCGATATTACAATGGCGGTGCCATCCAAGGTGACGGCGCGCATTCAGGAAATGCACATTTTAATCGGTCACGTACTTTGCGAACTTATCGAAGAAGGGTATTAATATTTAATTATGATCAGTAAAACTATTAACGATTATTTACTCCAAAAGTTGCCGGAGCTTCGCATCGCTGTTATTGGCGATATTATGGTGGACCGCTATGTGTTTGGCGAAGTAGGCCGTATTTCTCCGGAAGCACCGGTGCCGGTAAACCGTGTTGAAAAAGTTAAAGAAGTGCTGGGTGGTGCCGCTAACGTGGCTGCCAATTTGGCCGGCCTTGACTGTCATGTATTTCTTGGCGGTGTAGCCGGTGATGACGCTCATGGGGAAATGTTGAGCAAAATGCTGGAGGCCGACAAGATTAATCAGGACGGCGTTCGCTTTGACAAATCCCGTCAAACGACGACTAAAATGCGTATTATCGGCGGCCGTCAACAAATGATGCGCCTCGACTTCGAAGAGCCGAAAGCAATTGGTGAGGACGATGAAGTATTCTTCCTTAACTGGCTTGATACGATCAATAAAGAAGGCTTAGACGGTATTGTTATCTCCGACTACGGCAAAGGTGTATGCACACCGACTTTATTGAAGAAAGTATTGGATTTTGCGCAGGCTAACCATATTAAAACCATTGTGGATCCGAAAGGTTCCGACTGGAGTAAATATGCAGGTGCCACATTTATTACACCGAATGTTAAAGAATTGGGCGAATGTGTGGGTCGCGAATTGCCTAATACGGATGAAGCGATTGTAGAAGCAGCGGAAGAAACATTGGCACGTATTCCATTCGAATACGTGGTAGCTACCCGCTCTGCCAAAGGCATTACGGTGGTAAGCAAAACCGGCAAGGTTTGGCATAATCCGGCTACACAGCAGGAAGTCTTCGATGTGAGTGGTGCCGGTGATACAGTAGTAGCAATGATTTTAACAACGATGGCGGCGGGCCTGACTGTGCGTGCAGCCCTTCATGTGGCCAATGCGGCGGCCGGTATTGTTGTGTCTAAAATCGGTACATATCCGATTCATCGTGAAGAGTTACTGGAATTGTGGCAAACAATCCGCACACGCCGTGCGAACACAGCTGAGCCGGATGTGACCACCTATACAGCGGCCGACATGGCACAGAAAGTGCGTCAGTGGCAGAACGAAGGGGCTACCGTGGTGTTTACTAACGGATGCTTCGACATCTTGCACAGCGGCCATATTTCTTACTTGCGTGACGCTGCAAAATTGGGAGACCACTTAATTGTTGGGTTAAATTCCGATGCGTCTACGAAGCGTTTAAAAGGTGCGGCACGACCAATTAATAATGAAGAGTCCCGCGCTGATTTGATGCGCTCCTTAGGCTTTGTTGACGGTGTAGTGATTTTCGAAGAAGATACACCGAGCGAATTGCTCAGCCAATTGCGCCCAAACATTTTAGTTAAGGGCGGCGATTACAAGGTGGAAGACGTAATCGGTGGCGAGTTTGTAGATAAAGTTGTCATTCTTCCTTTTAAAAAGGGATATTCCACAACAGGTATTATTGAGAAGATTAAAGCCTTAGTACAGGAGGGGTTAATATGATTATCGTTACTGGCGGTGCCGGTTTTATTGGAAGTAATATTGTTAAGCAGTTAAATAACCGCGGTCGTAATGATATTTTAATCGTTGATGATTTAACAGACGGCAATAAGATTAAAAACTTGCAGATGTTGGATTACTACGATTACATCGATTGCGAAGACTTTGACGTTGCTGTAGCGGAAAATGTATTTGATGTAGGTCCTATCGAAGTTGTATTCCATGAAGGTGCTTGCGCAGATACTATGAACTACGACGGCCGCTACATGATGAAGAATAACTTCGAAGGTACGAAAAACTTATTCCATTACTGCCAGGAACGCCGCGTGCCATTTATCTACGCGTCCTCTGCATCCACCTATGGACATGGCAATAAAGGTTTTAGAGAAGATCCGGCTTGCGAAGAAGCATTGAATCCATATGCATACTCCAAACTGTTCTTTGACCGTTATTTACGTCGCTTTGAAAAACATTTGCAGTCACAGGTAGTAGGTCTTCGTTATTTCAACGTATTCGGGCCGAACGAAAACCACAAGGGCAACATGGCATCCTTAGTGCGCCAAATGTTCTACAAACTTCGTGAAACCGGCGAAATTACCTTGTTTGAAGGTACTGACGGTTATGGCGACGGTGAACAGGAGCGCGACTTTATTTATGTAAACGACGTGGTAAATGTTAACTTCTTCTTCTGGGAACACACTGAAATCAGCGGTATTTTCAATTGCGGTACAGGCGAAGCAAAGAGCTTTAACCGCTTCATGAAGGCTGTTATTGCTTACAACGGCTCCGGTAACTTGCGCTACATTCCGTTCCCTGAAGTGTTAAAAGGTAAATACCAGAGCTTTACAGAAGCGGATACTACAAAGCTTCTCAGCGTAGGCTATGACAAAGGTTTTACTAATTTAGAAGATGCAGTGGCTGAATACTGTGAGTTATTAGACAACAACGACGGCTACGTACGTTAATTATTGTTTCTATTTGATGAGGATGGTACCAGGTGAAAAAGGTTATATTTTTAGACCGCGACGGGGTCATAAATGTAGACGTAAATTATTTATATCGCATTGAAGATTTAACCTTTATGCCCGGTGCGGCAGAGGCGCTGGCCCTGGCTGTAAAATCCGGTTACGAGCTCATTGTGGTAACGAATCAGAGCGGTGTGGCACGGGGCTATTACACGGAAGACGATGTGAAGAAACTCCATGCGTACATGGGTGATGCCTTGGCTGCCAAGGGCGCTCCTATTTTACAGTTTTATTATTGCCCTCATCATGAAAAAGGCACTGTTCCGGCTTACACAAAGGCTTGTGATTGCCGCAAGCCGAAGCCGGGCATGATTTTAAAAGCAATGGAAGAGTATGCCGTAGACCGATCGGCCAGCTTCCTTATCGGCGACAAACCGTCTGATGTGGAGGCGGCTCATAACGCCGGTATTGACGGCTATTTATTTGAAGGTGATGATTTGCTTCCGTTCATGCAATCCATATTGAAAGAGCGCGAGGGGAAACAGAATCAGTCAGCAACACAGTCTGATATAAAAACAGAAACACAAACAGAAGCGCAAATAGAAAAACAAGCAGAAACACAAACAAAAGAGAACATACAATTAGAAAAGTAATCGGGAGGTACATTACGTGAAGGACTATAAGAATATATTAATCATTAAAATGAGTTCTTTAGGCGATGTAATTCATGCCTTGCCGACCTTGTACGCCATTCGTAAGAATTGGCCAAACGCGAAGATTACCTGGGCCGTGCATGAGCAATTCAGTGCGGTGCTTCCCAAATCTCCGTGGATTGATGAAGTTATTTATATTGACAAGAAAAAGTTAAAATCGTTGTCCTATCTGATCCAATTGCGCCGCAATTTACATTACCGTCACTTTGACATGTGCTTGGATTTACAATGTTTGGCTAAAAGTGCATTGGTGGCATTTTTAAGCGGTGCCCCTGAAAAGTACGGCTATTGGGAATTGCGCGAAGGAAGTCGCTTAGTAAATAAAGCGCTGGTAGGACCGAATCAATATGGACATGTAATTGAACGTTATCTCGATACGGTTCGCGCCTTAGGCGGCCGTGTGGACAGCGTTGAATTTCCTATAAAACGCTCCGAACAGGCTGCGTCTCAGGTGGCACAGAAGTTGGCCGAACAGGGATTACCTGAAGGTCAGCCGTACATTGTGGTGGCACCGGGTGCGCGCTGGTCAGTTAAAGAATGGCCTATGGACAAATATGGTTCCTTGTGCCGTCGGTTAAGTGAAGAAGGATATTACGTAGTGCTCATCGGCGCTCCGTCAGACAGTGAAAAGGGGCAGGCTATCAAAGAAGATGCACCGGACAATAAGGTCATCAACATGATTGGCGCAACCAATTTGCTGGAACTGATAGAACTGATTGGCCACAGCCAATTGTACATCAGTGCCGATACAGGGCCATTGCACATTGCAAATGCTCTGAAAGTGCCTCTCATAGCATTGTTTGGACCGACATCTCCGGATCGTACCGGTCCCTATGGCGGTGAGCATGTGCACATTATTAAATCGCCTACTTCACGGGCTACTGTGCAGGAGCCTTTGATTGACGATCCTTTATGTATGGATCAAATCACAGTGGACGTTGTGTGGAATGAAATGCAACGTATAGTAAATAAGGAGTAATCCTATGGATTTTGATCATAAACATATTGTGGTAACCTTTCTGATGCATTTGGGAGATGTTATTTTAACAACTCCTTTTTTACATGTATTGCGAAAGGCCGCACCACATAGTCACATTACCTATGTAATGGACGAAAAATTAAAAGAAGTAATGCAATATAATCCGAATATCGACACGATTATTACGGTGGATAAAAAGGGACGGGACAACAGCATCGGCGCACTTCGCCGTATTGGCAAGTCCATTTCGAAAACCGTAGGTCCCGTGGATATTGTGATTAATTTGCATCCCAACGAACGCACCAGTTTTTTGGCATCTCAAATCGGCGGTACCTTTACTACGGGGATGAGTCATTTTCTTTTTAGACCGTTTATGTCAAAATATACTCGCTTGGATCGTACAGGCCGTCATGCGGCGGATATGTACATCAATGTGTTGGAGCAGCTTGGTGTGACCGACACGTCCAATAAAGGGCTTGAAATTTATACATGCCCTGAATGGGATAAAACTGTATATGACTTTTATCATGCGCACGGCGTGTCCGATGTAGATATTGTCATCGGCTTCAATGTGGGCAGTGCGGTGCCGGAAAAACGATGGCCTAAAGAACGCTTTGCGGAAGTGGCCGACTTTTTCTGTCACAAAGGATATAAAGTCGTATTTTTTGGCGGCCCGATGGATAAGGAAATGGTTGATGACGTGGTAAAACACATGGAGTGCGAACCGATTGTGGCGACAGGTCAGTTCAGTTTAGGTGAGCTGGCGGCGGCCATCAGTCATTGTAACTTGTTCATTACTAATGACTCCGGCCCTATGCATGTGGCTGTAAGTCAGCATGTTCCGCTGGTTGCATTATATGGACCTTCCAACCCTAAGTTTTACGGACCATATACGAAGAATTGTATCGTGCTGGAATCCATGGAAAATTACGAAGTGGGCAAGAGCATGAAGAAGATTATTAAAGAAGGTAATTATAAAGGCGTTAGTGTCATTACAAAAGAGCAAGTTATCGAAGCGGCAAAAACACTTCTGTCAGAAAGATGCAATGAGGCATTATGATGGACTATGTAATTTTTGATTTAGAGTGGAACCAGCCCTTTGCCAATGATATTAGCTTTATGAAACGTACAGGCTTGCCTATGTCCGGTGAAATCATTCAGATCGGCGCCATTAAGCTGGACGAAGAGATGGAACTGGTAGATACCTTTAATATTTTGGTAAAACCGCAATACTTAACGAAGATGCACAAGCATGTAGAGGAATTGACGCATATCACAACGGATGATTTATCGGCAGGAGGTTTACATTTCCCTGATGCATACAGACAGTTTGACCGATGGTGCGGCTCCGATGCGATTCTCTTGACGTGGGGGTCCGACGATATCGTCATGCTTCGTGAAAACTTGAAGCTTCACGGAATTCATGCGAAGTTAACTCATCCGTGGTACGATGCACAGCTTATTTACGCATACTTGATGCATAATAATCTGCAGCAGGTGGCGTTAACGCGCGCCATGGAGGAGTTGGGCTTGTCCCGCGATGAGCTTACGGCTCACAATGCATTGCATGATTCAATCTTTACCGGCCGTGTCTGCAAGGCCATACCGCTTCGTAAAGGCATGGAAGAGTATGAGTCGATTATTGAAAATGTCTATGCGCCGGCTTATTTCCCGGATGACCTGAGTTTCTTTATTTATGAGAATTTCATCGATAAAAAGCAGGTATTCCATGACCGCCGTGTCAATAGAGCCTATTGTCCTCTTTGCCAGGAGCGGATGAAATTACAGCGCATTCAACGTTTGTCCGGCGATAAGTTTTTAGCCTTAGGCAAATGTAAGATACACGGCGACTTTGCCGTTCATTGGCGCATTGGGAAGCATATGAAAAAGGGCGGTTTACTGCGCTTCTATGTAACGAAAAGTGTTACTATGGCGCCACCTAAACTTCACCGTCTCTATGAAGAGCGTACCGAATTGAATCGCAAGAAAGAAGAAGCGTACTTGAAGCGATTGGGCAAACGACAACGAGCGGCGGAAGTGGCGGCTGCGGCAGAAGCGGCGAAAAAAGCATTACAAGAAGATAAAAAATAAAGGATGGTGTACTATGGAACGCAAATATGCATGGCATGAATATAGCGATGCCGATTTACAGGCAATTGAAACTTTGAGCAAGGAATATATGAACTTCCTTGATACAGGTAAAACTGAACGCGAATGTATTGATGAAACAATTCGTCAGGCTGAGCTTCGCGGTTATAAAAACTTGCAGGACGTATTGAAATCCGGCAATCCAATTAAAGCGGGCGATAAAGTATATGCAGTACATATGAAGAAAATTATTGCTCTCTTTAACATCGGCAATGAAGATTTGGAGCAGGGCCTCAATATTTTAGGGGCTCACATCGACTCGCCACGTCTTGATGTTAAACAGAATCCATTTTACGAAAGTGAAAATTTGGCTTTCTTCGACACTCACTATTACGGCGGTATTAAGAAGTACCAATGGGTTGCTATGCCATTGGCTTTACACGGCGTAGTTGTTAAGAAAGACGGTACCGTAGTGCCTATTTCCATCGGTGAAAAAGATACTGATCCTGTATTCTGTGTAACTGATTTGTTACCTCATTTAGGTCAGGAACAAATGGAAAAGAAAGCGGCTAAAGTGATTGAAGGTGAAAACCTTGACCTTCTCATCGGCAGCCGTCCTGTAAAAGGGGAATTGAAAGAAGGCGTAACTCAATTCTTGCAACAGATTTTCGAAAAAGAATACAATTTCTCGGAAGAAGATTTATTGTCCGCTGAACTTGAAATCGTACCTGCCGGCAAAGCCCGCGAAATGGGTTTTGACCGCAGCATGATTATTGCATACGGCCAGGATGACCGCGTATGTGCATACACTTCCTTGGCGGCTATGCTCGAAGTGGACAATGTAGAACGTACAACTTGTACGCTCTTAGTCGATAAAGAAGAAATCGGTTCTGTAGGTGCTACAGGCATGCAGTCCCGCTGGTTCGAAAACATCGTAGCCGAATTATTGGAAAGTGCAGGCCATACATCCCCATTGGCGGTACGTCGCACCTTGGAACGTAGCCGCATGTTGTCCTCTGACGTAAGTGCAGGTTATGATCCTTTATATGCCTCCGCTTTCGAAAAGAAAAACGCTGCCTTCCTTGGTAAAGGCGTTGTATTCAACAAGTTTACCGGCGCTCGCGGTAAATCCGGCTCCAACGATGCTAATGCTGAGTACATGGGCTTCATCCGCCGTGTGATGGACGACAATAAGGTAGCGTTCCAGACAGCTGAATTAGGCCGTGTTGACTTGGGCGGTGGCGGAACTATCGCTTACATTATGGCTCTTTATGGTATGAACGTAATCGACTGCGGCGTTGCCGTATTGAGCATGCATGCCCCTTGGGAAGTAACAAGCAAAGCGGACATTTACGAAGCGAAGAAATGTTACGAAGCGTTCTTAAAAACTAAAGGCGAAGACTTAGTGTAATTATTATGAATTCGAAGACACCAAAAACTGTAAAGGTCGATATTTACGATATTGACGAAGCACAGGTAAAAGACTATATGGCTGACCGGGAGCTTTGCGCCCGGGAGGCCACAATTGTAATGGAGCGTTACTGTAAGGCCGTTAAGAGGGAAACGATTGATGCTGAATTGGGCGAAGCCATTGTCGGTTATTATAAAACCGGTGAAGTGCTCATGTCGGTACAACTGGATCCTTTTGAAACGCCGGTGATGAAGATGGCCTTTGAACGGGGCAATTTAGAATCCTACATTTTGGCGGCGAACGGATTTACAGAAGAAAATGCGGAAGTACTGCGAAAGGAGCGGTTGGACTGATGTTATTTATTGAATATCCTACGTGTTCTACATGTAAGCGTGCGAAGAAGTATTTAACCGAGCACAACATCGCGTTTGAAGAACGCAATATTAAGGAAGAAAATCCGACTGCTGAAGAACTCGGTGCCTGGCTGCCGAAGAGCGGTAAAGAAGTAAAGGCGTTTTTCAATACATCCGGCCAAGTATACCGCAGTGAAAATATCAAAGATAAATTACCGACGTTAAGTGAGTCGGAAAAATTGGCTCTATTGGCCACAAACGGTATGCTCGTAAAGCGTCCGATTCTGATTCTGCCTGATACCGTATTGGTAGGCTTTAAAGAAGCGGAGTGGGACGAAGCGTTACGACGTAACGGATTTTTGAAGTAATTAACTATTGAAATGTCTTTAAAAACAAGATATAATAGTTTAAACTATCCCGTGTAGATGGATAATTGTAGAATGGTAGAAGGGAGCTTTTCAGTATGTGGAAAAAGCGTGTAGTAGCTGCAGTGGCAGCAATGATGGTAGTTGGCCTGTTGGCCGGTTGTGGCAGTGATTCCGGAACTTCCGGATCCGGCAAGACGTATAAGGTAGGGGTTGTTCAATTGGTTGAGCATCCGGCCTTAGATGCAGCCAATAAGGGCTTTGTAGACGGCTTGGCGTCCAAAGGATTTAAGGACAATGTAAAGATTGATCAGCAGAATGCACAAGGTGATCAGTCCAATTTGAACAGTATTGCACAACGTTTCGTATCGGAACAGGATGACTTGGTGTTGGCGATTGCAACACCGGCGGCACAGGCTATGGCCAATGCCACTCGTGACATTCCGATTTTAGGTACAGCCATTACGGACTATGTATCTGCAAAATTAGTTCAGAGCAATGAAAAACCGGGTGGCAATGTAAGTGGTACCACCGATATGAACCCGGTAGAAAAACAAGTTGATTTAATTGCAACAATTTTACCTAATGCTAAAAAAGTAGGTATTTTATACAGTACGAACGAAATTAACTCACAGCTTCAGGCTGAACGCATGAAAGCACATGCAAAAGAAAAAGGTATTGAAGTTGTGGAAGCGACCGTTTCTAATGTAAACGATGTACAGCAGGCGGCGCAAAATCTCGTATCCCAAGGGGTACAGGCTATTTATGTACCGACTGACAACATTGTAGCCTCCTCGATGCCAAATCTGGTTAAAATTACCGACGCGGCAAAGATTCCTGTTTTCCCTGGTGAAGACAATCTTATTAAAGCAGGCGGTTTAGCTACTTACTCGGTAGACTACTACCAGTTAGGCTTCCAAGCCGGTGTGATGGGGGCAAAGATCCTCTCCGGTGAAGCTAAAGTAGGAGATATGCCGATTGAAAGTCAGACAAACTTCAAGCTCGTTGTAAACGAAGAAGTAGCTAAAAACTTGGGAATTACAATTCCTGAATCTGTATTGAAAGAGGCAAATAAATAAACATTAAGAAAAGGGCTTCGGTCCTTTTCTTTTTATAGTCTATTTATTTCGGAGGTAATCATCTTGATGAATGGTTACCTATAGTTGGAGGAAGTTATGGAAAATTTGATTATTTCCACCTTGGGTCAAGGCCTTTTGTGGTCATTACTGGCCATCGGTGTTTTTATCACATTCCGCGTGCTGGATATTGCGGATTTGACGGTTGAAGGCAGTTTCCCTTTGGGAGCGGCCATTTCCGTTACCTTAATCGTAGCGGGTGTTAATCCGTTAGTATCTATTCTTGTAGCCGCCATCGGCGGTGCCGTAGCAGGGATTGTAACCGGTTTGGTACATACAAAGTTAAAGATTCCGGCTCTCTTGGCAGGGATTTTAACGATGATTGCCTTATATTCGATTAACTTACATGTTATGGGCAAAGCCAATGTGTCTTTGCTCCGCATGGATACAGTATATACCTACTTGGAAGTGCTCAATATGCGCAGCACTTGGGCCTTAACGATTGTGGGGCTTATAGGGGCTTTCTTGGCCTGTTTATTCCTGTTCTGGTTCTTCGGTACTGAAATCGGCGCCGCCATTCGTGCGACCGGTATTAATCAGCAAATGATTCGCGCTCAGGGCGTTAACACAGATACGATGATTCTTATCGGTCTTGCTTTATCCAATGCCTTCGTAGCCACTGCAGGTGCCTTCGTGGCGCAAGGTAACGGCTATGCAGACGTAGGCATGGGCGTAGGTACCATCGTAATCGGCCTGGCCTCCGTAATTATCGGGGAAGTGCTCTTCGGTACCAGTTCCTTCGTGCGCAATTTACTGGCCGTAGTACTCGGCTCCGTAGTATACCGCATCGTAATTGCAGTGGTGCTTTACTTAGGTATGCCGCCAAACGATTTAAAATTATTCACAGCCATTCTCGTAGCCATTGCTTTGGCATTGCCTACATTGAAAGCTAAATGGCAGAGTCGTTAAGGAGGGCCGGTTATGTTAGAAGTTAAAGGTTTAGTAAAAACATTTTTCAAAGGTACGGTCAATGAAAAAACAGCCCTTCATGGCGTAGATCTTCGTTTGGAATCCGGCGATTTTGCAACCGTTATCGGCGGCAACGGTGCCGGTAAAAGTACCTTGTTGAACTCCATTGCCGGTGTCTTCCCGGTTGATGCAGGTACAATTAAGATTAACGATACAGACATTACAAAAATGCCTGAATACAAACGTGCCGCTTTTATCGGCCGCGTATTCCAGGACCCGATGCTCGGTACAGCAGGGAATATGCAGATTGAAGAGAACTTGCTTCTCGCATTGCGCCGCGGCAAGAAAATGGGCCTCAAATGGGCCTTCGTACCGGAAGAGCGTGAACTGTTCAGAGAACGTCTTTCTCTATTAGGCCTTGGCCTTGAGGACCGTTTATCAGCACGTATGGGCTTATTGAGCGGCGGTCAGCGTCAGTCCATTACATTGTTGATGGCTACCATGCTGAGACCTGAATTGTTACTGTTGGACGAACATACAGCGGCCCTTGACCCTAAGACGGCAGCCAATGTGTTGAGCTTAACCGATAAATTGGTTCAGGAATATAATCTGACCACCTTGATGATTACCCACAACATGCGTGATGCCCTTCGTTACGGCAACCGCTTGATTATGATGAACAACGGACGCATTATTTTCGACGTTCGTGGAGAAGAGAAGGCAAAACTTACTGTAAAAGACTTGCTGGAACGCTTCGAAGTGGCGGGCGATACAGTGAGTGACCGCATGGCATTAGGTTAATTAGTATTAGGCCATATGGCTTTATACCGGTTGACTTTATTCCGGTTGACTTTAGATCGGGTGACTTAAGACCGGGTGGTTAGGCCAATCAAAGAAATTTAGAATTCCGCTTTACAAGGAATGCCTGATATAGTATACTTTTATAGGTGCTTACGCACGTGACGCAAGCGAAGTATTCGAATCTCCAACGTTTACTTTGGCTTGACGAGTTTTTTTTTACATAGGAGGACATACATATGTTGACTACAGAAGCTAAATTAGCTATCATCAAAGAATTTGCTACTCATGAAGGTGACACTGGATCTCCAGAAGTTCAAATCGCGATTTTGACTAATCGTATCATCTACTTAACTGAGCATTTAAAAGAACATAAAAAGGATCATCATTCCCGTCGTGGTCTTTTAAAATTAGTTGGTCAACGTCGTAACATGCTTGACTACTTACGTCGTAAAGACATTGAACGTTACCGTGCAATTCTTGAAAAATTAAACTTACGTAAATAATTTAACACGTAATATGAAAAAGCGGCCTAGGCCGCTTTTTTCTTATAAAGCCTTACTTTATATGAGAATATAGATAAAAGACTTTCATTTTCTATGGGAATCTATTACAATAAGAGAGATGTAAAAAAATAGAGACATAGTGATTCAGAGGAGGAATCGGAATGGAACAATTCCAAATGGACCTGGCCGGTCGTACATTAACAATTGAAACAGGAGAGCTTGCGAAACAGGCGAGTGGCTCTGCCTTAGTTCGTTATGGTGATACAGTAGTGTTGGTGACTGCTACTGCATCCAAGGAAGCCAAAGATATTGACTTTTTCCCGCTCACTGTTGATTACGAAGAAAAAATGTACTCCGTAGGTCGCATTCCGGGCGGATTCATTAAACGTGAAGCTAAGCCACCGGAATCTGCTGTTCTTCACAGCCGTTTAATCGATCGTCCGATTCGTCCGTTATTTGATAAAGGTTGCCGTAATGAAGTGCATGTAGTAGCAACTGTACTTTCCGTAGATCAGGACAACGCACCTGAAATCTGCGGCATGATCGGTGCTTCCGCAGCGTTGGCATTGTCCGATATTCCTTGGGCAGGCCCAATCGCAGGCGTTCGTATCGGCCGTGTAAATGGTGAATTCGTAATTAACCCGACAGTGGCTCAGTTGGCTGAAACTGACTTGAGCGTCGTTGTAGCCGGCACTAAAGACGCTATCCTCATGGTAGAAGGCGGCGCTCAGGAAGTGGCTGAAGAAGTATTGTTGGAAGCTATTATGCGCGCTCACGAAGAAATCAAAACTATCGTAGCTTTCCAGGAAGATATGGTAGCTAAAGCGGGCAAAGAAAAACGCGAATTCCCTGTACATGAAATCGATCATGAAGTATCTGCTGCCGTACATGCGTACGCACATGATGCATTGGATAAAGCTGTTCGCTGTGCTGACAAACAACAGCGCGATGCACAACAGGCAGCTGTATTTGAAGAAGTTTTAGAACATTTCGAAGAAATCTATCCTGAAAACTTGGATGATGTAAGCCTTACATTAGAAAAAATGGTGAAAGAAATTGTTCGCCATATGATTACGGTAGAAAAGATTCGTCCTGATGGCCGTCAACTTGATGAAGTTCGCCCTATCTCCGTACGCGTAGGTATTTTACCTCGTACACATGGTTCCGGTCTTTTCACACGTGGTCAAACTCAAGTATTAAACATTTGTACCTTGGCGCCGCTTTCTGAAAAACAGACAATCGACGGCATCGGTATTGAAACTGAAAAACGTTACATTCACCACTACAATTTCCCATCCTACTCCGTAGGGGAAACTCGTTCTTCCCGTGGTCCGGGACGTCGTGAAATCGGTCATGGTGCATTGGCTGAACGCGCTTTATTGGCAGTTCTTCCTACTGAAGAAGAATTCCCATACGCTATGCGTCTTGTATCCGAAGTATTGGAATCCAACGGTTCCAGCTCCATGGCCAGCGTTTGCGGCAGTACCTTGTCCTTAATGGATGCAGGCGTGCCTATTAAAGCCCCTGTAGCAGGTATTGCAATGGGTCTAGTAACTCAGGGCGAACACTACACAATCTTAACAGATATTCAAGGTATGGAAGATGCGTTGGGCGATATGGACTTCAAAGTAGCCGGTACTGCAAAAGGCGTTACCGCTATTCAGATGGATATTAAAATCTCCGGTTTGTCCCGTGCGATTTTAGAAGAAGCATTGGCTCAAGCTCACAAAGGCCGTATGCACATCATGAGCAAAATGCTTGAAGTTATCGATGCCCCTCGTGGCAACATGTCCCCATGGGCACCACGCATTATTACTATGAAGATTGACCCTGATAAAATCCGTGACGTTATCGGTACAGGCGGTAAAGTTATTCGCGGCATCATCGAAGAAACAGGTGCTAAGATTGACATCGAAGATGACGGTACTGTTTCTATCGCGGCTGTGGAAGAATCCGCTGCTAACCGCGCTATCGAAATTATTACCAACTTGACGAAAGAAGTAGAAGTGGGCGAAGTTTACATGGGTCGTGTAACACGCTTGATGAACTTCGGCGCTTTCGTAGAAGTATTGCCTGGTAAAGAAGGCTTGGTACACATTTCCAAGCTCGCTAAAGAACGCGTTGAAAATGTAGAAGACGTGGTTAATGTAGGCGATGAAATTATGGTAAAAGTTATTGAGATCGACAAACAAGGTCGCATTAACTTATCCCGTAAGGACTGCTTAAAATAATCAATTCATTACAGAGGAGTCGCTAAATGGACATTCGCGGATTTGAAGTTGTATCGAAATATGAAGATTGCGATATAACTTTGCCAAAAAGAAAGACAACTGAAAGTGCCGGATATGATATTGAATGTGCAGAAGATACTACTATCGAGCCGGGTGAGATCAAATTAGTTCCAACCGGATTGAAAGCATTCATGAATTATGATGAATATTTGGCGATTCACATTCGTTCGAGCATGGCGGTTAAACGCCAATTAATGCTGGCCAATAGTACTGGTATTATTGACAGCGACTATTACAACAATGAAGAAAATGAAGGTCACATTTTAATTGCCCTTTATAATATGGGCAAAGAGGCCGTTCACATTGAAAAAGGTGAGCGTGTGGCGCAAGGCATTTTCTCTAAATATTTAATTGCCAGTGATGATGATGCTACCGGAATTCGTGTAGGCGGCATCGGCAGCACCGGTTCTAAGTAAAAGAAAGCGCCCCTTGCCTGGACTGATTAGGTAAGGGGCGTTTGTGTTCAATAGGAGGCCATCATGAGTTTACATGAAGAAATAACTAAAACATCGGAAATGAAGTTTGACGGGAAGTTGATTAAGGTCACTTATGATACAGCCATGGTAAATGGCCGCGAAGCGTGGCGCGAAGTAGTGCATCATCCGGGTGCCAGCGCCATTATTGTAATCGACGACCAGAATCGTATCATTATGGAACGTCAATATCGTTACGCTTTACAGCAGGGCTTATTGGAAATTCCGGCCGGTAAATTGGACGCCGGTGAAGATCCGCTCACTTGTGCAAAACGCGAATTGGAAGAAGAAACAGGTTTTAAAGCTAAGACCTGGAAATCTTTAGGCGCTGTTGCTACCAGTCCCGGATTCTGTAACGAAGTGATTCACATTTTCCTCGCCAAAGATTTGGAAAAAGGTCATACTAACTGGGATCCTGATGAATACGTGGAATTAGAATTCTTTACATTACCTGAACTCTTGGAAGCTATCGGTAAGGAAAATATTAAAGACAGCAAAACATTGGCTGCCATTACTTTAGCTTTGCCATATTTAAAATAATCGGTAGTTAACAATTCTGCTGTGAAAGGATTGTGCATTATGTTTAAACGAATTATTGTATTGGTTATGGACAGTGTGGGCATCGGCGGCGCGCCCGATGCAGCCGCATTTAATGATGACGGAGCCGATACGGTAGGTCATATTGAATCCGTAGGCGAAGCACTTCGCTGTCCTAATTTATTGAACCTGGGATTAGGACGCATTGCGAATTTAACAAAGAGTGAGCCTACAGAACCTGTAACCGGGATGTTTGGCCGCCTCTTAGAAATCAGTCGCGGCAAAGATACGACCAGCGGTCACTGGGAATTAATGGGCCATCCGGTGGATGTGCCGTTTCCTACATTCTACGATGGCTTTCCAAAGGAACTGATGGACCGTTTTACGGCTGAAACCGGTTACGGTTACATTGGTAATGAAGTGGCGTCAGGTACGGAAATCATTGAACGGCTGGGGGCTGAACATTTGCGTACAGGCAAGCCGATTATATACACATCTGCCGATTCCGTATTTCAAATAGCCGCTCATGAAGATGTAATTCCCTTAGAAGATTTATACCGCATGTGTGAAATTACCCGTAATAAAGTGTGCATTGGCGAGTACTATGTGGGCCGTATTATTGCACGTCCCTTTGTAGGTGAATTGGGTCATTTCAAACGCACCGCCAATCGTCACGACTATAGCCGTATGCCGGAAAAAACATTGTATTGGGAGCTCCTTCAAAAGAAGGGCTTGCAGACAATCGGTGTAGGTAAAATCGGAGATATTTACGCAAAAGTTGGTATCAGTGAATCCTATCCGACCAAGTCGAATTCACATGGTATGAACGAGGCGGCCCGACTCTTGGGTGGAGATTTCAAAGAAGGCCTTATGATGGTTAATCTTGTGGAATTTGACAGCTTATATGGACATCGTCGCGATGTGGCCGGTTATAAGCGGGCTCTGGAAGACTTCGACTATCAGCTGGGCGGCTTCTTAAATCTATTACAACCTGAAGACTTGCTGTTGATTACAGCAGACCATGGCAATGACCCTACGTGGAGAGGTACCGATCACACTCGTGAAACAGTACCTTTAATAGGATATTGGAAAGGGTTAGACAAGGCTGTGGAATTGGGCGACCGCAACACCTTTGCTGATGTGGGACAGACCATATTGGAATATTTTGGCCTTAAAGGTGAAGTGGGTACCAGCTTTATGAATGTTATTAGAGACAATAAATAAAAACAGCCTCCCTGGCTGTTTAGCGTTCGTATTTTATATTAGAGAAGTTCATATTTTATGTTAGAGAAAAGAGGTAAGTTATGAGTTGCATTCACGCAAAAAAATCTGTGCCTACAGATCCGGCCGAAAAGGCACGTTATGATTGGGCTAAAAAGCAGACGGAAGTAGCTAGAGAACAGGGAATGGACAGCGACGAAGTCCATGCATTGTTTAAATATATTATGGATATGGATTTAGACGCAGTGGGACAGTCCGCTACGGAAGAAGTGAGCAGCACGTTCCGCCGTGCTATCGGACAGGCTACTACCGCTTTGGAAGTCGGTCAGCCGACCGCTGTGGCACTCAATTTATTCCGCTGCATTATGCACGGTGATTTGAAACAACAAAAGGATTGATAGCATGGATTTAAAAGAAGTAATGATAATTTCTGAGGATATTCGAGTTAAATATCATGCTTTGGAACGTCAGATTCATAATAAGGAATGGTCCACCGAGGAAGATGCATTGGCCTTTTTAACTGATGCCGGTTTGGTGGGGCGTTATATTATGTCGAACGAAGGACGCTGGCCAAGCGAAGACGAAAAGATGCTGGCTTCCAAAATCGGCGAATGTGTTTGGTGGCTGGCCGTGCTGGCGGAACGCAGCGGCATTGATTTCGAAGAAGCAGTGGAAAACTTCTTGAATCCGAGAGCGGAAGAGTTAAAGAAAATGAATCTTTGAGGATTTAAACAAGATGAACTTGTAGTGGGGCAAATAAAAAAAGCGCTGTAATCTTAGATTACAACGCTTTTTATTTGCTTGGAATTATAAAGCATTAACTTTAGCAGCCAAGTTGGATTTCTTACGAGCTGCAGTGTTTTTATGAAGAACGCCTTTGGAGGCCGCTTTATCAATTACGCTAGTAGCTTGAACAAGTGCTTGTTTAGCATCTTCTACTGCGCCTGCTTCAACAGCTTCAACCGTTTTGCGGGTAGCTGTACGAATCTGAGATTTCACAGCAAAATTTTTCGCACGACGTTCAGCGTCGGTTTTTACGCTTCTAATACTGGATTTAATATTTGGCAATTGAGTCACCTCCTTATGATTACAATAATATACCTGAATAATTATAGCATAGTGAGCATTGTTGTGCAATAGCTTACTACAATACTTTTTGTGTTATAATAAAGTGTATTGATACTTTAATTTAATGTAATTCTAAAATGAATGATTTATTATAGAATTAATAGAGTAAAATAAATTCTTATTTCCTATGTGAGGTGCTTTATGAAAAAACTTATGATTATAGATGGCAGCAGTTTACTGTATCGTGCATTTTTTGCGTTGCCTCCGCTGAGTAATGCATTGGGTGTACCAACAAATGCGGTATACGGTTTTTTAACCATGCTTGTAAAGCTATATAATGAGTTGCATCCTGACTATGTGGCGGTAGCGTTTGATAAAGGGAAGGAAACATTCCGTACGGAGTTATATTCCGATTATAAAGGAAACCGTCCGAACGCGCCTGATGATTTGCGCCCTCAGTTCGGATTGATTCGCGAAGTGCTTGAAGCCTTGGGCATCTCCGTAATTGAAGAAGAAGGTTTTGAAGGGGACGACATTATCGGCTCTTTGAGCAAGTCCATGGGGAATGATGATACCGCTGTTTACATTATTACCGGTGACCGCGACAGCTTGCAGCTGGTAGATAATTACAGCACTGTATATATTACGAAAAAAGGCATTTCCGAAATGTTGGAAGTGACCCCAGCCAATATGGCCGATGAATACGGCTATGGACCTGACATGGTAATTGATATGAAAGCCCTCATGGGTGACAGTTCCGATAATATTCCGGGCGTACCGGGGGTTGGGGAAAAGACGGCGTTGAAGTTGCTTACTCAATATGAAACCTTGGAAGGCGTGTACGAACATATTGATGAAATCAAGGGCAAGTTAAAAGAAAAATTAGCTGATAATAAAGAGCTGGCTTATTTATCCAGAACCTTGGCTACGATTAAAACGGATATGGAATTGCCATATAAATTGGAAGATTTCGTGACTCATGCCCATGAAAGTGAAATCGTACCACTCTTTGACCGCCTCGGATTCCACAGTGTAACACCGCGTTTGATTAAAGCAATGGGATTGAATGAAGTGAACACAGCAGACAGCGATTCCTTATTCGCAGACTTCGCCAATGATCCGAACGCAGGTGAATTTACTATTGAAGAGGTTCAGTCTGCAGATGCTATTGATTATAAAGATAAACTTGTAGGTATCCACGTAATTCCGGAAGGAGCTCATCCGTTCCGCACTATCGGTTCTCTTTTTATAGCCAATGATGAAAAGGTCTACGAAGTGCAGGGCGACAGTGCGTTGCTGACTTCCGTGGCCGCTCGTGTGGCTAATGAAGCGCGCGAAGTGGTAAGTAATGATGTTAAGTTACTACTTGAAGTGTTAGGCACTGATGCACCGGGCGAATTGGCACTTTTCAATGACCAAGGTGAACCGCGCGTATGGGATTTAACATTGATGGCGTATCTCTGTGATCCTACACGAACTAATTACGGACTTACTTATTTATTAGAACGCTTTAACGGTGGCAATGTATCCACCGGCGGAGACAGCCGCGAGTTCGCCAGTACGGCAAAAGCCTATGTGGTGATGCAGGAGACCGCATTGAAGGCCCTTCATGAAGTGGAAGTATGGGATTTATATAAAGATATTGAGCTGTCCTTGGTAAATACTTTGCTTATTATGGAAAAGAACGGTATTTACATTGATACAGAAAAATTAGATGAAACAAAAACTCGCTTTGACGGCGAAGCGCGTGAGTTGCAACAGGCTATTTACGACTTGGCCGGCGAGGAATTTAATATTAACTCACCAAAACAGTTAGGCGTAATTCTTTTTGATAAATTAGGTCTTCCTGTGATCAAGAAAACAAAGACCGGTTATTCCACGAATGCGGAAGTATTGGATTTACTGCGCGATGAAAATCCAATCATTGAAAAGATTTTAGCATACCGCACAGTGGTAAAATTAATTTCCACCTATCTGGATGGACTGAAACCGCTCATCAATGGAGATACACATCGTATTCACAGTACATTTAACCAGATGGTGACAGCCACAGGACGTCTCAGCAGCTCTGATCCGAATTTACAAAATATTCCGGTGCGTACAGAAAAAGGCCGTGAAATTCGTGCCTTGTTCTTACCGGGGCAAAGCTACGATATGCTCATGAGCGCCGACTACTCGCAGATTGAGTTGCGCATCTTGGCACACTTGTCTGAAGATCCGGCCCTTATTAAAGCCTTCATGGACGGCGAAGATATTCACCGTTTTACAGCGGCGGAAGTATTGGGCAAGGAATTAGAAGATGTAACACCGTTGGAACGTTCTCATGCGAAAGCGGTAAACTTCGGTATTATTTACGGCATCAGTGACTTTGGTCTGTCCCGCGATTTGGGGATTACCCGCCAGGCTGCGAAGGAATACATCGAACTGTACTTCAGTCGTTATCCGAAAGTTAAAGAATATATGGATAATATGGTGGCATTGGCTCACGAAACGGGCGCAGTGCGCACTATGTTCGGCCGTGTCCGTACATTACCGGACATTAACAGCCGCAACTTTAACCGTCGCTCCTTTGCGGAACGAACAGCTATGAATACGCCGATTCAGGGCACGGCAGCCGATATTATCAAGCTCGCCATGAACCAGGTGGCACAGGCGTTGGCCGATAAAAAATTGAAATCTCGTTTATTATTACAGGTACACGATGAATTGGTAATCGAAGTAGTGAAAGACGAAGAAGCAACTGTTAAAGAGTTGTTGGAAACTATCATGGATAGTGTAGTCACTTTAAAAGTGCCTTTGATTGTAGACGTGCACAGCGCCACCAACTGGGCTGATGTAAAATAATAGACAGTGGTAAGTTAATAAGCTGAGGTAAGTTAATAAACTGAGGTATGTTAATGAGCTGAGATATAATAATAGGACGGGTTAAACTAATACTATGTACTTAAAGGAGGGGCACGTATGCCGGAACTTCCTGAGGTCGAGATCATTCGACGCTATATAACAAAACAAATCAAAGGAAAGACGATAGCATCCATTAACACTTTATTGCCCCGCCTGTGGCGCAATGCCACGGTGGGCGCGGCCGAGGATGCATTGGTAGGACTTACTGTTGATGAAGTGAGACGGCGTGGAAAATATCTGACCATTCACTTTGTGAACGTAGACCTGATTTTAGTGATACACTTGAAATTGACAGGTAGTTTAGTGTATCATGAATCGTCGGTAATTGAGCGTTTTGACCGAATTATATTCGAGTTTACAGACGGTACGGAATTGGCGTATGGCGATGTGCGTACATTGGGCGGCCTGTATATTTTTATTAATGAACAGGCCATCGATTTGACGTCCTATGTGTCTATGGGTGTGGAGCCTTTAAGCGATGATTTTACCGGAGCTTATATGTACGAAGTGAGTCGCCGCAGTGCGCTTCCTGTTAAGACATTTTTGTTGAATCAGAAGTATGTGGCCGGTATCGGCAATATATATGCGGACGAGGCCTTATTTAAGGCTCATATTCGTCCTACAAGACGCGCCAATTCGCTGACGAAGAAAGAAAGTAAAGCCCTTTGCGAAGCCATTAAGGATGTGCTGTCCGATAGTTTGGAACGAGGCGGCACAAGTTTTAGGAACTATAAAAATGGGGAAGGCAAAAAGGGAAATAATCAGAACTATTTACAAGTATATGGTCGCAGCGGTCAATATTGCTATGACTGCGGGCAACCTTTGACAGATATGATACTGCGTGGCAGACACACGGTATACTGTAAGCATTGTCAAAAATAGGAAATGCTTGCAAATGTGAAAGATCGGAGAGACAGTTACGAATGTATAAGATCGGATTAACCGGCGGCATTGCAACCGGTAAAAGTACAGTGAGCGGATGGATGGCCCAACGCGGTGTGGCTGTCATTGATGCTGACCGGGTTGCACGCGAAGTGGTAGAGCCGGGAACACCCGGCCTACAGGCTGTAGCAGATGCATTCGGCAAAGACGTGCTCCTGGAAGACGGACAATTGAATCGTCCCGCTTTGGGGGCTATTGTGTTCAATAATGAAGCAAAGCGCAAACAATTGAACGCGATTTTGCACAGCTATATAAAAGAGCGCATTGACCAGCTGGAGATAATGTTTGAAAATCGCGGCGAGCCGGCGGTTATCTACGACGTGCCGCTGCTTATCGAAGCCGGCTGGTATAAAGACATGGATGAAGTATGGCTCGTGGTGACTGATGAAGCGACGCAGATACGCCGCCTTATGGAGCGTAACGGCTTGGACGAGGCGGAGGCGGCATGCCGCATAAAGAGTCAGTTGCCGCTCAGCGAAAAAAGAAAGTACAGCAAGGTTATTATTTCCAATGAAGGTCCTATGGAAGAACTGGAAGCGGAATTAGAACAATTATGGGAACGCTATAAAAACCGATTTGAGAAGGAGTTGGCATGAGAGGGTCCACGTTTTTAGCTATTACAACTGTTATATTGGGCATTCATTATGCCTTTATAGGACAACCGTATTTGGAACGCATGTATGCTTATCCTTTGGAGCATCGCGAATTAGTGTATGCCGCTTCGAAGGAAAATAAGGTGTCGTTTTCATTGGTGGCGGCTGTTATTTTAGCGGAAAGCAAATTTAATGAGTCGGCACAATCGGCGCCCGGTGCTATGGGACTTATGCAGCTCATGCCGGATACGGCCCATTGGATTGCGGAACAAATTAATCAGCCTAAAATGACCGATGAGGACATACGTGAACCGGGCACCAATATTAAATTGGGTACCTGGTACTTAGCTTATTTATTGAATGAGTTTAAGGGCAATGAAATCCTCGCATTGGCTGCGTACAATGCCGGTCGCGGTCATGTGGAAGAGTGGATGCAGACGTATGGCTGGGGCGACGACTTTGATCAAATCGATGCCATTCCGTTTGCAGAAACCAGAGAATATGTGACTACGGTTTTAAGAAATAAAGAGCATTATGAAGAACTCTATCCTGAAACGGCTCTCAAATAGTAAATTGTGATTTTGCCACAATACATGTGGTAAGACGGAGGTGTAAGAATTGGGGAAGAAGCCTGATATTTTGGCGGAATGCAGCGAACGAACCTATGATTTTTCGTGGCTCCCTCAAACAATCGGCCCTTTTGAGCTGGTCATTGATACGAAACTTGAAGATAACACGTATTTATTTTTCCATTATGAAAATAAATTAGGCTGGCGTTGGCAGGCCATGTACGACAAAGAAGTAGATGACTTTACAGTCCATGTTATTATGCCATTGTTTTCCTTTGTGGATATCAGCTTTATCCGCACCGATTGGGATTCGTTCCTGGAGGGCTTGAAGGAGCGCGCAGTGGAAGGCATGCGTAAACGACTCATTGATTCTCATGAACTGTTTACGTATGAATATAAGAAGACCAATATTCTCGATTGGGACTTTGAAGAGGTGTTACCTCAAACTATTGATGACTTCGTGCTGGACATTACACCGAAAAACGCCATTTCCATGATCAACGGTTCTTTTATTATAGGAGAGTACCGCCTTATGGATGATCCGACCGGTTTGTTGTTCTTCTACAATGTACTTCGTCAGGAGTTTTTCGCAGAGCTTCGTTGTCATAACATTCCGGAAATCAGTCATAATTTTGATGGAAACTCGGTAAAAGAGTTTGAGATTTGTTTAAAAACGCATTTACATAATGAAATTAAAAACTTAAAAGCACGATTGTAATGCGTTTTATTTGAATTTTTAGAGTAGACATGCTATAATGTAGTAGATTTGGAATACGTTACTTTTGAAGAGTGGGCTCTGGCTCACTCTTTACTTTATAGTATGGACCTTATAATGCGATTATAAGAGGATACTGTAAGCCTTAACATGCATATAAAACAGCGTTTTTAAGTAAGTAAATCGTAAACAAGCAAACCTACAAAATAAAAGGAGGCGAAAGCAATGAAACGTGAAGCGGTAGAAGAATTGGTATCGTCTGTTGTTGAGCAAATTATCGAGTCCACAGATATGGAATTGGTAGATGTGGAATATGTGAGAGAGCGCGATTGGTATTTGCGCGTCTATTTAGATAAACCTAATGGGATTGATCTTGACGACTGCCAGATGGTCAGTGAAAAGTTGAGTGAATTTTTAGACGCAAAAGATCCGATTAAGGAAAATTATCTGTTGGAAGTATCGTCTCCCGGCATTGATCGCGTATTGAAAAAAGAAAAAGACTTTATCCGTTACAGCGGCAAAGCTGTAGATGTGCAGTTATTTAAGCCGATTGACGGTCAGAAACTGTACACAGGCAACCTTGGTGCCGTAACTGATGAAAGCGTAACAATTTATATAGATGAAACACCAAAAGAAATCGAACGCGCCGCAGTGGCACAGATTCGATTACACATTGATTTTTAAATATAAAATAAAATAGGACATTGGAGGAATTATCAGTGAGTCAAGAATTAGTACAAGCAGTTATGGTGTTAACAAAACAGAAGGGTGTAGCCCCTGAAGTGGTTTTCGAATCCCTTGAAGCATCATTATTGCAAGCTTATCGCAAGGAACCTGGCTCGAATCAAGAAGCGTATGTGGAATTAAATCGTGAAACCGGCGATTATAAAGTATTAGCCAAGAAAACTGTTGTAGAAACAGTGGAAAATCCTGAACTGGAAATCGGTTTAGATGAAGCCCAGGCTCGTGACTTACGCTATGAAATCGGCGATATTGTGGAAGTGGATGTAACGCCAAAGAACTTTGGCCGCAGCGCTGCCCATACAGCCAAACAAATGCTCATTCAGCGCCTCAAAGAAGCGGAACGCAGCATTGTTTACGAAGAATACTTCAGCCGTGAAGGCGACATTATAACAGCTCTGGTTGAACGCGTTGAAGGACGCAACGTATTTGTAAATCTGGGCAAAACGGAAGCAATCTTGCCTCCGGCGGAACAAATTCCGACAGAAACATATAAAGCGGGCGACCGTATTAAATGTTATATTGTGGAAGTTAAGAAGACCACCAAGGGTCCTCAGATCATGATCAGCCGTACACATCCGGGACTTTTAAAACGTTTATTCGAATTGGAAGTTCCTGAGATTTATGAAGGTGTTATCGAGCTTAAGTCTGTAGCTCGTGAACCGGGTATGCGTTCCAAAATAGCGGTTGTAAGCCGTGATGAAACAATCGATGCTGTTGGCGCTTGCGTAGGTCCTAAAGGACAGCGCGTGCAGAACATCGTTGATGAATTACACGACGAAAAAATCGACATCGTTAAATGGGACGAAGATCCGGCAGTATATATTGCCAACTCATTAAGTCCGGCAAAAGTATTGTCCGTTGACGTGGACGAAGAAGAAAAAACGTCCCGCGTCGTAGTGCCTGATTACCAGTTGTCTTTAGCTATCGGCAAGGCCGGCCAGAACGCCCGTCTCGCTGCTAAGCTTACAAACTGGAAAATCGACATTAAGAGCGAAAGCCAGGCGGACGATGTGGACTATAATGACCATGAAGAAGGTGACGGTGAGGCGTAATGAAGAAAAAAACTCCTCCTATGCGAATCTGCGTAGGTTGCGGTGAATTACGTAATAAAAAAGATATGCTCCGCATTGTGGCATCACCGGACGGCACCCTTTCTATCGACAGAACAGGCAAGGCCGCAGGCCGCGGTGCCTATATTGAGCCGAAGGAAGAATGTTTCGAAACGGCTTATAAAATGAAGCGATTGGAGCGCTCGTTGAAACGGGAAGTATCGAAAGATATTTACGAAGCCTTGCGAGCTCAATTGATCAATGAATAAAGTAAAAGTATTAAACTTATTAGGTATGGCGCAACGAGCCGGCAAACTCTTATCCGGCGATTTCGTAGCGGAAAAGGCAATGAAGAAGCAGCGCATACCTCTGGCCATCTTAGCCACCGACTGCGCTAAGAATAATGGCGAAAAATATAGATGGCTCGCCCAACAACATGAAGTGACGTTGCGTGAATTTGCAACGAAGGCGGAATTGGGCCAAGCCTTAGGAAAAGAACAACGAGCAATAATTTTAGTAATGGATGATGGATTTGCTAAAACTATGCTTAAGGAAATAGATTGTTAATATGAGGGGGAATGTAGATGTCCAAAAAAAGAATACGAGACCTAGGCAAGGAATTAAATGTAGAGAATAAACAGATTATTGCGTTTTTACAAAAAGAAGGTTACGCCGTAACCGCACCTGCAAGCGGTGTTGATGATGCCGGTGTTGATTTAGTAAAGAAACACTTCGGTGGTCAGAATAAACCGGCTCAGGCGGCAGCGAAACCACAGGAAACTGTTAAAGCGGTGGAAAGTGCTAAACCGGCAGCTTCCAATGAAGGCAGCCACAGAGAATCTGCTCATAATAAAACGCAGCAAGGCAAGAATCAGCAGGGTTCTTCCAACCAAGGCGGTCAGGCCGGTAATCAGCGTCGCAATCGTCCGGAAAACCAGAAACAGAGTCCCTCTCACACGAAATCCGGTGATTCCAAAGGAAACGATAAAAACAATAAGCGCGCACAAGATGCTCGTCCGCACAATCAGGAGTCTCGTCCAAAACATGGCGGCGAAGGCAAAGGTTCTGCACGCCACAACGATCGTGATGATCGCAACAATCGTAACGACAATCGCGGCGAAAACAGAAGCGACAACCGCAATGAAAATCGTAACGATAATCGAAATGATAAAAAAGGCAATCGCAACAAAGATAACCGCAATAAAGATAATCGCGGTCGCGATGGCTTCGATTCCAACGATCGTCGCAACAAGAAAGATAAGAAGAACAAGAATAACCGCCCTCAATCCTTGTTATCTACATCCTTAGCAAAGAGCAAAAATAAAGTAAAACAGCGTAATGAACAGAATCGCCAGCACAAAGAAGAAGAAAAACGTAAAGCGGAAGCAATGATTGCTACGTCAATCGAATTGTCCGGTCCGTTAACCGTTAAAGAACTGGCTGAAAAAATGGGCCGCGAAGTGAGCGAACTTATCAAGAAATTGATGATGCTCGGCGTTATGGCCACTATTAACCAGGAAGTGGATGTTGATACAGCCACTATCGTCGCTGAAGAATTCGGCGTAGAAGTAGTGGAAGTGGAACCGGAAGAAGATCCAACAGAAATCCATGAAATCGTGGATGCTCCTGAATCTTTAAAACCACGCCCACCTGT
This sequence comes from Veillonella sp., assembly GCF_018364065.1. Lineage (GTDB taxonomy): Bacteria > Bacillota > Negativicutes > Veillonellales > Veillonellaceae > Veillonella_A. The sequence continues at coordinate 125,553 of NZ_JAGZMO010000001.1, forward strand.
AGTAACTATCATGGGTCACGTTGACCATGGTAAAACTTCCTTATTGGACGTAATTCGTCAAACTAATGTAACTGCATCCGAAGCAGGCGGTATTACCCAGCATATCGGTGCGTACATGGTACGTTATAAAGGCAACAAGATTACATTCCTTGATACACCGGGCCATGAAGCGTTTACAGCAATGCGTCTTCGCGGTGCGCAGTCCACAGATATTGCCGTATTGGTAGTAGCTGCCGACGACGGTGTAATGCCACAGACTATCGAAGCGATTAACCATGCCAAATCTGCAGATGTGCCAATTATCGTGGCCATCAACAAAATGGATAAACCGGGTGCTAATCCGGACCATGTAAAACAGCAGTTGTCTGAACATGGCTTATTGCCTGAAGAATGGGGCGGCGATGTAATCATGGTTCCTGTTTCCGCTAAGAAACGCCAAGGTATTGAAGACTTACTTGAAAATATCTTGCTCGTAGCTGAAGTATTGGAATTAAAAGCCAACCCTAACCGTAACGCACAAGGCGTTGTTATTGAAGCGAAACTCGATAAGGGCCGCGGTCCTGTATGTACAGTGCTTGTACAGAAAGGTACTCTCCATGTTGGGGATAACATCATTGCCGGTGTAGCTTACGGTAAAGTACGTGCCATGACCAATGAACGCGGTGAAAAAGTTAAAGTAGCCCGTCCATCCATGCCTGTGGAAGTACTCGGTTTATCCGATGTACCGCAAGCCGGTGAAATTATGGACGCCGTTGACGATAACGAAGCCCGTACTATTGCAGAAAAACGTATTGAAAAACAACGTATTACTGAACAAAATACCAGTCATAAAGTTACCCTTGATGATATTTTCAACAAGATTCAACAAGGCGAGCTGAAAGACTTGAATATTATTATTAAAGCAGACGTACAGGGCTCTGTAGAAGCTCTTCGTCAATCTTTGGAAGCCATTAAGAATCCGGAAGTGCGCATCGTTATTGTTCATGCGGCCGTAGGTGCCATCAATGAATCCGACGTAATGCTCGCATCCGCATCGAATGCGATTATCCTCGGCTTCAACGTACGTCCTGACGCGGTTGTACGTAAAGCGGCTGAAAAAGAAAGCGTAGACTTGCGCACTTATCGCGTAATCTACGATGCCATCAATGACGTAGAAAGCGCTATGCGCGGTATGTTAACGCCTGAATTCAAAGAAGTAATTCTAGGCCGTGCGGAAGTTCGTCAAGTTATTTCCACACCGAAAGCTATCGTTGCCGGTTCCTACATCACTGAAGGTAAGATTACTAATAAATCTGAAGTACGTCTGATTCGCGACGGCGTAGTAGTTCATGAAGGTACTGTTGATTCCTTGCGTCGATTCAAAGATGAAGTGAAGGAAGTAAAACAAGGTTTTGAATGTGGTATTTCTATTGAACGTTATCGTGACATTAAGGAAGGCGACGTAATCGAAGCCTTCACAATGGAAGAAATTTCGCCACAGATCTAGGAGGCGTTTATGAGTGACGTACGAGTTCGTAAATTACAGGAATTTATTAAACAGGAAGTAAGCAGCATGCTGATGCGCGGTCTTAAAGACCCGCGCATCGGTTTCGTAACTGTTACCGATGTGGAAGTAACCGGTGATTTACGTCAAGCGACTATATATGTAAGTTTATTCGGCAGTGACGAAGCTAAAAAAGAATCTCTTCAGGCATTGCGTCACGCAATCGGCCATATTCGCAGCGAACTTGGCAAAGTATTGCGTCTTCGCTATACGCCGGAATTATTCTTCGAAGCGGATACATCGCTGGACTATAGCATGCATATCGAATCATTGTTGAATGATATTAAAAAAGATGAGCCGGCCTCATCAACGTCTGATGAAGACGGCAACAAGGAAGAGTAAGCACATGAAAATGATTAATTTAGAAGAGTTAAAAGCCGCCTTAGATGCTGTTAATTCTGTTATTTTAACTGTTCATGTTCATCCTGATGCTGATGCATTGGGATCCCTGTTCGCCTGCTATGAAGCATTGGTAGGCCAGGGTAAAACGGTAACTATGGTTATCGATGACGTAGTGCCTCAGAAGTTGACTTTCCTGGCCCATGCCGACAAGGTATATACCGTAGAAGATATGCCGTCCTGGAAGGCCGATATGTTGTTGGTTCTCGATGCAAGTACGAAAGAACGCATCGGCAAAGTGGGCGAGTTCTATGAAGGTCCTATTTATAATATTGACCATCATATTTCTAACTCAAAATTTGCTGACGCTTTGTACTTACGTCCTGAATTTGCCGCAACCGGTGAAATTCTTACCTATTGTTTCACTGAATGGAATTGGCCTGTAACTGAAACGATGGCGACAGCACTCTATGCGGCGATTGCCTCTGATTGTGGATTTTTCCGCTTCAGCAATACAACGGAGCACACCCTTAATATGGCGGCTCTGTGTGTAGCTAAAGGGGCTAAACCGAACATTATTTCCGAGCATTTGGAAGTGACGACGGTATCCCGTATTGAAGTGATGAAAGAAGCGCTTCAGACGATTAGCTTTCATGACAACCAACAGGTAGCCATGATTGCGTTAGATAAAGATTTAATTGAAAAGACCGGCAATGATACGGACGGTTTTGTCGATTTGATTCGCAATGTAGATACTGTGGATATTTCGATTTTATTGAAATACGTAGCTGCGAATGTAACGCGTGTGAGCTTGCGCTCCAAACGCTCTGATGTGAACGCCATTGCTCAACAGTTTGGCGGCGGCGGTCATATTCGTGCGGCAGGTTGCACAATTAATGCCTCCATGAGTGAAGCTAAAAACGCATTATTACAAGTCATTACAAATAAAGGATGATACGATTTTGGATGGAGTATTTTCTTTTTTAAAACCGCCCGGCATTACCAGTCATGACGCTGTGAGTATTTGCCGCCGCGTTCTCAGAGAGCGGCGCATCGGGCACAGTGGTACGCTGGATCCGCTGGCCTATGGTGTACTGCCAATTTTTATCGGCAAGGCCACCCGCATTATTGAATATACCGATGCGTTGGAGAAGACTTATGTGGCTGAATGCCGCTTAGGTTACGGCACCGATACGGAAGACAGTACGGGACAAATATTGGGGGAGCCTGTTACGGTTACTACTTACCCGACGATGGAAGAACTGGAAGCTATGGCGCAGCAGTTCATTGGTGAGCAGTTGCAAAAGCCGTCCATGTATTCGGCCATCAAGATTAATGGTCAAAAGGCCTACGAATTGGCACGACAAGGTAAGGAAGTGGACTTGCCAAGCCGTACCATCAATATTTATGATTGTCAGATTCTGGCGTATAGTTATCCTTATTTTACTGTAAGAGTAACTTGCTCGGCCGGTACCTATATTAGGGCTCTGTTGCGCGACATGTGTGCGCATTTGGGGATTCCCGGCACGATGACGCAGCTGGCGCGGACGGCTGTAGGTTCTTTTTACATTAATGAATCTGTATCCGTAGAAGAATTGGAAGCGCAGGGCGCCGGTATTTTACAACCTGTAGATAGAGCCTTGGTACATTTGCCGAAGATCAGTCTGCCGGCTGAAGCGGTTACCGCTCTTAAACAGGGGCAAACGTGGCCGCGCGATACTATGCAGGGCCCATCCGCCAAATTGGTGAGAGCTTACGGTCCTGACGGATTCTTTGGCGTGCTTTTTGACAAACGAACGCATTATAAAGTAGCAAAAAATATTTTTTAGTAGGATGGTAATATGAAAATTTTAACTTCTTTTGCTGAGCTAAATACACTTAAAAAGAATATGGTATTTGCTTTGGGCACATTTGACGGCCTTCATATAGGTCATCAGCATGTAATTGCAAAAGCTGTAACAGAAGCACATAAACAGGATGCCTATGCAGTGGTACTTACCTTTGACAAGCATCCATTTCATATTATCAATCCCCAGAGAGAGCCGAAAGCATTACTTCAACAGGCCGATAAGGTGCGAGTGCTGGAGGAACTGGCGGTGGATTGTGTACTTATGCTGCCTATGACTAAAGAGCTGATTACAATGAGTCCCGAAGCATTTGTAGATGCTTTGACAGCGTCTAAGCGGGCCGTCGGTTTCGTCATGGGGGAAAACTTTTCCTTCGGCGCAGGCGGCAAGGGGAATCCACGTGTTTTGACCGAGTTGCTTCAGACAACGGCTTGTAAAGACGCTCAGGTATACACGATTGATTTGGCGAAGTGCAGTAAACGGCCGGATCATGTGTCCAGCACATTGATTCGCAATCTTATCAGCGCCGGTGATTTTCCCGCTGTAAATGCCCTGCTGGGGCGTCCGTTTCGCTTTACCGGTACCGTTATTACCGGTGATCGCCGCGGCCGGACCTTAGGCTTTCCTACATTGAACTTCCTGTTCCCGCAGGATTTGGTGTTACCGCCTGACGGCGTTTATGTAAACCGCGTGTTCATTGATGGAGCCTGGTATAATGGCGTAGGCAATCTGGGTGATAATCCTACCTTCACCAACCAATATCATCGCTTTGAAGTACATCTGTTTGACTTTAACCGCGATGTGTACGGCTATGAAGCGACTATTGAGTTCTATGCCTTATTGCGCGGTGAAGAGCGTTTTGATTCCTTAGAAGAGCTGATTGATCAAATCAAAGCCGATGAACAGGGCGCTAAAGATTTTTTTAAAAAGAATAACTTTTAAACATAAAACGTTTACCTTTATCAGTGATGAGACTTCTTTTCACAAGGTAAACGTTTTTTTGTACAATAAAGTGTCTTTTTACTGAAAACTTATGTGTTCTTTTGGTTGACATTACAAAATGATGATAGTATTATTTATAGTATCAAAATTTTAGGAGGTAATAGTATGGCCATTCGATTTTCAGAACCTGTTAATGCAATCAAACATTCGGATACAGGAGATATTTTAAAACTCATTGCGCAACCTGATATGATTTCCTTTGCCGGCGGCCTGCCTGCGGAAGAATCATTCCCTGCGGAACAAATTCGGAAGGCTACAGAGCTGGTTCTCCAGAGTGACTCGGGCAAAGCCTTGCAATACGGACCGTCTCTCGGCTATGATCCTCTTCGTGAGAGCATCGCTAACCGTATGAACCGCATGGTTAAAACTAATTTTACAAAGGATAATATTTTAATCACATGCGGATCTCAACAGGGCCTCGACATGCTTTGTCGTCTATTCTGCAATAAAGGAGACACCGTTGTTGTAGAAAAACCGTCATATTTAGGTGCCATTACCGCATTTAACCTGTCTCAGGTAAATTATGTGGAAATTCCGGGCGACGGCAAGGGCATGATTATGTCAGAATTGAAGAAAGCGCTGGATACACATGATGTTCGCCTTATTTATATCGTAACGGACTTCCAGAATCCTACCGGTATTACCTGGAGCCGCGAACGCCGTGAAGAATTTATGGCTCTCGTTGATGAATATGAAGTGCCTGTTATCGAAGATAATCCGTATGGCGAACTTCGCTATGAAGGTGAATATTTGCCGTCTTTGAACAGCTTTGACACAAAAGGTCTTGTATGCTCATTGGGCACATTCTCTAAAACATTTGCTCCCGGCATGCGCTTAGGCTGGATTGCGGCCAATCCGTTATTCATTGAAAAATGCGACTTGTTAAAACAGAATATGGACTTGTCTACGGCACCATTTACACAGCGTATTTGTGCGGCATGGCTTGAAAACTTCGACTTTGATGCACATGTACAGGAAATCAAGAATTTGTATAAATCCCGTCGTGACGCCATGTTGTCAGCCATTGACGAATTCTTCCCTAAGGAAGTACAACACACATATCCTGAAGGTGGTTTGTTTATCTGGTGTACATTGCCTGAATATATGAAATCTCGTCATATTTTACAACAATGTATCGAACAGAAGGTAGCCTTTGTACCGGGTGAAGCATTCTTCACATCGGAAGGGAATACCAACTTCTTCCGTTTAAATTATTCCTGTAATAATGAAGAAGTGATTCGTGTAGGCATCCGTCGTATTGCGGACGTTTTAAAAGCTATTTTAAAATAAATTGAAACAAGTAAGTTGAAATAAATCGCTTAACATAAGCAGCCTGAAAGAAACAATTTAAAAGAAGCAATCGGCAATTGTTATAGAAAAAGTGCATTTAATTATATTTTTTTATATAATTGCGAAAACAGAGCGAGAGAAAGACGCCATGAAATGACTAAGTTCAAGAATGGCGTCTTTTTTGATATAGAAATTATGAGAAATAAATCGGGGCAATGAAAGGGCATTCATTCTATTGGAATGAGTCTGCCATCTACAAGTTAGACGTTAATTATGTTATGATAATAAAAGAGACCATTACGCCATGAAGATGCAAGCCTTCGTGGTCGTCAATGATTTGTTAGTAGGGAGGCTGCTATGATTTCAGAAGACATTAAAAATAGTAAGTTAGAAGAAGTTCGTAAAAAAATAGATAAACTGGACAAACAACTTATAGAAACCTTTGAAGAACGCCTTCAGGTAGTTCTCGAAGTGGCTAAAATAAAAGAAGAAGCTCATGGTCGAATTTATGAACCGCAGCGCGAGGAAATTGTTAAGGCTCATGCTGTTGAGCATTTAAAAAATAAAGAGTTATCCAACTATGCACTTTCCTTTATTGAAAAGGTAATGGAGATTAGCAAAACCTATCAAAAGAACCATATGCAGCAGCATGTGTTTCTTATCGGTATGCCAGGTGCCGGCAAAACTACAGTTGGTAAAGCGTTGGCACAGGACGAAGGTATGGAGTTCTTCGACTTGGATGCTGTGATTCAGGAAAAAAATCATAAATCCATTCAAAATATTATTATTTATGACGGTGACGAAGCATTCAGAGAATATGAATACGAAGCGATTAAAGATATTGTGTCTACTAAAGCTCCATCCGTTATTGCTACGGGCGGCGGCACCGTATTGTCCGAAAAAACTGTAAATCTCATGAGAGACTCCGGTTACGTTGTATTCATTCACCGCGATGTAACACAGATCCTTGACGATTTGGATATGGAAATCAGACCGCTTTTAAAAGAAAGCATTGAATATATCTTCCGTCTCTACGAAGAACGCTATCCGTTATATGAAAAAGTAAGTGACTTGAAAATAGTGAATGCCAGCACCATTTCCGATGCAGTGGAACAGATTATTGAAGCTTTGCCAAATGAAGTAAAATAACTGTTTATATTTAACGATAATGGAACTAGTGATAATGTAATGGAACTAATTCGTGGCATCGTGCAGCGATTAATTTATAAAAACAACACGGATACATATTGTGTGTTTTTGTTAACCGATTATAATGAAGAGCGTTTAGTGTGCACGGCTAAACAGGAAGCACCTAAAGAGGGTGACGAAGTAGAAGTGAAGGGGCGCTTCGTAGAACATAAGAAATACGGGCACCAATTCGAAATACAGCATTTAGAACGATTAAAGCCGGATACGATATTCGGCGCACGACAATATTTAATAAACCTGGAGATCCGAGGTTTTGGCGAAAAGTCCATCGATAAAGTGATGGACTATTTCGGCATGCAAATTGTGGAGCTCTTAAAAGAAGATAATCCTACAGAAATATTGGATGTACCGGGACTTCGCAAGAGTGTTAAGGAAGAACTTTACAACACCTTGCGTGGCGAAGGGATTCTTGTAGATATTAATAAATTCCTGGAAACTTGTGGCATAAGCTCCCGATGGAGCCGCAAGCTATATACACTATATGGCGGCGCTGCCATTGACGTATTGCGGGATAATCCGTTCCGATTAATGGATATGGACAGCACCATTACGTTTTCCATGGCGGATACTATGCGTGCGGCCTTGGAAATCCCGCCAGACGATGACCGGCGTTTGGAAGCTGCGTTGCTGGCTGTTTTAAAAGGTGTTACCGATAATGGCCATTGCTGCTATCCGGTAGATGAACTGATTCGGGAAGTTTTTGACCGTCTGGGTGGCTATGCCGATGAAATTGCGGCACGTATTGAAACCTTATTGGAATACGGTGAGCTCGTGAGCACGACCTATGAAGATATTATGTATATATACTTGCCGGAACTGTACGGAGCAGAGTCAGGCGCAGCGTACTTAACACAGCAGGTCATGGCGGAAGGGGCAGCCTTTTCCTTCGATATGAAAAGTTTTATGAAACGCTTCGAAGAAAAGGAACATTTAAAGTTGGGTGATCAACAGAAACAGGCCATCTCCATGGCTTTGGAAAATAAGGTGTCACTCATAACAGGGGGTCCGGGCACAGGGAAGACGACGATTGTAAAGGCGTTGGTAGAAGCGTTTCAGCAAACCGATCAGAACCGCATCGCCTTATGTGCGCCTACAGGGCGTGCGGCTAAGCGCCTCACAGAAGCGACCGGTTATGAAGCAACGACTATACATCGATTACTTATGCCTGTAGAAGGCAGTCATGATTATGATTTCAGTAAAAACGAAGATAATCAGCTGGAAGCGGACGTAATCATCGTCGATGAAGCTTCCATGCTCAATGTGCAGCTGTACCATGCGTTACTGTCTGCTGTACCGGAATTCTCCTTCGTTATTATTGTTGGTGACGTGGATCAGCTGCCACCAATCGGCGCGGGATTTATCCTTCGCGATTTACTGGACAGTGAAATCATTCCTTTTACACGACTGGATACTATTTTCCGTCAAAAAGAGGGAAACCGTATCGTAGATAATGCGCATGCTATCAATAACGGTCACATGCCTGTTTTGGAATCAGCCGGTGAATTTACTTTTATTCCGGTGAATACTGTATCGGATATGATGAAGCAGTTGGTTAAGACCTATGAAGAGGAATTGGATGAAGCGGACGACGAACTGGATGTGCAGATTATTTCGCCAATGCGCCGCGGTCCTGCTGGGAGCCATACTATATCGCAGACGGTACAGAAGTACTTGAATCCGCTGCCGGGCAGTGATGGAGAAGTCAAAATAAACGGCAACACATTTCGTGTAGGCGACAAGGTTATTCAAGTACTGAACAACTATGACCTGGAAGTGTTTAACGGTGAAATCGGCGTTGTATACGCTATCAGTAAGAGTTATGTGTTCATTCGCTTTACGGACAAAGAAGTCACCGTGCCAATGGAAGACATGGAGTCAATTATGCTGGCCTATGCCATTACGGTGCATAAAAGCCAGGGCAGTGAGTACGGCACCGTTATCATTCCGTTTATTCCGCCATACTCTAACATGTTACAGCGCAACTTGCTCTATACAGCAGTAACACGTGCTAAAAATAAAGTAATCATCATAGGCACACAGGGCGCTATCAAACGAGCCGTTGATACACAAGTGGGTGAAGAGCGATACACCTTGTTTAAAGAACGATTACAGGAATTAGTCTAATGTAGATAGTTTAGGCATGAGTGTGATAGAGAGAGCTATGTTTGGGATTCTTATGATGTATCTTTAAGATGTATCTTTATAAGGTATCTGATTAAACGGGAGAATTCGATTATGAAACAAGACGTTAGCATGAATACATTAACGGAAGCTTTCTTGAATAGAACGGTTAAAGTATGTTACCGTTCCGTGCTTAATGCTATGAGTAATATTATCTTTCCGCCTCGGTGTGCCGCTTGCGGCTCTGCCGTATGGCATGAAGGCGAGTGGTGCAGTGATTGCTTTACGGCGGAATATAAACTTCGCATTATTCCGGGGAATGAACGAGACCCTCTGGAGCGTGTGTACGTTCTAAGCGAATATGATAAGGGCGTTAAAAATTTAATCAGACATATCAAGTTCAATCAAAAAAAGGAGCACAGTCGAGGACTGGCTCCTTTTTTAATATCGTTTATACATTCCCTAACAAAGGAAGAATGGAATTCCATTGATTATATCATTCCTATCCCTGTAAGCCCGGAGAAACGAAAATCCCGCGGTTACAACCAGGTAGATATTATCTTTAAAGACTGGGCGGACGCTCACGGCAACTGGCTTGACTGTTTAGCGAAAAGTAACAGTACCAAGAAGATGTACGCTTTAGGCCGAACAGAGCGAAAGGAGAATATAGCCAAGGCGTTTTCTGTGAAAGAAGAAATTAGACTATCACAAATCTTAAAGGGAAAGAAGGTACTGATTGTGGACGACATACATACTACAGGTGCAACCGTTGCCTCGGCGGCTAATGTGCTGAAGCAAGAAGGTGTGAGTACAGTGTGGGCTTTGACTATTGCCGGGGCGGTGGGGAATGTGTAAGTAATCAAAAAGACGTAACCTAAAACTAAGGTTACGTCTTTAAATGGTTGTATTATAATTTTATTATTACCCGATAATCTCAATGAAAGCTTTAACCAAATCCGGATCGAAGTAGATACCGGAGCCGCTGAATAATTCTTGTTTAGCGGTTTTCTTGCTTTTGGACCAAGACTCAGTGGACGGGTTAATAGCGGAGTCGTAGTAATCGGCGATGCCAATTATTCTTGCCCCTAACGGGATGTTGTTGCGCACCAGGTGTTTTGGGAAACCGGATCCGTCCCAACGTTCATGGTGATGAAGGATGTACGGAATGATTGGCTGGCAACAGGAGTAGTTCTCTATCATGTTTGCCCCGTTTGCCGGATGCTGACGATATTTACTTAATTCCTGCCGATTAAAGAACGGAGCTTTTTTCAATACTGCAGAAGGCATTGTTATGAGGCCTAAGTCGTGCAATAATGCGCCGTGTCGTATTTGAACTATTTCGTTGGCAGGTAAGCCGATTTTAGCGGCGATACTCACCGAATAGTTAGCCACATTGAGTGAGTGCTTATATAATTCGTAACTTTTCATACGAATCATTTGGAGTAGCTGGGCACTGATGGCTTCCAAGCTGTCCTTTTCTAATTCATATAAGCCCGATGGCTGCATTAAAGATAACATAAACATAACAAAAATCCTTCCCTAGTTGTCTCCTTACCTAACAAGTAAAGATATTATACAATATTATGGTCATAAAAGATATACTTCATACTTGCTATATATGTATAAGTAAAATGCGTGAAAATTTTGAGTAAAAATAAGAACCCTTTGTACATCGCAGGTTTAAAGAAATATTCCTTTAGCATCTAAAAGTAGCAAGTGAAAAAATGAAAGTTGTGATATAATTTTGCTATAGACAAAGTGTGATTCTTTTCATATAATCACATGGTACGGGTCTGTGGTTGAAAATCGAGGCCAGTCGCAGGCAAAACGATCCACGTAAGTAATTGAACGAATTATGAGCATGGTGCGGCTTAGAAGTAAGACCTGCCGAAAAATTCGAGAGGAGTAGTAGTGGGGAGTCAGAGAACTTAGGAGCGAACCTTCCAGCAGGCGAGTGTGGGGGCAAAGACCAGGTCAGCCGTACAGTCAGGACTATCAGTTGATAGTCCTTTTTTTGTTGCCCTAATATATAAAAGGACGCGTATAAAATTTATAAATTACACAAGTTTTTTCTTCTGTCAGTGAATTATTATAATCATACAAATGCGATTAAATAAGGAGTTATTGAATACATGAGAATTAAAATACATAAAAATGTGTAAAAATATACAAATTAACTATTGACTATATATACAAACCTTTGTATAATTACAACATGTTAATTGAGGGGAAAACAATTAACGGAGAAGTGAGAGGCTAGCACACTTGAGATTTGAGAAGAGAAAGGGTTGAACATTTATGTTAAATAAAAAGTTTACAAAGGTTATCATGGCAGGCCTTGCCGTGCTGGCTATGGGGGCGGTGATTGCAGGCTGCGGCAGTGATACGACAAAACAGGCAACGACAAACGACGGAAAGAAAATCATTCATGTAGGTACGAACCCAACGTTTATTCCATTTGAGTATATAGATGATAACTCTAAAGACATTGCAGGTTTCGACATTGATTTGATTAAAGCAGTTGCCAAACACATGAACGCCGAAGTGGAATTCAAGAAAGTGGCGTTCGATGCGTTAATTCCAAGCTTGGGTAACAAAGACATCGACTTGGCTGCATCCGGTATGACGATTACAAAGGCCAGAGCTGAAAAGGTATTATTTTCCGAACCATATTATGAATCAGCTATGGGCGTAGTCGTAAAAGCAAATTCTTCCATTAATGATCTTAAAGATTTGGAAGGTAAAAACATTTCCGTACAAATCGGTACAACCGGTGCTGACTTGGCGGCGACAATCCCAGGTGCGCAGTTGAAACAATTTGATCACAGTAGCGATGCATTATTGGAATTGAGCAACGGTGCCGTTGACGCATCCGTTCTTGACTTACCGGTAGCGCAATATTATGCAGCTAAACATCCGGAAGCAAACATTAAAGTAATTCCATATCCAAACACTAAGAAATACTTCGGTTTCGCTATTGCTAAAGACAATAAAGAATTACAGGCAGAAGTAAACAAAGCGTTGGAAGAAATGAAGAAAAATGGTGAATTGAACCAGATTTACCAAAAATGGTTTAAACAGGATGCACCTGCTGATATGCCAATCGAATGGGCAGGGACCTGATTGAAATCGCAATAAAATGGAATACGGTTTTATAAAATTTGATGAGATTCAGTAAAATTTTGTAAGATGTAATTGACTAGTACTATTTGATACCATACTATATAAGCTACATGGTTTGTTAAATAGTACTAGTTTTACTAAGGAACAAAGTATTAACTATGTAGGGATTTTATTTTCAGGGATTCTATTTTAAAGAATTCTAATTGTGAAAGTCCTATATGTAAGGGGTTTAAAGGAGACGAGACATGAACTGGAAAAAAGGGGTTGCCCTTGTAGGCGCCGCATTATTGATGATGGGGCTTGTTGCCGGTTGCGGCAATGATGCACAAAGTGATAAAAAGGTGATTACATTTGCTGCGGAAACTACCTATCCGCCGTTTGAATTTGCTGAAGGCGATTCGTATCAAGGCTTTGATGTGGATTTAAGTAAGGCCTTGGCCAAAGAAATGGGCTATGAAGCTAAATTCGTAAGTATGGGTTTTGATGCACTCATTCCGGCGCTTCAGAGTAATCAGATTGACGCTATTGCGTCCGGCATGGTTATCACTGATGCCCGTAAGGCGAAGATTAATTTTACCGATCCATATTATCAGGTAAACTTGGTAATGGTAGTTCGCAAGAGCGAAACTAATGTAAACAGCGAAGCGGATATTGCAGGTAAAACGGTAGCGGCTCAAATCGGTACAACCGGTGCAATGTTGGCGAAAGAAAAACCGGACACCACTGTAAAAGAGTTTGATGCTATTCCAAATATGCTTCAGGACTTATCAAACGGTCAGGTACAAATTGTTATGCTTGATGAACCGGTTGCTAAGTACTACATCAGCAAATTGGGCATGAATGATTTAAAAATTGTACCTGTAGGTTTACAGGAGCATTTCTTGGGCATTGGGGTTAGAAAAGATGACAAGGAATTATTGGAAAAAATGAATGCTGCTCTTAAGAAATTAAAAGAAAATGGCGAGTATGCAAAATTAGAACAAAAATGGTTTGGTGACATTAAATATTTTTTACCCCTGCCGGTCAAATGGCAGGGGGCATTTTTAGATAGAAGTATGGAGTAAGTGATTAGTATGATGGCAGAGAATTTATTTTCCCAACGGGCTCGGGCAATTAAACGTTCGGTTATCGGGGCTTTAAAAGACGGAGTAAAAGGTGATGATGTAATTTCACTGGGAGAAGGTGTACCGGATAAGGCGGCCTTTCCGGCGGAAGAACTGGCTGTTGTAGCGGAAAAAGTATTGCGTGAGCAGGGGCGAGATATTCTTCAATATGGTGCTGTACAGGGCTATGTGGGGTTACGTGAACAGTTAAGTCAGCTCATGGAGCAGTATGGCATAAACTACGGTCCGGAAAATATTCAGGTCACTACTGGTTCAATGCAATCGTTAGAATTGGCGACAAAGTTATTCTTAGAACCGGGTGATATTGTATTGGTAGAAGATCCGACCTTCATTGATGCACAAAATGTTATTCGTTTTTCCGGCGCAACGGTAAAAGGGATTCCTTGTGACGACGAAGGTATGAATTTGGAAATTTTGGAAAAGACTTTGAAGTCCCATGTAAATATTAAGGCGATTTATGTAATTCCTGATTTCCAGAATCCTACAGGACTTTGCTGGACTGTAGAGCGCCGCAAAGCGTTTATGGAATTGGTAAGTAAATTCGGCGTAGTCGTACTGGAAGATAATCCTTATGGCGAATTATCTTATACACATGCTCCGTATAAAGGCTTGGCACATTATGATCAAAAAGGCCAGGTTGTGTTCATGGGCAGTTTATCAAAGACCTTGAGTCCGGGTATGCGCTTAGGCTGGTTGGCCGGAGCGGAGCCAATTATCCATATGATCAGTTTGGTGAAAGAGCAGAGCGATATTCACAGCAGTATACCGGACCATGTAATTGCTGCTACATATATGCAGGATTACGATTATAAAGGTCATGTACAAAGCATGTGCGCCATGTATAAAAAACGACTTGATGCATTGGCTAATGCATTGGAAGAAGAATTGCCTGAGTTTACTTTCCAAAAGCCGGAAGGAGGCTTCTTCATTTGGATCAGCTTACCGGACGGTATTAATGACATGAGCTTCTTTACAGCCGCTTTGGATGAAGGTGTATTGGTTATTCCGGGCACTCCGTTTTTAGTCGGTGTGCATAATAAATCATATATTCGTGTAAATTTCTCAGGCCGTACGGAAGAAGAATTAGTGGAAGCAGTTAAGCGAATGCATAAAGCCTATCAAAATATGATTAAATAACTATTGACAATGTATAATAATACAACTATAATGTGTTGTACATATTTTTAAGAATTATCGTATAGATAACTGAATTGATAGGGATTTAATCATAGAATTCATTTGCATAATTTTGCATTTATATATGCCTTTGACACATACATGGGAGCACGGACAGATTTTCATGAAATGCATGCCACCATGCATACTTAATCGTTTGTACAGTTATCATACATAGAACAATGGGTTAGTAGTTAAAAGAGAAAGGATTTAACGATGTTTGATTGGAGTTTGATTTGGGATAATTTTCCCTTACTGTTAGCAGGGGCGGGAATCACAATACAAATTACCGCCATGAGTGTTGGTTGCGGTTTTATTATCGGTATGTTTGCTTCTTTGGCACGACTTTCACGATTTAAAATTGTCCGAATCCTTGTGAAATGCTATGTAGAATTATTCCGCGGGACTCCACTTTTGGTACAGATCTTCATGATCTACTTCGCATTGCCAAAATTGTTACATCAACCGATTAATCCTTATGTAGCTGCCGTAACCGCATGTAGTATTAACTCCGGTGCGTACGTATCTGAAATTTTCCGTGCCGGCATTCAGTCCATCGACAAAGGTCAGATGGAAGCAGGTCGTTCCCTTGGTTTGACTTGGGCACAAACAATGCGTTACATCATCATGCCACAGGCATTTAAGGCAATTATTCCTCCTTTAGGCAACGAATTTATCGCCATGATGAAAGATACGTCCCTCGTATCCGTAATCGGCTTCGAAGAATTAACTCGTCGCGGTCAGTTGATCATCGCCAGAACCTACGGTTCTTTCGAAATCTGGTCCGCAGTAGCCTTGATTTACTTAATTATGACATTAAGTATTTCTCAGTTGGTGGCATACCTTGAAAGGAGATATAAAATTAAATGATTAAGATGATAGATGTGCAGAAGAAATTCGGTGAACTTCATGTATTGAAGGGCATCAATCTTACCGTTCATCGCGGTGAAGTAGTAGTTATTATCGGGCCGTCCGGTTCCGGTAAAAGTACGGTGCTCCGTTGTATGAATTATTTGGAAGAACCGACTGACGGACAAGTTATCGTAGACGGTATGGACTTGGGTGATAAAAAGAACATTAACAAGGTTCGCGCCGAAGTTGGCATGGTATTCCAGCGTTTTAATTTGTTCCCTCACATGAGCGTGTTGGATAATATTTCCCTGGCACCACAGAAAATCCGTAAGATCAGCAAGCAGGAAGCGGAAGCGACGGCTTTGGAACTTCTTAAAAAAGTAGGCCTTGAAGACAAAGCTAATGCGTATCCGGAACAATTGTCCGGCGGTCAGCAGCAGCGTGTGGCTATTGCCCGTTCCTTGGCTATGAAACCGAAAGTGATGCTGTTTGACGAACCGACATCCGCGTTGGATCCTGAAATGGTTCGCGAAGTATTGGAAGTTATGAAGGAATTGGCTGAAGAAGGCATGACCATGGTGGTAGTAACTCATGAAATGAAGTTCGCCAAAGAAGTGGCATCCCGTGTTCTCTTCGTAGACGGCGGGGAAATCCTTGAAGAAGGTACGCCGGAAGAGCTTTTCGATAATCCTCAGAACGACAGAACAAAACTGTTCTTATCGAAAATCCTATAAAAATAACTTATATTTCTATTCATTATATCTAAAAGTAATGTAATGACAGAAGGGTATATATTCATAAGAATGAATATATACCCTCTTTTTGAAATCTTGGGAAATATAATCAAAAGTTCCCTTATCCATTGGTGTATCTAGATTATGACGATAGTTTGTTAAGTTTTAAAGTAATTTTAACGATGTGTTTATTTTAGCATAATAACAGCAGAAAACTTTAACAATATACTATTATTGCATATGAACGTAATTATCCTTGTATTTTTATGTGCTCTATGCTACCATAAGCAAAGAGCACTTAAGTGTTCTTATGCAAGGATTTTTTAGGAGGATTTTGTTATGCTTGGTAAAGTTAAATGGTTTAGTGCAGAAAAAGGTTTTGGATTTATTGAACGAGAAAACGGTGACGATGTATTCGTACATTACACTGCTATCGAAGAAGATGGCTTCAAATCCTTGAACGAAGGACAAGAAGTTGAGTTTGAAATTAAAGATGGCGATCGTGGCCCTCAAGCTACAAACGTTAGAAAAGTATAATACTAACTTGACTTTACGACCGGCTTATGCCGGTCTTTTTTTGTGCAATTTTACATATACATTTTGTTCATTTATACATTGAAAGGGTATGCAAAATTTTCTTTGAAAGTTTTGTAAAAATTTTACAAAAAAGAAGGAGATTTGAAAAGCATTATAGAATAAGTAAGTATAACTAACAAGCTTTACTATTAAGGCTTGAAAGAAAGGATGTTTGCATATGAAAGTTTCAGTAAGAGGTAAAAATTTAGAAGTTACTGCGGCTCTACGTGAGTATTTAGAAAAACGAGTTGACAAATTAGCCCGTTATTTCGATTCTCCATTGGATGTACAAGCTGTGCTGTCAGTGGAAAAAGAAAACCGTGTCGTAGAATTGACCTGCTTCGTTGAAGGCATCGTACTTCGCGGCGTAACGTCTAATGCGGACATGTATGCGGCTATCGACTTAGTAGTAGATAAGATTGTTCGTCAGATTCATAAATATAAAACTCGCTTGGCAAGACGTTTCAAGAAAGAAACAGGTTTCAAACCGGATGCTTATGTACCGGAAGTTCCTGTTCAGGAAGATACTATCGATGTAGTTCGTCGTAAACATTTTGCAGTACGCCCTATGAGCGTAGAAGAAGCAATTATGCAGATGAACCTGGTAGGCCATGATTTCTTTATGTTCTTCAATGCGGACACTGAGATCATGAACGTTGTTTACCGTCGTAAAAACGGATCGTACGGTTTAATTGAACCTGAACTTTAAGGAGAGAGAGTTAACTGATCGGGAAGTAAGTACCTCACGTACTCGTGGTCGATACAAGGTGCTCAATAACCGTAACGATTAGTGACAATTAATATCTTGAATTAAAGTCCTACGATTAATCTTGTATATAAAGACTGTTATATGATGCAGAATATCTGCTCGTATAGCAGTCTTTTTTGTGTGGTATAAAATTTACACTTGACAAAACGAAGGTTAAAACCTATCATATTGGTATGTTTTAAAAATGAATGAAAAGTTTATTAAAACATAGAAAAGCATATGAAACGCGTTGATCAAAACAAGTACGTTCAATGAAACGAACAGAGAGATAAACCACGGCTGAGAGTTTATTACGATGTAGTTGAGCGGAATGCCTTTGTGAGCGGGGAAGCTGAAATTAGAGTAGGTTTCCACGGTGAGCCGCCGTTATGGTATTTGAGTGCAGCAGCTTGACTGTTGTAAACAGAGTGGAACCGCGGGCCACCGCCTCTGTCATGGAGGCGGGAGGTCCTTTTTTTGTGCAATTTGGGGGAATACTATGATTGAATTTAGGCACATTGACAAGGAATTTGTCATCAAAAAACAGCGAGTCCAAGCTTTGCAGGATGTATCGCTTACCGTTCAGGACGGCGATATCTTCGGCATCGTAGGATTCAGCGGCGCCGGGAAATCCACATTATTGCGCATGGTGAATGCGCTGGAAGAACCGACTGCCGGCGAAGTTCTTATTGACGGTGTGAATATTAACAAATTATCCCATAACGAACTGCGTAAGGTTCGTAAGGGAATCGGCATGATATTCCAATCGTTCAATCTTTTAAATTCAAAAACCGTGTTTGACAATATTGCCATTCCGCTGCGTTTGAATAAAGTGGCGGAAGATGTTATTGAAAAGCGCGTTAAAGAATTATTGGAGTTCGTTAATTTACCGGATAGAGCCAATGCGTATCCAACACAATTATCGGGCGGTCAAAAGCAGCGTGTAGGTATTGCCCGTGCGCTGGCGACGAATCCGTCCATTCTTCTTTGTGACGAAGCGACCAGTGCGCTGGATCCGGAAACGACGGAACAGATTTTAAAACTCTTAAAGCGAATTAACGAGGAATTTAACATTACCATTTTATTGGTTACTCATGAAATCAATGTCATTCAGGAAATCTGTAATCGCGTAGCGGTTATGGAGCATGGCCGTGTAGTTGAAACAGGCACTATCCTTGATGTGTTCAGCCATCCTACACAGGACATGACGAAGCGATTCGTGCAGACGGTAATTCCGGAACGTATTCCTGACAATATTGTGGCTCAGTTAAAAACGGATACCAGACCGTATGAACTGGTTAAATTACGCTTCTTAGGCGACATGGTAACAAAATCTGTTATCTACGAAGTGAACCGCAAATTTAATGTGGAAACAAATATTATTTTTGCTTCCGTTAACCAGTTGCAGGATTCAGCCTTAGGCATCTTTATTTTGCAAGTAGTGGGTAATGCCGACGATGTGGCGGCAGCCAAAAAATATATGTGTGACGCAGGACTGGAATGTGAGGTGATTACATTATGATGCCGGATTTGGGAGTACCGAACGAACAAATTATTTTAGCGGCTCAAGAAACACTGTACATGGTGTTCGTGTCGCTTATTATCGGGTCCGCTATCGGCCTTATATTAGCCGTCATTTTAGTGCTGACGAATAAGGACGGGATTCTAAAAAATAACTATGTATTTACCGTAGTTAATACAGTAGTTAACATTATTCGCAGTGTGCCGTTTATTATTTTAATGGTGTTTATTTTACCGCTTACGAAATTATTGATTGGTACACGTATTGGGACGACCGCGGCGTTAGTTCCACTGGTTATTTTTATTGCACCATATTTAACACGTTTATTTGAAAACTCATTACTTGATGTAGATAAAGGTATTATTGAAGCGGCCCAGGCCATGGGGGCATCTCATTTTGAGATTGTGTGGCACTTCATTTTACCGGAAGCGAAAGCATCCTTCATTTTATCTGTTACTACCGGTACAATTGGCCTTATCGGTGCCACGGCTATGGCCGGCGCCATCGGTGCAGGCGGGGTTGGCGATTTGGCGCTTACTTACGGGTATGAACGTTTGAATTTCCCGCTCATGTTGTTCACGGTTATTGTATTAGTTATTTTTGTTCAGATTATTCAAACAGTGGGTAATCACTTCGCATTTAAAATGCGCAATCATTGAGAAAAGAAAGCAGGGTTATTATGAATTTATCACGTTTTAAGAAAATTGGTTTAATCGTAGCGGCTACAGCGTTGAGCGCTGTTATCTTGGCCGGTTGCGGCTCAGACTCCGCTTCCGGTGATAAAAAGGAATTAACATTCAGTAAGTCTCAAGGTCCTTACTCGGAACTTTTCGAACAGGCTGTTAAACCTATCATGGAAAAGAAAGGTTACAAAATTACAGCACGCGATATGTCCGACTTGGTGCAGGCCGACGTTGCTTTAAATGATGGAGAAGTTGACTTCAACGTGGAACAGCACACAGCGTACATGGATAACTTCAACAAGAAACAAAACGGCCATTTAGTTGCATTGACTCCAATCCCAACAGTTCCTGCCGGTATTTATCCGGGTTCCAAAACTTCGTTGAGCCAAGTGGCTGACGGCGATACAATTGCTGTTCCTAATGATGCATCCAACACAGCTCGTGCGTATGCTTTGCTTCAAAAAGCAGGTCTTATCAAATTGGATCCAAACAAGGATTTAGCAACAGTAACTAAAGCTGACATCATTGAAAATCCACACAACCTTAACTTCGTGGAAATGAAATCGCTTACCATTCCATCAGTTCGTACAGACTTTGCGTACATCGTAATTACTGGTGCTATCGTGTATAATGCCAAGATTGATCCTTCCACAGCATTGATGAAAGAAGACATTTTACCATACTTGCTCTTACAGCTCGTAGTATTGGATAAAAACAAAGATACTCAATGGGCTAAAGACTTAAAAGATGCGTACAACTCTCCAGAATTCAAAGAATACATGAAGACACATAACAACGGTTTATGGTACGTACCTGAAAATAAATAATCTGAAAGCAAATAATTCGGAATGAATCGTTTAGAACGAATATTTCGGAACGAAAAGTGTAGAATAAATATTTTGAAACGAAAAGCTTAGAACAAATAGTTCGGAAGTCATGGTAATTGAAGAATATTTAGTTTACCAACATATCGTTAAATAGCTACCAAAAAGTAATGACCCTTTCAAATTTGAGAGGGTCATTATTTATTTTGAGGTATAATATAGAGGGGGTATACAGAGGCTATATTAGAATTTTGTATAAAGTCAGTCATGGTTACGTATACAATATGTAAAAACCTTATAACTTCCATTGTTTATTTTGGTTTTTTTAGAAACTTTGTGATATAATTAGTTGAATATGTATATAGTAAATATACGAACCTAAGGAGTTGATTTTGTTGTTCGATTTTATACAACGTTGGATTGGTAATAATAGTGCACGAGAAATTAAAAAAATGGGTGCCATTGTAGATCAAATTAATGATCTGGAAGGCTCTCTTACCTCGTTGAGCGATGCTTCATTGGCTGCGAAAACTCAGGAGTTTAAAAATCGTTTGGCTAATGGAGAAACGCTGGATGATATTTTACCTGAAGCGTTTGCCGTAGTGCGCGAAGCATCAAAGCGCGTACTTGGGATGCGTCACTTTGACGTTCAGTTAATCGGTGGCATTACATTACACCGTGGTAACATCGCAGAAATGCGTACCGGTGAAGGTAAAACATTGGTTGCTACATTGCCTGTATATTTGAATGCATTGACCGGCAAAGGCGTGCATGTTGTTACAGTCAATGACTATTTGGCCAGCCGTGACAGTGAGTGGATGGGTAAGTTATATCGTGCACTCGGTCTTAGTGTAGGTCTGATTGTGGCCAACTTGGATTACAATCAACGTAAAATGGCTTATGCCGCAGATATTACGTATGGTACAAACAATGAATTCGGCTTTGACTACTTGCGTGACAACATGGTTGTACACGCGGAACAGATGGTACAACGTCCGTTGAACTACGCCATCGTCGACGAAGTGGACTCCATCCTTATCGATGAAGCCCGTACACCGCTCATCATTTCCGGTCCTGGGGAACGTTCCACTGACAGCTACTACACATTGGCTAAAATTGTGCCACAGTTGAAAAAAGACGAAGACTATACAATCGATGAAAAGCAGAAAACTATTGCCCCTACAGAATCAGGGATCGCGAAAGTGGAAAAAATGCTTAAAATCGAAAACTTATATGATTCCGCCAACTTGGAATTGAACCACCTTTTAATTGCGTCTTTACGTGCCTATGCCATGATGCATCGCGACAAAGACTATGTAGTTAAAGACGGTAAAGTTGTTATCGTTGACGAATTTACCGGTCGTCTTATGTTCGGCCGTCGTTATTCCGAAGGTCTTCACCAGGCTATCGAAGCTAAGGAAGGCTTGCAGGTTGAACGTGAAAGCCAGACATTGGCAGCCATTACATTCCAGAACTACTTCCGTATGTAC
The DNA here is from genome assembly GCF_018364065.1 of Veillonella sp. Classification (GTDB taxonomy): domain Bacteria; phylum Bacillota; class Negativicutes; order Veillonellales; family Veillonellaceae; genus Veillonella_A. The sequence continues at coordinate 147,756 of NZ_JAGZMO010000001.1, forward strand.
AAGAAACTGTCCGGTATGACAGGTACTGCTAAGACGGAAGAACAGGAATTTAACAACATTTATGGTTTGGAAGTGTATGAAATTCCACCAAACAAACCATTACTTCGTAAGGACTTACCTGACTTAATCTTTAAAACTAAGAAAGCCAAATACAAGGCGGTTGTTAAAGATGTAGTTGAACGTCACAAGAAAGGACAGCCTGTATTGGTTGGTACTACTTCGATTGTGCAGTCCGAAGAATTGGGCGAAATGCTCTTGAAGAGCGGCGTGCCTAATAATGTATTGAACGCGAAACACCATGAAAAAGAAGCGGAAATCGTTAAAAATGCCGGTCAACGCGGCATGGTTACAATCGCTACTAACATGGCCGGTCGCGGTACAGATATTACTCTTGGTGAAGGTGTTCCTGAATTGGGCGGTCTTCACATCTTGGGTACAGAACGCCATGAAAGCCGTCGTATCGACAATCAGTTGCGCGGTCGTTCCGGTCGTCAGGGTGACCCGGGTTCCAGTCAATTCTTCTTATCTCTTGAAGATGATTTGATGCGAATTTTCGGGGCTGACAACATTTCCAGCATGATGGATAAACTCGGTATGGAAGAGGATGAACCAATTGAACATTCCCTCATCACCAAGTCCATTGAACGAGCTCAGAAAAAAGTGGAAAACCATAACTTCAACATTCGTAAATATATCCTTGAATATGACGATGTTATGAACCAGCAACGTGAAGTTTTATATGAACAACGCCGTAAGATTCTCGGCAACGATTCATTGAAAGATACTATTATGGATATGGTTGACTCCATTATCATTAAAACAATGGATCAATACGCCGATGAAAAACTGTATCCGGAAGAATGGGATTACGAAGGTTTATTGAAACAATTGGAACTCTTCTTCTTGGAACCGGGTCAATTAACCGTCGAAAAGATGGAAGAATTCGGCCGCGGCGAATTACAAGAGGAATTAATTACTATTGCGCATGATGAGTACAACAAACGGGAAGCACTCATCGGGGAAACCAACATGCGTGCTTTAGAAAAAGCAGTTATGTTGAAAATTGTAGACAGCAAATGGATGGAACATCTGGATTCTATGGATATGCTTCGTGAAGGTATCGGCCTTCGTGCATATGGCCAGAAAAACCCATTGGTGGAATACAAATTTGAAGCCTATGATATGTTCGAGTCTATGATTGAAGCCATTCAAGAAGATACCGTAATGTACCTATACCGCATTCGTGTAGAACTTAACGACGATGCAGTAGAAGACGAGCCGGTAGATCACCTGGCAAATGCGCAAACCCATCATGATGATGTGTTGGAGCCGCAAAACGTAGATTAGACCAACGCAGAATGGTTCGTTGCCGGGGTTAATTCGGCACGGCCATTTTCTGCATTTATGGCAGATTTAATATGAAAGAGGTGAGCCTGTTGTTAGAGGACTTAAAAGGACCTATCGACAATTTGGAGGAGCGTATATATGGAATGAGGGATTCACTTTAACATCGCTCAGAAAGAAGATCGAATCTTCACACTAGATGTTAAAATGAGTGACCCTGAATTCTGGAATGATCCGGATACGGCGAAAGCCATATCTCAGGAAGCAACGCAGTTGAAAGATACTGTAGAAGGCTATAAGGCGTTAGTGAGTGAGATTGAAGATACACGACTCATGCTGGATATGGCCATCGAAGAAGAGGATGAGTCCATGGAATCGGAGATTTCTGAACTCGTCAAAGGTATTGAAGAAGAGGTGGAACGTCGCGAAATTCTCCTGCTCCTCAGCGGTGAGTACGACGCGAACAACGCCATCCTTACATTCCACGCCGGTGCAGGCGGCACGGAAGCCCAGGACTGGGTATCCATGCTTATCCGCATGTACTTGCGCTGGGCAGAGCAGCACGGCTACGGCATCACTATGATGGACGAACAGCCGGGTGACGAAGCAGGTATTAAGAGTGCTACTTTCCTTATTAAAGGGCAGAATGCATTCGGCTATTTGAAATCGGAGAAGGGTGTACATCGTTTGGTTCGTATTTCACCATTTGATGCCAATGCCCGCCGTCATACATCGTTCGCCGCAGTGGACGTTATGCCGGAAATCGACGATACTGTTGATATTCATTTGGATATGAAGGACGTGCGTGTCGATACATATCGCGCCAGCGGCGCCGGCGGTCAGCACATCAATAAAACTGACTCCGCTATCCGTATGACGCATATTCCGACCGGCATTGTTGTTCAATGTCAGAGTGAACGTTCTCAGATTCAAAACCGTGATCAGGCACTGAAGTTATTGCGTGCTAAGTTATTTGAACTGGAATTGGAAAAACAGGCTGAACTGAAAGAAAAAATCGGCGGCACCTACCAGGCTATCGAATGGGGCAGCCAAATCCGTTCCTATGTATTCCATCCGTACAACATGGTTAAAGACCATCGTACCGGCGTTGAAACCGGTAACGTACAGGCCGTTATGGACGGCAATATTGACCAGTTTATGGAAGGGTTCTTAAAGAAAGAAGCAAACTTAAATGTTAAGTAAGTAGTAGCGAGGAGTAATACAAAGACTATGAAAAAATTATTCATTACATTGCTGGTCGTTGTAGTGGCAATTTTAGTAGCTGCTCAATTACTGTTGCCGAACTTTGTAAAAGGGCAATTAGAACAGCAAATAAACAGCAAACTAAATCCTAACTCCACAACACTTCATGTGGAATCGTCCCCGGCTGTACAGCTCTTATGGGGTGACATTGATGCGTTGCGCGGCGAATTGGAAGGCGTAACATTAGGTCATTTAACTTTTGCGGACGTTCATTTGGATGTGAAAGAAATGAAATTGAATCCTGTAGCACTTTTGTTCAATCACCAGGTTGAAGTGACTCAGATGGGAAGCGGTCAGATTGAAGGTACTGTAACTGAATCCGATTTACAGACTTTCATGGAAAAGAGCATTAAAGGCTTACAGATTAGTAAAGTAAATATTACGTCTGACGGCATTGATGTAGTTGGTAATGTTGATATGGGCTTTATTAAAGGCACTGCCAATATTAAAGGTAAGTTGGAAATTAAAAACAACTCCCTCGTATTCTCGCCACAGCGCTTTGAAATCAACGGTGCCAGCATCGGCGGTCTCACTGCATCTGTGTTAAAACAAATTGTAATTTATGATTTTGCAGATTTCCCAATTCCGGTTAAAGCGGATCGAATTGAAACAATCAATGGAGAATTACATTTATTTGTAAGTCCTCAAACTAAGTAAGAAAGGTGCCATTGTGAAAGATATAGAAACAATTAGACGAAGATTTTCGCCCATATTGATTATGCTTTTAATCATCGGTGTATGTGCGAGTCTCTTTTTAGTGCATCAGCGGTATGAAATTGAGCACGGACAGCAACAAATCGAAAATATCGTCGACTATGATGCTGTTATGCGTGCCTCTTCGTACGAAAAACGAAGCACCGAAGATTCCTTAAAAGCCTTGAAGGAAGCCGGTGTTACCGCTATGGCCATATATGATCGCACCTTATTAAAATCCAGCGATGCCGGTGAAGTTAAAGTGTATAACGGTGTGGAAGCGGCCACTTTGGGTCTCTATAACACACAGCCTACGGCAGGTGTTACATACGTAGCACCGGTTCAGGGCAAAGAAGCATACTTTAAAGAAATTAAAGAAGACCTTATTGCCCGCCTCGGTGAAGATAAAGTTCAGAATCTTTGGTCTGTACAAGGCCCTGTCATTGCCTTGCGTCAACCTCATGATTCCTTGATGGACATGAACCTCAGTATTTCCCGTCAACAGGCGTTGGAAGTAAGCCGTTTAGGTTTTAATGTCATTGTTCGTCCTACGAACTTCAAAGATATTAACCGTGAATTGGTAAATCATGTGCTTGACCGCATTGACGGTGTACCTAATGTAACGGGTATGATTTTTGTAGGCAAAGAAGTATTGGGGTATCCAAACTACCTGGACGTAGTGGATCAACGACTCAAAGAAATGCGCATTCCGATTGCCGGTATTGAAGCGGTAGATCAGTTGCAATATGATCCACAGGTCGGTTTCAATCAATTAGCCGTAGCTGACAGCTACAGCGTAGGCCGTCTTTATACGATTCAGAAAGATTCCTTGAAGAAATTATCCCCTGACGAAGTGTCGCAGTGGTTCTTCATCAGCGACATTGAACGTAACATCCGCTATAACTTATATCCAATCTACGAAGAAGGTGTAGGTAATAAAACTGCACTGGAAACAAGTATCAGTTATATGCAGGAAGTTAAGGAAAAATTGGAACCACGCGGTTTCACGTTCGGTCGACCAAGCATTTATCCGCCATATTCGCCAAATCCTATCGGCGTAGTGCTTACTATGAGCGGTATGATTGCCTTGTTCACCTGGATGGTGCATCTGCTCTTGCCGATGAGCCGTAACAAACAACTGGTAATGAACTTTACGCTGTTGCTGATTTCTGTAGTTATCTACATTATTACGCAAGGTACGGTAATCAGTCAGCTCTGGGCTCTCAGTACAGCGATTGCAGCTCCGGTAGTGGCCATTACATTGTTGATGGACTGCTGGGTGGCACGCAGTAAGCGCGGCATCGTAGGACCATGGCGTGCAACGTTGGAAGCCGCTGTATACCTTATCGGAGCGGCTGTCTTCGCCGCAATGGGCGGTCTCATGATTGCAGCCTTGCTGGGCAATACGCGGTTCTTCATGGAATTCGCCTTGTTCCGCGGTGTAAAATTGGTGTTTGTTGCACCGGTTCTATTGACAATTGTGGCTTACTTACAGCGATTCCCGTTCTGGAAGGGTAAAACCATTACAAGTAAAGACGATGCTGTCAAGTTCGTTAAGGACTTCCTCGTAGTGGATGTAAAATTATATATGATTCTTATATTCGGATTCCTTTGTGCCGTAGCTTGGGTATTCGTGGGACGCAGTGGCCATACGGCCGGCGTACCGGTACCAAGCTTTGAAATAGCGTTACGACGCTTCTTGGAAAATACTTTGTATGCAAGACCTCGCGAAAAAGAGTTTTTAATCGGTCATCCGGCCTTAATGCTCGCCGCATTCGCGTTCTTGCGTCGTTGGCCTATGGTATTACATTTCTTGTTCACCGTAGCCGGCGTAATCGGTATCGGTTCTCTGGTAGAAACTTTCTGCCATCTTCGCACGCCGGTGCTCATGTCTATTGCCCGTGGTTTCGACGGACTTTGGCTTGGCATAATTTTCGGTATTGTGGGGATTTTAGTATTCCGCGTTTTAGCCTACATTACTCGTTGGAATCAGTCAGGGGAGGTGTCTCATGACTAGACTTGTAATTTCGGGCTATTACGGATTCGGCAATGCCGGAGATGAAGCCATGTTGGCGGCTATTTTAGAGGCAATATTAGAAGTTATTCCTGATGCCGATATTACGGTAATTTCAGGAAATCCGAAGCAAACAGCACAGTATCACGGTGTTAAGGCCGTAGGGCGCTTTGATATGTTCGGCATATTGAATGCTGTGCGCCGCTGTGATTTGTTGGTCAGTGGGGGCGGCAGCTTGTTACAAGATGTAACAAGTAAACGCAGTCTCTACTATTATTTAAGTGTTATCTCTTTGGCTACCGTATTGAATAAGCCGGTTATGCTTTATGCACAGGGCATTGGCCCTTTGCGTCGCAAGCAGGCTCGCAAGATGGTAGGCCAGGTGCTTAACAAAGTAACGATGATTACTGTTCGCGATGAAAAATCGAAACTGGAATTGGAAAATATGGGCGTTACGCAGGTACCTATCGAGGTGACTGCCGATGCCGTATTGGCCATGCATCCGGTGGATATTACAATCGGCAAACGCCTGTTAAAAGATTATCAGCTATCAGGCGTACGGTACCGCGTAGGCGTATCGGTACGAAATTGGAAAGATTTCAGAGCGTATCGTCAGGAATTGGCAGATGCACTGGATCTGTTGCACGAAGAGTTAGATGCACAAATCATCTTTATTCCTATGCAACATCCGGCCGATACTAACGAAGCGAAGTCAATCGCTCAGCTCATGCGCCATGAGCCGATTGTATTGGAAAGTGTTTATACAACCACAGAGCTTCTCGCTTTGGAAGGTTGTATGGATCTTCTTATCGGTGTTCGACTTCATGCATTGGTATTTGCTACTGTTATGGAGAAGCCGGTTGTAGGTATTTCCTATGATCCTAAGATTACTAATTTCCTACATATGATTGGACAGGAGCCTGTAGGCACACTGGATTCATTGCAGGGAGTTCGTATATTTAAAGCGGCCGCGTCATTCCTTGAGGATGAAACGCTGCAGCAAAAATCATTGGAGCGTGTAGCGCAGCTTAGAGAAGAGTCTTTAAAAAATGCGCATATTGCGTTATCCTTATTAAGTAAGACTAAATAGTTATTCAGTTACATGTTCCTGAGGAATGGAGGTTCTTTATGACAAAGTTAACAGCTGAACAGAAATCATTAGTTCAGAATAAAGCAAGAGAGATTCGCGTTAGTATCTTAAAATCTATTACAGCAGCCAATTCCGGCCATCCGGGCGGATCTTTATCGATTACCGATATTATGGCACTTCTGTACTATGTAGAAATGAACGTAGATCCTAAAAACCCTAAGTGTGCGGATCGCGACCGTTTCGTATTGTCTAAAGGTCATGCAGCACCTGCTTTATACGCTACATTGGCTGAAAAAGGCTATTTCTCCAAAGATGAACTTCAATACTTGCGCAAAATCGACCACATGTTGCAAGGTCATCCGGATATGAAGCATACACCGGGCGTAGATATGTCTACCGGTTCTTTGGGTCAAGGTATCAGTGCCGCTTGTGGTATGGCTTTGGCAGGTAAAATCGACAAAAAAGATTTCCGCGTATTCTCCATCTTAGGTGACGGCGAATTAGAAGAAGGCCAAGTTTGGGAAGCCGCTATGTTCGCCGGCTACTATAAACTGAATAATTTGACTGCATTTGTTGACTTCAACGGTCTTCAAATCGACGGCGATATTCGCGAAGTTATGTCTCCACTTCCAATCGGTGAAAAATTTGCCGCTTTCAATTGGAATGTAATTGAAGTAGATGGTCACAATTTAGATGAATTGCATGACGCTATCGAAGCGGCCAGAGCAACTACAGATAAACCTACAGTTGTAGTTATGCATACTGTAAAAGGCAAGGGCATTAAAGACATGGAAGGTCAGGCCGGCTGGCATGGCAAGGCTCCAAGCCCTGAAGAATGTGAAAAATATGTAGCAGAACTTATGGAGGTGTAAGATGGGTAAGGCAACTCGCGAAGCATACGGTGCAGCATTAGCTGAAATCGGTTTAAAAAATGAAAATATTATTGTATTGGATGCAGACTTATCTAAATCCACAAAAACAGATACATTTAAAAAAGTTTGTCCGGAACGCTTCTTTAACGTAGGTATTGCGGAACAGAACTTGATCAGCGTAGGGGCCGGTTTGGCCGCTGCCGGGAAGATTCCATTTGTTTCTTCTTTCTCCATGTTTGCTACAGGCCGTGCATTCGAACAGGTGCGCAATGCTGTATGCTATCCAAAATTAAATGTAAAAATCTGTGCCACTCACGCAGGCATCACTGTAGGTGAAGACGGTGCTACACATCAGAGCTTGGAAGACTTGGCTTGCATGCGCGCCATTCCTAACTTGACTGTTATCGTACCGGCTGACGAAGTGGAAACTAAAGCTGTTGTAGCATGGGCTGCTGAATATAACGGTCCTGTATATGTTCGCTTAGGTCGTGCCGGCGTAGCCGATGTATCTCCTGAAGGTTATACATTCACACCTGGCAAATCCACTGAGCTCGTAAGCGGCAACGATGTTTCCATTATTGCTTGTGGCGCATTGGTTGGCCCTGCAGTTGATGCAACGAAAGCATTGAAAGAAGAAGGCGTAAATGCTCGTGTTATCAACATGGCATCCATTAAACCTATCGATGCGGACGCTATCATTAAAGCGGCTGAAGAAACAGGCGCTATCGTAACTGCAGAAGAACATAACATTATGGGCGGTTTAGGTGCTGCTGTAGCTGAAGTGGTTACAGAAAACAAACCGGTACCTGTTATCCGCGTAGGTGTACAAGACAGCTTCGGCGAATCGGGCACACCAAAAGAATTAATGGCTAAATACGGTCTTACAGCAGAACACATTGTAGAAGCTGCTAAGAAAGCCATGGCTCGTAAATAATATTTGCCAAACGGGGAAATACTTATTGAGAGTCTTATAACAAGACTGAACTAGAAAAGGACATTATCAATGATAGAATTTAATCATGTCAACAAAGTGTATGACAATGGTTCATTGGCTTTGGATGATGTAAATGTACATATTGAAAAAGGTGAATTTGTGTTGATTTGCGGCCCTAGTGGCGCCGGCAAGTCGACCTTCATCAAACTTTTATCACACGAAGTAGTCCCTGAATCAGGCACAGTAATTGTAAATGACATGGACGTGACGCGTTTAAAGAAACGTAAGATTCCATATTTGCGTCGTCGTCTGGGTATCGTGTTCCAGGATTTCAGACTCTTGCCAAGCAAAACAGTGTTTGAAAACATTGCGTTCGCTTTGGAAGTTATCGAAGAAAAACCTAATCGAATTAAAGAAAAAGTAGAACATGTATTGGATTTGGTAGGCTTATCTCATAAAGCGGATGACCTGCCACAGGACTTGAGCGGCGGGGAACAGCAGCGTGTAGCGATTGCGCGCGCCATCGTTAATAAACCACTCGTTTTAATCGCCGACGAACCAACCGGTAACCTGGATCCTAATACAAGTAAGGATATTGTTGAATTGTTTAAACGCATCAACAACTCCGGTACAACTATCGTTATGGTTACTCATGATATGCAAGTGGTAAAATATTTGAATAAGCGTGTCATTGCATTAGAGGCAGGTCGCGTAGTAAGTGATAGATTGCGAGGTGCCGAATTTAATGAAGCTTAGAACCTTTCGATATTTTGTCAAGGAAGCATTAAAATCTATGAGCCGCAACGGTCTCATGACCTTGGCGTCCATTTCAACTGTAGCATTATCCCTGTTTATCCTCGGCGTATTTACAAGCGGCGTAGTTAACTTGAACAACTTGGCATCCAACTTGGAAAGCCAGGTTGAAATCAGCGTATATCTGAAAGACGGTTTAAACCAAAATCAGATTAACTCTGTACAAACTCGCTTAAAAGAAATGCCGAAGGTAAAAAGTATAGAATATGTGTCTAAAGACGAAGCAATGAAGCGCTTTAAGGAACACTTGGGAGAACAGCAGGGCCTCGTTGCCGCTCTGGACGGTAACAATCCATTGCCATCCTCCTTCGTAATCACCTTTGAAAATCCGGAAGAAGTTAAACAGGCCGCCAAGCTTGTAACTACCTATCCGGAAGTTGAAAGCGCTCATTACGGTCAAGACGTTATTGAACAGATTTTCAAGTTGACGGAAGTTATCCGTATCGGCGGTATTGCGTTGATTGCCTTCTTGGCCGGCGCTACACTGTTTATTATTTCCAATACCATTCGACTCACCGTGTTCGCACGTCGTAAAGAAATCGGTATTATGAAATATGTAGGGGCAACGAACTGGTTTATTCGTTGGCCATTCCTCATTGAAGGTATGTTGTTGGGCTTCATCGGTGCTGCCATTGCGACAGCCTGTGTTTGGGAATTCTATCACTTCATCCTTATCGAAGTGGAAAACTCCTTAGCCTTCTTACCTTTAGTACCTATGGTGCCGTTCTTCTATAATTTGGCGGCTATGTTATTCGGTGTAGGTATCGTAGTAGGGGCCATCGGGTCAACTATCTCCTTGAAACAATATATGAAAGTATAAGAAAAGAAGGGTGTTTATGGCAAAGAATAATTTAAAACTTCGCATAATGGCCGTTCTTTTAAGTACTACTGTATTCGTATCGGTGCCTCTCAGCTATTCCGGTGCGGAAGATGAAGATCTGACAAACCAGCTCGACACGATGCAACAGCAGATGAATGATGCCAGTGCGCAGAAAGCGAATGCGGAAGCGACCATCACCAATGTATCTGCTCAATTGCATCAAATTCAGATTGAATTGGATCAGGCGACAGAAAACTTGCAAAACTACCAGAAACAACGTGTTGCGGTAGAGCAGGAAATTGCTAAAAACGAGAAATTACTGGCTGAAGCACAGGCTCGTTTGAGTAAACGTGAAGCTGTATTCAACAAGCGCGTACGCGATATTTATATCAATGGCCGCCTAAGCTACCTGGACGTAGTGGTAGGTGCCAAAGACTTCAGTGATTTCGCCAATCGCGTAGAAATGTTGCGCCGTATTATTGATGCTGATATTAAATTAATCAACAGCATTAAAACAGAGCGTGAAGAAATTTCCACTCGCAAGTCTATTCTTGAGCAGGACCGAGCTAAGGTTGTAGAACTTGAAAATAAGGCTAAAGAAGCACAAGCTGTTATTCAACAGAAGAAAGATGAACAAACAGCAATTTTAAATAAAGCACAAAGCGATAAAGCAACTGCAGAGCAGATGGAAGCTGACTTACAGGCTTCATCCAATGCAATCCGTGCATTATTGCAGCAACGTCAAGCTGAACGTGCGGCCGCAGCAGCTGCAGCGGCACAAGCCGGCAGCAGTGGCGGAGGCGGCGGTGGTGGCGGCTGGGTACAAGGTACAGGACAGTTATCCTGGCCTGTTAACGGCGTCATTACTTCTGATTTCGGTTGGCGTAACCATCCGATCTTCGGCCGTCAAATTTTACACTCCGGTATTGATATCGGGGTCGATGAAGGTACTCCGGTACATGCAGCGGACGGCGGCGTAGTCGTTTACTCCGGCTGGATGGACGGCTATGGATATGCAGTAGTTATCGACCACGGTAACGGCATGTCTACTTTATATGGTCACAATTCCGACCTTGCCGTTTCGGAAGGTCAGACTGTATCGAAAGGTACAGTTATTGCTTACGCAGGAAGTACAGGTAATTCTACGGGACCTCATGTTCACTTTGAAGTACGTATCAATGGTGACCCTGTAGATCCTCAAGGGTATTTATAAGATGATGGAGTATAAAAATAATTCCGGTGTATCTAAATTTCGGACAGCTGTATTGTTTGTCTTGAAGTTTATCGTTGCAGGATTTATCTTTATGTGGCTCGCATTCTGGTATATGAGCGGTTCTCCAACCGCCATATACCGTTTCATGGCTACATACTATGTAAGTTCTCACTTCTTTATGAATCCTGTATCGAAAGAAGATCTATTTAATGGGGCGTTGAGCGGTATGGTCGAATCATTAGGCGATCCGCACAGCCAGTATTTGGATCAAAAGTCATTCGACAACTTAATGCAGCACACGAGCGGTACTTACAGCGGTGTAGGTATTGTACTCGGCTTCGGTAAGAACGGCCTTGAAGTGGCTACGGCGGTGGAAGATCAGCCGGCAGCCAAAGCAGGCATCCGTTCCGGCGACATTATCGTCGGCATTGACGGTGTAGATGCGAAATCGCTCACTTTGGAAGAAGCGTCTAAGAGCATTCGCGGTGAAGCGGGCACGCAAGTTGTATTGTCTATTTTACGAAACAATGAAGTAAAAGATTATACGATTACACGTGAGCAAATTACGTTGCCTACAGTTAAAGGTCGTATGATTGACGGTAATATCGGATATATTCGCGTAAGTCAGTTTGCTGAAAAAACAGGCGATGATTTCGCACGAATTTATGAAGAGTTATCAAAACAGGGCATGACGAAATTGATTCTGGACCTTCGCGACAATCCGGGCGGTTTAGTTACAACTGCACAGGATATCGGTGATTATGTGTTACCGAAAGGACCGATTGTAACGATTCAGGACAGATTCGGCCATGTGGAATCCTATGATTCCGAAGGATTAGGTAAGAATTTACCTATGGTGGTTCTCATCAACAAGGGGTCCGCCAGTGCGTCGGAAATTATAGCCGGCGCAGTACAGGATGAAAAAGTTGGTACTATTATGGGGACTAACAGCTACGGTAAAGGTACCGTACAGTCTGTACTAAATATATTGAATGATGAAGGTATTAAAATTACAATTGCGAAATATCATACGCCTAACGACCGTGTGATTGACGGCATCGGGATTAAACCTGATGTGGAGGTTGAATTGACTGACGCCGATATTCAGGCGGGCAATGATGCTCAATTGAACCGGGCAGTGCAATTTTTACAGTCAAAATAATGTTGAGGCGGTAATCTATTTTAGTTACCGCCCCTATTACTATCAGTAAAGGATGAAAACTATGTTTATCGATCGAGCAAGGATTTTTGTAAAAGCCGGTGACGGTGGCAACGGAATGAGTAGCTTTAGACGTGAAAAATATGTTCCAAACGGCGGCCCCAACGGTGGCGACGGCGGTAAAGGAGCAGACATCATTTTAAAAGCAGATAGAAATATCAATACTCTCGTTGATTTCAGATATAAACGGCAATTTAAAGGCCCGGCCGGCGAAGGCGGGCAGAGCAGTAATAAATATGGCCGCGGCGCAGATGATTTAATTATTCCTGTACCGTTGGGAACGACTGTAAAAGATGAGGAAAGCGGTAAAATTATGGCGGATCTCGTTGAAGACGGTCAAACATATATGGTGGCTAAAGGCGGTCGTGGCGGCCGCGGTAATGCGCACTTCCATTCCAGTGCCAATCGTGCCCCTACATTTGCGGAAAAAGGCGAACCGGGTGAAGAACGGTGGCTTCAATTGGAATTAAAAGTGTTGGCCGATGTAGGTTTACTGGGCTATCCAAGTGTGGGTAAATCCAGTATTATCCGCAAAGTGTCTTCCGCAAAACCGGATGTGGCGGCTTATCATTTCACCACCTTAACACCTGTATTGGGTGTAGTTTCCGTAGGTGAAGGCCACAGCTTTGTTATGGCCGATATTCCGGGCCTTATTGAAGGTGCCAGCGAAGGGGTCGGTTTAGGCCATGCATTCCTTCGTCACGTGGAACGCAGTAATATTCTTATCCACGTATTGGACGTATCCGGCATGGAAGGTCGCGATCCAATCGAAGACTTCTACAAGATTAATGAAGAACTGAAAAAATACAGTGAAAAATTAAGCAAGAAGCCTCAGTTGGTCGCACTTAACAAAACAGACTTAGTGGAAGATCCGGCTGTAATCACTAAAGTAAGTGATTACTTTAAAGAAAAAGGCTATGAAGTATTTGCGGTTAACGCTTTAACCGGCGAAGGGTTGGACGCTTTGATTAATCGCGCATGGTACTATGTAGAAAACTTTGTACCTGAACCGGAAGCCATTGACGAAACAGTAGAATATGTGGCTAAACCTGATACAGACTTTGTTATTACCCGCGGTGATGACGCGTCCTTTATTATTACAGGCAGCCGTATTGAAAAATTGGTGGCCATGACGAACTTGGAAGATGAACAGGCTCTTCGCCGCTTCCAGAAAATCTGGCGCTATATGGATTTAGATAGAAAATTGAAAGAACGTGGAATTAAAGACGGCGATGAAGTTGTTATCGGCGATCAGCGCTTTACATTCCATGATTTATAATAGGAGATAGCATGAAAGGAAAACAGAAACGATACTTGCGTTCTTTAGCTGCTACGATGGACCCGGTTGTTATGATCGGTAAAAACGGCTTGGAAGATGCTGTCATTGACAGCGCCAGAGCGGCCATTACAGCCCGAGAACTTATCAAAATAAAAGTACTCAACAACTCTCCTGTAGATGTTGAAGCGACTTTTGAAGAATTGGCTGACATGCTGGGCGCCGAATTAGTTCAGATTATTGGACATAACGGCGTACTGTATAAGGCTAAAAAAGAACCTAAAATTGTATTACCTGACTAATATTGTAATTTGAGAACAACGCAGCAAATCCTGAAGGAGAGAGCCTATGGAAAGCACGAATATTCAGCAGGGACACGTAAGTGATGAATCCTTGCGTCAACGCATAAAAAATGCAAAGCGTATTGTTGTAAAAGTAGGGACCAGTACATTGACCTATGAAAACGGCCGTTTAAATTTAAACCGCATCGAGCTTATTGTTAAGCAGATTGCGGATTTGATGAACCAAGGGAAAGAAATGATTTTCGTTTCCTCCGGTGCGGCCGCAGCGGGACTAGTGCCGCTAGGTTTGAAAGAACGACCCAAAGATATTACAACGCGCCAGGCTTGTGCTTCTGTAGGCCAGGGGATTTTGCTTCACATGTATGAAAAGTTTTTCCGCGAATACGGACATACAGTGGGTCAAATTTTGTTGACCAAGGAAGACAGCAGTCATCGCGGTCGCTATGTAAACCTGCGCAATACGTTGTTCGCTCTTCTTAAATTAGGTGTTGTACCTATTATTAACGAAAACGACGTAGTAGCCATTGAAGAGTTTAAAATCGGCGACAATGACACATTGTCCGCCACGGTGGCCAGTATTGTGGAAGCGGATCTGCTCATTATCTTATCTGATATTGAAGGCCTATATACAGCCAATCCGCAATCCGATCCAAATGCAAAATTGATTCATACAGTGGAAACAATTACACCACATATTTACGAAATTTCCGGCGGTGCCGGGTCCAATCGCGGTACAGGCGGTATGTATACTAAGATTCAGGCCGCTCATATTGCGGTTAACTCCGGTGTTGATATGGTAATCAGTTCCGGTGAACACGCCGATTCGATTCGCGCTGTTCTTGATGGTGAACTGCGAGGCACTTTGTTCGTGGCTCATGAAGGTACACCACATATGAAGAAGCGCTGGATGGCATTCGGTTCACGTTTAAAAGGCTCAGTCACTGTCGATGAAGGCTGTGCCAAAGCTATTTTATCGAAAGGGTCCAGTTTGTTGGCCGTGGGTATTAAAGCGGTACATGGTGAATTCTCCGAAGGGGAAACAATCAGCATTTACTTCAATGATCAGGAAATTGCACGTGGTTTCGTCAACTTCTCATCGGAAGATTTGGAACTTATTAAAGGTCATAACTCCGGTGATATTGCAGAAATCCTGAAAATTGCCGTTGCCCATGATGAAGTAATTCATCGCGATAATTTAGTTGTTCTTCATTAGGAGGTCTTTATGGGTAACTATAAAGCAATATTCGAAACAATGGGTGCCAAGGCTCGTCAGGCGTCGTTTCAGCTTCAAGTGGCATCCGGTGATAAAAAGAATGAAGTGTTACAGGCTATAGCCGATGTATTGGTAGCACACAGTGATGAAATTATGGCGGCCAATGACAAAGACATGTCTATGGCGGGCACTTACAATTTGCCTCAAATCATGTATGACCGTCTTCGCCTTACAAAAGAACGCATTGAACAGATGGCAAAAGGCGTTACGCAGCTTATCGATTTACCAAATCCTGTAGGGATTGAGTTAAATCGCCGCGTACGTCCGAACGGCCTTGATATTCGTAAGATTACCGTACCTCTCGGCGTAGTGGCCATGCTCTACGAAGCGCGTCCGAATGTAACTGTCGACGCGGCTGCTCTTTGCCTTAAATCGGGGAATGCAGTTATCCTTCGTGGCGGTAAAGAAGCCTTCCATACAAATCAGTGTTTGGTAGGTCTTATTCGCGATGTGGTTGAAAAAGCCGGTTTACCTGCCGATGCCGTTCAATTAGTGGAAGTATTGGACCGCGAAGCCGTGTCCGACTTATTAAATCAACGTAAGTATATTGATGTGGTCATTCCACGTGGCGGCGCCGGATTAATTCGCCGTATTGTAGAGGAAAGTCGTATTCCTGTTATTGAAACAGGCAGCGGTGTTGTTCATGTCTATGTAGATAAAGATTGCGATATTAATAAAGCTATCCCAATTATTATTAATGCAAAAGTACAGCGTCCTTCTGTATGTAACTCGGCGGAAACGCTCCTCATTCATGAAGAGGCGGCAGCCAAGTATTTACCTCAGATTGCGGAAGCTTTACATGAACAGGGCGTTACATTATTTGGAGATGCCCGTACACTTGAATTAATTCAGGCTGCTAAAGAAGCTGATGATACGGCGTGGTCAACTGAATATAACGACTTAATTATGAATGTTAAAGTCGTACCTTCTGTTGATGCAGCTATCGAACATATTAATACGTATGGTACTAAGCACTCGGAAGCAATTGTTACGGAAAATAAGGAAACGGCACGACGCTTTATGGATATGGTGGACGCATCTACTGTATATGTGAATGTTTCCACTCGTTTTACGGACGGTTTCGAATTCGGTTTCGGCGCGGAAATCGGCATTAGTACACAGAAACTACATGCACGCGGACCAATGGGTCTCGATGTATTAACTTCTTACAAATATTATGTGTTCGGTGACGGTCAAATTCGAAAATGAGACAATGGTTACAGTATGTAAGGTCATATCTCCGGTACATGCAATCGCCGAAGGGCAGCTTTGAATGGCGCTCCTACGGTTGGGCCTTGTTACTTTTTATACTACTTTCTGTACTGGGAATGTTAGGAGTCAGGATTGTGATGAAGCTATGAATAAAACGGGGAATATCGGAATTTTTGGCGGAACATTCAATCCCATACATATAGGACATTTAATGATTGCCGAGCTGGCTTTGGAAGCGTATGAACTGGAACAGGTGATTTTTGTGCCATCCTATCATCCGCCGCACAAGGATAGCGACGTAATCGATGCCGTATATCGGTATGAGATGACCGCTGCAGCAGTAAGTGACAATCCCCGATTTACGATTTCCGATGTGGAGTTTAAACGTGAAGGTCCTTCCTATACGATTGACACGGTTAAATATTTCCACACTGTGTATGGTGAAGATAAAACCTATTATTTTATTGCCGGCACTGACACGATTCAAGATTTACCCAATTGGAAATATATTGATGAACTTTTACCTTTGTGCCATTTTATCGGTGCTATTCGTCCGGACGGTTCAGAGGGGATAGACAATATAATCGAACATTTCGGTGAATTGGGAAAACGTCGTATTCATCGGCTCATCGTGCCGACTATGAAACTTTCCGCCACGGACTTGAGAGCCCGTCTTCGGGAGGGCCGTACCATACGCTATATGGTGCCGCAGGCGGTAGTGAAATACATTCAGGAACACAACATTTATAAAAAATAAAACTACAATTATTAGGAAGTAAGGAAGTTATTAACATTATGTATGAACAACTAATTGATCAGTTAGAAGGTCAGTTGACGCCGAAACGGTTCGCCCATACGCTGGGTGTGGCCAAGGCGGCTCAATCACTGGCGGAGATTTACAATGTAAGTCCAAGCAAGGCATATTTAGCAGGGCTGTTGCACGATTGCGGCAAGGAATTGCCCCTCAGCCATATGCAGGAGATTGTAAAAGAAGCGCAAGTGAATGTAGATTTAGATATGTTCAATAATGGCGCATTGCTTCACGGTGTAGTAGGTGCCATATTAAGTCGCAATATATATGGTGTGGAAGATGTGAACATTTTAGATGCCATTCGTTATCACACAACAGGCCGCATTGGCATGACTGTGATGGATAAAATTATTTTCGTAGCCGATTATATTGAAGAAACCCGTAATTTTCCGGGCGTAGACAAGCTTCGTCAAATAGCCTTCGAAGATTTGGATAAAGCAGTGTTAGCCGGCTATGATTCAACGATTGGACATTTGCTGGATCAAGGTCTTTCCATTTATTTTAAAACGATTTTAGGGCGCAACGATATACTACGTCAGATTCATAAGGCATAGGATGAGTTATGGAAGAACTGAAGAAAAAGCCGCGTAAGCGTCGCAAAAAGAAAAAAGGTTCCATTCGCTGGGGGCGTGTATTCTTGGCCTTGCTGATTCTTTGCCTCTTAATCGGCGGTATCAGTTATGGCATCATGAAAGGCTATGAGTATTTTACAACCGGGGGCGCCAACAGTTCGAATGTGGCTGCGCCGGTGGAAACAACAACAGCGGATAAGCCGAAAGGGATTACCATCCCGTTGGAACAAAAATCACTGGACAAACCGATTTATGTATTGGTTATCGGTCGTGACAGTTCCAATCCGGCACAAGGTGATGCCACCTTTTTAATGTCAATTAATAAACAGCAGAAAAATATAGATATTATCGGCATTCCGTCCAATACGAAAATCGACAGCCGCGATAAAAAATCGACAGCCATGCTGAATACGATTTACAGTACAGGCGGCATCGAACTTACAAAAGCTGTGGTGGAGGATATTTTCCATATTCCGATTCCATATTATGTAGTTGTGGATGAGGCGGCTTTTAAAAAGAGTATTGATGTAATGGGTGTACCGGACATGTATGTAGAAAAAGAAATGGTTCACATCGACAGTACAACCAATACGGCGGATGTAAATTTGGCCCGCGGTTTCCAAACATTGGACTCCGATAAGGCGTACCAGTATGTGCGATTTGTGGATGAAGATTCCAACGCATTTAGTCGTACGCAGCGTCAGGAACGTCTGATTAAGGAAATGATTTCCATGCAGGAAAACAAATTTGCTTTAACCCGCATGTGGGAAACGTGGAGATTGTGGAGTTCCTTTGACAGTAACATATCTACGACTGATATGTTGCGCCTCGTTATGGATATGGGCAACTTGCCAACTTCTCAGATTCACTACTATATTTTGCCGGGGACAAAGGAAACTATCGGTGGTCAAATCTATTGGACCTATGATCCTACGGAAGCACAACAGCTCGTAGGCATCACAATGGGCAATGCGCCGGCAGACGGAACACCGGCTCCGGCCGATTCGACAAACCAGGCTAAAGAAGGCTAAATTATTTTCAAATGAAACAAGGAGTTCTAATGGAAGAAAAAGTAACAATTAAAGAATTCGCACTGGAATTAGGCCAGGCGGGATTCGACAAAAAGGGCAGTGACATTGTAATTATGGATTTGGAAAGTGTATCCTCCATTGCAGATTATTTTGTTCTTATCAGTGCCACTAATATTAAACAGGCACAGAGTATTGCCGATGAAATCGAAGATAAAGGCGCTGAATTAAGCCGTCCTGTTCTTCATCGCGAAGGTTATCATGAAGGGGAATGGATCCTTCTTGATTTCGGCGACGTTATCTGCCACGTGTTCGGCGGTAATGAAACACGCGCATTTTACGGCTTGGAACAGTTGTGGAACGATGCACCGCGCGTAGAATTTGTAGGGAAATAATATGGCTACAGAATTAATGGAAAATACCCTGGCCACCTTGAAAGTGCTGCGCCAAAGCGAGCAAGGCTCTTTCCTGGACGGTGGTACAGGTAATACGAATGATGATATTTTACTGCATAAGGACCAGCAGACCGAGCCGGTGAAAATCGGTGACGAAGTTCCTGTATTCCTTTATAAAGACCCGAAAGGCCGTTTAACCGCCAGTATGCGTTTGCCTGCTATTAAAGAAGGGCAGATCGGTTATGTGGAAGTTGTAAACGTTACTAAATTCGGCGTCTTCGTAGAAGTGGGAACTGAACGCGGTATTTTCATGCCCCATGCTGAAATGCGCGGCCGTCCTCAGCTGGGCGAAAAGGTTTGGGTTCGCCTCTATACGGATAAATCCGGTCGTTTGGCCGTATCAATGGATGTGGATGACGCTATGCGACGGGCCTCTAAACCGGCTACAGAAGCTGTAGTGGGCCAGATGGTACGTGGTGCTATTTATAACTACACGGCAGACGGTGCCTTCTTCATCACGCCGGAACGATGGATTGCGTTCCTTCATCGCAGTGAAATGACAGAACATTTAAAAGTGGGCGACATGGTTAATGCCCGTGTTACCTTTAAACGTGAAGACGGTCGTATCAATGTATCGATGCGCCCTGTAAAAGAAACGGCCATCACGGAAGACGGCAAGGTGCTCATGCAGTACTTGCAACAGCGTAACGGCCGCATGCCTTACAGTGATAAAACGTCGTCTGAAATTATTAAAGATAAATTCGGCTTCAGCAAAGCCGCGTTTAAACGTGCCGTAGGCCATTTGATGAAAGAAGGAAAGGTCATCCAGGAAGATGGCTGGACACTTTTGACAGATAAGGGAAAGGAATATGTAGCGCCTGAAAATGACGAGGCGGACGTATAGTATCATATTATGAAGATTATTGTTGTTGGAGCCGGTAAGGTGGGCTATTCGGTAGCACAGCGACTGGTTCAAGATGAACATGATGTTTATATTATTGAAAAATCAGCAGAGAGAATTCGCAATCTGGAAAACAGTCTTGACGTAAGTATTGTACAGGGGAATGGTACAAGCTTGCGCCTGTTGCAGGAAATCGGCATGGACGATGTGGGCATGCTGATTGCCGTTACAGATTCGGATGAAGTGAATATGTTAGCCTGTTCAGTAGCTAAAATTGCAGGCGTTCCCCGTACCATTGCCCGCGTGCGCGATAATGAATACTTGCGCGACGGCAACAGTGAGGTACAGGAGCGGCTGGGTGTGGATTTATTTATTAATCCCGAGTTGGTTACGGCACAGGAATTGGTTCAGATTCTGCAAACTCCGGCGGCCCTGGACGTGGAAGACTTTGCCAGCGGTGCCGTGCGTCTTATGGAGTTTAAAGTAAGTGAAGACGTGCAGTATGTAGGTAAGAAATTGCGTGATATCCGATTCCCGGCCGGTGTACTGATTGTAGGTATACTGCGAAACGGGGAAATGATTATTCCTCACGGTGAAAGTCAATTGCTCGCTTACGATAAAGTGTTCATACTGGGATCCAAAGACAGTATGGAGGAAGTAACACAGGAATTCCACGAAGAGAATATGGGCCTTAGAACTAAACGGGTAGTCCTCGTAGGGGCAGGCCTTATCGGCTGTAATCTGGCTATTCTTCTGGAACGGGCCGGTTTTATCGTTAAAGTGATTGAAAAAGATTTGCAGCGTTGTGAATACTTGGCCAATCAGGTAAATAACACCATGGTTATCAATGGTGACGGCACGAATATGGACTTGCTGGAAGCGGAAGAAATCTCTGACAGTGATGCCATTATCTGCCTTACAAATGATGATAAACTGAATTTACTGGTAGCTTTGTTGGCGAAGCATTTGGGCGTACCGAAAACCATTGTGCGCGTAGGTCGTCCGGAATACATTGTCCTTATGGAACAGGTCGGTATTGATATAGTATTTTCTCCTCGTCTGTTAACGTCCGGAGAAATTTTGCGTATGGTTCGACGCGGCGAAAATGTGCTCAACATTTCCACCTTCGAAGGTTCCAAGGCGGAAGCGGTGGAAGTGGAATTGAGCGAAGTATCGCCACTGGTTAACTGTGCATTAAAAGATTTGCGCCTTCCCGGCAAAGCCTTAATTGGCGCCATTGTGCGAAACGGAGCTACTATTGTGCCTACCGGTAATACCGTACTGGAAGCGCAGGATCATATTATATTTTTCACATTGCCTGATTATGTAAATAAGTTGCTCACTTATTTGCAACCGCCACGTTAAGAGGTGCCGTATGCGTATTCAAATTGTTATGCGACTGGTGGGTCAGCTTATGTTAATCGTATCATTAACAATGCTGGTACCTTTCTTTTACGGAATTATTTTTGAAGACATTTTCATATCTTTTCTTATCAGTACAATAGCGGCTGCCTCTGTAGGCGGTCTTTTGTACTACTATGGCGAAAACAGCCGGTCCTATAGTTTGCGTGACGGCTTTTTGACCGTAGGTTCCACCTGGATATTAGTATCCTTATTTGCAGCCTTGCCATTTTACTTTGGCGGCATTTTACCAAACTTTATCGACGCTCTCTTTGAGTCGGTATCGGGTATAACCGCTACAGGGGCCAGTGTAATCCCGGATATAGATGATATACCGCAGGCTTATGTGCTTTGGCGCAGCTTGACGAACTGGTTGGGCGGCATGGGTATCATCGTACTCGTTTTGGCCTTCCTGAAAAACTTAGGTGCCGATTCGGCCCATCTGTTTAATGCGGAAGCGTCCGTACCGCGTCCAGGCATCGTTATGCCTCGCATTCAGTCTGTGGCGTTAAAACTGTGGAAAATTTACTTAATCTTTTCCGCCATTTGCTTTGTGGCTTTATTATTGGCCGGCATGAGTCTTTTCGATGCGGTAAATATGACATTTTCCATCATCGCTACAGGCGGTTATACGCCTAATACGGGCGTAGCTGAAATCTATGCCAATAACGGCTATATTCGCTTTATTCTTATTACCTTTATGATCTTGGCAGGCGGTAACTTTGCGGTGTACTACAATGTGTTCCAACAGGGGTTTAAATCCCTCTGGGAAGATTTTGAGTATCGCATGTATCTTATGATTTTAGCGATTGGTGCAACCTTTGTAGTCTTGTCCTTAACGTTCCAAAGTAAATTATCCGTGTGGGAATCCATCAACATGGGGTCCTTCATGCTCGTATCCATGCAGACCGGTTCAGGCCTGTCTTTCGGGAACTACGATCAATGGCCTCCTTTGGGACAAATGATGCTGTTTACATCCACTTTCTTTGGCGGATGTAGCGGATCTACTACAGGGGGCATCAAAATTATCCGTTTTATTATTCTCATAAAGAGCAGTCTTATTTATTTGCGTAAAGCCATTCATCCGGACTTGGTACAATCCATTACAATTAATGGTAAACCGATGCCTAATAAATGGGTTCAGTTGGCACAGGAATTTTTCTTTTTATACTTAACCATTTTTGCCATTTCAGCCCTTTGCATCTCCGCTACAGGCATTCCGTTCGGAGAGTCCATTCAATGTGTGGCCGGTATATTGGGGAACGTAGGATTAGGGTTCGGTACCTTAGGACCATCCGGCTCCTTTGCGGTGCTTCATCCATTCGCCAAGATTGTTTGCTTAGTCGATATGTTGCTGGGCCGTTTAGAATTATTTACGCTCCTTGTATTATTGCATCCTGACTTCTGGCAGGGATACTTTGTAAAACGACGTAAGAAGAGCTATAAAATCATGCGTCCCGTACAATCTCATCGCCACTTTTAAATCCCATTGTAGCATTTAAGACTCATTGCAGGTTTCAGTCTCATTGTAGGTTTAAATCTCATTGCAGGTTAGTATTGCCAACAGTATTGCGAGGTTATCTTATGGAAATCATTAAACAACCTCTGGGCCTCTACAAAGCGAATTGCTATGTATTGGCGGAGGATAATAAGGCCCTGGTCATCGACCCGGGATTTCATGCCCATAGGGTCCTTGAAATGATAGGGGACCGCACGCTGTTGGCTATTTTGCTGACTCATGGACATTGTGATCACATTTGTGCCGTTGACGGTGTAAAGGCAGCATTTGATGTGCCTGTATATATGCACGAAGGTGACAGAGAGCTGCTTCAACTAAAACGGCGCATGCCGTCTGCATATAAAAAGCTCTGTAATTCGCCGATTGAGCCTATTACAGAAGGGCCTCTGAATATAGGACCTTTTCATTTACAAGTCTTTGAAATGCCGGGACATAGCAAAGGCGGAGTTATGTATCAGTGGGGGCAGCACCTTTTCACAGGCGACACACTGTTAAAAAACTCTGTAGGTGCCGTGACTAATTACAATGGCAATCAGGAGGAACTGGATAATACATTGCGCCGACTCATGACCTGGGACAAGAATTTAATCGTTCATCCGGGCCATGCGGAAGACACTACCATAGGGGAGGAGATGGCCCATAATCCATTTCTTCTAAAACTTATGGATAAAGCCGTGTAATATGTCTTGTAAAGAATGTAAAACAATATAAATTTATTGAAAGAGTTCTTACAAATCCTTGTGTTATGCCTATATATTTACAAGCTTTTACATCAAAAAAAATAAAAATGTAAAAAATAAAAAAAGGGCTTGTAAAAAAGTAAAATATGCATTATAATAAACTAGTTGTCAGATGACGGAACTTAGTAATGCACTGAGAATTGCGTCAAATAGGCAACTAGTTATTATTCATGTTGCAGTATGTCGGATTAATTTTGAATAAGTATTTAAAATTAATTATAAACTTTCAAAAAAGAGGACTTGACAATTAACTGCTAAAAACATATAATAACAAAGTAACGTAAACGGCCCCGTGGTGTAGCGGTTAACATGTCGCCCTGTCACGGCGAAGATCGTCAGTTCAAATCTGATCGGGGTCGCCACGTTTGCCCCGGTAGCTCAGTCGGTAGAGCAAAGGACTGAAAATCCTTGTGTCGGCAGTTCGATTCTGCCCTGGGGCACCATGTATGCGGAAATAGCTCAGTGGTAGAGCACCGCCTTGCCAAGGCGGGGGTCGCGAGTTCGAATCTCGTTTTCCGCTCCATTATTTGGCGGCATAGCCAAGCGGTAAGGCAGAGGTCTGCAAAACCTTTATTCCCCAGTTCGATTCTGGGTGCCGCCTCCATATTTTTCCACCCATGCCGGGGTGGCGGAACAGGCAGACGCAACGGACTTAAAATCCGTCGGTTAGAAATAACCGTACCGGTTCGATTCCGGTCCTCGGCACCATTTAGACTGAACATGATGTTCAGTCTATTTTTGTTTTTCAGCACTATAAAAACGTAACATCATGTCGTATGACAATAGGATAGAATAAATGTACTAATAACTTAAAAAGGCTATGCAGGAAACTCTTAGAGAGCTCTTGCATAGCCTTTTTTATTTATGGATCAACTGCTTCCGGATCATTGGAAAGTTTTTGTTGTCCCAACAAGGTTGTAAGGTTTGATTTGTTGAAGCGGTAGTCCGGATTGGTAAAATCTCGGCTCGGATCGTAATGATTGGATGGAGCCTGTAAGAGACCGGATACCATATCATAGAGTAAATCATTGGTAAAGTACTGATATTCGTGTTCACGCATGGTTTCCACGGTTGTTGGGTACGCTTCCTGATATGTTGGGGATACATACACCCAAAGAGGAATGCGTGCCATGTCGAAGTCGAAGATATCAGGGTTATGAGACAGTTTTAAGCTTTCTCCATGATCGGAGAAGTAAAGCATAGCCTGTAAGTTGAGATGTTCTTTAGCATAGGTGAAGATTTGCTGCAATACCCAGTCCGTATAGAGCTGGCTGTTTGCATAGGCTTCTTTGCCTTGAGGCACATTGCCGATTTTCCACTGACTAAACTCATGTGGATAGCGGTCATTATAGTAAATATGACTGCCCATAATGTGAATAACGATAAAGTTATTTTTAGTAGGATCGGCGTGAGGTAGCAAGGAAAGTACTACGCCGTCATATTTGTCTGAGAACATATAGGCTTCGTGAGCCCAGAGTGGACGATCTGCCGTTTTCGCAACTAGGGAAATCGCCGTATCATACTCGCCGTACACGCCCTGGTTACTAAACCAGCTAGTGTAATAGCCCGCCTTCTTAGCTACGTCAATAATAGTGGCGGAGTCCATGAATGGTTTGTCATCATATTGATTTCGTTCAGTTAATGCCCGTTCAAGAGTCGGTACAGTCTGCACATACGATGAGTACGCATTTCTAAAGAAAATGAAGTCCGGATTAGTGGTCGCCATTTCACTTTGCCATGGCGTATCATTATATTCGAAGTTAGGATTATACACCTTCATGTAATTACGAGAGGCCGATTCACCGATAACTACGATAATCGTACCCGGTGCACCTGTAGCGGCAGTTTCCTGCGTAGATAACTTCAAATTGTTATACACATCTTTGTGATGAATCGAATATTGCTGCAGTTCTCGCATGTATGTAGCTACATCCATCCAGTTTTTTACCATATCTGTATGGAAAAATCCCCACGTAGGCAAGTATACTAAAATGGCCAGGCAGCCTGTATAGAGAAGACCTTCGCGAATTCGGAAACGAAGTGTTTTATTCTCCTTGAAATGTTTCCGTTTGAAAGTAATCTTATACATGTGCCAATTGCACCAGAAGAAGAAAATGTACAGGAAGAAGAGCAGGAACCCAAGTCCGATAAGACCGGGAATACCGGCAGCGCTTTTTAAAAAGCCCAGTGCTTCTTCCGTATTCGTCTGATACAGGGCCATTAAAGTGGCCGGTGTCAAACAGTGCCATGTGTTGATGTAGTAACCGATCTGAATGAGTGGAATCATTGTCATGGCCCAATCAATCAAAGTTATGAATGTGGTTACAATGTAACGGCGTTTCGACCAAAGTGTTAAAATGTAATGTAAGGATGAAATGCCGATAAAGTACATGGTACCGAATAGGAAGTCCGGGTAAAACTCATAAAAGTAGAACGGCTTGGTATAGGACCAGTGATAAAGAAGCGGGTAAGTAAGCACCCACGCTATACCTAATATGAGATGAGCCCAAAAGCCGAGGCGTAACAGGTGTGTCCCCCAAAGCCACTGGCATAAAAAAAGACCGCCTATAGTAGGCAGTGCCAGGAGTGTAATGTCTTCCCAATCAAATCCCAGCGCTAAGGGTTCGTATGTAAAATAAAGTAAAGCGAAGATTAGAACAGCAAAGCCCGCATAAAGCAGAGAGGGCTTACGCCAAGAAGCTGTTAACATATATAACTCCTTTATAGTATATTTACAAGTTTTTTACAAAGTATTCTGTTTATCATCAATACGATATCAGAAATACTATAAAATTACAAGCAAAAAGGTGGAAGAATCCATAAATATTAGGTATAATTAATAGTTGACATTTTTCGGTAAATTCACAGTTTAAGAAAGGAGTTATATATGCAGTCTTACGAATATAAACTGGACGTATTTGAAGGCCCGCTGGACCTATTGTTGAGTCTTATTGAAAAACATAAGATTGACATATATGATATCCCCATTGTGGAGATTACGAACCAATATATGGAGCAGTTAAAGTTGTGGCAAACATTCGACATTAAATACAGCAGTGAATTTTTAGTAATGGCCGCCACATTATTACAGATAAAATCCCGCATGTTATTGCCTCGCACGGCAGCACTTAATCCGGATGAAGAAGTGGATCCGCGGGATGAACTGGTAGCCAATCTGTTAGAGTATAAACAGATTAAAGAACTCACTGATGCACTTACGCAGAAGACGGAAATGAGCAGCCAGAGTTTCAGCCGTCTTGACGCACTCAGTCAGTGGGGCCAAGAGTCGGTCTATCGTTTTGAACTTCGTCAACTTTATCAGTTGTTCCGCAGCTGTTACGAACGCAGTGAGGAAAAGGAAGTTGAACCACCAACCGTCAAAGTGGAAAAAGAAGAATATAGTTTGGAAAATAAAATTGACGAATTGCTATTGTTGGCTAAGACAAAACGTTCCATCAGTTTTAAATTATTAATGGATAATGCGGTAGTGCGTGCGGAAAAAGTAACAATCTTTTTAGCCGTATTGGAATTGTTGAAACGGCAAGTATTTTCCTTGCGTGCCCATAAAGAAGAAACCGCCGGTCATGGCGTAGAAGATATAACACTCATCAGTGCAGTTGTGTAGGAGCATAATGAATATGGATCGTACAGATATTGATATTACGGACAAAGAGACTATAGATGAAAATATTGTAGATAAAGATACAATAGATATAAATATAGTAGATAAAGATGCTACAGATAAACATATTAATGAATTACATATAGATACAATGCGTTCCGTACTTTCGGAAGAAAAGAAAATGCCTACGCACAAAGAATTGCTCAGCCATATTGAAGCGGTTCTCTTTTCAGCGGCAAAGCCTGTACCGTTGGCCTTGTTGAGCGAACTCTTTGAAATGGACGAACCGAGCATGAAAGAAACGCTCGACTCCTTTGAGGCACAGCTGATAAGTGAAGGACGAGGACTTCGTCTGAAAATGAGCGGCATCGGCTACGAGTTGGTAAGTGCGCCGGAAAGCAGCGACTATGTAAGCAAGATTCGTCAAAAAGAAGATCGTTTATCTCCGGCAGCTATGGAAACATTGGCTATTGTAGCGTTTAAACAGCCGGTTACGAAAAGTGAAATTGAAGAAATTCGCGGTGTAAACTGCGAAAAAGTGTTGAAGCAGCTGGTAGGACGCGATCTTGTGGCGGAATTAGGCCGCAAGGAAACAATAGGACGTCCCGTATTATATGGTACAACGGATACATTTTTGCGAAGCGTGGGTATTGAGTCTGTTGACAATTTAAAAGAAGAGCTAGGTACGGTATAATAAAAAGATAGAGAGTATTTGCTTTTTCAGCAGCATATGAATTGTACAGTTTCTGTTAATTTTATGTAAACCATGTAAAGTTAAATGTATGAATTGTGTAAAGAGCAAATTAAAACAATAAAGCAAATTGACGCAATAACTAAAAATAATAATAATAAATTTAATCGTAAATAGATAAAGACCATTTTGAAAATGGTCTCTAAAGAAGAAAAGAGGTAAGTATGGATACAGAACGTTTGCAAAAATATATCAGCCGCTGCGGCTATGTGTCCCGTCGTAAGGCGGAAGAACTGATTGTGGCCGGCAAAGTATTTGTTAACGGCCGTTTGGTTACTGAATTGGGTACAAAAATTAACCCTGCCGTTGACCGCGTTAAAATTGACGGTCAGCGCATTGAACCGGAAGCGTTGGTTTACTACGTGTTTAATAAGCCGAAGGGAAGTATTACATCTGTAGGAGATCCGCAAGGCCGTGCAACCGTTATGGATTATTTAAAAGACATTAAGGAACGTATCTATCCGATTGGCCGTTTGGACTACAATACGGAAGGACTTCTTTTGTTAACAAATGACGGTGCTTTGGCGCAGGCTTTAATGCATCCGTCCAAAGGTGTTAACAAAACCTATGAAGTAAAACTTAAGGGCCGTGTAGCGGATGAGCACTTGGAGTCTTTAAGTCAGGGCGTTGAGCTTGAAGATGGCATGACTGCACCGGCGGACATTATGGACTTCGGTTTTGACAGCAAACAGAATGTAACAACTGTGGAAATTACAATTCATGAAGGTCGCAACCGTCAGGTACGCCGCATGTTTGAACATTTCCATTACAGCGTTTATAACTTGAAGCGCATTGCTTACGGCGGAATTACCTTGGCCGGTCTTAAACGCGGCGCTTATCGTCCATTGCGTGATGATGAAGTTCGTCAGTTGAAAGGACTTGTAGACTTACCGGTAGGCAAGATTTCCCGTAAGAATAGAGAACAACAACGAGAAGGAGCTCGTAATGCACGACGTGGCGCATTTACCGGCACAGGTCGACGTACATCGGGCAGCGCCGGTGCATCCCGTCGTCGTGGTTCAGACGCACGAGGCGCTTCTGATTTCCGCCGTGAATCTGATACACGAGGCAATTCTTCTTCCCGTTATAGTTCAGACGCACGCCGCAGTTCCTCCACAAGAGGTACAGCTGATTCTCGCTACGGTTCAGATGCACGCCGTAGTTCCACTCGACGTTCTGATATGCGTGGCACAAGCGGAAACGGTGGTCGCGGTGATGCAGGTAAACGAGGAGGCCGTCCATGAGACGAATTATAGTAGTAGGTGCGGGAGCCGCCGGCCTTATGGCTGCAACTATCGCAGCTCGTGAAGGTGCGGTAGTCACGTTGATTGAAAAGATGAACATGATCGGTAAGAAGATGGGGATTACCGGCAAAGGCCGTTGCAATATTACGAACAATGCCCCTATTGAAGATTTTATCGCCCATACACCGGGGAACGGCAAGTTCCTCATGAGTGCCTATCAGCAATTTGATAATAGAGACTTGTTAGGGCTTTTGGACCACTGGAAATTAAAAACTAAGGTGGAACGGGGCGGCCGTATTTTCCCTGAGTCTGATTCGGCCTTAGAAGTACGCGATATGTTCATGCGCGTATTCAAAAGTTATGGCGGCAAATTACACTTGAACGAAGCCGTTAAAGAGATTATTGTTGAAGATGGCCAGGTTAAAGGAGTTGTTACAACTCGTGAAACCTATTATGGCGATGCCGTAATTATCGCTACCGGCGGTTTGTCTTATCCATTGACCGGATCCACCGGCGACGGGTACGAATTGACAAAAGCCGTAGGTCATAGCATTACCGATTTGCGTCCATCCTTAGTACCTTTAGAGACTGAGGAAAAATGGGTGCAGGAAGTTATGGGTTTAAGCTTACGCAATGTGGAATTGTCTGTAGTCGCTAAGAATAAAGTACAAGCGAAACAGTTCGGCGAAATGATGTTTACTCATTTCGGCATTACGGGACCGATTGTTCTATCTTTAAGCCATACGGTTGGCAAGCTCATGAAAAAGAAAAACGTCGGTGCAATTACATTGGAAATTAATTTGAAACCGGCTCTTACAGCGGAGCAATTGGATTTACGCGTTCAGAAAGATTTCCAGTTATATTCCAAGAAGCAATTGTCCAATGGTCTGAAGGATTTGCTGCCACAACGACTCATTCCGATTATTATTCAGGAAGCGGACCTGAGCGGCGATAAATTCATCAACCAGATTAGCAAAGAAGAACGTTTGAATCTGGTTCGCACATTGCAACATTTAACATTGCGATTTAAAAAGCTTCGCCCTATTGCGGAAGCTATCGTAACGTCCGGTGGCATTTCTGTAAAAGAATTTACACCGCGCACTATGGAATCCAAACTTATTAAAGGGTTGTACGGTGCCGGCGAAGTTATGGATGTGGACGCCTTCACAGGCGGTTATAACTTACAAGCTGCATTCTCTATGGGCTATGTGGCCAGCCATGCACGCCGTGCACGGTGATGTGGAGTAAAACGTATTACAAATAAAACATGTAAACATAAATCAAAGTAAGGAGTATTTTCTATGTCGTTATCGAAACGTATTGCCGTTGCTGTAGATGGACCGGCCGGAGCCGGAAAGAGTAGTATTTCAAAAGTGGTGGCTAAAAAACTGGGCTACTTATATATTGATACAGGAGCCATGTACCGCGCTGTAACGTGGGCCGTATTAACTAATAAGATTAATCCGTCTGATGAAAAAGCGGTCGCCCAATTATTAAATGATCTGACTCTTCGTTTAGAGCCAACGGAAAATACTTTTCGCGTTTTTGTAAATGATAAGGAAGTAACAGACTTCATACGTACACAGGAAGTAAATGCCAATGTGTCACAGGTGGCATCGCTCAAATTGGTGCGTGAATACTTGGTGGCACAGCAACGCGTCATGGCCTCCCAAGGCGGCGTCATTTTAGACGGTCGTGATATCGGATCTGTAGTGCTTCCTAAAGCGGAACTGAAGATTTACTTAACAGCGTCCGTAGAAGCCCGCGCCAAACGCCGCTGGCTAGAAGTAAAGGATAAAGAGCCTGTTACACTAAAAGAGATTGAAGAAAGTGTAAAAGCTCGCGATACAATGGACACAACTCGTAAGGAATCTCCATTAGTTTGCGTGCCGGAAGCTATCGTAGTAAACTCCGACAACCTTACTTTTGATGAAACTGTTAATCGTATGTTAGAATTAATTCGTGAGGCTGAACAGAAAGCTCACGCTTAAATATTGAAATTGAGCACAAATGCTCCTGTTTACCCTTTGAGAATATATGAACTCTTGAAGTTAAACAATGAGGCTGACATGAGGCTCAAATTTATTTGGTAGTTAAAAACATAGTTTTGAAAAGAAGGTGTGCTTGTGAATAAAGCTTCAGAATTATTGTGGCGCAGTGCCTTCCATGTAGTATATAAGTGGATTTACAACATAGATATTGTGGGGCGGGAGAATTTTCCAAAAGAAGGTCCCGTTATTGTAGCACCTAACCACATGAGTAATAATGATCCGTGCGTAAGCGGTCTTGCCTTGCCACGCCACGTAAACTTTATGGCCAAGGAAGAGTTGTTCAAAAATCCTATTTCCAATTTCTTCTGTACTTGGCTGGGAGCATTTCCGTTGCGTCGCGGCGGTGTAGATAAAATCGCAATTCGCCATGCAATGAATTTGTTGAAAGACAACAAAGTTCTTGGCATATTCCCGGAAGGTACTCGTCAAAAGAATGACAAATTGGGCCGTTTCCATGACGGCGTAGCCTCAATGGCTTTGCGTACAGGTGTAGACATAGTGCCTTTGGCTATTATGGGGACTCGAGATATTAAACGCAATCAGGTGGCAGCGGTAATTGGCAAACCAATCAAAGTGACTAAAGAAAAGCCGACTGCTGAAGCCATTGCTCGTGTAAATGATGAACTTCGAGCTCGATTGGAAGAGCTCATGTCCGACTATCGTCAGTCTCATCCGGACTTTAAACGTTAGTTAAGAATAGAGGTCAAAGTCATTTATCAGTTACAGGCATAGGCCAAAGACAGTTATTTGATATGTAACTGTCTTTGGAATTAAATAAAAACAGGTCTGATTCGAAAACTTGACGGTAATATATAAAAAAAATTTGTAAAACTTACAAATTCCTGTTTTCAAGATAATTTAAACGTAGTACAATAGATAGCGTAAGAGGTAAGATAATGGAAATTATCAAGGCAAAGAATTGCGGCTTTTGTTATGGCGTAAAGCGCGCTGTAAATATGGCGGAAGAAACGTCAAAAGAAACAGACAAAAGTTATACACTGGGCCCTATTATTCACAATCCACAAGTTGTGGGAAGTTTGGAAGATAAAGGCGTATTCTCGGTAAACACGTTGAACGAAATCCCCGGCGGGACTGTTATTATCCGCTCTCATGGTGTAGGACCGGCCATTTATGAAGAAGCTTCTAAGAAAGGCCTTAACGTTGTGGATGCCACCTGTCCTCATGTGACAAGAGCGCAGCAGGATGCAAAATCCGTTGTAGACTCAGGCATGAAATTAGTTATTTTAGGCGAAAAAAAGCATCCTGAGGTGATTAGCATCAACTTATGGGCAGGAAACGAAGGTATAGTTATCGAATCTGAAGAAGAGGCTGAAAATATTCCTTTCGTGGAAAATATGGGCGTTGTAGTGCAAACAACCTTTTCACAATTTAAGTTTCAAAGTATAATAGACATATTAGAGAAAAAATCTAAGAATCTAAAGGTTTTCAAAACGATTTGTACAGCCACTCAAGAGCGTCAAAACTCAGCCGTGGAACTGGCAAAAACGGTGGACCTTATGATTGTGGTAGGTGGGAAAAACAGCGGTAACACGACTCGACTGGCAGAGGTATGTCGTGACGTTGGATGCCCTACGTACCATATAGAAACTTCTACTGAATTACAATTGTCATGGTTCACACATGCACAAACAGTAGGAGTCACAGCCGGTGCATCGACACCCGACTGGATAATTAAGGAGGTCATTGACACAATGAGTGAATTCGAAGAATTATTAGCCAAAGAATCTGACTGGGCAGAAGATCTAAAGAAAGGATCTGTAGTACAAGGGGTAGTAGCACAGGTTGAAGACGACCGTGCATGGATTTCCTTCGGTTACAAAACAGAAGCTATTTTAAATCGCACTGAAATTTCCTATCCGGCACCAGCCTCTGCAAAAGACGTGCTTAAGGAAGGCGACGAAATTAAAGCTGTTATCATGAACCACATTAAAGAAGATAATCCTATCTACTTATCTGTTACTCGTTTGGCTAAAGACGAAGATTGGCAGTATGTACAGGAAGCACAGGAAAAAGATGAACCAATCATCTGTAAAGGCGTTGACGCTATCCCTGCAGGTCTTGTTGTAACTGTTAAATCCCTACGTGGTTTTATTCCATTGTCTCAAGGGGATGTACACTTCGTTAAATCTCTTGACAACTTGGTAGGTACTGAGTTCGAAGCTAAAGTATTGGAAATCGATGAAAAGAAAAACCGTTTGGTTCTTTCCCGTCGTGCCGTACTTGAAGTAGCTCGTCAAGCTAAATTGGAAGAAGCATTGAAAAACATCACTGTAGGCGAAAACTACAAAGGTATTGTACGTAAAATCATGCCTTACGGTGCGTTTGTAGATATTGGCGGTATCGAAGGTTTACTTCATATCTCCGATATTTCCTGGCATAAAATTAAACGCGTTGAAGACGTGTTGACTGTTGGTCAGGAAATCGAAGTTAAATTACAGTCCTTCGATCAGGAAAGCAACAAACTTTCCTTGTCCTTAAAAGCTTTAACTAAGAGCCCATGGGACGAAGCTGAAGAAAACATCCATGTTGGTGATGTTATCACCGGCAAAGTTGTACGTTTGGTAGCTTACGGTGCATTCGTAGCTGTTAACGACGACATCCAAGGTTTACTTCACATTTCCCAAATTACAAAACAACGTAATGCGAAAGTTGAAGACTACTTGAACCGCGGTCAAGAAGTACAAGTTAAAGTTATTTCCCTTAACAAAGACGAAAAGAAACTTGGCTTGGCTTTGACTGAATTAATGGAACCGGTTGAAACTGCTGCAGAAGCTGACGCTGAATAATTTTATATAGCCTATATTGGAGCTGTTCCGATAAAAACTAAATAGTTTTACCATTCGAATAGCCGCTGATGTAACTAATATAGAATCACATAACTGTGAAGTGGATTTCCACTTCACAGTTTTTATTTGTTTATAAAGTTGATTGGAGTTATAGAACAAAACGTGTTGATTGCTTATGGCCAATTAATGCTGCATCTTTATAGATTGACTGTAATATGATAAAATATATAGTGATATTTTATGTGTAATTGAGGTGATTATCATGGCCAAACCATTAGTCGCAGTCGTAGGACGACCAAACGTAGGTAAATCGACTTTATTTAACGCCATTGTAAACAAGCGAATTTCCATCGTGGAAGATATTCCCGGTGTAACGCGGGATAGAATTTATTTTGACGCTGAGTGGCTCAATCGGGAGTTCACCATGATTGATACAGGCGGGATTGAGTTTATTACCGCCGACAGTCATGTAATTCCTAAGATGATGAGACTTCAGGCAGAGCTTGCCATTGAAGAAGCTGACGTTATCTTATTCGTTGTAGACGGTAAACAAGGTATTGTTCCGGCTGACGAAGAAGTAGCGAATATTTTACGTGCCAGCGGCAAACCGATTATTCTTGTAGTAAACAAGATTGACAGCATCAGTCAGGAAGCTAATATTTATGAATTCTATAATTTAGGTATTGGCGATCCAATTGGTATTTCTGCTAAAAACTTAATGAATTTAGGTGATCTCTTGGACGATGTGGTGAAAAACTTCCCACCGGCGGGCACTAATACAGAGGACGAAGATACAATTCATGTTGCCTTGATTGGCCGTCCGAATGTTGGTAAATCGTCCCTTACAAATGCCTTATTGGGTCAGGACCGCGTTATCGTAAGTGATGTGGCAGGTACCACTCGCGACTCCATCGATACGCACTGGACTCATGACGGGCAAAAGTTTATCCTCATCGATACAGCCGGTATGCGCCGTAAGGCGAAAATCGATGCGCCTGTAGAACGTTACAGCATCGTTCGCTCCTTGCGCTCCGTAGACCGTGCAGACGTTGTTGTACTCGTACTTGACGGTGTAGACGGCGTTACTGAACAGGACAAGAAAATTGCCGGTTACGCTCATGAAGCAGGCAAGGGGATTATCATTGTAGTGAACAAATGGGACTTAGTCGAAAAAGACGATAAGACCACTTTGCGCTATACAGAAGATATTTACGATGAAATGGCATTCCTTCGTTACGCGCCGATTTTATTCGCCTCCGCTTTAACGAAGCAGCGTATCCATCGCTTGGCGGATTTGATTAAATTCGTTTCTGAACAGCAGCACATGCGTGTATCCACAAGCGTTCTTAACCAGGTATTATCTGATGCACAGAACGTTAACCCTGTGCCTTCCAGAAACGGTCGTCTGCCTAAGATTTACTACATGACGCAGGCGTCGGTAAAACCGCCTACATTTATCCTCTTCGTAAATGAACCGGAGTTAATCCATTTCTCCTATATGCGATTCCTGGAAAATCGTCTGCGCGAATCGTTCGGCTTTGAAGGTACGCCGATTCGATTAATCTTACGCGGTAAGAAGGGAAATGACGATGAGTGATTATAATTTAACGATTATCTGGTTGAGTTTAGGAGCCTATTTATTAGGTTCTATTCCTTCCGGATTGATTATAGGAAAGCTCTTCTTCAACACGGACGTGCGTCAATACGGCAGCAAGAACATCGGTGCCACCAATACGTACCGCGTGTTGGGCATGAAAGCGGCGCTTCCTGTATTT
This sequence comes from Veillonella sp., assembly GCF_018364065.1. Classification (GTDB taxonomy): domain Bacteria; phylum Bacillota; class Negativicutes; order Veillonellales; family Veillonellaceae; genus Veillonella_A. The sequence goes on from NZ_JAGZMO010000001.1 coordinate 183,711, forward strand.
TTGGCCGATGCTGCCAAAGGTATGGCCGGTGTATGGTTATTTTCGCCGGACCAAAACCTAATGCTCTTAGGTGGCATTTTAGCCATGGTAGGACATAACTGGTCGGTCTTCCTGGGATTTAAAGGGGGCCGCGGCGTAGCCACAGGTCTGGGGGTACTCATATTCCTTGTACCGCTTACCTCGGCTATCTGTTTCGCCGTATGGGCCGTTATTGTGGCACTTACCAAGTATGTGTCCCTCGGATCTATCGTAGGGGCCGCCCTGGTGCCAATTTTGATGTTTGTATTTGATGAACCGCTTTGGTATATTGTATTCGGCTTTGTAGCCGCTTTATTTGTTATCCTTCGTCATCGGGAAAATATTATGCGTTTGTTAAAGGGTACTGAATTAAAAGTGGAACGAACAGAAACCGATAAAGATCATGCATCCCATTAATTAAGGAGGCATCATGAAGGTAACTATTTTAGGCTCCGGCAGTTGGGGGACCGCTTTGGCTCTAAAAAGCGTGCAAGCCGGCAACGATACATATTTGTATTGCCGACAACCTCAAGTGGCGGATACGATGAATAAAACGCGTGAAAACGGGACATATTTGCCGGGAGTCACTCTTCCGGAAGCTCTTCACATAGAATCTGATTTAGCTCTTTGTATGGATAAAACTCAAATCGTATTGGTCGTAACACCGTCCATTTACGTGCGCTCCATATTGGAGCAGATTCAACCGCTCGTCACAGCAGATACAATTATTGTCATCTGTTCCAAAGGGATTGAGCGTCAAACCGGAACCCGCTTATCCGAAGTGGCTCGAGAAGTGGTAGGAGCTATTACGCCACATATCGCCATTTTATCGGGGCCAAATCATGCGGAAGAAATTGGACGCGATTTACCGGCCGCTACTGTAATTGCCGCCACCGATATGGAGACGGCGAAAACAGTTCAAAACGCCTTGAATACGAGCACGTTCCGCGTGTATGTGAACGAAGATATGACCGGCGTGGAATTATCCGGTACGACTAAAAATATTATCGCCTTGGCTGCCGGTATTGCAGACGGCATGGCCCTAGGGGATAACTGTAAAGCCTTATTGCTTACGCGCGGTCTGCACGAGATGGCCAAGTTCGGTACTGCACTGGGTGCGCGACGTGAAACTTACGCCGGCCTGGCCGGTATGGGCGATCTTATTGCCACCTGTATGAGTAAGCATAGCCGCAACCGTTTGGCCGGTCAGAAGCTGGCTGACGGCGAATCTATGGATTACATTGTGAACCATTCCAAGATGGTGGTGGAAGGCTTTTTCGCGGTAAAAACTGTGTATGAAATCGGTCAATCCAAGGGACTTGATTTACCGATTACGGAAGCGCTGTATAAGATTTTATATGAATCAAAACAGCCCCGTGATGTGCTTATTGAATTAATGGGCCGTAATGTAAAAGATGAAATGAATTTATAATAAATTTTCTTGGAAGATTACTTTTATTTTGGCTTATTATATACTATAATTATATGATGAGTGTTGGCATTCGAGGAAGGTATGAGAATTATAGCAGGACGTGCTAAAGGTCACACCTTAAAAGCACCAAAAGGTCTTCAAACAAGGCCCACTCAAGATCGAGTAAGAGAAAGTATTTTTAATGTATTGTCAAATTATGGATTCCACGAAGCGACAGTGCTTGATTTATTTTCCGGCACCGGTGCCTTTGCACTAGAGGCTGTAAGCCGTGGGGCAGAGAGTGCATATTGCGTTGATAAGGCTACAAGCCGTATTATCAAAGAAAATATTGCACATTGTCGCATGGACGATGAGGTTACTGTGTTAGCCACAACGATTCAGGCTGCAGGCGCCCAATTACAGGGTAAGACGTTTGACTACATTTTTTCCGACCCTCCTTATGAGCGAGGATTTGTAGCGACTACGTTTGAAGTGATTGAAAAGCATCGATTAATAAAAGAAAATGGAATGCTTATTATGGAACACCATGAAAAGGAATTGATTGAGTTGCCGGAAGGTTGGTCGATTGTAAAAGAGCAACAATTTGGGTATACTAAGATTACCTATTGTGTGCCATATGAGCTTGAAAGGAGCTAATGGAGTGCGTATAGGTATTTGCCCCGGTAGTTTTGATCCTGTTACGAATGGGCATTTAGATATATTTGAAAGGGCCAGCAAATTAGTTGACAAGCTAATTGTGGCTGTTCTTGATAATCCAAATAAAAATAGTTTATTTACTCAAGAAGAACGTGTAGAATTAATAGAAGAGGCTGTAGCTCATCTTCCGAATGTGGAAGTGGATTGTGCGTCCGGCCTTCTTATCGACTATGTAAAATCGAAAAACAGTTACATGATTATTCGTGGATTACGAGCGCTGAGTGATTTCGAATACGAATTTCAACGAGCGTTGTTCTCCAAATATTTAGACGATGAGATTGAAACGGTATTTATTATGACGAATAATAAATACTCCTATGTAAGTTCTACGGGCATTCGCGAACTGGCCAAGTTCCACGGAAATCTGGACGGTCTGGTTACCGAAACTGTCAAAAAAGCATTGGAAGCAAAATTTAGTAAAATATAGTAATACGTTTATAGGAGTGGCGAGAATGAGAACTGAAAAACTTTTAGAAGACTTGGAAAATTTAATCGAATCGGCAAGTCGCATTCCTATGACCTCGAAATTGGTCATTGAAGAAGAAGAAATTATGAACATTTTGGACGCTATTAATGAGTCCCTTCCACTTGAAATGGAAGAATCACGCCGAGTTATTGCTGAACGAGACAAAATTTTGGCCGATGCACAACGTCAGGCGGACACTTTAATCGCCCAAGCTAAAGAATATATCAACAAATTGACTGATGAAAGCGAATTGGTTAAACAGGCTCAGGCTCAAGCTAACCAGATTATTGGTGCTGCTAACCAGTCATCGGACGAACTTAAAAACAGTTCCTTGCAATACGCGTCCGATGTGCTTCGCTATGTAGAAAGCAATTTGGAAAAAACTTTGGAAAGCTTGCGTGTAAATCGTGAAAGCTTAAAACAAACTAACCGCGACTAATTTCTACATAAACAGCTTATATAGCTAATAGTACGTAAGACTAATGGTGTAAAAGACTGTTATAAAACTTCATAGTAAAAAGAGCAAAAGCTCCCTATATTAGCTTATTAGTAATAATAAGTTAATAGGGGAGCTTTTTTTATTTAATATATAAATCTTCATAATTAATATGCGGAATTTCATAATTGCATATATTAATGTTTTTTATTCATTTATGTTTTCTCTTAATTATCAATATGAAGTCTTGATTGATACTGTGAAGAAGGATAAAGATGGTAATCCAACTATCCAACGTGTTCGTATCGTTCCTGAAAATAAAGATAAATACTAATTTTTATTGAGGACGTACAGACTATTTATGTATTACATTAAAAACTGCGACTGTCGAAAGGCAGTCGCAGTTTTTATTTTCTATGAAAATACTGGAAAAACTAATGTAATGCTTTAATTTTAGGCTAATTGCACAACAAGCCACTGTCATAACAATTTAAACTAAAAAGGTCTTGCAGACGTAGTGTCTGTAAGACCTTTTTATATAATATTAATCTTTTATATATTATTTATCTATTTATAGTATTAATTATATTAAATTTGGAGTTAATCAGAAATATTGTTCTTAATCAAAAATATTGTTTTTAACCAAAATTAATTTCTAAAAAGCTGTTATTCCCTCTATCGGCTTATTAATAAATCACTGGTTTCCGGTGACTTCGGATCCACAATAACTGTCTGCTGGTGAGTATAAATAACAAAACCCAGTGGAGAAGCAGGCGGTTTTTTTATATATTTTACCAAGGTATAATCTACCGGCACTTTTGTTGAGTCTCCGGCTTTACTGTAGTAGGCGGCGAATTGAGCTACTTTAGTGAGTAAATCATCGGACGGTTCGCCGTCCGGCCGGAGGATTACATGGCTTCCTTGAATCTGCAAAGTGTGGAACCAGATATCCGTCGGCTTCGCGAAGCGGTGTGTTAGGTATTCATTTTGTCGGTTATTTCGTCCGATGAATACGGTACCACCATGAAGTTCAAAGCGGAGGAAGTTTTCTTTACCGGTTTTATAAGAAACAGGTTTCTTCGATTTTTTAATTAGACCGATAGCTTCAAATTCGGAATAAATTTCCTGAATATCTTCCCGTGTTTTCGCCAAGGATAAACTGTAGAGAATAGAGTTGTAGTAATCCAGTTTCTTCGTACTTTCCGTAAGTTGGTAATTGCCGCTAATGAGGCGATTTTTCAGCTTCGTATATGTCTTATAGTATTGCTGCGCATTTTCCACCAACGTAAGTTCCGGTTGCAAGGTAATGGTAATAGGCTCTGCAGGGTCTACTAACACGTTGTCCAGTGTGATTTCCTTTTGATAGTGACTTTCCATGTACGAATTAATCATGAGCAAGTCGCCATACATCTTATAGGTGTCCGCTTCATCGCTGAGCTTCAGTTCTTCCTGAATCTTTTCGTGACGTCCTTCTTCCTTGCGAATAGCCTGCTGAATGAGCTGTTCCAAGTTTCTGGCCGCCGTATGAATGCCGCCTTGCTTCATAACAGATCCTTCCACAGCCTCCGATAAGGTGGAGAAGGTACGAGTCAATTCGTAAGTCTCATCGATGTAAGTAAGTGGGATTGGAGAAGCTATTTGCTTGCCCTTAGGTCCTGTATATACATAGAGAGTTGTGCTTTCCCCAATATCCTTCTGCATCTGAATCAGTGCATTGCTGAGTCGCGTAAGCTCGTCAGGAGTAAGATCATCCATAGCGGCTTTTTCAGTAGTACCGGCCTGATGACAAAGTTCTTTTAGAAGAATAGGACCGAACCCGTTAAAAATGCGGCGTACAGTGGTTGCTACAGTATCCTGTTTGAACGTAGTCAGCAAGTCCTGAATTTCATGGGCGGAGAAATCAAAGAGACTCATACGCTCGCTGTTAGGTGGCAACTCGTAGGTCAATTTAGGCCCGATGGAGCGCTCCCGGTTCATAAGTGGCGTTACATGGAGCAATGACTCCAAAATCACACCATTTTGAACAAAAATACAGTTGGAGTATTTGCCCATCAGTTCCACGTAAATACGTGTGGTTATCAAAGAGCCGTCCAAGTCCAGTTTATCCACTGTAATAAGGAGAATGCGGTCTCCATGTACCTGTTTAATAGACGTAATACGGGCACTTTCTACATGCTTGCGTAAAAACATACACAAAGCGGTAGGCTCTTTCGGCAAGTCCGTAATGTCCCGGCTAATGTAGCAGGAAGGTGTATTGCCTACGGTGATTAATAAATTTTTATTTCCTTCCATTGTATTGATACGAAATACAATGGTTGTCTTATCTATTTGCAGTAACCGCTGAATTTGGCCGGTTACCAGTTCACGGCTTAACTCTCGCGTTAAGACCGATAAGGTTAAACCATCTAAGTTCATAATTAAGACTCCTTTTCATATACTCTTATTAGTATAACACATTTGTTTGCTTAATTGTTCGGTTGAAGATAAGATTATTAACGCTTTTAATTGTACGGACCTTAATTTCATCGTTCTTCACTTATACTAAGATTCTCTTATGTTTTCTTTACCCTAAGGTAGTAACATGTTAGAATAGATATAAGAATTTTTTCTATTAAAAATCTATGTAACGCAGTAACTAAAAATCTATGTAATGCAGTAACGTTGAATAAGGGGATTTATATGAAAAGTATGACCGGCTTTGGCCGTGGCAGAGCATCGGCTCCACAAATAGAAATTCAAGTTGAAATCAAAAGTGTGAATTCTCGTTATTTAGATATATATATCAATATGCCGTCCGTCCTAAATGAGTTTGAAAGTTTGTTAAAACAGACGATCAAAGAGTCAGTGAGTCGCGGGAAGCTGGAAGTATATGTATCGTTGAAGGATAATCGGGACCGTCTCAAAGACATTCAGGTGAATCGCACCTTGGTAAATCAGATCAAAGACTTGCTCCTTACAGAAGGATTTTCGAAGGATCCGGAATCTATTCGGTTAAACGATGTAATGAGTATTTCGCGAGATTGGCTGACGGTTACAGAAGTACCGGGCGATAATACGGTGCTTGGCGAACTGACTGTAGAGGCATTAAAAGAAGCACTGGCTGGTCTTTTGATCATGCGCGAGCGTGAAGGCGACAATTTAAAGGCTGATATTGAAAGCCGCCTGGAAACTATGAAAAACTTGGTTGGCCAAGTGGATGCCAATAAAGCGGTGGTATTAACACAGTATGAAGAACGACTCCGTCAGAAAATCCAGAATCTACTGGAAATACACAAGATGCCAGTCGATTCGGACAGAATCTTACAGGAAGTGGCAATTTTGGCAGATAAAACAGATATTACGGAAGAAATTGTACGTTTTAGCTCACATGTGGTACAATTAAAGGACACACTAATAGAGACCAACCCAATTGGCAGAAAGTTAGACTTCTTAATTCAGGAGATGAATCGGGAAGTAAACACTATGGGCTCCAAGAGTCCGGACGTACATGTGACAGAATATGTAGTGTCCCTGAAGTGTGAACTGGAGAAGGTCAGAGAACAAATTCAAAATATTGAATAGAAGTATTAAAGAGCAGTAAATGTACCTATAGATATAGGTCAAGAGCAGAGCAAGGAGTAAGAATATGAGTACAAAGCTTTTGAACATTGGATTCGGCAACATGGTTTCGGCGTCCCGACTTATTGCTATTATCAGCCCTGAGTCGGCACCGATTAAACGATTGATTCAAGATGCGAGAGAAAAAAGCGTGTTGATCGATGCCACCTACGGCCGTAAGACCCGTGCAGTTCTCGTTATGGACAGCGGTCAGATCGTATTATCCGCTATTCAACCTGAAACAGTGGCTCATCGTATTGTCCAATCAACACCTAGCGAATCGGAGGTGTAGGTCATATTATGTCGGATAGAGGTATATTAATCGTTCTTTCTGGACCATCCGGTGCCGGCAAGGGAACAATCTGTTCCGCTTTGCGAAAAGAAATGCCAAACTTGGTTTATTCTGTCTCTATGACGACGCGTGCACCTAGAGTTGGAGAGGAAGAAGGAGTAAGCTACTTCTTCAGAGATAAGGAAGAATTCCAACGTCTTATTGAAGAAGATGCATTTCTCGAATATGCCAAAGTATATGATAATTACTATGGCACGCCTAAGCAGCATGTAATGAACTTGCTCAGCGAAGGCAAGAGCGTAATCCTGGAGATTGATATTCAGGGCGCTATGCAGGTTAAAGAGCGTTTCAGTGAAGCCGTATTTATTTACATCGTGCCGCCTTCACTGGATATTTTATCTACGCGCCTGCGTGATCGCGGCACAGATGCTACAGATGTAATCAACAAGCGTTTATCCAAGGCCAGTTCCGAATTGGCTCTGGCGCATCGCTATGACTACATTGTGGTAAACGATGTATTGCCTGATGCAGTAGAGAAGGTTGCGTCTATTTTACGCGCCGAAGCCTGCCGTATTAAGCGCAATAAAGAAAAGATTCAGTATATTTACAATCAATACAGAAAAGATGAGGTGTAGTTATTATGATGGTAAAACCATTATTAAAAGAATTGGAACCTTTTGTTGACAGCAAGTACACATTGGTAACTTTGGCGGCTAAACGCGCCCGCGAGCTTACTGACGGTCAGGAGCCGCTAGTATCCGGCCTTGATACAGATAAGCCGGTGTCTATTGCACTTCATGAAATTGCGGAAAACAAAATTGGTTTCTCCCGTACAAAGGACGGCATTAAGTAATTTTACAAATTCTGTAAATATAACTTGAAGGTGACCCATGAAAAACAAACATATTATAGTCGGCGTTAGCGGCGGTATTGCCTGTTACAAGGCAGTGGAAGTGGTGAGCCGACTACGAAAAGCGGGCGCGGAAGTTAAAGTCGTTATGACCCGTAATGCCACCAAATTTGTCGCTCCTATGACATTTGGTGAAATCAGCGGTAATCCTGTGGCGGTGGAAATGTTTGAAAACATTCACGATTGGAATGTGGAACATATTTCACTGGCTACCTGGGCGGATGCATATGTTGTTGTACCTGCTACAGCCAATATAATCGCTAAGATGGCCGCCGGTATTGCGGATGATATGCTTACGACGCAGCTGCTCGCTACGAAAGCACCTATCTATCTTTGTCCGGCCATGAATACGAATATGTATGAAAACCCGATTACGCAGCGCAATTTTAAAACGCTGGAAGAATACGGACATCATATTTTGCCGGCGGCCAGTGGTCAATTGGCATGCGGTACGTCCGGTATCGGTCGTTTACCGGAACCGGTTGATATTGTAGCTTGGTTGTCGTTCGAGCTTAATAAGACGGATTTACTGAAAGGTAAAACTGTACTCGTTACAGCCGGTGGCACAGAAGAAGCCATCGATCCTGTGCGCTTTATCGGTAACCGTTCAAGCGGAAAAATGGGATTTGCTATCGCCAGACAGGCCGCACTGCATGGGGCACGCACTATCTTAGTGGCCGCTCCGAATCATTTGCCGGCACCGTATGGCGTTGAAGTCATCAATGTTGACTCCGCTCGCCATATGAATGACACGGTTCAGTCTTTATATGACGATTGTGACGCCGTTATTATGGCTGCAGCTGTAGCCGATTTCCGCGTAGCTGATGTGGCGCCTGAAAAAATCAAGAAAATGGATACATTAGAGTTAAAACTTATAAAAAATCCTGATATCTTAAAAGGCTTAGGCGAAAAGAAAACACATCAGAAGCTGATCGGTTTTGCCGCAGAAACGCAAAATGTCATTGAAAACGGCAAGGGCAAGGTGCATAACAAGAATTTGGATATGCTCGTAGCCAACGATGTAAGTAAGGCCGGGGCAGGCTTTAATGTAGATACGAATAAGGTAAGCTTCATCTATCCGGGCGACCAGGTGGTCGACTTGCCGCTTATGAGCAAGGATGATGTGGCAAAGCGTATAATTTTAGCCTTGGCAGAAATGTAATTCTATAGTATAATATCAAATGTGATTCTTAATCGCATTAACTTATATACAAACAGTATTCTCATCAAGAGTAGTGGAGGGAAAGGCCCTGTGAAGCTACAGCAACCATTCGCAAGAAAAGGTGCTAAGTCCGACGGTAATGCCGAAAGATGGGGTTTTATTCCTCATCGGCTGATGAGGAATTTTTTTATGGAGGTAATGGATAAAATGGCTGAAAAACATGTTTTTTTCACATCAGAGTCCGTAACAGAAGGTCATCCCGATAAAATTGCTGACCAAATTTCTGATGCAGTTCTTGATGCAATTTTAGCAAAAGACCCAAGTGCTCACGTAGCATGCGAAACCTTGGTAACAACAGGCCAGGTTCATGTAGTAGGGGAAATTTCAACGAAATGTTATGTGGACATTCCACACATCGTTCGTAATACAATTAGAGAAATCGGCTATACTCGCGCCAAATTCGGTTTCGACTGCGATACTTGCGGCATTAACGTATCTATCGACGAACAGTCCGCCGACATCGCAATGGGCGTTGATGATGCTTTAGAAACCCGCGAAGGCGGTACTGATAAATTTGATAAGATTGGCGCCGGCGACCAAGGTATGATGTTCGGTTACGCTTCCAACGAAACTGAAGAATTCATGCCAATGCCAATCGCTTTGGCTCACCGCTTATCTCGCCAGCTTACTAAAGTTCGTAAAGACGGCACTTTGGATTACCTCCGTCCGGACGGTAAAACTCAGGTAACTGTGGAATATGTGGACGGCGTGCCTAAACGCATCGAAACTATCGTTATTTCCACACAGCACGGTCCTGAAGTAACACGCGAACAAATCGAAGCGGATCTTAAGAAATATGTAATCACACCTGTATTGCCAGAAGGCTTCATTGATGAAAACACTAAATACTTCATCAATCCAACAGGTCGTTTCGTAATCGGCGGTCCTCAAGGTGACGCCGGCTTAACAGGTCGTAAGATCATCGTTGATACTTACGGCGGCATGGCTCGTCACGGAGGCGGTGCATTCTCCGGCAAGGATCCTACAAAAGTAGACCGCAGTGCCGCTTATGCAGCTCGTTACGTAGCTAAGAATATCGTAGCTGCCGGCTTGGCCGACAAATGCGAAATCCAGATTGCATACGCTATCGGCGTAGCAAAACCTGTATCCGTAATGGTTGAAACATTCGGTACTAACAAAGTATCTGAAGAACGTATTATCGAATTGGTAAACAAGCACTTCGATCTTCGTCCGGCAGGTATCATTGAAATGCTTGACTTATTGCGTCCTATTTACCATCAGACTGCAGCGTATGGTCACTTCGGCCGTACCGATGTGGATCTTCCTTGGGAACGCACAGATAAAGCGGTAACACTTCGCTTAGAATCAGGTTTATAATAATACATTGAACGGGATATGGTGGGTTTTAAACCCCCTTGGTGAGAACAGGAAAACAGTTACATTAAGGGGTAAAAACCTTCTATATCCTGTCTTTTTTTATATTGCCAAATAATGGTATAATTAAGAGTAAAACAAAGGAGGCGAGTATGTGCGTGTAGCAGAGATTATTATCAATCGACCGGCTAAAGCTATGAATGATCCATTCAGCTATACAGTACCGGAAAAATTCGGCACCATTCCCGTTGGCACGCGTGTACTCGTACCGCTCGGACCAAGCCGGGAAGAGGGAATTATTATCGGTTATCGGGACTTGGAAGAACCGCCCGCTTACCGTTTACGACCAATCCAGGCGGTATTGGACAGCACACCTTGGTTCACGGCGGAAATGCTGAGCACGGCTAAGCGCTTAAGCCGCTATTATCTGTGCGCTCTGTCCGAGTCCCTAAGTCTCTTTACGATTGATAAAAAAGAATTAAAAGGGTATGAACGCCCTAAAATGCAATGGCTCGTTGTGCAGCCGGATTTCAATCCCGAACTGGTTCCAAAGCGCAATCGAAAGCAGCGAGAACTTGCATTTTACTTAGACGATTTAAAAACCGCATCAGTGGACCACTTAAAACGGGATGGCTATTCGCTGATGGTTATTAAACAGGTTATGCAGCTTCCGGGTATCGTGGTGGAAGAGCGTTACAAAGCCACACAGACGCCGTATGCTTACAAGAAGATAGAAGACATTCCCCTTACGGATGATCAACAAACGGTGTATACGCCGATTTACAAATCCATTGAGGAAGGCCGTCATGAAACTTTTTTGCTTCACGGCATTACAGGTAGCGGTAAAACGCAGATTTATATGAAGGCCGCCAAGGAATGTTTGGAAAAAAACAAGATTGCGATTATTCTGGTTCCTGAGATTATGCTTACCAATCAGATTGTTACTCGATTTGTAGAAGTCTTCGGCGATGAAGTGGTAGTATTCCACAGTAAGCTGACCATCAGTCAACGGTACAATAACTGGGAACGACTACGCCGCAAGGACAGTCATATCATTATCGGCGCCCGATCCGCTATTTTTGCCCCTACTGACGATATTGGAGTCATTGTAGTGGACGAAGAACATGATACGTCCTATAAACAGGAAGATATGATTCGTTACCATGCCAAAGAGGTGGCCTTATGGCGTGCGGAAGCACATCAGTGTCCGCTAATTCTCGGATCAGCCACGCCGTCTGTTACATCCTATTACAAAGCCCTTCATGGAGAATATACATTGCTGGAGTTAAAGCATCGTATTTTCCATCAGCCTTTGCCGGCTGTACAGATTGTGGATATGAAGGAAGAACTCATCTATGGGAATCGCTCTGTATTTTCCGGCGCCTTATTCAGCTTGATTAAAGATACGCTGGCAAAAAAAGAGCAGATGATTATCTTGTTGAATCGCCGCGGTTTCAGCACCTTTGTTATGTGCCGCAATTGCGGAGAAACGATAAAATGTCCTCACTGTGACATTGCCATGGTGTATCACAGCGAAGGGGAAGAATTGCGCTGTCATTATTGCGAACACCATGAGCCAATTCCGAAAGTTTGTCCTCACTGTAAAAGTGATCAGATTAAGTATTTCGGTTCCGGCACTCAAAAGGTGCAGGAACTGTTATGTCGTAATTTCCCTCATGCACGTATTGCCCGTCTGGATCAGGACGTAACGGCCAAGAAAGGACAGGGGGAGGAAATCCTCAACCGCTTCGGCGCCGGTGCATATGATATCTTGCTGGGTACGCAGATGGTGGCGAAGGGACACGACTTCAAAGGCGTTACGGCTGTAGGCGTGTTAACAGCTGATTCCATACTGCATATTCCGCTCTACAGCGCGTCGGAACGCACCTTTGACCTGCTCACTCAGGTGGCGGGACGAGCCGGCCGTGTAACGGGAAACGGGAAAGTAGTAATTCAAACCTATAATCCCTTACATTATGCTATAATAAAGAGTAAGAATCATGACTATGAAGGATTTTATAAGGAAGAAATCGAAACGAGAGAAGCCTTACAATATCCGCCGTTCGGTCATATGATTCAACTTAAAATTCAACATAAGGACTACGCAAAAGGAATGGAGATTGCCCAAAAAATTGCGGACGAGCTCATGCCTTTTGCCAAGGACGACGTAGTTGAAGTCCTGGGCCCTTATGATGAAGGTATACGCAAAATTCGAGACTTGTATCGCATATCGATTATGATTCGCGGTACGGAACTGAAAGACATAAAGTCTCACATTTATAATTCATGGATATTTACACAAGACGGTCTGCACATCGATGTAGACCCTATATAAGGAGAAAATATGGCTGTTTTAGACATTGCGAAAATCGGGTCCCCGGTACTCAAACGTATTGCCGAGCCCGTACCATTTGTAAATAAGAAAGTTCGTCAGTTATTGGACGACATGGCGCAAACTATGCGCGAATCTGACGGTGTAGGTTTGGCTGCACCGCAGGTAAGAGTATCTCAGCGTATTATTGTGGTGGACGACGGCACCGGCCTTCAGGAATTTATCAATCCTGAAATCGTAAAAGCCTGTGGTTCTCAGATTGGCCTGGAAGGTTGTTTAAGTGTTCCGGGTTACTTCGGCGACGTGGACCGTTTCAATGAAATTGAAGTTCACTACATCGACCGCAATAACAAAAAGAAAAAAATTAAAGCGGAAGGCTTTTTAGCGCGTATCATTCAACATGAAATCGACCATTTAAACGGTATTTTATTCGTAGAAAAAGTTACCGCTCTTTCCGCAGAAACTACAGCTGAAGAAGCGGAAGATTCCCACAGCGAAGCTAAAGAAACAGCTGTTGAAGCAAAAGAAGCTAATGCAGTGGAAACCGACAAAGAAGCTGACGCCGTAACAGCAAATGCAGCGGACAAATCTGCCGAAACAGCTGAAACTCTCGCAGAGGAAGCGAAGTAGGAGGACCGATGAAATCATTACGAATTGTGTTTATGGGGACTCCTGATTTTGCTGTGCCAACCTTGGAGGCTCTTATTGAAGGGTCTCATGAAGTGATCGGCGCCTTTTGTCAGCCTGACAAACAACGCGGCCGCGGTCAGAAGATTACCATGTGTCCGGTGAAAGAAACGGCACTGAAACATAATATTCCTGTTTATCAGCCGGTTACCTTGCGCGATGAAGCAAGTGAACAGTTATTACGTGAACTGAATCCGGACTTAATCGTAGTTGTGGCATACGGTAAGATTTTACCGCCATGGCTTATTGCCTTGCCACAGTATGGCTGCATAAACGTACATGCCTCTTTACTTCCGAAGTATCGCGGTGCCGCGCCGATTCAGGCTTCCATTTTAAACGGAGACACTGAAACGGGCGTTACAATTATGAAAATGGATGACGGCCTCGACACAGGCGATATGCTCAAGGTTGTAACCACGGCTATCGAACCGTTGGAAACCGCAGGACAATTGTTTGACCGCTTAGCTGCAATGGGTGGCGAATCCATCAACAGTGCAATCTCTGATTGGATTTCCGGCTCCATTAAACCTGTAAAACAGGATGACGCCAAAGCCACTTACGCAGGCAAAATCACTAAAGAAATGGGCCTCATTGATTGGAATGAAAGTGCTCGCGCATTAGGCTTTAAGATTAGAGGCTTAAATCCTGCGCCGGGCTGCTATACATATTTTAACGGTAAGCGTTTAAAAGTCTGGCTGGCTCAGACGGCGGATGCTGTATCCGGCTCCGACAATACACCGGGTACGATTGTAAAAGTATCTGAAAACTCTTTCTTTGTCGCTACCGGTAATGGTGTACTGGAAGTGTTGGAAGTTCAGCCGGAAAATAAAAAACGTATGAGTGCCGGCGATTTTTGTCGCGGCCATCAGGTAAAGGCAGGAATGGCATTTAATGAGCAACCATAATGTATTAGGCAGATATCCTTTATACTTCAAGCTTACAGGCCTTGTCTTTGCATTACTCACGGCTTTGCTTGCTGTATTAGGTTATTTACTTTGGCCCGGACTTATTCGCTATGGCATGACTGTAGCGGTGAGTGTTGAAATTGTCTTGGCCCTCATACCTGTTGTATGCTGGTTTATGTGGGGCCTTATGTTATTGGCCACAACTAAATATATTAAGATTCATTTTATTTTACTGCGCCTCAGCAACCGCTGGCTCTACGCATTTTTCCCGGCGGTTATACTGGTAGGACGCATTCTCGGAATTTCTAAGGACCGCATCAGTCAGTCCTTAATTGACTTAATCAATTACTTGGTAGAGTTGAATTTATATAAAGTGCCGGCCGACCGGGTACTGCTTTTAACCCCTCATTGCCTGCAGCAGAGCGACTGCGTTCATAAAGTAACGACGGACGTACATAACTGCAAGCGATGCGGACGCTGTCAGGTAGGAACACTGTTAGACATAGCCGATACATATGGCTGTCATTTTCTGGTTGTTACCGGCGGTACACTGGCACGCCTTATGATAAAAAAGGTGAAACCAAAGGCCATTGTGGCCATTGCCTGTGAACGGGACCTGGTGAGCGGAATGAATGATGTATTTCCCATTCCTGTTATCGGCGTCCTCAATGAACGTCCTTGCGGCCCATGCTGCAATACGCGTGTAGATACAGATAGAATTAAAGAAGCTGTGGAGAAATTAATTAATGGCTAAAGAAGAAGTAAAGACGATCAACGTCCGTCGAGTAGCTGTACAGGCTCTGGATGAGATTGAACGTAAAAAGGCATATGCCAACTTGGTCCTCCAAGACTACATCAAAAAACAGAATATGCGCGATGTGGATCGCCGTTTCTTTACTGAACTGGTATACGGTGTAGTACGCCGTAAAAACTATTTAGATGCCATTATTGTGGCACTGACAAAGCGGCCCTTAAAGAAATTATCCCCATTGGCCTTACAAATTATACGACTCGGTTTATACCAGCTCATTTATCTGGACAAAGTGCCGGAAAGTGCGGCGGTAAACGAGTCGGTTAAACTTGCGAAAAAGATGACCCGCGGTCTGGAAGGTTTCGTAAACGGCGTGTTGCGCAATTATCTGCGTAACAGCGACGATTATGCCATTGATGAATTGGCAAAGACACCGACAGAACGACTGGCCTTTATATACAATCAGCCAACATGGCTTCTTGACCTTTGGCTGAAAGAATACGGTGAAACAACGACCATTGGCCTTTGCGAGTGGTTTAATACTTCGCCACGTCTTACGGCCCGTGTAAATACGCTGAAAGCCACACGATCTGAAGTACTGGATGAGATGGCGAAAGCGGGCTGGATTGTGGAACCGTCTCCGAAATTGGACGACGCTATTTTCATTAACCGCCACGAAGGTGCTATCGATGAATCGCCGTGGTTTAAGAACGGTTTTATTACATTCTCCGATTTGGCATCCATGGTAGTGGCCTATGTGATGGCACCGGCTACGGGAGACACGATCCTGGATTGCTGTGCCGCACCGGGTGGCAAGTCCATGCATTTGGCGGTCCTTATGAACAATGAAGGTCACATCGTATCCAACGATATACATGAACATAAATTACAGCTCATGGACCACAACGCCAAACGCCTGGGTATTACGAACATTGAATTAACTCATGGCGATGCGACAGATTTACCGAAGAAGTGGAATGAGCATTTCGATAAAGTATTGGCCGATGTGCCTTGTTCGGGCCTCGGCATTATGCAGCGAAAGCTGGACATGCGCTGGGAAAAAGATCCGGAACAGCTGGAGCGTCTGCCGAAACTGCAGTTTCAGATTTTAGAACAGGCTGCACAAACGGTGAAGCCCGGCGGCATTCTGGTGTATTCCACCTGTACCATCAACAGCCGTGAAAACGAAGGTGTTGTACAGGCATTTCTGGATAAGCACAGTGAGTTTATTCTGGAAGATGCGGCGCCATATGTGCCGTTCCCTGTAAGCGGTCCCATGGTAACGCTGTGGCCGAACCGCGATGAAATGGACGGTTTCTTTATAGCCCGCCTTAGAAAAAGGATAGATACAAATGGAACTATTAGGTAAAAACCTGGAGGAAATGCAAGCTTTTATAACAGAGCACGGATTTCCGAAATTTAGAGCTAAGCAGCTCATGGATTACATTTACAAACGATATATTTTTGATTTCAAAGATATGACGCAGCTCCCTGAAAGCATGCGTCAGTGGTTAGGGGAGAATTGTAAAATCTCCATCCCTCAGGTAGTAACCGAGAAAACGGCACCTGACGGACAGACCATCAAATTGTTACTTCGCTTTGAAGATAACAATCAGGTAGAAACAGTGCTTATGAAGCAGCATTACGGCAACTCCGTATGCGTGTCTTCCCAAGTGGGCTGTGCTATGGGCTGCATCTTCTGTGCATCCACCACAGGCGGCTTGTACCGCAACTTGGAAACCCATGAAATCGTAGGACAGGTACTCCTGTTCGGCGCTCTTTTAAAAGAACGCATTCACTCCATCGTAGTGATGGGGGCGGGCGAACCGTTACAGAACTACGTGAATACGATTAAAGCGCTTCGTTTCTTACACGAAAAAGAATCCTTTGATATCGGTTATCGCCGCATGACTTTATCTACTTGCGGTATTGTGGAAAATATCTACTTATTGGCCGAAGAAGGAATTCCGATTACGTTGGCATTAAGCTTACATGCACCGAACGATACAATTCGTCGTGAAATTATGCCAATCGGCGCCTACTACAAATTGGATGATATTTTGGCGGCCGTTCGTACGTACTACGAAAAAACAGATCGCCGAATTACCTTTGAATATATTTTAATCGACGGTGTTAATGCGTCCGTTGCACAGGCTCATGAGTTGGGGCAGTTGGTAAAATCATTCCCGAACTGCAATGTGAACCTCATTCCGGTAAACGGCAACGAACACATTCATTTATTTAAACCATCTAAACGAAATACGGAAGCGTTTAAGAATATTGTAGCTTCCTATGGCGTATCGGTTACGGTACGTAAAGAGATGGGCGATGCCATTCAGGCAGCATGCGGTCAGTTAAAAATTCAACATGCGGCAGACGTGGAAAAGCAGACAACCGAGGCTGAACAGCCAACAGGATCGTCTGAAGAATAAGCGGCAGATTCAGCATATGTATTGACCGTACTACACAGTATGTAAAGGAGACTCTATGAAAAGTATCGGCATAAGTAAAATAGGCTTAGTTCGACAGCGCAACGAAGATCGATTTTTCATCGATAAGTCGTTGAGCATTGTCACGGACGGCATGGGCGGCTACAAAGGCGGCGAAATTGCCAGTACCATGGTTGTCGATTCCTTAGCTAAGCAGTTCAAGCAATGTAAACATCCTTCTGTTGAACTGATTCGCTCTTACATGAATAAGGCGAACGAAGAAGTTTACAATCGCGTAAAAGAAACACCGGCTCTTGAAGGAATGGGAACCACCGCAGTTGTTGCTTATGTATACGCCAATACCTTATACTGGGCCAATGTAGGCGACAGCCGACTATACATTTTCAAAGATCAGTCACTCCGTCAGATTAGCACCGATCACTCTATGGTACAGGCTTTATACGATGCAGGTGAACTGGAAAAGCAGGAAATGATCAATCATCCGCAGCGCAATATATTGACCCGTGCCATCGGCGTGGAACCTTTTGTTGAAGTGGATGGAGGTAAACTCGAAGTAGCTCCGGGTGACCGCATCATGCTTTGTTCCGACGGATTAACCGGCTATGTATCGCCGGAAGTTATCGAGGCTGCGTTCAAACACGAGCCGTCTGACGAACGCCTGGTAGAAGATTTAATACAGCTTGTATATGACCAGGGCGCTAAAGATAATGTTACGATTGTAGTAGGGACCGTGGAGTGAGGTATAGATAATGAAAGAAATAAAAACGAAGCTGCAAGGGTTAGTCCTTGACAATCGCTATGAGATCATTTCAAAAATAGGCGTTGGCGGCATGGCCGATGTATTTAAAGGTAAAGATACCTTGTTGGGCCGCATCGTAGCTATCAAAATTTTACACGCCAATTTTGCAGGTGATGAAGAATTTGTTTCAAAGTTTAAACGCGAAGCTCAAGCGGCGGGCAAACTGAATCATCCCAACATTGTAAGTATGTATGATGTAGGTTTCGACCAAGGCTACAATTACATCGTTATGGAATATGTAGAAGGTGAAACCTTAAAAGAATATATTGTTCGCCACAAGATGCTCTCCGTGGATCAAGCTGTTAAGTTCACTATCGCTATTGCGGAAGGTCTGGAACACGCCCATGCTATGGGCATTGTGCACTGTGATATTAAACCGCACAATGTGCTTATCACATCTACAGGCCGCATTAAGGTAACAGACTTCGGTATTGCCCGTGCTATCAATGCAGGGACTACCATTATGTATACGAACTCCATTATGGGTTCCGCTCATTATTTATCGCCGGAGCAGGCCAGCGGCAAACCGGTAAGCGGCAGCACGGATATTTATTCCTTAGGTGCCGTACTCTATGAAATGCTCACAGGCCGCGTACCATATGACGGAGATACCCCTATCAGCGTAGCTTTAAAACACGTACAGGACCGTTTAACTCCGCCTACACGTTACAATTCGAGCATTCCTCCATTATTGGAATCCGTTGTAATGAAAGCCTTGGAAAAGAAGCCGGAAAACCGCTTTGCTTCCATTTCCGACATGATCAGCGATCTCCGCTTATCTCAGGGATTTGCTACAGGCCGTACGTCCCGCGCGGTGCCTCATGACTTCGTAACCGACGTAATTCATCCTGTACCTGATGACACGGTGTATATGGGCCGTGCAGACGAGGAGGAAGAGGACGAAAACGAAGGCTGGTTAACCCGTCTGGGCAATCTGCCTCGCAAATACGTTATTTTAGCCGCACTGGGAATTTTCCTCTTTGCTTTTGCATGGGCCTTCTTCAGTTTCGGTAACTTCTGGAGCAATGCGACCGTTGATGTACCGAATGTAGTAGGCAAGCAGGTAACAGTGGCTAAACATATTTTAGAAGACAACCATTTGCGCGTAACAATTAGTGAAGTGTCCAATCCGGATGTGCCGGCAGGACAGGTTATTTCTCAAAGTCCTGAAGCGGGCGAATCTGTAAAGGAACAGCGTCCGGTTCACTTAGTCGTAAGTAAAGGTGTTGGCGATATAACTATGCCGGATCTGACCGGCCTCACCTTAGACCAGGCCAAATCGCGCTTGAAAGACTTGGGTCTCGTAATCGGCAAGATTACCAATGAATCAAATGACAGCAAGGATGACGGCGTAATCTTAATGCAGTCGCCTCCTGGTGATTCTAAAGTCAACAAGGGCGCAACGGTTGATATTGTTATCAACCGCGTAAAAGCTAAAAAAGTAAGTGTTCCAAATCTTGTCGGTATGACAGTGAAAGACGCTCGTGATACCTTGACAGCACTTGAATTGTCTGTAGGTTCCATCAGCGGTTCTTCCGATGATAACGCTGTAATTACAACGCAAAATCCGGCAGCCGGTTCCACAATTGATTCCGGCTCGTCCGTAACATTTGCGGCAGAAGCGAAAGCAAAACCGACAGCACCGGCGAAGAGCCAGCAGTCCAGCGGTACTGTGGACATCACAGTTCCATCAGGCAAGGCTAATCAGTCCGTACGTATCGTCGTATCTGATGATAACGGTTCCCGTACCGTATTTGACGGCACCGGCCAACCGGGCGAACGTATCGTAAAAGACATTTCCGGTACAGGTAATGTGCGAATTCAAGTATATCTGAACGGAACACTGGTTCAAGATCAAAGCTTATAGGAGATGTATGAATACAGGGATTGTAGTAAAAAATGTAAACGGATATTTCTATGTACAAAATGAAGCAGGACAGATTTTTGAATGCAAGGTAAGGGGCCGCTTGAAGCAAAAGCGGTACTCCTTACTGGTGGGCGACCGCGTAACCTATACGCAGGACGGCACCATTGAAGAAATTCTGCCTCGCCATAACCAGCTGAAACGCCCGTTTGTGGCCAATCTGGACCAGGTTATTCTCGTAGTAGCCGCCCACGAACCGGACATTAACGAGCTGTTGCTCAATAAGCTGTTGGTTATGATTGAACATGCGGATATTCCGCTCGTTCTTTGCATTAATAAATGGGACTTACACCGAGAAGACAATGTGGAACTTGTAAAAGTGTACGAAAATGCAGGCTATAAAGTCATCACTGCGTCCACAATTACAGGGGAAGGCATTGAGGACTTAAAAGAAGTATTACAGCATAAAGTAAGTGCTTTTGCAGGTCCGTCCGGTGTAGGCAAGAGCAGTCTTCTCAATGCGATTGAGCCGAAGTTTGCCTTCCAAACAGGCGAGGTAAGCGACAAGATTAAGCGCGGCCGTCACACCACGAGACATGCGTCCTTATACAGTTTAAATGATGATTCCTTTATTATGGATACACCGGGTTTCAGTGCGCTGGACTTCAGCGATATTTCTGAAGAGCGGTTAACGTCGCTTTATCCGGAATTCAGAACCTATGAAGGGGCTTGTAAATTCAGTCCCTGCTATCATGAACATGAACCGGTTTGTGCTGTAAAAGATGCGCTAAAAGAAGGCGCTATCTCGCAAAACCGCTATGATTCATACTTAACAATCCGCAACGAAATTAAAAATCAAAGAAAGTGGTGAAACTATGGTAAAAATTGCACCTTCAATGTTGTCAGCTAACTTTACAATCTTAAAAGATGAAATTTTAGATATTGAAAGAAAAGGCGCCGATTTATTGCATGTAGATATTATGGACGGTCACTTTGTGCCGAATTTGACCTTCGGTCCATCCATGTTAGGTGAATTGAGCAAAGTGACTAAACTTCCTTTTGACGTGCATTTAATGGTAACCAATCCGGCCGATTATGTGGAAGCGGTTGCCAAATTAGGTGCAGAGTATTTTACCTTTCACGCAGAAGCTACACCGCACATGCATCGCTTAGTACAGGAAATTAAAAAGGCGGGCATGAAAGCGGGCGTGTCTTTGAATCCGTCCACACCGGTGGCTGTATTGGAAGATATTGCAGTAGATTTAGATATGATTTTAATTATGAGTGTAAATCCTGGCTTCGGCGGCCAATCCTTTATTCCACATGCATTGCGTAAGATCAAGAAAGCGAAGGCTCTCTTTGAATATGTAAAACGTCCTGACGCAGTGGTGGAAGTGGACGGCGGCATCAATCCGGAAACAGCGCCATTAGTGCGCGAAGCCGGTGCTGATATTTTAGTGGCCGGTTCCGCCGTATTCGGTGCGAACGACCGTGCCGCTATGATTAAAACCCTGCGCGGATAACTGAAAAGCCCTGAATAAGGGCTTTTCTTATATGCAGTTAGTGCCTATTTATATATTAAGTGACTTATTTGCCCATATGTTTTTAATACCTATTTTTGTATATGTATTTTTTAATACCTATTTTTACATATGTACTTAGTGACTATTTTGTATTTATTCAGTTACTATACGTATTTTTATCTGTTTAACGTTTTTAAGTCGGAGAGTGATGCTATTGAGACTGGGCACGGATATTATTGAAATAGACCGCATAGCTAAGGCCGTAATGAAGAGCAAGCATTTCGGCGAGCGGGTATTTGCCGCATCAGAGCGGGCCTATGCAAAGAGCCGGGGCAAACAGGAGATGGCTTCATTAGCCGGTATGTATGCAGCAAAAGAGGCTTTTTTCAAAGCCCTTGGCACAGGTTTTCGCGGCGGTTCGTGGCATGAAATCTACGTTCAGCGCGACGAACTGGGCGCGCCGCATATTATTTGCAACGGTAAGTTTAAAGCTATGTTACAGGAGCGGGGGTTCTCGCATATTGAAGTCTCCATCAGTCATTGCCGGGACTATGCGACAGCCACAGTTATTCTCACAAAGTAAAGGAGAAAGAAATGCGCATTATTACTAATCAGGAAGCTCATTGGATTGATGCCTGGGCCGAAACAAAGGGACGTATACCAACTGCCATTCTTATGGAAAATGCCGGTTCTGCTGTGGCACAGGTAATTGATGAAAGCTTGAAGGAACGCTTCAAAGAAGAAGCGTCCACGAAAGAAGTGGTAATCCTGTCCGGGTTCGGCAATAATGGAGCCGACGGCCTCGTTGCGGCCCGCCATTTGGATGAAATGGGCTACGAAGTACGAATTATAACGCCGGCTCCAACAGGTCATACATCAGATCTGTTTGAAAAACAGGCGGCTATCATCGAAGGATTGGATATTCCTATGATGTCCATCGAAGAAGGGGTAGACAGCCTGGAAGGGGCCGCTGTAATCGTCGATGCGCTGATCGGTACATCCTTAAACGGTGAGCTTCGCGAATCTATGCTGGATGTACTGGACGCGGTGGAAGCGTATTTGGATGTATATGAAGACACTATCGTCATCGCTGTAGATATGCCATCCGGTGTAAACGGTAATGACGGCTCCGTATCGAACGGCACCTTGGGTGTAGATAAAACAGTTACGTTCGGTGCAGCCAAACAGGGCATGTATTTGTATCCGGCTCATGAATACTGCGGTGAAATTATTGTAAAAGGATTGGGCTTCAATTGGGAAATGGCCTTAATGGACGAAGGCAATCACAATTTTCCTACGGAGTTAATCAATGCGCCGTTAGCGGCTTCGCTGGTACCGGAACGGGAAGTGACCGCTCATAAGGGTACCAACGGTCATGTGCTCATCATTGGCGGTGCAGCGGGCATGATAGGGGCGCCTGTATTGGCGGCGGAAGGTGCATTCCGCACCGGTGCCGGCAAGGTCAGCGCAGTTGTTCCTACGGATTGTCTGGAAGCCATGCAGGCAAAAGTTTGGCCTGAAATTTTGACAGGCAGCTTCAGCAATATTATTCATTTACGCATGCACAATGAAGGAAAAGATGCTGTAGTCATCGGTCCCGGCTTAGGCCGCAACGAAGAAATCAGCACCTTGGCGAAGAACTTCATCAGCACTACGGAACAACCGCTCGTAATCGATGCGGACGGACTATGGGCCTTAGGCAATATTCTCACTGTGGACGATATGTTAAAAGCTAAGTCTGTTCCGCCTATTTTAACGCCTCATCCGGGCGAATTCAGCCGTCTTTCCGGCAAGTCCGTAGCAGACATTGAAGCGGACCGCATCGGCATTGCCCGTGATTTTGCTATCTCCCATAATGTGATCTTGGTTCTAAAGGGGGCACCAACTGTAATCGCCGGTCCTGACGGATTTGTAGCCGTAAACAGCTCCGGTAACGAAGGCATGGGCTCCGGCGGTATGGGTGACACCTTATCGGGTATCATCGGTGCCTTACTGGCTCAAGGTCTGGAATCATTGGAGGCGGCCATCCTCGGCGTTTATATCCATGGAGCCGGCGCAGACAGCCTGCAGGAAAAACGTCCATGGGGCTTTACGGCCACAGAAGTGGCGGAGCAGGTGCCATACGAACTTATGAAACTGTTAGACTTGGAATAATACTTGGAGTAACTTAATTTATGAATATTTTTTCCTATTTCTTTAGACTTATTCAATCTGTAATTGCGTTCTTTTTACAGATGACCCGGAGCGGGGCAAACCGGTTAAAAGCCCACAGCGCCACATGGATCCGCACAGTCGGTACATTGGCCGTTACAGTTCTCATGGCCTTTACCCTGAGCGGGTGCGCTTCCTCCTTGGCGGAGTACTTGCCGGCAGGCTTCAATCAATCTACCACAGCTTCCAAGCAGGTGGAAGGAACGCTCGACGTATATGTACTCAACATCGGCCAGGGCGATTCCATTCTGATTCGATCCGGCAATGATTACTCACTCATTGATACAGGGGATGTGGATCACCGCGACAATTTAGTGGCCTATTTGAAAAAATATAATGTGACGAAGTTGAAAAATGTAATTATCACACATCCTCATGCAGACCATTTAGGCGGTTTCTATGCCATTACGAAGGCCGGCATTCCCATAGAACACGTATACGACAATGGTGCTTCTTACAACAGCTCCGTATACAATACGTATATGAAGAATGTGGACCGCTTAAAAATTCCTCGCACCGTTCTCTATAAGGGCGATGTGGTGGACTTCGGCAATGGTGCAACATTTACCGTGTATGCACCTTGGGAAGCAGATCCGATTACGTCTGAAAAAAGCGGTGATGATGTAAACAATAACAGTATTGTTGGTAAATTGGAGTTCGGGAAGTTCTCCATGTTGTTCACCGGTGATGCGGAACGATTGGAAGAAAATCGCCTCATTAAAGAGCAAAATACAAAATTATCCAGCAGATTTTTAAAAGTAGGCCATCATGGCAGTAATACATCATCACAAAAAGACTTCTTGCGATCTGTACGCGCGGAAACAGCTGTTATTTCTGTAGGTGAAAAATCAATTTACGGACATCCGGCCGATCAGACGATTAAACGTTTGAAAGAGGAAAATATGACCATCTACAGCACCTTCGAAAAGGGAACTGTACAGATTCATACGGACGGAAACACATGGCAAATTACGACAGATAAATAGTATATCTAAAAATCTTGTCAACCCTTGATAAAAAACTTCTTTACGCTATATAGTACCAATCGTTTCGAAAAGGTACTATATAGCGTATTTTTACGTGAGATAATTATGAAAATTAGATAAGAGTCATTTTCTTTCAAAAACTTGTGGTATAATAAAATGACTTGAAAAGACGAAATAGTAAACTAGAAAACATAAAAAACCAAACGCATTACTGATGGGAGTGATTATGTTGCGTAAAATATGGATGATGCTATTCTTAGCATTTGCTATGATTCCTTTGTCAATTGTTTCAGCCAAGACGGCCGATGTAACCGATATGTACTGGGTGACTCGAAATGATGCACCGATTCCGTTCGTTCGTGTAGTACTTAACCTGTCTACACCGGTGGAAGCGTCCGCATCTATCGATAAGGCCGGCACAACGACAACGATTAAGTTAAAAAATGCAAAATTGAAATCTGATACGAAATCAGTAACTATGAATGACAAAATTGCCAACTCGGCCAAATTGGATCAGGACGGCAAAGCAGTCAATCTTACAATTAAAACACCAAGTGCTATTGATGTAGGCGATATTAAAGTTTTTTCCTTGAAAAAGGACAAAGCCAACAATAAACCGGACCGCATCGTAGTAGATATTCAGCAAAAAGGGGTAGCACCACGTACATCCTATTATGGCAGCCCTAAGAGTACGCCGAGCGTAACAGTGAATACAGGTTCCACTGCGTCGACAAGTACAACCACTAAAACAACGACTAAAAAGCCGGTAGCCATTCCAAATGCACAGGCACAACCTGTAATGCCGAAGATTGATTACAAAACATCGGGCGGTATTGCCGGTAAAGTTATTACTATCGATCCGGGCCACGGCGGTACAGATCCGGGGGCTATCGGACCTACAGGCTTAATGGAAAAAGATGTAACCTTGCCGATTTCTATGAAGCTGAAAAAAGCCTTAGAAGAAAAAGGTGCCAAAGTATACATGACACGTACTACTGATGTGGATGTATACGGTCCTAATGCCAGTGGTCCTGACGAATTACAGGCCCGCGTAAATGTAGGTACTAAATCTGAATCCGACTTATTTATCAGTGTTCATATTAACTCTTTCAGCAATCCTAACGTAGGCGGTATTGCCACATACTATTATGAAAAGACACAA
The DNA here is from genome assembly GCF_018364065.1 of Veillonella sp. GTDB lineage: Bacteria > Bacillota > Negativicutes > Veillonellales > Veillonellaceae > Veillonella_A. Next base: position 209,785 of record NZ_JAGZMO010000001.1, read on the forward strand.
TATGATACAAAACTGGCGTCCCGTATTCAATCCTATATTGCAGATGAAGAGGGTTTTGCCGGTGACCGCGGCATCCAGCCGGGTAATCTTTACGTCCTTCGTCGTTCTTTGATGCCGGCCGTACTGGTTGAACTGGGCTTTATTTCCAATCCGAAGGAAGAAGCGTTGTTGAAAACCGATAAAGTACAGCAGCAATTTGCTGATGAAATCGCAAACGGTATTGAAAACTATTTTAGGGGGTAACAGATATGACTAAGTCACTACGACTCTTATTGGTAGGCATTACAACTGCATTATTACTTGTTCTGGCCGGCTGTGATACAGCTCAGACAGATAGTAACACAACCAATGCCAACAAGAGCACTACACAAACAACAGCCAAAGCGTCAGCAGGCAGTGAAAGTACCATGTCAAAAATGACGATCTATGTACCCCTTGATAATGGTAAAGGTGTAACACCGAAGCTAATTACCGTAGACAGCAATAAAAAGACTATGGCCTATGCGGTAAGCTTCATTCTCGATGAAGACAGCCGTCAAGACTATCCGATTTTCCCTAAAGGAACCAAAGTTAACGGCGTAAACCTGAAAGGTGATACAGCCATCATTGATTTATCCAAAGAATTCCTCAGTGATTCCAATTTGGACGGTTTAAGCGCACAACTTCGCTTAGCCTCTTTGGTAAATACAGTGACTGAATTTAACGGCGTGAAAAAAGTTCAATTCCTCGTAAACGGTAAGAAAGTTGATTCCTACGGCGGATATGATTTATCAGTGCCAATGGAACGAATGGACAAACTAATCGTTAAATAAGAGCGCCGGTCACTCCTATAAGAGAACAATAAGGACTCCCTGCCCAAGATGTGAGGCAGGGAGTTTTTGTGTTATAATAAAATGTAAAACATCTGTACTATACATTTAACAAGTATACGTTTTACGATTAAACGATTGACCATTACAAAGTTAACCACTAAAAATTAAATGGTTAACCATTTAAGGACTATAAATTTAGCGATTGAGTAAATGAGTGTGAGATTCTATGAAGATAAATGAATGCGGTGAATTCGGATTTATTGATTTAATCAAAGAGAATACGATTGCGGATCCTGACTCGGTAGTATTCGGCATCGGCGATGACTGTGCCGTGTACAAGGCGGGGCCCCATACAGATCAGGTAATTACGACGGATATGATGGTGGAGGACATTCACTTTTCCGCCCGTACGACTGAGCCATTCCATGTGGGCTATCGCTTAGGTGCGGCCAATATCAGCGATATAGCCGCTATGGGCGCCTCGCCGAAACAGGCCGTTATATCCATCGCCTTACCGGATACGTTTGATACAGAATATGGAGAAAAGCTGTTCCGGGGTATTAAGCAGATTTTCCAGGAGTTCAAAGTGAATCTCTTGGGCGGTGACACGGTTAAAACGAAGGGCCCCTTGATCGTCAATCTTACTGTAGTGGGCGAAGTCCCGTCAGGACAAGCGGTTTATCGAAGTGGTGCACAGCCGGGCGATGTAGTCTTCGTTACAAATAATGTTGGCAGTGCCGCTGCAGGATTGTATGCGTTACTGCACGATATGAAGGGTTATGAAACAATCAAGAAAGCCCATCAAATGCCGGTACCGCAAGTTCAGCTGGGGACTGCGCTGCGCATAAACGGCGTACATGCTTTAAACGACATTAGCGACGGCGTAAGCAGCGAATTAAATGAAATCGCTAACGCCTCAGCAGTAGATATATATGTGGACGAATCTAAACTGCCGTTGGACAAAGAGCTCCTACAGTTAAGTCAAGAGGCTTCTGTTGATCCATATCAGTTTGCCTGGCAGGGTGGCGAAGATTTTCAACTGATCGGCACGATGAGCCGCGCACAATATGAAGAATTTTCACAGAAAGAATCCTTAACCGTAATTGGACATGTGGCCCAAAGAGATAACCTTAACGAGGACGGCAACAAACTGAAGGGCCGACTCTTTGTAACGGATGTACGAGGCAACACACAACTGGTTCAAGCGAAAGGATACAATCACTTTAAATAAGGAGGCCCTATGAGCTATCAAACAAAACAGACCATTACTTGTCATACAGACTCAGTGGAAGACACTATGCAGTTGGGCCGACAGTTAGGCGAATTTCTAAAAACTTACAGAAAACCTTTATGTATGGCTTTGGTGGGCGATTTAGGAACGGGCAAGACGCATATGTCTCAAGGTATTGCCAGAGGCTTTGGCGTGAGAGAAGAAGTGACGAGCCCTACCTTTGCCCTTATGAATACATATAATACGGCTTATGGCATACTCTATCATTTCGACGTATATCGTCTGGATGTGGAAGCGGAATTGGATAATATCGGCTTTGCGGAATTTACAGAAGATACATTGAGTATTGTTGAGTGGGCCGATAAATTTCCCGATGCACTGCCATTGGAAGTTATGTGGATTAGAATTGAAAAAACAGATGATTCATCTCGCCAAATCGTATTTGAAACGACCGAATTAGGTACCGATGAATTGGAAGCCATAGGAGGATCCTATGTATTTAGGAATTGAGACCAGCAGCGCCGCATCAAGCGTTGCCTTATTGAATGAACAAGGTATTTATAATGAACTGACTGTACAGGCCGGATTAACCCATTCGGAGCAGTTGGTTCCCAACATAGATTTATTATTAAAACAGAGTAATGTGACAAAGGCTGATTTAAAAGGCGTCGCTGTAAGCATTGGCCCGGGCTCTTTCACAGGCCTTCGCATCGGCATGGGCACGGCCAAGGCATTAGCCTATGCACTCCGAATCCCTTTGGTGGGCGTTATGACCATGGATGCTATGGCACGCAATTTTTACAATGTACAAGGCGTCGTATCCATCATGATCGACGCACAGAAAAAACAGGTCTATGAAGCCCGTTATTCCTGGAAGGAAGGCCAATTGGTTGCCCTGTCCGATCCGGAAGTAAAACCGCGGGAAGCGGCATTAGAAGATTTGAACGCCCTAGGTGTCCCTGTAATTGTGGCCGGTGACGGCATTGTAAAAATTAAAGACTCCATAGAGGAGACCTATCAAAATATTACAGTCGCTCCGCCTACCTTGATTCTGCCAAGAGCGTCTTCGATTGTATTGGAAGCCCTGCCTAAACTGGAAGCGGGCGTTGATGAAAATGACCGCCTCGTTCCATACTACATGCGCCGCTCTGAAGCGGAAGTGTTATGGGATCAACGCCATCCGTCAGAGGCCGCAGCGGCAGATGTGAAAGAACCGACAGTTATTGTTACAGAAGTGGCATCACAGATTAAAAACTGATGCCTTGCGAAGGAGATAAAATATGTTAATTCTACGGCGCGCCACACCGGATGATGCGGAAGCCATTTTTGAAGTGGAGCAGGCCTGCTTTTCCATACCTTGGTCCTTGTCCGCCATTGAAGCGGAACTGGATGAGGATATGCAGGAACAGCGACTCTACTTGGTGGCGGAAGAAGAGGGGCAAATTGTTGCCTATGCAGGTGCGTGGCTCGTACTGGATGAAGGTCAAATCACGAATATTGCAGTCATTCCTGAAGCACGGCGCCAAGGAATCGGAGCCATGATTACGCGCAAGCTCATGAGACTCTTATTCGAGGCGTCTATGAATGAAATCTTCCTGGAAGTGCGCCTGTCCAATTTGGGCGCTTTGGCCATGTATCGCCGTCTGGGTTTTACCGTAAAAGGCATTCGCAAGAATTATTACACGGAACCCGTAGAAGACGCATATATTATGTCCTGCACTAAAGATGAAATATACCATAAAGAATAGGAGTTTTTTAATGGAACATATATATACCTTGGCCATTGAAAGCAGCTGCGATGAAACATCCGCCGCTGTATTACAAGATGGCCGTCAGGTTTTATCAAATGTTATATCCAGCCAAGTGCCGATTCACCAAAAGTTCGGCGGTGTGGTGCCTGAAATTGCATCGCGCCACCATATTGAACAGGTGATTCCCATCGTAGATCAGGCACTTACAGATGCCAATTTAACCTTAGCGGATATAGATCATATTGGCGTAACTTACGGTCCCGGCTTAGTAGGTTCGCTCCTGGTAGGCGTTGCCGCCGCCAAAGGTCTTGCCTTTGCAACGGACAAACCGCTTATCGGCGTACATCACATGGAAGGTCATATATTTGCCAACTTCCTCATTCATCCGGAATTGGAACCTCCATTCCTGAGCCTCGTAGTATCCGGCGGTCACACCATGCTGGTAGTCGTAAAGGATTACGAAACCTACGAAGTATTAGGGCAAACCCGTGATGATGCGGCCGGTGAAGCCTTCGATAAAATCGCCCGCGTATTAGGCTATCCCTATCCCGGCGGTCCTCAAATCGAAAAAGTAGGCACCACTGGAGATCCTCATGCTATCGAATTTCCAAAAGCATTACAGGAGAAGGGCAACTTCGAATTCAGCTTCAGCGGTTTGAAATCGGCCGTTCTTAACTATATCAACAATGAACGCCAAAAAGGCAATGAAATCAACGAACCTGATGTAGCGGCGTCTTTCCAGCAATCCATCATTGATGTGCTGGTTCATAAGACGAAAGAAGCGGCGCATGCGTCCGGTCAAACGAAGATTACTTTAGCCGGCGGCGTTTCCGCCAATAAACATTTGCAGGCCGCTTTAAAAGCTATGTGTGAAGAGGAAGGATTTACCTTCTACGAACCGAGCAATATTTTGGCCACAGATAATGCGGCCATGATTGGTTGCCGCGCGTACTACATGGCGAAAGCCGGCAAATTCACCGACCTGTATCTCAATGCAAAGCCGTCCATTCCGCTGGGCGTGCAGGCTACAGTAAGAGATGTAAAATAAGTTTTATCATAAGATACGCTAACTATTTTCGCAGTTCTCAATTCGCAGAAAGATACGTTAAACCTTTTTGCAGTAAGATGCGTTAAGCAATTTTCCAATAAGATATGTTACATAATGTTCGGCTAGGAGTATGGTATGAATATTGCTCAAATGTTAGAGACGAAAACAAATCTAAATCCGGTGCAACAGCAATTGTTGATTCATATTACTAAATTGCTGCCGTTTGCCAACTCCTTGCCGCAGCAGTCTGTCTTTTTATACACCTTGCACAAGGACGGCACCATTTTACACTGGACACCGCTCAGCCGGCGTTCCCACAAGAAACGCTTGCAGACGGACGATAAGACAGGCTATAAGTTCAGTCAGGCCGGTGATACGCCTGTACCTCGCAAGGAATTGGTGATTATGGAAGACGGTTCCCAGGCCTATAGCTTGGAAAATGTGAGCGCCTACGAATTGGCACTTTGGAATGAAGTATTCAATACAGGCCACGCCGTAAAGGGCTTCATGGAACGGTCTCACGGCAATCTGGACCGACTCATGGCATTTCCGATTAAGGACAACGGGGGCAAATGTATCGGCGGTATTGCCGTAGTTCATACAGGTTTTATGCAGCAGGATGAGCATCGCAATACAGCTTTATCTGATGTATTAGGGGAAACGACCTACTTGAGCATGCTCGTGCCGGCGCAGACACAGCTGGAATTGTACAAGCCTTTATCCTATAAAGACGGAGTCATTATTTTCGACGAAGCGGGCATTATTCTCTATGCCAATGAACCGGCGGCCAGACTGGTTGACCTGCTCGGCTTTGACCGCCGTCTATTAGGCACATCCATCTACGGTGGTTCTTTGAAAATGAGCTGGGTAAAGGAAGCGCTTCGCAATCATCGCGGTGCCGTATCGGAAGAGATTTACGGCAATATTATTGTAGAACAGACGATAATCCCTGTAAGCACAGGCCATCGAAGCAAACGAAGCTTTTTACTGTTAAAAGACCGCACTGAATATCGACGTCAGGAGCAGGCTTTACTCGTTAAGAACTCCGTTATTAAGGAGATTCATCACCGCGTAAAGAATAATCTGCAGGTCGTGGCGGGCCTATTGCGTATGGAGAGTCGCCGTTCCGATAATGAAGAAGTGAAAAAAGCTCTTCGGGAAGGGGTCAGCCGCATCGAAAGTATGGCGCTGGTTCACGAATTGATTTCTCACTATGACGAGGATTATATTAATTTGCGCACAATCGGGGAAGAGCTGTTCCGCCTGTTGCGGCGCGCCATGGTGCCGTCTGACAAAACGGTCTTCTTTTCCTATGACGGTCCCGATGTGGAACTGTCTTCGCATCGTGCAGGCTATGTGTCACTCATTTTAAATGAGCTTATCAGCAACAGCATGGAACATGGTTTTAACTTCCTAAGTGAGGAAAATAGCGGCGCTACGACGCATTCCGTTCAGTCTCATAACGAGTGGGACCTTATGGATGACAAACAGATAAAGGCGGATGCTTTGAATCGACGCTTCCGCATCAAAATGAAGGTAACGAAAACGAATGGTGAAATCACCTTAGTTTTATCTGACTCGGGCGTAGGTTTTCCTTCAGATTTCGATATTGTGAAAACATCCCGATTAGGGTTGCAGATTATAAAGAATCTGGTAGAGAATGAATTGAACGGCTCCATCCATTGTGGAACTGCGGAATCACATGGGGCGGCTGTCACCATTACCTTCAGTGATGCGGAATAATTAAGCCATATGTATTGAAAAGAAGCAGAATAATAAATCCATGAGTATTGAAAAGAATTGGCATAAAAGTCAAAATGTTTTAAAGACCATATGGAGTGCCGGTATCATATGAGATGTGAAAGCACGACAAAGATTTAAGAGAGAGGATGGGCTGTATGAAAGTCTTGATTGTTGATGATGAGTCACTCATTCGCATGGATTTACGAGATCAATTGGAAGCGGCCGGCTACGAAGTAATTGGGGAAGGCCGCAATGGTGTGGACGCATTGCGTTTAACTAAAGAGCTCTCACCGGAATTGATTCTTATGGACGTTAAAATGCCCGAATTGGACGGCATTGAAGCGGCTCGTCAAATTCGTCACAATCATCCATGTCCGGTTGTACTTTTAACAGCCTACAGCCAGGCCGACCTGGTGAAAAAAGCGGGGCAGTCCGGCGTTTACGGGTATTTAATTAAACCGGTACGGGAAGAGCAGCTTATCCCGGCGTTGGAAATGGCCTACCATCGTTTTATGGAAGACGAAGCGTTAAAAAAGAATATTACCGACCTGGAAGAAAGTCTAAAAGAGCGCAAATTAATTGCACGGGCCACAGGTATTCTCTGTAAGTTATACACAATCAGTGAGGACGAAGCCTACGGCCGTTTGCGCCGTTACAGCATGGATAAACGCCTTACTATGAGTGAAACTTGTGAGCGTGTTATCGAGGCTGCTAAAAAGTCAAAAAATCAAAAATAGTACTTGCATTTTATTTTTTATCCGCTATAATAATAATTGTAGTTAGCACTTGACCATAGTGAGTGCTAATAATGTAACCTATAAGAAACTGAAATAATTAGTTCAAAGGAGAGATTAACAATGATGAAACCTTTAGGCGACCGTGTCATAATTCGTGTCCTTGAAAAAGAAGAAAAAACGAAAAGCGGTATCTTTTTACCGGAAACTGCTAAAGAAAAACCTTCCGAAGGTGAAGTAGTAGCAGTAGGTGCCGGTAAAGTTTATGACAATGGTCAGCGCATAGCTCCTGAAGTAGCTGTTGGTGATAAAGTAATGTTCTCCAAATATGCCGGTACAGAAGTTAAAATCGATGGTGTAGATCACCTCGTAATCAGCGAACGCGATATTTTAGCAATTCTCTAATTGATGAAACGAGATCATCCCGAACACGCTGAAGCAGTTCCGATGGTCTGAAATATTTAATCAACCGGAAATAAAGTTTACTGATTTTATATAATACGTGATATGGCGGCAGACGCTATATACAGGAGGTAATATATTATGGCAAAAGAAATTCTTTTCAATGAAGAAGCACGCCGTGCCCTTGGCCGTGGTGTAGATGCATTGGCAAACGCAGTTAAAGTAACATTGGGACCTAAAGGCCGCAATGTTGTATTAGATAAAAAATTCGGTGCTCCAACAATTACTAACGACGGTGTAACCATCGCTCGCGACATCGAATTGGCTGATCCATTCGAAAACATGGGCGCTCAGCTCGTTAAAGAAGTAGCAACTAAAACTAACGACGTAGCCGGTGACGGTACTACAACTGCTACCGTTCTTGCTCAAGCTATGATTCAAGAAGGTATGCGCAACGTAGCAGCCGGTGCAAACCCAATGATTTTGAAAAAAGGTATTGAACTTGCTGTTGCTAAATTAGTGGACGAAATCAAAAAGAAATCCATTAAAGTTAACGGCAAAGCTGATATTGCTCAAGTTGCTTCCGTTTCCGCAGGCGACCAGGAAATCGGCGGCTTAATTGCTGAAGCTATGGAAAAAGTTGGTAACGACGGCGTTATCACTGTAGAAGAATCCAAAGGTCTTCAAACAGATCTTTCCGTTGTAGAAGGTATGCAGTTCGACCGCGGCTACATTTCCCCTTACATGGTAACTGACCCTGATAAGATGGAAGCCGTAATGAACGATCCTTACATCTTGATCACTGACCGCAAAATCAGCGCTATTGCCGACATGCTTCCAACTCTTGAAAAAGTGGTAAAACAAGGTAAAGAACTTCTCATCATTGCTGAAGATCTTGACGGCGAAGCATTGGCTACATTAGTAGTTAACAAATTGCGCGGTACTTTCAAAGCTGTAGCTGTTAAAGCTCCTGGCTTCGGTGACCGTCGTAAAGCTATGCTTGAAGATATTGCCATCTTAACCGGCGGTGCTGTTATCTCCGAAGATATGGGCCGCAAATTAGACGCTGTTGAACTTGAAGATCTTGGTACAGCTCGTCAAGTACGCGTAACTAAAGATGAAACTGTAATCATCGATGGTGCAGGCAATGCAGACGCTATTAAACAACGCGTTAACCAGATTAAAGGTCAATTGGAAGAAACTACTTCCGAATTCGATAAAGAAAAACTTCAAGAACGCCTTGCTAAATTGTCCGGCGGTGTAGCTGTTATCGAAGTAGGTGCTGCTACTGAAGTTGAATTGAAAGACAAAAAACTTCGCATCGAAGACGCATTGAACGCTACTCGTGCAGCTGTTGAAGAAGGCATCGTAGCCGGCGGCGGTACTACTTTGATCGACATCCTTCCAGCTCTTGAAGACTTGAAAGAAGAAGGGGACGTACAGACAGGTATTAACCTTGTTAAACGTGCTGTAGAAGAACCTCTTCGTCAGATCGCTTACAACGCAGGCCTTGAAGGTTCCGTTGTTGTAGAACGCGTTAAAAACACTGAAAGCGGCGTAGGCTTCAACGCTCTTACTGAAGAATATGTGGACATGGTAAAAGCCGGTATCGTAGACCCAGCTAAAGTAACTCGTTCCGCTCTTCAAAACGCAGCTTCCATCGCAGCATTAGTATTGACTACTGAAAGCATCGTAGCTGATAAAGTAGAAGAAAATGCAGCAGCTCCTGCTATGCCTCCAATGGGTGGCATGGGCGGTATGGGCGGCATGATGTAATAAATCATAAAACCATACGCAGTGCTTCATAGGTACTTGTACCGATGAACTAAGCTGAATATAAAGGGTTGTAACCGAAAGGTTACAGCCCTTTTTTGTATATAGGGAAAATTTTCTTCACAACTTTATTCTATAGAATTGACAGAACCTATCAAAATTAAGTATAATTTAGTTCATACATAAACATGTATACATTATACGTGAACAAATTTTACGCTGTTTAAGCGCCAAAGCGCGAGCAGGGAGCGTATGATGGACAGAGAAAAAACACTGATGAGAGTCGCTGTATTGTCTATAACTGTAGGCAGCATGGCACTCTCATACATTTATAAGGAGGAGAATTCGCATGAATCAAAAAACATTACCCGTATCCAATGAACAACTACATGAAATTATTGCACAGTATCCAACACCTTTCCACATGTACGATGCGAAGGGAATCGTTGAGAATATTCGCAAATTTATTGCTGCTTTTGACTGGGTGCCGGGATTTAAGAATTACTTTGCTGTAAAAGCAACTCCAAATCCATACATTATGCGACTTCTTCAAAATGAAGGGGTAGGCGCCGACTGCTCGTCCATGGCGGAACTCGTGCTCTGCGAAAAAGTGGGCATATTGGGCGATAACATTATGTTTACCTCCAATGACACACCATATGAGGAGTTTGCCAAAGCTTTTGAACTGGGTGCCATCATCAACCTTGACGATATTACACATATTAAATATATTGAAGCACGCCGTCCATTACCTGAACGTCTTGCATTCCGCTACAATCCGGGCTCTTTGAAAGAAGGGGGCAATACGATTATCGGTATTCCGGAAGACGCAAAATACGGCATGACCGGCGATCAGATTATTGAAGCGGTAAACTACTGCAAAGACCGCGGCATTACCAGCTTCGGCCTGCACACCATGGTAGTGTCCAACGAGTTGGATCTGGAAGGTCTTATCGGCACAGCACAGCTCATGTTCGACTTGGCCGTGCGCGTAAAAGAAGAAACAGGCGTTATGATTGATTTTATCGACCTTGGCGGCGGTGTAGGTGTAGCTTACAGACCGGAAGACACACCGGTTGATTACGAAGCTCTCAGCGCCGGTATTAAAGAAGTCTACAATAATACACTCATAGCCAACGGCTTCAAAGATGTATCCTTAGTATTCGAATGCGGCCGTATGGTTACAGGCCCTTACGGTTACCTGGTAACGACCGCCATTCACCACAAAGACATTTACAAACATTACATTGGTCTCGATGCCTGTATGACGCACTTAATGCGTCCTGCTTTGTATGGTTCGTATCATCATATTACCGTAGTAGGGAAGGAATATGCACCGCTGGATCATGTATATGATGTGACCGGCTCCTTGTGCGAAAACAACGATAAATTTGCCATTGACCGCCAACTACCGGAGATTGTGGACGGAGATATTTTAGTCATTCATGACACCGGAGCTCACGGCCATGCTATGGGCTTCAACTACAACGGCAAATTGAAATCTGCCGAATTGTTACTCAATGAAGATGGCAGCGTAACTCAGATTCGTCGTGCAGAAACCTTAGATGACTTATTTGCAACATTGGATTTCAGTAATTTATAATAAAACACTATTATTTTTCATGAGTGTATGTTATAATATTTAGGAAATTTATAACAATGAAACATTCTAATTGCAAGCATTTTTAATGTTTCATATAAAATTTAATAATATTTTTAAATTCATAGTATTTTAGTAGAATTTAACTTGCACAGCACAGTGTAAGGCTGTATAATGTTTATTAGGTATAAATGTTACAAGTCTTGATGGTTACCAAAGTGGTATGAATTTAATGCTTTTATGAGCGGTATTTCACTTTGGTGGAATATCGCTTTTTTGTATTTACACCTATATACTCAATATCTATGACAAAATATCATAATTAAACAATAAAGGAGTGACCGAATCGTGGCAGAATTGCTTCGCGTAGAAAATCTACACGTATCCGTAGAAGGTAAAGAAATACTGAAAGGTATCGACTTAACGATCAATAAAGGTGAAATCCATGTAGTAATGGGTACTAATGGGGCAGGTAAATCCACTCTGGCTAACGCTATTATGGGCAACCCTGTGTATGAAGTAACAGAAGGTTCCATTACATTTGAAGGTGAAGATATTACTGAAGAAGATGTAAACAATCGTGCGAAAGCCGGCATTTTCATGTCTTTCCAAAACCCAATTTCCATTCCCGGCATTACAGTTGAAATCTTCATCCGTACAGCCAAAGCGACTGTAACCGGTGAAAACGTTCGTGCCTTGGCATTCAAAAAAGAATTGAAAGCTAAAATGGATGAGCTTTCCTTCGACCAGACTTACGCTCAACGCTATGTAAACGAAGGCTTCAGCGGCGGGGAACGCAAAAAGAACGAAATTTTGCAGATGGCCATTTTAAACCCTAAATTGGCTATGCTTGACGAAACAGACTCCGGTCTTGACGTTGACGCAGTGCGCATTGTTTCCGACGGGGTAGACCGTTTCCACAATAAGGACAATGCCGTATTGATCATTACACATCACAATTCTATTTTACAGAAACTTAAACCTGATTTTGTTCACGTTCTTATCAACGGCAAAATCGTTAAAACCGGTGATGCATCCTTAGTAGCTGAAATCGAATCCAAAGGCTACGATGCTTACAAAGCATTAGTTTAGGAGGCTTGTTAATGGAAACTAGAAAGAAAACTCATGTAGAGGAGATGGATCGCGGCGTCTACGATATAAAGAATGACTTCGAATATTCTTACAAATCCGATGCCGGTCTTACAGAAGACATTATTCGTGAGATTTGGTCCAATAAAAATGAACCTGAATGGATGTTAGACTTCCGTCTTAAATCCTTAAAAATATATAACGAATTGGATATTCCAAACTGGATTCCTGATATTAGCGGACTCCACATGGAGAATATCGTAACCTATGTTAAGCCTAAAGTAGATATGAAAGGCGACTGGGACGAAGTTCCTGAAGATATTAAGAGCACATTCGACCGCCTCGGTATTCCGGAAGCGGAAAAAACATCCCTTGCCGGCGTTGGCGCTCAGTATGACTCCGAAGTTGTTTACCACAGCATTCAGGAAGACCTTGTAAAACAGGGCGTTATCTACACAGATATCGAAACTGCGCTTCATGAACACGAAGACATCGTTCGTCAGTACTTCATGACGTTGGTGCCACCAACTGACCACAAATTTGCCGCACTTCACGGTGCTGTATGGTCCGGCGGTTCCTTCGTATACGTACCGAAGGGCGTACAGGTAGACATTCCGTTGCAGTCTTACTTCCGACTCAATGCTCCTGGTGCAGGACAGTTCGAACATACCTTGATTATCGTTGAAGAAGGCGCGAAAGCTCACTTCATCGAAGGTTGTTCCGCTCCTAAATACAACGTGGCCAACCTTCATGCAGGCTGCGTAGAATTGTTCGTTAAAGACAATGCCACACTTCGTTATTCCACCATTGAAAACTGGTCGAAAAACATGTACAACCTCAATACAAAACGTTCCCGCGTAGGCAAGAACGGTACAATTGAATGGGTAAGCGGATCCTTCGGTTCTAAAGTATCCTGCTTATATCCTATGAGTATTTTAGCCGGTGAAGGGGCTCACTGCGAATTTACAGGCGTAACATTTGCCGGTGAAGGCCAGTACCTCGATACAGGCGCTAAAGTAGTACATGTGGCACCACATACAACAAGTAACATCAACTCCAAGTCCATTTCCAAGAGCGGCGGTGCAGCGATTTACCGCGGCGTATTGAATATCGGCAAAAATGCGGAGCATGCGAAAGCCACTGTATCCTGTGAATCCTTGATGCTCGATCAGGAATCCCAATCCGATACAATTCCTTCCATTTCCATTGAAAACGATAATGTGGACTTAGGTCACGAAGCTAAAATCGGTCGTATTTCCGATGAAGCTATTTTCTACCTCATGACACGCGGCATCAGCGAAGAAGAAGCGCGCGCTATGTTGGTTCGCGGTTTCGTTGAACCGATTTCCAAAGAATTGCCATTGGAATATGCTGTAGAAATGAATAATTTAATTACCTTGGAACTTGAAGGTTCTATCGGATAGGAGGTACTGATGAGTAACGTATTATTTAATGAATTACCCAGACCTACCTTCCGTTGGTTGCAGGTAAATCATACTGAAGGCGTTGTTGCTTCCGGTAACGCGCCGGCCTCTATTGCCGTAGATGCGGCAGAAGGGGTTGTGTCTGAAATTAAAGACACTGCTTTAATGAATCCAAACTTTGAAGGTGCTGAAGCTACATCCTTAAAAGCTGTAGCGGAACAGTTCACCAAAGGCCTGGCAATTACGGTTCCTGCCAAGGGCCAAGAAAAAGTTGCTATTTATATTGATGCAAACAGTGCCAGTGTGGGCGACAAAACTCGCGTTTCCATTCAGGTAGCATCAGAAGGCAGCCTGGAATTACTTTACGTAGTTACCGGCGAAGCCAAAGAAGGCGGCATCAACTTATTGACTGAAGTGAATGCTGCTCCAAACGCCAATGTAGTGATTAAAAAACTGCAGATGCTCAGCGAAGGTGTTCAACAAATCGAACATCGCTACACTAAGCTTGGCGAAAACAGTAAAGTAGAGTACTTGAACGTTGAATTGGGCGGCCAGGAAAGCTTCCTGCATTATACACAGGATTTATCCGGTGATGAAGCTCATATCGTTCATGACTTGGCATACTTGGGCGACAACAAGCAGAAATTTGACATTTCCATGCTCATGTCCCATATTGGCCGTAAAACAGTAAGTGACATTCATGTACTCGGCGCCTTGGGCGGCGAATCAAAGAAATCCTTCCGCGGCACCTTGGACTTTATCCGCGGCAGCGTGGCTTCCGAAGGGGCGGAAGAAGATACATGCGTATTACTTGATCCTACTGTTAAATCCGTATCCTTACCATTATTGCTCTGTAAAGAAGACAATGTAGTAGGTAACCATGCGGCCAGCGCCGGACAATTGGATAAAACAAAATTATTCTACATCATGAGCCGCGGTTTCAGCGAAGCGGAAGCTAAGCATATGATTGTAGAGTCCATGTTACGCCCGTTAATCGACCGTTTAGGCAGTGAGGAATTAGAAGAAGCAGCCTTGAAGACTGTTCGAGAAAAGATTTAATATAGGCGGAGAGGATACTATAATGAGAGCTATTACTGAAGCATATAAAGATTTTCCAATCTTAAAGAGAGAACATAAAGGCCATCGCATTGTGTACTTGGACAGCGGTGCAACCACTCAAATTCCTGAGCAGGTGGTAAACGCGTTAAATACACATTTACTGAACCATAACGGCAACCCACATCGCGGTGCTCACATCTTGGCTGTGGAAGCATCCGAAGCGTACGAAACAGCACGCGATGCGGTACAACGTTTCATCAACGCCAAAGAGCGCGAAGAAATCGTTTTGACCCGCAATACGACTGAAAGTTTGAACCTCATTGCCAACAGCTATGCAATGAACAATCTTAAGAAAGGTGACAAAATTGTCATCACCATTGCGGAGCATCATGCCAACTTGGTTACATGGCAGGTAGTGGCTCAACGTACCGGCGCCGTTTTAGAATACATGTACCTGGATGAATCCGGTCATTTAAAAGACGGCGAAATGGATAAGATTGATGAAAATACTAAAATCGTATCCTTCGCGCATGTAAGTAATGTTTTAGGTATGGAATTCCCTGTGGAAGAACTCATCAGCCGCGCTCACAAAGTTGGCGCTATCGCCATTCTTGACGGTGCACAATCGGCGCCTCACAAGAAGATTGACGTGCAGGCTCTTGACTGTGATTTCTTCGTATTCTCCGGCCATAAAATGTGTGCCTCCCAGGGCATCGGCGTAATGTACGGCAAACGTCATTTGTTGGAAGAAATGCCTCCATTCTTATTGGGCGGCGACATGATCGAATACGTACAGGAACAGACTACTACATACAATGAAGTTCCTTACAAATTCGAAGCAGGTACACCAAATGCTCACGGTGCCGTTACATTGAAGGCTGCTATTGAATACTTGGAAGAATTCGGCATGGAAAACATCAATGCATACGAAAAGGAATTGGTAAGCTATGTATTGCCTAAGTTATTGGAAATTCCTCACGTACATGTATTAGGTTCCGAAGATCCTGCTGAAAAACACGGTGTAATCGCCTTTACTATCGACGACGTACATCCTCATGACGTAGCTACCATCTTGGACAGCTATGGCGTAGCAATTCGTTCCGGTCATCATTGTGCACAGCCTTTAGGCGCTTACTACAATGTACCGGCCTCAAGCCGTTTAAGCATGTACATTTACACACGCAAAGAAGATTTGGATATTTTCTTAGACGCTGTTAAAAAAGTACGTCCAACTATGGGGTTACCGGAATAATACAAACACCGACAGAATACGAAACATAATGTAGGAGGTTTATTCCCATGGAAATGGATCAGTTATATACTGAATTAATTTTGGAGCACAATCAGGACAAACGCAACAAACGCCTGTTAGATGTATTTACTTCATCTGAACACGGTCACAATCCAAGCTGCGGCGACGATTTGACATTGCAACTTGATGTGAAAGACGGAGTAGTAGCCGATGCGGCTTACACCGGCTCCGGTTGTGCCATCAGTCAGGCATCCGCGTCGATGATGATTGATATTGTAAAAGGCAAATCAGTGGAAGAAGCATTTCATCTGGTAGACTTGTTCTTAGGTATGATCAAGAAAGAAGTAACCGACGATGAAGAGTTGGAAGAATTGGAAGATGCTATTGCATTGAAGAATATTTCCAACATGCCGGCCCGCGTAAAATGTGCTGTATTAGCATGGCATACATTGAAAGAAGCTTTGAAAAAAGAAGAAGCGGCAAAATAAACTGAGCGCTGCTTTATAACTACGAAGTAAACTAAATGCTAGTTCATAAAAGTAGTATAGTAAAAGGAGTTAACCACAATACCATATTGGGGTTAACTCCTTTTTTATACATTCATATTTATTTTTGCGGATAGGCTTTTAATCTTCTTTCTTAGCGCCCGGTTTAGGCAATTTGCCCATGTCCTGTAAGAGCTTCACGATGCGCACACCGCAGTTTTTACCGCCGCAGGAACCTGTACCGGCACCGGTGCGTTCACGAATCTTAGGAATTGTATCACAGCCGTCGTTAATGGCTTCTTTAATTGTCTTACGGCTTATGCTGCGGCAAGTACATACTTTTGTATATTTGTCCAAAATACTTTCCGGCACCTTTTGTTCTTCAAAATCCATAGGATTACCTCCCATTCAACATACTACTTAGTATTTTTTTAATATAGCTGTTCTATGGTACAATAACAAATGTAGGAATATGATTATAGACCATTTGTTTATCATTATTGTAACACACAATGGTAACATACAATAGTAAAATTCATTGTCCATAAAAGAAAGGAAAGGCCCATGATTTGTATTATCTTTGACCTTGACGGTACCTTAACCGATTCCCAAACAGGTATTATTACATCCATTAAATACGCATTGGATAAAAAGGGAGCTCCTATTCCCGATGATCCAACGTTACAACTGTTCTTAGGGCCGCCTATGCTTGACTCCTTACAGGAGCATTGCCATATGACCTTGGAAGAAGCACAGGAAACATACGGCTATTTTAAAGAACGTTATGAAACGATTGGCAAGTTTGAAAACGAAGTGTACCCGGACATTGAGTCCATGTTGGTAACATTGCGTCAGACCAATACGTACGTGGCTGTAGCTACGGCAAAACCGGAGCATTTGGCACGGGAAATCTTGGATCACTTCAAATTAACACAATATTTTGAAGTCATTAAAGGGGCGGACGCTTCTAAAAACTTAGTACACAAGGAAGACATTTTGCGCGAAACCATTAAGGAATTGCGTGAGCTTTCCTCAAGCCGCGTAAAACGAACTATTACAGGCTGGTACATGGTAGGGGACCGCAAATACGATATTTGGGCAGCCAAAGAGTTGGGTTGCAAAGCTATCGGCGTAACTTACGGCTATGGCACCTTGGAAGAACTGGAAGCGGCGGAGCCGAACTACTTATGTGACAATCCGTCGGATGTAGTACTTCAGATCGCTGTTGATACATTGTTATAATAGAGATTTAATAATATTGCTTTAGTACATATAGGTATTAATTAAGACATTTACGGTAATACTTATAGTGAGTTATTATAAACAATTTAAGAACGTTAGTAATAAATAAAAAAGACTGTGGAGCAGTGGCTTCACAGTCTTTTTGTATTGTTTTTGTAATATTTGTTACTTTTTTGTAAGTTTTGCAACATTTGTATTATTTTAGTAATATTTTTGTTTTTGATTTTTGGATATATTTAATTTTGAATTTTTTGATATATTTTGTATGTGTTTTTTATATATCTTCCGGGTGTTGTGTGTTTTTCTTGGCAATCACTTTAAATACTTTAGCGCCTTTAGATTTCAGTTTTGTACCGGTTTCTTTGAGGCGCAAGCGGGTACGAGTTACACGGGCCATAGCGGAGAGGGAAGTCT
This sequence comes from Veillonella sp., assembly GCF_018364065.1. Lineage (GTDB taxonomy): Bacteria > Bacillota > Negativicutes > Veillonellales > Veillonellaceae > Veillonella_A. The sequence continues at coordinate 227,844 of NZ_JAGZMO010000001.1, forward strand.
TCTTGCGAGGTTTCATATCGCGAAGAGAGCCGAAATCACCGCGGTTAACGCTAGTGGCTTTTACACGTTCCGCACCGAAGGATTGCTTCAATACACGCATAATCAAAGTTGCCTGCAAAGGAATGCCGAAGGTATAAATATCGGCTGCGGCATAGCCCATTTCAGGATAGGTATGGACAATTACATGACAGCGATTGGTTACAGCAATCAAAATAACTTCGTCGTCCAGTACCTGACAACTGATTTCATCAATCGGCTGATTAGCCGCTTCCAATGCATTGGTTACGCTTTCCTGAATCATAACAGGGGAGCTTACCGCATCTTCTAAACAAGCATATAAATCTATAAGTAAATGTGTTCCCATAGAATGAGTCATTAGGAGTCACCTGCCTTTATCGTAGTGTAATAATTGTTCTAATCGTAGTAATTGTAATCGTTATTTTTTCGTCGAATCTTTAATCTATCGAATGTGTTAGTATCTTTTTCGATTGCTTTCAGTATTCATGTATTTTATTCACCCTTAATATATCATCTAATTATACCTTGTATTACTTTGATTGTAAAATACTAGAATTTAAAATTATTGTTTATGCGTTACAGTGATAGTAAAACCTTTGTATACCCGTTTTATACCGATTTTTAAATCAAACGTAACATTGTAATGTATTTAATTTACTTTAAAACTATAGTATGTTATTCTTAAATTAAATATATATTATAAGTTTACCATGCGGTAACATCTAAGTGATGTAGTGACTAGTAGCAGTAAGGTAGGAGGTCCTAAACTAATGGGTATGGTATTAAGAAAAGACTATGACACCTTTGTAATTGAAGCAAAGAAGATTTGTCCTGATCGCGTATTTACCGATTATTTATTACGCTATGCGTACGGCATTGATGCATCATGCTACAGCTATTTGCCAAAAGTAGTGGTGAAGGCACACAATGAAGCGGAAGTTATTCAACTCGTTTTATTGGCTAACCGTTGCGGTACACCGGTTACATTCCGTGCGGCCGGCAGTTCCTTATCCGGTCAGGCATCCAGTGAAGATGTGTTAATCGTTGCCAATGACGGCTTCAAAGACGTAACTGTTTTAGAAGGGGGCAACGCCATTCGTTTGGGTTGCGGCGTTATCGGCATTGATGCCAATGATGCATTGGTTCAATATGGCAAGAAAATCGGTCCTGATCCGGCTACATTGGCTACAGCATTAGTTGGTGGTATTTTAAATAATAACTCCAGCGGTATGTGCTGCGGTACTGCGCAAAACTCGTACCAGACAATTCGTTCCCTGCGCGTTGTATTGGCTGACGGTACTGTACTTGATACAGGCAATGAAGCCAGCGTAAAAAGCTTCTTACAGACTCATAAAGCCTTAGTAGAAGACTTATTGAGCTTGCGTAGCCATATTATGGAAGACAGCGACCTGGTTGATTTAATTCGCCGTAAATACAAGATTAAAAATACAACCGGTTACAGCATTAACACCTTAGTAGACTTCCACGATATTGTAGACATTTTAAACCACATCTTTATCGGCAGTGAAGGTACCTTGGGCTTCGTAAGCGAAGTAACTTACAACTGCGTAGATGATGTAAAACATAAAGGCTGCGGCCTCTTATTCTTCGAAAAATTGAGCGACGCTTCCAGAGCCGTTGTGGCATTGGCAGGCATGAGCCGCGAAGTAGTTGTAGCTGCGGAAATGATGGACTATCTAAGCTTGAAGAGCGTTCAGCAGTTACCGGAAGTGCCAAGCTTCGTACGCGACGTTCCGGAAGGAACCAGCTGTATTTTATTCCAGTCTGAAAGCGCTGATGAAGCAACCTTGGATAAAAACCTGGAATACATTAAAGAGCAGTTGAAAGATATTCCTACAGCCATTCCAAGCTTATATTCCAAAGATGCAGCTGAATATAATCACTGGTGGATGATCCGTAAGGGCTTATTGCCAATCGCTGCGGGCTTACGCCGTTCCGGTACAACTGTAATTACGGAAGACGTTTGCTTCAAAATTGACGATTTTACCGACGGTATCGAAATGATCACCGAATTATTCCATAAATACGATTTCGTAGACAGCGGCATTATCTTCGGTCATGCTTTAAGTGGTAACGTTCACTTTATCATTACACCTAACTTCAACGAACAACGCGAAATGGATAACTTCGCCGGTCTCGTAAAAGAAATGGCGGAACGTGTAGCCGGTGTAGAAGGCTCCATTAAAGCGGAACATGGTACAGGCCGCATGGTGGCACCATTCATCGAATTGGAATGGGGTAAGAAAGCATATGCCGTAAACCGCCGTATTAAAGAAATCTTTGATCCATCCGGACTGTTAAACCCTGATGTAATCATCACTGATGATCCTGACATTTACAAGAAAAACTTGAAGGCAATGACCGAAATCGATCCATTGTTCAATATGTGTATGGAATGCGGTTTCTGTGAAAAACATTGTCCAAGCCGTAATTTGACATTAACACCTCGTCAACGTATTTCCTTAGTTCGTGAGGAACAACGCCTCTTAAAAGAAGGCAATACAGCGATGGCGGAAGACCTGAAGAAGGGCTACGAATATTACGGTGTTGACACTTGTGCCGCATGTTCCATGTGTTCTCAGTTATGTCCACTTGGCATTGATACAGCACAAATCGCCATTTCCTTACGTAAAATCGATCCTAAGGGTCGTCCGTTAGCTAAAGCATTGTACAATAACTTCAGTACAACAATTAAGGCGGCCAAAGTAGGTGCCACATTGGGTGGTGCAGCCGGTGCCATTGCTACGAAAGCTTTATTATCCAAGATTAGTGCCGATGCACATAAGATTACAGGTTTAACACCATATGTGCCATCAACTATGCCTAAAGCTAACACTTACACGTTGAAGAATAAACGTAATCCTGAATATCAACGCAATGTAGTATACTTCAGCACTTGTGCCAACCGTGCATTCCGTCAGAACCAAGGTTACAACGATACACGCAGCTTGCAGCAAGTATTCGAAAGCTTATGTGATAAAGCAGGTTACAATGTAATTTATCCTGATCACATCGAAAATCTCTGCTGTGGCTTGAGCTTCGAAAACTACGAAGAAATCGATAGAAAAGCATTGGCTGACTTGACAGCGGCCTTAACAAAAGCCAGCGAAGGCGGGGTATATCCGATTGTAATCGACCATTCCGCATGCTTCAACCATGCATTCAAACACATTAAAGGTTTGAAGATTCTTGATATTTCCGAATTCTTGTATACAATCTTACCTAACTTGGAAATTACGAAATGCGACGAATCAGTTATCGTACATAAACAATGTAAGATTAAAACATTAGGCAAACAACAATACATTGAAGATTTAGCCCGTGCATGTACTGATAAAGTATTCAACATTAAGAGCTTTGCATGTTGCGGCTTTGCCGGTCAAAAAGGTTTCTTTACACCTGAATTGAATAAATCGTCCACAAAAGACTTGGCTGCTGAAATTAAATCCTATGGTTGTACCTTAGGCGTAAGTTCCAGTTCAACTTGTGAAATCGGTTTAGGCGAAAATGGCGGCATTCCATTTGTAAGCATTGCATACTTATTGGATCGCTGCGCATCTAAGAAGTTCCCATACTAATTAGTATTATAGAATTAGTTAGTATCATAGAATTAGATGGTGTAGATTGAATGTAGTATAACTTACTGGCTAAATTACACGGTTATACACATTATAGGTAAAACTTAATATGGGCCCGGAATTGACACTTTTTCGGACCTGTGATAAAATTACTTCCGATAACGATATATTATCGGAAGTAATTTTTTATTAAAAAATAAGAGAGGTACGTCAAAATGGCTTCAAATAAGCATTTCTACCTACGTTCTAACGAAATACTCATGGCCAGCTCCAAACTCTCCCAAAAAGCGAAACAAAGTATTCTCCTATCTAAATCGGAAAATACAATCAACGCTTACGAGTCTGACTGGTACGATTTTGTATATTGGTGTGAATCTCATAAGACAGATTATTTCCCGGCCACACCGGAAACCATCGTTAACTATATTAACGATTTAGCTGACAATGCCAAGGCTAATACCATATCACGTCGCATTAGCGCCATTTCTGAAAACTTTAACGCTTCAGGCCTTGCCGACAATCCTTGTAAATCTTCCTTGGTTAAATCCGCCCTTCGCGGTATTCGCCGTTTAAAAGGCACTTACCAACAAGGCAAGACTCCAATCCTCTTAGATGACCTGGAAGACATTTTTAAGGAAATGGAGACCTTGGATATGCCGGAGCTTTTAAAACTTCGGGATAAGGCCATTCTCCTCGTGGGCTTTATGGGCGCCTTCCGCCGCAGCGAATTAAGCGCTATTACGGTGGAAAACCTTACATTCTCACCACAAGGCGTAGAAATCTTCCTGGACAGTTCAAAAGCCGACCAAGAAGGCCAAGGTGAAGTTGTAGCCATCCCATTTATCGAAAACGCTGAATTTTGCGCTGTAAGGGCCCTCAAAGACTGGCTCAGGTATTCTGGTATTAAAACCGGTCCAATTTTCAGAGGTTTTACGAAGAATATGAGCCTTCGCAAGACTGCCATCAGCGATAAAAGCATTGCCGAAATTGTTAAGAAATATGTAAGCCTTATCGGATTGGATCCGAACATGTATGGCGCACACAGTTTGCGTCACGGATTTGCCACGACGGCCGCAGCCTATGGCGTTGAAGAACGTAACATTATGCGTCAAACACGCCATCATAGCGTCAATATGGTACGTCGTTACATTAACGAAGCCAATCGCTTCGAAAATAACGCGATCAATACAATCTTTAAGAGATAATATATTCAAGACTTCAGAGATATTCTTAATTAAGACCGTACAGATATTTTCAATCTTGAATATCAACTTTATTATATAAGTTGTTATATAGAAATTTGAATAGATCCTTATATGGAAATAAAAAAGGAATTCACAAGCCGCTTGCGAATTCCTTTTACCATATTCAATTGTCCTATATACACAGTATCCGTCATTTGGCTGTACTGAATATAACAAGTTAATTTTTCTTAATCAAAACATATAGCGCTGTAAACATATAGTACTGTTTAATATGTTTAATAACATATATAACGCATTATTACTTTGTTCGTTATTATGTTCGATTAATCATTTCTGGCCATATAGCCGTTAGCATTTACATGATTCTGAATTGTTGGAACCTTGATTTGACTGCCCGGAGTTAACACTACGGAGTCATCAAGTCCGTTTAAACTTTTCATTGCATGAATCACTTCACGCACATCAACAGTATTATTGGAATTCGCTGCCGCTATATCCCATAAAGTGTCACCGCTTTTAACAGTAACAACTTTAACATTATGTACATCAATCTGCTGCGCAGATGTATTCGTCATAAAAAAGCCAATTAAAAGGGTGAAACACATGCTTAGCGCTATTAACAAATCTTTTCTCATAAGTACTCGCCTCACTATATTATTCACTGACATAGCCTCATCTCTTTACTCGTCTTTTCTTGACTCTTATTCGGCTATCATCGACTCACTAACATCGAACATTTAATTTAGAATGTATGTTCTCTTACAATGAAATTATAACACACGAATAAATGTTCGGTCAATAGTATTTTCGAACATTTATTTGACAACTTTCAAATGTTCGATTTATAATAATACTATAGTATAAAATATAATTGATTATTTAGTGCTTATTATTAAAGTGATTTATAAAGTGACTTAGATTCTTATCGTAGAACAGATTTTATAGTAACTTAGATTTTATATATTCTTTTGTTTTCAATGAATGCGAGGGTTTTATTTTGAGACGTCCGGCTACCGATATAAATTCCAAACAAAAACGTATATTAGACTACATCACCGAGTGTTTACAGACGAATTACCGCTGTCCCAGTGTGCGCGAGATCTGCACGTACATGGGCCTCAGCTCCACTTCTACTGTGCAAAGCCATCTAAATACATTAGAACGTTTCGGATATATTACACGTGATAATAACAAGAACCGTTCCATCACTGTTGTGGGTATGCAGGAACGTTTGGCTCCTTCTGTGGCGGTTTCAGAAGATAAACAGGTTACGTCCTCCGAAACCTTTGAAATGCTGCAATCCAAGCTCCGCAATGTACCTCTTATCGGTACCGTTCAGGCCGGCTTGCCTGTTACAGCCATTCAAAATCAGGAATCTGTAGTGCCTTTGCCGCTCTCTTTAATCGGTAACTCCGAGTGCTTCTTGTTGCGCGTACGTGGCGAATCCATGCGTGATATCGGCATGTATGAAGGCGATTTACTCATCGTCCGCAATCAATCTACGGCCAACAATGGTGATATTGTAGTAGCCCTTATCGACGACGAAGCAACCGTAAAACGCTTCTATCGTGAACCGGACCGCATTCGTTTACAGCCGGAAAACAGCGAATTTGAACCTATTTACACAAAGAACTGCGTCATCGAAGGCAAAGTTATCGGTCTTATTCGCGATCATATTTAAACGTATTCTTACGCTATATTTTACCCTTGCATACACCTACTAATTAAAACCAGGCTATCCAAAGTTATTGGATAGTCTTTTTTATGTTAAAACTTTTCTTATATTAAAACTCTATTATATAGAACAAACTAAAATTATCTTAATTTCACGAAAATCAAAAAGCGAACACTTGTTTGTCTGAGATATTTTCTCTTAAGTAAACAAGTGTTCGCTTTTATTTTTATAGCTAATATTGTAACGTTCTTATTTAATATACGGTGCAATGGCTGCATCAACTACAGCTGCTTCGCTGTCTGTAGGTTCACACATTGGTAAATGGAATGGACCTGCCGGTAATCCCATTTTGCGTACTGCATATTTTACAGGGATTGGATTTGTAGTTACGAACATAGCTTTAAATACAGGTTGTAACTGTTCGTTAATAGCTTTTGCTTTTTCCACATCCCCTGCTTCATAGGCCTGAATCATTTCGTTCATTTCTTTGCCTACCACATGGGCCGCTACGGAGATAACGCCTAAACCGCCAATGGCTACCATAGGCAATGTTAACGCATCGTCACCGCTGTAGATCATAAAGTCTTCAGGCAATAAATGGTAAATGCGCTGTGCTACGGAAATATCGCCGCTCGCTTCTTTAACGGCACGAATATTAGGACATGCTTCGTTAAGCTGGGCAATTGTTTCAGGTGTAATACCTGCACCGGTACGGCCGGGCACATTATACACGATAATAGGCAATGTAGTTGCTTCCGCAATGGCTTTAAAATGAAGGAATAAGCCACGTTGGTTAGGTTTGTTGTAATAAGGAACTACGGCCATTACCGCATGCACGCCTGTCTGAGCAGCGCGTTTTGTAAATTCCACGGAGAGTGCCGTATTATTGGAACCTGTATTGGCTACAATGGTTCCCTGTTGACCACATTCACGGGCAATCAGCTCGAACAGTTTTAATTTATCTTCATTGTCAACGGTTGGACTTTCACCGGTTGTACCACAAACAATGAGTCCGTCAGACCCGTTTGCCAATAAATATTTTGCCAGCGTTACCGCTCCGTCAAAATCCACGGCACCGTCTGCCGTAAATGGCGTAACCATAGCTGTTAATACACGACCTAAAGATTGCATAGAATTACCTCCTATGGAAATTAAAAGTTTTGTTTTTCAACGATATATTCCGCAATTTGAAGTGCATTTAATGCGGCACCCTTGCGAATCTGATCCCCTACAATCCAGAAGTTCATGCCCTTGTCGTTATATAAGTCTTTACGGATACGTCCGATTTCACAGTCATTTTGATTGGATGTATATAAAGGCATAGGATATTCCTGTGCACTTGGATTATCTTTTACAATCAGACCCGGGAATTTTTCACAGGCCGCTCTGAAATCAGCTACGCTTACCGGTTCTTCCGTTTCTACGAGCACAGATTCTGAATGGGAACGATATACAGGGATTCGAATGGTGGTCGGCACGATCTGAATGGTATCATCGTGCAAGATTTTGTGAGTTTCGTTCACCATTTTCATCTCTTCCTTAGTATAATCATTATCCAGGAATATATCAATCTGAGGAATTACATTAAAGGCGATTGGATAATGTTTTTTATCCGATGCGCATGGAAGAATATTGGCTACCGGTTCCTTGCCTGCCAAATAATCATTTACCTGGTTGGTCAATTCATCAATTCCTTCTTTACCGGCACCGGATACGGCCTGATAAGTACTTACAACAATACGTTTGATTGGAGATAAGTCATGAAGCGGTTTCAAGCCTAAGGCCATGATGATTGTAGAACAGTTCGGATTGGCAATAATACCTTTATGGGTATCAATATCTTCCGGATTTACTTCAGGCACAACTAACGGTACATTCGGATCCATACGGAATGCACTGGAGTTGTCAATAACGATGGCGCCGCGTTTTACTGCTTTCGGAGCCAAGGTCTTCGAGATAGATCCGCCTGCAAACAAAGCAATATCGATGTTTTCAAAGGATTCAGGCTTTGCTTCTTCTACCACATATGTCTTGCCGGCCACTTCCAATTCCTTACCGGCCGAACGAGCTGATGCTAATAATTTTAAACTTTCGAATGGGAAATTACGTTCTTCAATTAAAGTAATAAATTCCTGTCCTACGGCGCCTGTGGCACCTAAAATAGCTACACGTGGTTTTCTCATATCTATCTCTCCCTATAATAATTAATTTACTTTACAAATAATGCTCCAAGCCGTAAACAAGGCCTTTCTTCTCAGCAATTTTCTTGCAGGCCAATACGACGCCCGGCATAAAGGATAAACGACTCAATGAATCATGGCGAATCGTCAGGGTTTCATCGTAACCGCCAAATAATACTTCCTGATGCGCTACATAACCTGGCAGACGAACGCTGTGAATAGTCACATCATCTACCTTGGCACCGCGTGCACCCGGTAAACTTTCTCGGGTTAAATCTTCCGCTGCCGTTGCACCGGCGGCCGCCTTAGCTTCATTGATAAGCTTAGCGGTCAATACGGCTGTACCGGATGGCGCATCGTACTTGTGGTTATGATGAAGTTCAATAATTTCCACATTTGGGAAATAAGGAGCCAGCTCAGCCGCTGTTTTCATCATCATAACGGCACCGAGTGAAAAGTTTGGTGCTACCAGACAGTTTGCACCGGTTCGTTCGCCAATTTTAGCCAATTCTTCACGTTGTTCCGCAGTTAAACCGGTAGTACCGATAACCATGTGAACCCCCGCTTCAAGAACGGTCTTGGCATTTTCAAAAATAACGGCCGGCGAAGTAAAATCAACGATTACGTCAGGCTTTCGCTTAGAAAGGGCCTCAGTTAACGAAGTATCAATGGCTATCCCAAGCTCCTCAATACCGGCCATAAGACCTACGTCTTTACCGGCGGCGCTGGGATCAATGCCACCCACTAAGGTAAGGTCTTTATCGGCATGCACCGCTTTTACGACTTCGCGGCCCATCTTGCCGGTTGTACCACATACCATTACTGTTGTCATTTTAATCCCTCCTAAGAAAAAAGATCAGCGGATTAGCTACCACTGATCTAGGTTAAAAACCTAACCAACCCTTCTCATATACATATAAGAATAAGATAGTTAATAAAAATAATCCATATTTTTAAACGATTACAAATAGTATATAATCATTTTGTCCTATCGTCAAATACTTTTGTACACAAATAGGACTATCACTATATTAATATTATAACTATACTCAGATAATAAAATTCAACTATTCTCAGCCGGTAAAATTTAATTAATCTGAGCTGATAAAAATTAAGGATTCTCAGTTAGTAAAACGCAACTGACTGCTTCTAGTTCTTATGGAAATGAGCAATCATTTCGCGAGCTGTTTCCAATGCGGTGTGGGAGAAATCCTGTCCGGACATCATGCGGGCAATCTGCTCCACATGTTCTTCGTCGCTGAATTCCTTAATATTTGACACTGTACGGCCGTCCACTTCTTCTTTATACAGATGATAGTGCTTATCTGCAATGCTGGCTGTCTGCGGCAAATGAGTAATACAGAACACTTGCGTGTTTTTACTGATCTGCTGAATCTTGGACGCTACGCGCAACGCAATGTCGCCGCTAATCCCCACGTCGATTTCGTCAAATACCAATGTTTTGAGCGTCTGATCATTGAATACAGTCTTAAACGCCAAGGCGATACGGGAAATTTCACCGCCTGATGCAACTTTATGAAGGGGCAACAGGTCTTCCCCTTTATTGGCGTTAAAGAGCAATTCAATACTCTTCGCACCTAATCGGCACAGTGTTTCGCTCGGTTCAATTTTAAAGGTAAGGCGCGCATTCGGCATGCCCAAATCGGACAGCTGTTTCTGCAGAAGATTAGCAATCTCCTTGCTGTTAGCATGACGCACATCCGTAAGGGTTTTCAAGGCCGCTTCCGCTGCCTGCTGATTCTTAGCAAGTTCCGCTGCCAATTCTTCCTTCGCAAAGCTCTGCGATTCCAATTCTTCCAGGCGGGCCTGCGCTTTCTCTTCAAACTCCAACACAGCCTCAATGGTCTCGCCGTATTTTCGTTTAAGTCCGTAAATTAAAGAGTCTCGCTCCTGACAATACGCATAACGCTCTTCGTCATACGATATGGTATCGCGATATCTGTCTAAAGACTGAGCCACTTCCTCCAATTGGAAATAGGCGGAGTTCAATAAGTCTGACGTATCCTTTAGGGCTTCGTCAATACTTACCAAGTCCTGAATCTCTCCCTTTATGGCATTCACTCTGTCCAAAATGGCATAGCGGTCACTATAAAAGGCATCATAGGACTGACCAAGAATCTTATCCATTTGTTCGAAACTTTCCAGTCGTTTCAGTTCTGCAGAAATAGCGGCATCTTCACCGGGCTTCAATTGTGCTTCTTCAATTTCATCAATTTGAAAGCGCAACATATCCAGTTCGCGAGCACGTTCCGCAGCCATCCCTTCCAGATTATCATAGGCCAAACGAGAGGCTTCGTAGGCTTTAAAGGCTTTCACATAATTTCCAAAAGCAGTTTTCCCCTGCTCATTGTATTCGTCTAAATAGCGATGATGATAATCCGCATTTAGAAGGAGCTGGTTATTATACTGGCCGTGAATATCCGCTAAATAAAGGCCGATTTCACGCAATGCTTTTAGAGGAATTACCTGGTCATTAGCCAATATATTCGTTTTTCCCTGTCGATTGAAGGACCGGGACAATATAAGCAAGCCGTCGTCTTCAACGGCAATATTTTTAGATGTAAGCAAATCCAGCAGCGCTGTATTATCTCCTATATCAAAGACACCTTCAATAATGAAGGCGTCTTTTTCATGTCGAATAAATTCACTGCTGGCCCGCTCGCCGAGCAATATACTGAGTGCGTCCATTAAAATTGATTTACCTGCACCGGTTTCACCGGTAAATATGCTTATGCCCTTGGAAAAATTCAAATTCATATGTTCAATGAGGGCAAAATTGCGAATCCCCATTTGTACCAGCATATAATTATCCCTTCATCAAATCAGAAATTCGTTTTAGGATAGGTTGAACTTCGTCAACGGAACGAGCAAGCAACAGGATTGTGTCATCACCGGCAATGGTTCCGATAATTTCATTCCATTTTGCATGATCGATGGCAAAAGCCACTGACTGTGCAGAGCCCGGTAATGTATGGAGTACAATCTGGTTCATTGCAAAATCAACACGGGTAATAGAATCCTGGAATAAGCGATGAATACGGTTCGTAAATAACAGTACATTTTCTTCCGGTGACAATGCGTAACGGTAATGTCCGTCCCCTGTAGGAATCTTGATGAGCATCAATTCCTTAATGTCGCGGGATACTGTAGCCTGCGTAACTTCAATACCGCGTTCCGCCAATGCTTGCGCCAATTCTTCCTGTGTCTCGATGGATCTGGATTGTACAATTTCTTTTATGATGTTATATCTATAACGTTTCATAAGTCACCGTCCTTTGATAAAAAATAAGATAGGTGGATGATTCGCCTGGTTTAAAGGCTGCCAGGTGGAAACATCAAACTGTTTTTGAGGAATACTGCGTAAATACGCTGTGACCGCCTCCATTTCAGCTTGGCCTTCCGCCGTGCCCGGATACGCAACCACCGTGATAAGTCCGTGATCACTCAGTATATTAAGCCCCTGTTCCAGAGCCTTAATCGTCGTGTCACTGCGAGTCATACACGCGTGATCGCCGCCCGGTTAATACCCTAAGTTAAATATAAGTAAGTCAATACCTTTAGTCCATTCAGTTTGCTCCAACAGCACATCATGAGACCCCTGTAAAAGGGTTATGGAAATGTCTGTGCGAGCACACTGTGCGTCCAAGAGTTCTCGACTTTTTTGCAATGCTTCACTTTGAAGATCAAGTCCCCACAAGGAGGTCCCGCCTTCACAATGCGTGGCCAGGTAGAGTAAATCATGACCGTTGCCGGCCGTGGCATCTACGATGACCCGTGCGTCCTTCAGTTGGTCCTGCCAGAAAAGATGTTGAAACTTTACGGCATGATTGAGATTAATCATAAGAGCTCATCTCGCCGTGCCGACAATTTTCTAAACAAGGTGGCAAAGAACTTCTGATCGTAGAAGCGCACGTAGCGACTATATAAAGAGCTTGCTTCAATGTGCAAGGAATCTTCGTGAGTAAACTCGTAGTTGAAGGTGCCGTCTATGCAGATATGAAGTGAACCCTGCCGCTTCGGCATGGTCAAATCTACACGGGCGCTTTCTTTCAATACAAGAGATACGCTCTGCAATAGATGCGGCGCTACCGGGGTAATAATAATGGAGTGATTGTCCGGCGCCATAATCGGACCGCCGGCAGACAAGTTATACCCTGTAGAACCTGTGGAGCATGCCACAATGAGACCGTCAGCCGGATACATCTGCGTATGACCTTCATTGATGGCCAAATTGATGCGGGCCATTTTAGCCGGTTCTTTGCAGGTGATCGCCACTTCATTGATGATTGGCGTCAATTTTGTTACGCCGTCAGGATGACGAATCTCTGCTGCCAAGTGAATACGGCTTTCCACGCGATAATCACCGCGGGCAATCTTATCGATGCGCATTTCCATTTCCTTCAGCTCAATCTGATTCAAGAAGCCCAATTCACCGAGATTAATCCCGCAAATCGGTACATCGTGCATATAAATCTGACGAGCCAGGTGAATTAACGTACCGTCACCGCCAAAGCTGAATGCAATGTCCAAGTGTTTAAAAATTTCCGGCCGCGGCAATACGCGACTCTTCGGTACCCCTAATAAATTAGGCACATCGTACTCTTCAAGATCGGCAGGGAGCCACACTTCCAAGCCTCGTGCCACACAATAGTCATGGGCTTCTTTCATTATGGGAATAATATTTTCCTTGCCCATATTGGGAATAAATCCTATACGCATATAATCACCTACATTTGATGTGCCGCCTTGACTGTTTCGTCGATTAACTCGTCCGTCACTTCAAGGGCGCCCTCTCCTGATTTCTTGAAATACCCTAAAAACTCTATGTTGCCTTCCGTCCCCTTAATCGGTGAGAATGTAAGGCCATGTACATAAAATCCACAGTCTAATGCGACCTGTAAAATGCGTTGCAACACTTCTTTATGTGTAGAAGCTTCGCGCACAATACCGCCTTTGCCCACCTTTTCGCGGCCCGCCTCAAATTGAGGCTTAATAAGTGCCACCAAAGAACCGGAGTCTTTTAACAATGTAACTGCTACGGGCAGAACTTTATCCAAGGAAATGAATGCCACATCGATGGATATGAAGTCGGCCAACTCGCCTAATTGCTCCGGCGTAACAGTTCGTATATTCTGCTTTTCCATATTGACCACACGCGGATCCTGCCGCAGCGACCAGGCCAACTGGTTGTACCCCACATCAATGGCAAATACTTTAGACGCGCCGTTCTGCAGTGCACAGTCGGTAAAGCCGCCTGTGGAGGCACCAATATCTATCATTACCTTGTCGGTTAAGTCGATAGGATATAGTTGCAATGCTTTCTCCAGCTTCAGGCCGCCGCGACTCACATACTTGAGCTGCTGCCCCTTCACTGACAAGTCGGCATCTACCGGCACTTTGGTACCGGCCTTATCCACACATACAGTGCCCATAAAAATCTGCCCTGCCATAATTGCCAGCTTCGCTTTCTCACGGCTTTCAAAAAGCCCGCGATTCACCAGCAATACGTCCAAGCGTTCCTTTGTACTCATATTCTGTCCTTACTATAAAAAATTATAAAAGATGATGGATGCCACCACATACCCTAAAATGGCGCCGCCAAATACTTCCAGCGGTGTGTGACCCAACAATTCTTTCAACATGCGCCCGCTGGTGCCGTCCATATGAACCTGCACGCCGCGCGTTTTAAAATGTTCTAATAACTGGTTTAAGATTTGCGCCTGCCGACCGGCCTCGCGTCGCACACCGGATGCGTCATACATAACAACCAATGAGAATACGAGCGCCACGATAAACAGTTCCGACGAAACGCCTTCTTTATATCCCAGCGCCGTCGTAAGACCTACTACCAAGGCTGTGTGAGAGCTGGGAAAACCGCCGGCTCCGATGAGTCGTTCCCATTGAAAACGTTTTATCTGCATCAGAACGATGAAGAACTTCATCACCTGAGCTAAAAACCATGACCATAAGGCGGCCTGACCGATATAATTTGCAAACATTTCAGTTAAAAAATCCATATACTTTCAAGTACCCCTTCATTATAGGTCCGGTTAATGGGTCCGGTGAATTAAATAGTCCGCCAATGCTATTAAAATAGATACATCGCCATCTACATCCTGCAGCGCCGTTTTAGCCGCTTCGCATACTTCCATCGCTTTCTCACGGGCTTTCGCTTCCCCAAGCAAGGATACATAGGTGGCCTTATGAAGTTTTTCATCACTCCCCGGCATTTTGCCCAAGTCTTCAATAGTTCCGGTCACATCGAGAATATCGTCGGTGATTTGGAACAGAAGACCCATGAGGTCGCCGTAGGTTAAATACTTTTCACGTACTTCAGCAGGTGCATTACTTAAGATAAGGCCGATTTCAATGGCCCCTAAGAACAATGCGCCTGTTTTCCCTTTGTGAAGAATCTGTAACTCTTCCAAGGATAACACTTTATCTTCCGAGGATAAATCGAAGGCCTGACCGCCTACCATGCCGCTCGGACCGGCCGCTTTCGCCAACGCCACCATGGACTGAATCTTTTGTGCATCAGTAGCTACAGTGTTGCGTCCCATGAGCTCAAAGGCAAAGGTGTTGAGACCGTCGCCCGCTAAAATGGCCATGCCGTCACCATACACTTTGTGATTTGTCAGATTGCCGCGGCGATAATCGTCATCGTCCATAGCCGGCAAATCGTCGTGAATCAGCGAGTACGTATGAATCAGTTCAATGGCGCAGACCAATTCTTTGTATGGTTCCGCACTGACACCGAGGGACTCCATAACAGCCTTAGTCATAATAGGACGAATACGTTTACCGCCCATCATGAGACTATATTTCATCGCTTCATATAGTCCGCTGTACTCCTCACAGGGAGCTTCAAGAACAGTAGCTAAAAACTCTTCTGTCCACGCTTTGCCTTCTTTTAAATAGGCTTTTAACATAAAAATCTCCTATGCACTTATACACGTATATACAATTTTAGTATTTTATGAATACCCTTTTGTATACTCTATGCAAGCGACTTGATGATAGAAAACTGTGTAAGCGGTTATAAAATAAGATAGTAACTAAATACTTTCTACTTTAACCTTAAATAACATAAATTCATTTGTACTCATGTATAGTATAAAGTATCAAAACTGAATATACTAACATCATTATTATACACTATTTTATTTATTTTATACAAAGTAATTTATGCAATTTATACATTTTTTTGCTGAATAACAAAATTTTTTATAAGACACATAAATTGTATACAAGTACAGGTATATATTCAGCTTCTATAACGTTGTTCTTCTATACATTTCCTCTGAATATGCACTAAAATATGTGCTTATTCACCGATGCGCACTTCATCGATAATCTGCTTAACTTCGCCCTCTACACTTTGAAGCATTTCAGAACATTCCTTAACTAAAGTTAAGCCTTTTTTATACTGTGCCAGCAATTCGCTGATAGACAATTCATTTTCGTCCAGGTTGCGTACCACTTCTTCCAAAGCGGCGTATTTCTTCTCGTAAGATTTCAATGTATTAGCCATGTTTAACAATCTCCTCTACTTTCGCCTGTATTTGACCGTCCTGTAAAATCACGTCAATCGACTGTCCCGGTGTAACCTGATCAACTGAAGATAAGGCTTTACCGTCCAATTCGACTTTACTGTAGCCCTTTACTAATAAGTGTAACGGATTCAACAACTCAAGCTGTTTTGCCAATAAGGCCAATTTATTTTCCTTAGTGCCCATCTGCGTCTTTACTTGACCTTCCAGACGATGTACCAGCTCCTGAAGGCCGCTCCGTTCTTTGTGAATCAAGGTTAACGCCGGAATACCCAACTTGCGGTTAAAAATAGCCTGCAGTTCCTGTTTCTTTACTTCCAATGTGCGATTCATCACATGATGGAGATAATTTTCTTTTTCTTCCAAGCGCTGTAATAAATAAGGCACCGGGAATACAGTTAATTCCGCTGCATGACTTGGCGTAGCACCGCGTGCATCAGCGGCAAAGTCGCACAAAGTATAATCGGTTTCATGACCGACAGCAGATACAATCGGTTTATTTGCATTGTACACGGCCTCTACGACGGCACGATCATTGAAACACCATAAGTCTTCCATGGAGCCACCGCCGCGACCTACAATAATTAATTCCACATCTTTATCCGCATCGGCCCGCTCAATCCCCTTCGCAATGACAGGGCCCGCTTTTTCGCCCTGCACAGGTACAGCGAACAGTTTAAACTTCACAAACGGATTGCGTTGTTCCGCCACATGCAAAATATCGTGCAATACCGCACCGGACTGTGACGTAACTAAGCCGATACAGGTGGCCATTTCAGGGAGCGGCTTCTTGTGAGATTCATCAAAATAACCTAAGGCGGTCAATTCTTTTTTTAGCGCTTCATAGGCCAGTTGATATGGGCTCTTCTGTCCCACTTCCATGTCATTGCAGATTAAACTGAGACGACCTGTTTTTTCGTAAAAGTTAATAGACGCACGCATAGTGACAAACAGGCCGTTTTCCAGCACGCCTACGAGGCCTTTTTTCTGAGCCGTACTTGCCCAGAGCGCCACATCGATAGACGCATCATCATCTTTTATGGAGAAATAATAATGTCCTGTACTGTGTCGTTTCAAATTGGAAATCGTACCGCCTACATAACAGTTTTTCAGCAAATACTCCCGCTCCAGCGTGCGTTTAACCAGCGCACACAGGCGGGTAACGGAAAATACATCCATAGGAACTCCTTGTCTTTCCATAAACTTGAATAATACCTGCTATTAGTATAGCAGGTATTTAATGTGTATATAAAATAATATAGTATGTCTCCGGTATTTCGTTAGTATATCTCGTATTTCTTTAATATAGTGTATCTCGGTATTACGCTGGTTTATCTTAAAAGGCTATTTCGAAATCACGGAAGAATGGCCTTTTTATTAAATAACGACGCCCCATACGCTACACCGGTTGCGTTATCAGAGCTGTATTTCGGGTCGGCGAAATGGAGTTGTACGCCTTCTTTGACACCATAATCACATAGTGCCTGGCGCAAATAGTAATTGCACATAACACCGCCAACGGCGATTAAGTGTTCCGCCCGCTTCTGTTTATTATAATATGTTAAAAACTTAACGATAGACTGACTGATGCAACGGAATACGGCCAAACCCAATTCAGCCGGCTCGTATTCACCGCGTTCCAGGCGTCGAACAGCTTCACTGCATGGTCCGCCAAAGCTCATCTGTCCCGCCTTAACGGCTACAGGGAGGGGGTTATCCAACGGTGCTTCTTCCCATCGTTTCGCATGGGGATACGCATTGCGCACCAACGTTTCCAAATGTGGGCCTGCGGGGAACTGCAATCCCAGAGCTACGCCCATACGGTCTACAAACTGACCGCCGTGAAGGTCGATGGATCCGCTGATGAGTGTAGCTGTAAATAGCTCATCACCCTGCGGTTCACAGTACAGAAGTTCTGTAGTACCGCCGGACACATGAAGGCTGTAAAATGGCTCCTGTAATAAGCCGCCTAAGTCACGTACAGCGGCTAAAATATGATTCTCCTGGTGAGAAAATTCGTAAAGGGGCACCTGTAACGCATGTGACAGGCTTCGTCCCATGCCATGGCCCACCAGGAAGGCTGGCATGTACGAATCTTCTTCGCGACGCGGAAACGCGCTCACACCGATGCCCTCTATGGCATACGCATCTAACGGCAATGTTTCAATAAGTTCAGGCAAGGCGCGAGTATGTTGAAATACCATTTCCGACTGCTGCAAACCGCGGCGGCCGGGTTTAACCTTCAGTAAACGTCGGGATTCCGCCAACAATTCTCCCTCTTCGCCGACCAAGGCGCAGGATGTAGTATAACAACTGGTATCAATGCCTAAAAAAGCAACTTTCTTATCCATAGTTACTCCGCTTAGGCGTTAGCGCCGCTTTTATGTTCCTTGCTGATTACGTCCAATACGGCATTGACGAACTTATAGCTCTTGTCGGCGCCATATTCTTTTACAAGCTGAATCGCTTCGTTAATAACGATGCCCGCTTCCACAGGTTCCGGAGCGTATACCATTTCCCAAGTGGCCAAGCGCAACACATTGCGTTCCACAGCGCCTAAATGAGCGATTTTACGCTTTGGCGAATGACTTTGCAACAAGGCGTCAATAGCTTCTAAATTCGCTTTAGTTCCGTCAATGATGGCGTTGGCATAGGCAATATCCAAGGCGCCGAAATCATCTGTCGGAATAGGAGTTGATTCTTCTCCCTTATGAAATTCCAATGCATATAGAGTTTGAAATGCATATACTCTAGCTAAACGACGATTACGATTCTGTTTCATTCTTTGTCTCCTCTGCCACCTGATCGGGTCCTATAATATGTTCAAAGTGAACATCAATTCTTACATCCGGTATATCCAGCATGCGCTTTAATTCCGCTTTTATTTTCTGTCTGATTTCTTTCGCCATATCCATTAAGCTGTACCCGTAAAGTACATTCAAGTAAAGGTTAATTTCCAGGCCTTCTTTTCGATGTCTTACGTTCATGCCCGGCAAGCTCTTCTGACCGAAGTTTCGAGCAATGCCGTTTACAACGCCGTAATAAAAGTTGCTGTTCAACGAGTGATAGCCCGGTGTTTCCGTAACCACATGTGTGGCAATCTGTAAAATCACATCGTCCGACACTTGCACTTTAACGGCTGTATCCGTATTTTTCTTATTTGTTTGGTCCATTATTTACCTCTCTCCCTTACACCGCCCATAGGAGTAAATATGTCTTCAAACACAATTTCCTGTACATAAATATTAACAGCTTCCACAACGGAACCGGTTAATTCCACGATACCCGACTTTACATGTTCCTGCACACGAAGAGCCACATCGGGAATGCGGTATCCGTACTGCGCCACCACATACAAATCAATAATGAGGCTTTGATCTTCACTGCGGCTGATGCGCACGCCTTCCCATTGATTCTTAATGCCCACCAGATTGGCGATATCATCACCCGCCGTGGTGCTCATAGAGCTGATTCCGCGCACTTCAAGAGCGCGCAAAGCGGCTATCGTCGTATACACAGAATCACTGATTTTTGTTGCACCATCAAAGAAAGAACTTTTATCACTCATAGCAGGCCACCTCTCAGACATAAGTATAAAAGCATTTGCCTACAACGATTGCGCGTCAGAGACAAATGCTTTACAAGTTAAATTTAATTACGCACGTTCGATGTACTGACCGGTACGAGTATCAATGCGAAGAACATCGTCAACTTCGATGAATAAAGGTACTTTTACTACATAGCCGGTTTCCAATGTAGCCGGTTTGTTACCGCCTGTAGCAGTATCGCCGCGGATGCCAGGGTCAGTTTCAACTACGCGAAGCTCTACAGCAACAGGTAAATCGATACCGATAACGATGCCTTGGAAGAACATAATGCTTACTTCCATATTTTCAAGAAGGAAGTTTTTAGCGTCGCCCAATTGTTCTTGGTTCAATTCTACTTGATCGTAAGTTTCATTGTCCATGAATGTATAAGCTCCGTCAGCTTCGTATAAGTATTGCATACGACGACGGTCAACATGTGCTTTAGGCACTTTTTCACCGGCATTGAAAGTACGTTCAACAACAGCGCCTGTTTGCAAGTTCTTTAATTTACAACGCACAAAGGCGGCACCTTTACCTGGTTTTACGTGTTGGAAGTCTACAACTTGCCACACGTTACCATCGAGCTCAATTGTTACGCCCGGGCGAAAATCATTACTAGAAATCATTTAAAATCCCTCCGTTTAACCTTTTACTTCTATTAATTCCTTAGTGGTGTGAGTGATTATCTCACAGCCATTATCGGTAACAATAACTGTATCTTCGATGCGAAGACCACAATCGCCGTCATTGAACTTGTCAATGGCATGACAACCTTCCAAATAGATACCCGGTTCCACCGTAATAATCATATTCGGTTCCAATACTGTGTCAGACTTCGGTGACGCCACCGGTTCTTCGTGAATATCAAGACCTACGCCGTGGCCTGTACCATGCTGGTACACCAAGTCTTTCAAGTCTTCCCGCGCCTTAAAATTAGCGCGACACGCTTCATCTAAATCACGGCCTGTAATGCCCGCTTTCACGGCTTTGACGCCGTTCATCTGCGATTCCAGGATCGTATTATACAAGAATTTCTGGAACTCCGATGCTGTGCCCATTACAATCGTACGGGTCATATCGGAATGATATCCTTTATACACGCTGCCGAAGTCAAATGTGACGAAATCGCCGTCTTCAATGACTTTATCGGACGCTACACCATGAGGCATGTTGGAGCGAATACCGGAAGCTACAATCGTTTTAAATGAAGGTTCTTCGGAACCGCGATCCATCATTTCCTTTTCAAGAATGATGCGCGCTTCGTTTTCCGTCATACCCACTTTGAGCTGTTTCAGCATCGCTGCAAAGGCTTCGTCGGCAATCTTCGCCGCATACCGCATCAATTCCAGTTCATCTTCACGCTTAACGGCGCGTACGGTGGCCAAGTTGACTGATTTGAATTCCTTAATATCTGTCAGTGCTTCGCTCATTTTTTTATACGTATCTACAGGCATGCTGTCGCCTTCAATAATACAAGTTGCAATAGGCGTACCGGAATCGTTGATTAATTCCTTGATAGTCTGCCAGATTGAATCTTTATATTGAATCACTTCATACCCTTCACACTGATTAGCAGCCTGAATGCGATAACGGCTGTCCGTAATCAAATAGGCATCTGTGCGGGTTATGAACGCAACGGCGGTTGTACCTGTAAATCCGGTGAAATATCTTAAGTTTGTTTCGCTGAGTATAATACTCGCATCGTAATTTTCGGCTTTTAAAAAGTCTTGTAAACGATGTAATCCATTCATAAAAAGACTCCCTTACCATTAAAATTTTTCATTTAATGATACCATAAAAACGGAATTTTGACTATAACTTTTCATAGTCTTCCGGCAAAAGAATTGCATACTGACCTGTTTCTTCGATACCGGATAAATCAAAAGGCCCTACGGAAAGTCGTTTCAAATAGACCACTTCACCGCCGGCCGCACCAATCATGCGCTTCACCTGATGATACTTGCCTTCCGTAACTGTGATCATGGCTGCATTACAAGAGCCTTCTAAAGGCTGTGCTCTATGGGCATCCTCTTCTTCAATGCGACTCAGCTCATCACCATCTATTTTACATGGTCCGTCACCGGCAATCTTACGCCACTCGTCGCCGTCACCCAACAATGTTAAATGGGCCGGTTTGCACTTAGTACCGTCGCCCAGCTCCATACCGGCCGCAATGCGGTCCAGTCCTTCTTCACTGAGTGTTCCGGTGTATTCCACGTAATATACCTTCTCTATTTCTTTTTTGCCATTTATAATGCGATGCGCCCAATTGCCGTCATTGGAAAGGAGCAAGAGCCCCTCAGTATCCTTATCCAGTCGTCCTACAGGAAATACTTCCAAGGTAGTAAACTCCGGCGGCAACAGCTCCATTACTGTAGGCTGTTTCGTATCATGAACTGCACAGATATATCCGGCCGGTTTATTAAAGGCCACATAATATACCATCTGCATAGATACAGGCTCATTTTTTACGGCTACCACGTCTTTGTCCGTATCAATGGATACGTCCTTTTTACGGGCCGTTGTTCCATTCACCGTAACCAGCCCCTGCTTTATGAGGCTGTGCACTTCTTTGCGTGTACCGAACGCTTTATGAGCTAAAAATTTATCTAAGCGCAATCTCACTACATTCACTACTTTCTAAATATACTATGCGTACTGCCTATACTTCTATTTTACCAATTCCAAATGCTTTGTATCATTCAGGAAGTTCAAGATATTGTGATCATCAGCACCGGAGCCATAATATTCCAACTTGGTAATGGATGTATTGCCCTGGCTGAAGCTCCAGGAATAATGAAGCGGCAAGTTCAAAATCTTACAAATAATGGTACGGTTAGTGCCCCCATGAGCCACCACCAAAATGCTTTTTTCACTGCCTACATCAGTCATTTCATCGGTCAATGCAGACCAGGCGCGATCCTGTACCTGCGCAAAGGTTTCCCCTTGAGGAAGGTTTAATTTATCCGGATTGCGATACATTGTAAAAATGCCGTTTGGCCAACGTTCATTAATTTGCTCATAGTTCAAGCCTTCCCATTCACCGAAGTTGATTTCCTGAAGGCGTTTATCAGTTTTAAAGGAGATATTGCGGCCTTCGTAAATATATTCCGCAGTAATGCGGGCTCGATCCAGGTCACTGGCAATAATACTGTCAAAATGAATCGGTTTCAACACTTCCGCCACCGCTTTCGCCTGTTTAATGCCTAGCGAGTTAAGCGGCACATTCGTGTGCCCCTGGTATAATCCTTGTTTATTCCAGTCAGTCTGACCATGTCGAACTAAATAAATTGTGTTCATCAGCAAACTCCTTTACCTGTGTTAGTAACATATCATTTTCTTCTTCTCTTTTTACTGCTATGCGAAACCATCCGGTTCCCAAACCTTCATAGGCTTCGCAATTTCGAATCATTATATAGCGACGATTTAAAAATGCCGTCAATGCCTGTAAATCAGGTGATTCAGGAAGCCAACGGACCAAGATAAAATTCACTGTCGGTTGCACTACCTGCAAGAACGGAAGTTCCATTAAGGCATTAGAAAATCGTTGTTTTTCTTTTTGTATAAACACTTTGCTCGCTTCAATATATTCTTTGTCGGCCAATGCCGCTTCCCCGTAGATTTGAGCCGCCCGATTGACGGACCAGGCAGGTAAAACCTGTTTAACCTGCTCCAACAAGGCCGGTGCTCCCAATAAGGCGCCTAAACGCAACCCGGGAACAGCATAGAACTTCGTCAACGAATGAAGAATTAACAAATTGTCATATTTCTTCAAAAGCGGTCTCGCACTATGGCTCTCGTCGGTGAACTCAATAAAGGATTCATCGACCAGTACAAAACTGTTATAGCTTTTCCACTTAGAAATAATCCCATCCAACTCGTCCGGATCAATCAATGAACCGTCAGGATTATTAGGATTGCCCATAATGAGAAGTGACCCGTCAACAACGCTTCCGGTCGAAGCATCAATAATTCTTTCGGCAAAAGTAGCAGCTCTTTCCATAGAAGCATCCATACTGCGCCCCGTAGAATCTATCTGTTTTCTATAAGAAACGACGTTCTTATTAAAAGCCCGCGCTCCTTTTTCATATTCGGAAAACCCCGGTGCCGGCACATACACGGTACTGTTTACCAGTGAAGCCATCAGCCCATATAAAAGCTCAGCGGCGCCATTGCCTACCAGTATATTTTCGGCAGGTAACGACAAATGCGTGCTTAAGGCTGTGAGTAAACCTTTGTTATGAATATCCGGATAATGTATGCATTGTTCCCATGACCGTTCTAAGGCACGACGACCTAAGGGACTCATGCCAAGGGGATTTATATTGGCACTAAAATCAAGCACGTGTTTCTCATCCACCTGATGAGCGGCACTAAATTCATATATATTACCGCCATGCTGATTTCCGCTCACGTTACTCCTGCTTTCCTTTGCACACAAAAATGTTTACGAACTTGAAACTTTAAGTCGTAAAAAGAATCTCTTCAAATTATAAAAGGCCTACTCTTTTATTGTAACATAGGTTATACCTGTGTTTATAGTATTCACTGTATAAAGATAAGATAAGTCCGCGCATCGTTGCAATACGTGCGGAACTATTTCATCCGTCATCTGATCTACCGGATACAGTAAGGCCATAACTGTTCCGCTATGAGCCACTACCAGACCCAAACTGCCCGTTTCTTTGCCAATTTCAACAAGTGTTGGTACATGTTTTTTATATAAAATTGACTGATTAGCCAGTGCACTCATCGTAGCCGCTCGGCCAATCAATGAACTGTCGCCCCTTTCAAATCCGGCCAACAGTAACTCAAAGGCTTCTCGTATCACATCTTCTTTAGCGGCCACTTTTTCCTTCAAATCTATCCGACTATTGAAAGCTACCGTATCCACGGTGCCCCCTTCATCAAAGATGACCAGCTTCATAGACGGAAGTTCGCCTAAATAACGCGTAACCTTACCTTTATAATAATCAAATTGAACAGAGCCGGGATAAAAAGACGCATCGCTTGGTTCAATAGCCAAACAGAGCTTCGCCAACTCTTCATAGGATAAAGTCTTTCCTTTTAAAAGTGATGCCGCCATAGCAACGGCACTAATATCCGCGCTGCTGGAGGCGAGCCCTTTTCCCTGTAAAAGTTGAGATAATCCGATGATATTGTTCACATCATTGCCTGTAATTCCTGCAAGCTCCACAGCATGTAGGGATTTACTCTGTAATGAAAGAGTATCTGTAATGATATTCGTATTTGTATTGATATTTACATTCGACTCAGTGACTTCCGCATCAAGATATCTCCACAACTCTTCCGGCAAATGTGGTTCAATAATTCCCTTTACAGCGTCTAACCGGATCTTCAGATTGTCACCGCTGATTGCGTAAGAGTATAAATTAATCGGGCAGGTTACGAGAAAGTCCTGCCCGTCAATGGAGCCCTGCAGGAGTTCACCGCAGGAGCCCGGTGATTTTACAATATGAAGCATTCGTACCGCCCCTTACATGCCCAGACCGATAACAACCATGAGAAATATAAGTTCCGTTGTTTCAATGACGAAACCATAGGTGTCGCCTGTAACGCCGTCAATCTGTTTCATAATAAACTGATTAAGTATGAGATTAATAGCTATTACACTACCCATATAGAGCAGGTAATGCCAGCCATATAAGAATACAGGCCACAACGTCAAAATCGTACTGATCCACAATGTACTCTTCGGCGAATAAACGGCAAAGGCCTTGCCCATCCCTTCAGGACGGGCATAAGGAAAGAGCCGAATACTTAAGGTCAGTCCGTAGCGGCTCAATAAAGGCATAATGAACAGCACTTCGTATATGTACGTCTGGGAAACAATGAGCAACAACTGCCATTTTAAAAGGACCAGAAAGACGAAGCCGATTACGCCGTTAGAGCCTACGCGGCTGTCTTTCATAATTGCCAGCTTCCGTTCCTTGTCGCGACCGGAAAAAAGGCCGTCACAAGTGTCCATAAAGCCGTCCGCATGAAGACCGCCGGTGAAGAGAAACTCAAATATAACGGCACCCAAGGCGACCAGCTCCAAGGAAATTCGCCCCGCCAAAAGCCACCAGTAGCCCATCAAAAAGGCACCAATAACAGCACCGACTAAAGGAAAATAAACTACACTTTTGCCAAAGTCCTCGATATTCCATTCCGTTTGATTCACAATCTTTAACCGCGTTAAAAATTGGAGACCTACAAAAAATGCGTTCATTCATACTCCTTTATACTATCTTAACTAGTTATATAATCTTAATGCTTTATACAATCTTACTTTTTTAAAATCTAACGTTTAAAATTTCGGTCACAAAGTTTTTAACATAATAAACTGACCGATACATTACAATAAACTGATTATCAGTTTAGACAGCCCCATGCTGAGTAAGATTCCCAACATGGTACAAACATACATAAGGCCCGCTGTATTCACAATATGTCGTGCCCGTAAAGGACGCAGATTATCGCCCATATAGGCGCGGAATGTAGTTTTATCTCCATATGTATTATAGCCGCCCAGGCGAATGTGTAAAGCCCCTGCTACCGGAGCCTCCGCGTAGCCCCCATTAGGACTTGGATGCTTGTGAGCGTCACGTACAGTTATGGAGATAGCCTTACGCCAGTCAAGCCGCATAATAGCCGCCGCCAATACATAGAGAATGAAGGTAATACGGGCGGGAATGTAATTAGCCACATCGTCCAAACGAGCCGCAAAGCGACCGAAGTATATGTACCGTTCATTCTTATAACCCAACATGGAGTCCAATGTGTTTACGGTGCGGTAGAAAATGGCACCCAAGCTGCCGAAACAGGCAAAGAACAGGAGCGGTGCAATAATGCCGTCCACCGTATTCTCCGCAATAGTCTCCACGGTGGCTCGCGTAATTTCACCTTCATCAAGATCGGAGGTTTTGCGCCCCACAATATAGCCCACTTTTTTTCGCGCCATATCGAGCTTCTTCCGGCGCAGCAATTCACTGATTTCAAGACCGGCCGATGCCAAGCTGCGCGGGCTGATTGAAATATATACGAGGAAAATATCTACGAAGTACCCCACCCACGGGCTAATTGTGCCGCCCAGGAGTTGTAAGCCGAAAGATATAATTAACACTGTAAAAATGGTTAATATAACCGTAAGAAATCCATGGAAAAACTGGCGTTGCGGACGTTCCTTCTGCTTGTAGAGACGACGCTCATATATGCTGATGCAGCGACCGATTAACGCCACCGGATGATATTTCGAATTCGGATCGCCCAGCAGGCAGTCCATAATAAATGCCCAGAGCGGAATCAGATAGAGTGAATTATTAATTAACCATTCCATACATTTGGCTCCTTAAATAAATGATTAATGTAATCCATGTCCAGGTGAGACTCCACAATATCGGCCAACCGATTATAGGCCGCCTCCTTATGGGCTCTATACTTAAATGTGCGCTCCAACGGAGGTAATCCTTTATTGATACGCAATTGATTTAATATAAAATAACGCAACTCGTCATTATCGAAAATACCGTGAATATATGTGCCAAGCACACGGTTCTCCGATCCTGTACCGCCATCGCCGATTTGTACGGCATCATGGCTGCGCTTCGTTATCATGAAATTAGGTGTATGTTCGCCCTCAAATTCAGTGCGTCCCATATGAATTTCATAACCTGACAGATCCTGACCTTCATAGGTACCGCCCATAAATCGCAGGCACGGCACATCAAAAGCAACCTGATGAGTCATTTTCTCGCGGCTCATAGTAGTTACCATAGGCAGCAGATTTAGCCCGTCCATAGATTTTATGGACCCTTCCATCCCTTCCGGATCAGCCAGCTTTGTACCCAGCATCTGATAGCCGCCGCAAATACCGATAACCGGTACCCCTTCAGCCACCAAGGCGGCCAATTCATCAGCGTAACCTTCTTCTTTAATGTACTGCAGGTCCGCCAAAGTATTCTTGGAGCCCGGTAAAATAACTAAATCGCTGTAGCCAATGGATTCTCCGGGCTTCACGAAGCGAAGGGCCACGTCAGGTTCTCTCGACAAGGCGTCAAAATCAGTGAAGTTGGAAATCTTCGGCGTTTGAATCACGGTGATGGTCAATTCCTTATTGCGGAGAAACGGCCGTTTCTCCAAAGCCACGGAGTCTTCTTCGTCAATATCCAGATTATCAATGGCGGGAATCACTCCTACCACCTTCTTACCCGTTTTCTGTTCAATAAAATCGAGCGCCGGTGTGAGGAGATTAATATCACCGCGGAATTTATTGATAATTACGCCCTTTACCAAATCTCGTTCTTCCGGTTCCAACAATTCCAAGGTGCCTACAATGGCTGCAATGGAACCGCCCCGATCTATGTCCGCCACCAGTAATACCGGAATATTGGCCATCTTGGCAACGCGCATATTCACAATATCATTGGCTTTCAAATTTACTTCCGCCGGACTTCCCGCCCCTTCAATAACGACGCGTTCAAAGTGTTCGTCTAAATAAAGAAGGCTTTCTTTTACCTTATCCAGAGCCATTAAGGAATATTTCGTATGATAATCCTTCGCACTGTACACGCCTACAGGTTTCCCCATAAGTACTACCTGCGAAGACTGATTGCCCGTCGGTTTTAAAAGGACCGGATTCATCTGTACGATTGGCGGAATACCGGCCGCCTCCGCCTGTGCCACCTGAGCGCGGCCAATCTCGTGACCCCACAAAGTAACAAAGGAGTTGAGCGCCATATTCTGCGCTTTAAAAGGAGCTGTCTTATATCCTTGTCGATAAAAAATTCGGCACAATGCAGTGGTTATAATGCTTTTTCCCACATTTGAACTAGTGCCTTGAAGCATAATTTTCTTCGCCATTATATATGAACCTCCTTCGATTTAACTTCTATAGTAATACCGCTAACGGTCAAATATACTTCATCCGCCGCTGCCGCCACATGCTGATTCAAATAGCCGGCCACATCTCGAAAATGACGGCTCAGCGCATTGTCCGGTACTATGCCGGACCCCACCTCATTTGTCACCATAATCAAAGTCTTATGATGGGCCCGCGTCGATTCAATAATGCGGTCAAATTCGTTAGTTAGGCGCTCCTGAAGCGCATCAACAGCTTCGCTCGTAATAGGATCGGAAAGTTGAAGCACGTAGTTTGTCACATACATAGTTAAGCAGTCAAGTAATATAATGGAGCCTTCCCCGTCCATCACCTGAGACCAATGCTCTTCCAGTGCCAAGGGAATCTCATGTGTTTCCCAACGGGTTCCGCGACGATGCTTATGATTTGCTATGCGCCCTTTCATTTCATCATCAAAGGCTTGACCGGTAGCTACGTATAGTAGGCCTGCCTGCTTGGAATCTATGACGGCATCAGATGACACATCACCTGCACCGTGTTTTTTCATGTAGAGGGATTGAGCCAAGCGTTCGGCAAATTCACTCTTGCCGCTTCTGGCACCACCCGTGCACAATATTATCTTCGGTTCCATCGAATCAGCCTTTCTTCTGTGTCTAACATCATTCACATATTGAATAGCTTACTTAAGCTTCAATCTTGATACATATATTTATAATATCACGTTTCGTAAAATTATAGCATTGCACTTTTCATATACACATTCATAGGCTATACTAAGAGCAATTACAACCAAAGGAGATCTATATGACTATCGAAAATCTATCCTTACAAGTATTTGCCACCTTATGGGAAAATACCTATCGCGTGGTCGCCTATAATCAAAATGAAGAATATACAGCCACGGCCCGCGTCATCGTATCCATACCTCTCAGCGGCGATGCATTGCCTCCCAACGCGCCGGAAGCGGAACCACAACTTCATGTATTAGTGGAAGACTCGCTTATCAACGCTGAACAAATTATCGAGTTTGAAACTATTTTTGCCGCCAAATTGCGAGAGAAGTTCCAATATAATATTAACACAATCTTTTTCTTCTATCCCAGTCCGGAAGATATGCTGAATAAATAATTCTTAACGAAGTGAAATAACTTAATAGTATTAACTAAAAAAGCTATGTTACCGCTCTTATAGTAGTAACATAGCTTTGTTTTTACACATCTAATTCGGCTTCTACTCGTGCTAACATATAACAGCAATCAGACAGGCGATTCAAATATTTAACATTCACGTCATGCACTGCTTCGCCTTCAGCTCTTACGCGCCAAAGAGCGCGTTCCGCACGGCGAACTACAGTACGTGCCTGATGCAAAAAGGCGGAACTCCGGTTATCGCCGGGCACAATAAAGGCCGTCAACGGCGGTAACTGTTCAGAGTACTCGTCAATAATATGCTCTAACGCTTCAATATGAGCTTCCGTAATCATCGGCTCCTGCCCCAAGCTGGATACATCGGCCATTAAAAGCCATAAGTCTTTTTCCATCTTGTACAAATAGTTGCGCACCGATTCATGAGTGGCAAAAGAACGGCATACACCGAGTACAGCCTGTAACTCGTCAATTGTACCGTACGCTTCTACGCGATAAGAAGCCTTAGAATAACGTTCGCCCGTACCTAAGGAAGTTAAACCTTCATCACCTGTTTTTGTGTAAATTTTCGTCATATCTTTACCTCATGAAAAAGCAAAAATAATCCTAAGAGTTATTAATTTTTAAATTCAGGGAACCATAGAGCTACTTCACGTTCCGCAGTGCTTACCGCATCAGATGCGTGCACTACGTTTTCATTAATAGCCAAACCGAAATCACCGCGGATACTGCCCACTTCCGCCTTCAACGGATCAGTGGCACCGTTTAACTGGCGAATAGCTGCTACTGCGTTAGTACCGCTGAGCACCATAGCCACTACAGGACCGGAAGTAATGAAAGCGATTAAGTCTTCAAAGAAAGGCTTATCCTTGTGTTCCGCATAGTGAGCGGCCGCCAAATCGCGCGATACATTAATCAGCTTCATGGCACTGATGGTCAGGCCTTTACGTTCATAACGGCTGATAATTTCACCGCAAATTTTCTTGGCAACGCCGTCCGGCTTAATTAATACTAATGAATGCTCCATGTTTTCCTCCTAATTACCTATCTGACTAAACGATCAGATTAATGCATCTTAGCTGCAATTTTCTTTAATTCTTCAATACGAGATTCCGTGGACGGATGGGTACTGAATAAACTTTTCATACCGCCTTTGAAGTGACTGAGCGGGTTGATAATAAACATATGAGACGTTGTTTCCATGCGTGACGTGCTGGCCGGCAACGTACCATACTTCGAGTAATAATCAATTTTAGCCAATGCGGAAGCCAAAGCCAACGGCTTTCTGCTCATCATAGCACCGCCTTCGTCGGCCAAGTATTCACGAGAACGGGAAATCCCCATCTGAATGAGAGCCGCCGCGATAGGTGCCAAAATAATGGTGGCGAGCATGGCAATCGGATTGCCGCCGCCTTCGCGATCGTCACTGCGGCCGAAAATGGCGAACATCTGCATCATATTGGCAATCATGGTGATAACCCCGGCCAATGTGGCTGCAATTGTACTGATCAGCGTATCGCGATGCTTAATATGCGTTAACTCATGAGCTAATACGCCTTCAATTTCATCGTCTGTCAGAAGGTCCATAATACCGGTAGTTACCGCCACGGCACCATGTTCAGGGTTTCTACCTGTGGCAAAGGCATTCGGCACATTCGTATCGATTACATACACCTTCGGCATAGGAAGGCCGCCATTTTGAGCCAGTCTGCCTACCATGTTGAACAATGCCGGATTGCTCTGCGCTGTTACCGGCTGTGCATTGTACATGCTGAGTACAATTTTATCACTGTTCCAATAGGAAACGGCATTCATAACCATAGAGATCAAGAACATTGTGATGAGACCGCTACGTCCTGCGACGAGCTGGCCGATTACCATCAAAATGCCTGTCATCAGAGCTAATAAAACTGCTGTTTTAACATTATTCATTTATAACATCCTTTTTTCTTTAACATAGAAGTAACAATAAACACTAAAAAGCAACAAAATCACTGAAAAGTAACGAATCACTAAAAAGCATCATAATCACTAGAAGTATCCAAGAAAAAACTAATAAACTCCTCGTATTAAGGCGAAATGATTCCGAGAACCCGTCCCGAAATCATTTACACTTATAATTATATCTTATTTAACGTTGTTTTGCAATTTTCTACACGTAAGCAGCACCGATTGTATCCGGTTTCAATACATAGCTCTTGCAGGCAATACCATTTGTTTCAAAAACATTTTTCATAGCCTCCGCCACATCTGCCGCCGCTGATGCGGGACAGTAGGCAATCAAGGTAGATCCGGAACCGCTAATCGTGGCTCCATGAGCTCCTTTTGCCAACGCCGCGTTGAACACGTCCTCGCAATGAGGAATGAGTTTCTTCCGATATGGCACATGTAAGTAGTCTTCCAGAGCAACTTTTAAAAACTCCGGTTTATCCTGCTGTAAGGCCGTCACAAATAAGGCGGCATGACTCACATTGGCTGTGGCTTCATGATGACTTATTTCCTTCGGCAGCACACTGCGCGCATATTCCGTAGATACGGTCACTTCCGGTACAGCTACGGCAAAAAATACATCAGTTGGAATCATAACAGATGTATAGAAAAGGCCTGCTTCCGCATTTACAGCGCAAATTAAATTGCCCAGTAAAGCGGGTGCCACATTGTCCGGATGACCTTCAATGCGATTGGCCAATTCCACCAAGCGCTCTTTCGAAAGAGGTTTCTTCAAGAGTTTATTGGCCAGCAATAAGCCTGCCACAATAGCGGTCGAGCTGCTGCCCAATCCCCGTGAAGGCGGAATATTGGTGTCACTGTGAATATGACCATATTGAGGTGCTTCACCGGCTTCGGCAAATACCACATCCATGGCACGGCCGACCAGGTTTTGACTCTGATCTTCTTTTTCCAGCAATTCAGCATCAAATCCGGTAAAGCTATATGTATTGGCGGTACTGCCGGCATCATGTGTAAAAGTAAATGTGTTATAAAGTTCCAAGGCCAGTCCCAGACAATCGAAGCCGGGCCCGCAGTTGGCGCTGGTAGCCGGTACACGAACGCGAATCGTTTCCATAGTACCTCCTATTCTGGCATGATGCGGATTACACTGCCTAACTCACGAACTACACGAAGATTTTTAAACGCGTCGATTACATTTAAAATGTAAGAGCGCGGACATGCGGCCGTCACAATGGCCAGAGTAGCGAATTTTTCGTTTTCATTACGTTGAATAACGGATTGAACTGAAATGCGCTGCTCCGCCAATTTCGAGGCCACTTTCGCCAAAACACCGGTGTTATTATCCACCAGAAGGCGAATATAATGAGACGATTCAATCTTCCCCGGTGCGTAAAGATTCTTTTCCGGATTGAAGAAAGAAATTAAACGTCCTGTATTTTCATTTTGAATATTTTTGGCAATTTCCATAATATCGCTAACTACGGAACTGCCTGTAGGCAAGCTGCCTGCACCGCGGCCATAGAACATGGCGTCGCCGATGCCGTTGCCTTTTACGTAAAGGGCGTTGTAAGAACTGCGTACCGAAGCCAGCGGATGATCCGAAGAGATAAACGCCGGTAATACATTGAGGGACAAACCTTTTTTCGTTTCCTTCGCAATACCTAATAATTTTATGGTGTATCCGAACTCTTTGCCGAAGGCAATGTCTGTCGCATCAATACGGGTAATCCCTTCCACGTTTACGTCGCTGAAAAACAACTTGCGGTTAAAGGCGATGGATGACAAAATAGCCAGTTTTCTGGCTGCATCATACCCTTCCACATCGGACGTAGGATCTGCTTCCGCATATCCCAGCTCCTGCGCCTCTTTCAACACTTCTTCGTAACCGGCACCTTTTTCTGTCATATTGGACAGAATAAAGTTGGTGGTACCATTTAAAATGCCCACCAGTTCAGTTATTTTATTGCCGCCCAATGATTCATAGAGCGTGCGGATAATTGGAATACCGCCCAATACACTGGCTTCATAACGCAAATCTACATTCTGTTTAGCTGCCAGTTCTAATAAGTATGGGCCATAATCGGCCAACAAATCTTTATTTGCGGTCGCTACATGTTTGCCCGCCATAATCGCCTTTTCAATACAATCCTTGGCGAAGTCGATGCCCCCCATGACTTCCACAATGATTTGTACCTCAGGATCGGCCAAAATGGCGTCCACGGATTGGATAAATTGTGTGCCTTCCGGCAACTCAATATGCTTATACTTGTCCGCGTTGCGCACAAAAATAGATTTTACATGAATCGTTACGCCCGTACGTTGTGCAATGAGCGCCTTATTACTCTGCAGTAATTCAAACGTCCCCTGCCCAACAGTACCGAAGCCCAACAATGCAACATTTACCTGTTTCATATATGACCCTCACTCTTACTTCTCTTTATTTCTCGTTTAATACATCCCGACCTATAAAGCATATCTCTCATTTCTGCTCTATAGGCATATTTTCATATCTAAGCTGCAACAATCGTACTTCTCGCACGTTCAAACGCACTTCTTGCACGTTTGCTGCAGCGCTGTTATATTACAGCGAAAACCGGCTTATGCCTGGCCTAAGATTTCTACTTTTAAAATACCGCGAATGGAGCGAATATGATCAAGTAAGTCTTCCAAGGAACCGGATAAGTCTTTTGTTTCAAATGCGATTGTTACGTTCGCAATGCCTTGTAATGGAATATCCTGGTTGATAGTCAAGATACTGCCGTTGCTTTCTGCAATGGCTCTCAAAATATTGGACAACATACCGGATTCATTGGACATGGAAATGGTAATAGATACAATTTTGCCCTGCGCAATTTCATAGAAAGGAAATACATAATCCTTGTATTTGTAATAAGCGGAGCGGCTCAAGTCCATGCGTTCTACCGCTTCGTTAATCGTTTTAGCTTCACCCAGTTTAAGGATTTCTTTTACTTTAATGGTCTTTTTAATTGCCTCTGGGAGAATGTCTTCCTGCACCAGATAAAATTTGTCTTTCTTCAACTTAGCCAATTTTGTTGCCTCCTTCTTCATCTTCACGGACATTAATTTCACCGGCTAAGAACCGATGGCCGTAAAGTGTAAACACCGAGTACATGCCGATAAAAAATGGCACATATTCCGCTACTATTCGCCAACCCACAGCCACAATTCCGACCGTTCCTACAGGCAGGAAATCACTGAAGAGATAGATGAATAGCCCTTCCGCAACACCGGTGCCTCCCGGAGTGGGTGCAAAATACAAAATAAGATTTAATAATATCATCCGATTGAGAATATCTACAATCGGTATATCAACCGTAAATGCCCACATAAGGGCCGGTGCAATCGCATATAAGAATAATAAACTGATGCCGGACTCAATGAAAACGAGAAACGATTGCCAAGGTCGCGCATATAAAAGCCCGAGCCCATCATTGAGTTCTTTCAGTTTTAATAACCATGCTTTAGGTGTACCTTTATTGGTTTTTCGGGCAATCCACAACACGGCGCGTTTCATCAAATTGGTGCGCAACGCATACAACCCTATAATCGTACAAACAACCATGACCAGCGAAAGCTGTAATAAGGTTGTATTGGAAATATAAGGAATGGTAATGGATCCATGCAGGAAAATAAACGGGAGCATAACGATGAGGAAGAATATGGAAAATATAGTTCTCACCAGTACAATTGGTGCTCCCTTCATAATAGGCACCTTATAACTTTTTAAAATAAGCATCTGCGCAATCGCCCCGCCGCTGGCGCCGGGAGTCAGCATCGCCATAAAATAGTTGCCGAATATGACGCGCAAAATAGCTCGAATCGGAAGGGCATAGCCCCCCATTTTAACCAGGCGTTGCAGTCGCAAACCATCAAAATACATGCCGATGGCCAACGCTAACAGCGCCAATAACAAAGAGGAAATGTTGAATGTCTGCAAAGTCCTAAGGGACTCCAAATCAATCGTAAAATAAATAGTCAGACCGGAGATGACAAACAGTAAGGCAGCCAACATAAGCCCACGTTTTACCATCTTATTCATTCACATTCTCCATAATTCAATAGTTGGATATTATGTGCTTCAATAAACTGTCTGATTACCGGGGAGCACATAGAATACAATTCACTTTCCCAATGGTAATCCCAGTGGAATTCCTTATTCAGCACGCTGTCTTTTGCCCCCGGATGCGTCATAATTTCATGACTGCCCCGCATATTGGCAATGCGTCCTAAAATGTGAAGCAAACGGTCTTCTGTCAAACGACCGCCGCTCATCATGCCCCAGAAATAACGAGGTGACCAGATACCGTTGCGGCTTGTAAAGGTGTAGGCGTGGTCCGCCACTTCCGCAAGACCTACCTTGCCGATATACCGCCCCCATTGCGTAATGCCGTTCATAAAGAATCTATCTTCTGCGGGAATACGCATCTTGGTGATGCCGTATTTCTTCAGAAGGGAAACCATAATCGGCGTAATCTGAGGGAGTACATGTAAGTGCTGGTGTCCGTCAGCATGCGTAATGTTAAGTCCGGAGGACATAACTTTTTCAAACTGCAGGTCCAACTCATTGTATACTTCCTGGAAATTAATCTGCCCCATGGCCGCTTTCTTAATGAACTTCGGATAGGATTCCACAAGTTTGCCGTCTTCCAACAGGCTTGGTACCTTTTCCGGATCACTTAACGGTTTCAAACCGCCCACAAGGGCTGTGTGAACCCCGATGCCGAGTTCCGGTAAACTTTTTGCCGCCTCTACGGAACCGTCAAAATCATAGCCGTTCGCCAATAAAGACGTACTGGTTATAATCCCTTCTTTATGGCCGCGCACAATCCCCTTATTCACTTCTTCATGGAGGCCAAAATCATCTGCATTTACTATTAAACGTATCATAATTTTACTCTTTCTTTTATACACTCACACTGTAGAAGTTATATTTAATTGCAACATATGTCCATTCGTAGTGTATAGCATTTTTTATATAATGTAAATCTCTTTTTTATTTTTCTTTCGAGCCGGAAACAACTATGGCCATAACTTCCTGTTCAATGAGCTTCAGCGGTTGTTTCAGCCCTGATGCGGCGGCTGCCACATCTTCGTATTCCAATGTGGTATTCACACATTCACCTTTGTAAAAGGCTCGTTTCACATGGATGGGAAAACCTCTATATTCTACCACTTGAAATGTTCTTTCGCAAATAGAACGTTCCACCGGAAAATAACGAAAGCCTATCGTCGTCGTTTGGGTAAATAAAAATGCTTCCACTTCTTCAAGTAAAGCATTGTCACATAATATGGACAACAATATGGCGGGCCGACCTTTTTTCATGATAATCGGTGTAAGCCACGCATCATTGACACCCATGGTTAATAAATATTCCAGCACCGCCGTGTAAAGCTCCGGATTCATATTGTCGATGTTTGTTTCGATCTGGATAAGATTCTTATCAGCTTTATATTCCATACTACTCTATCACCTCCATATGCTGAGACCGCCGTACTGAAAACGAGGTTACACCGCTACAGTATGCCCTGTTATCAGTGTAACCCGAATATATTAATACATTCACAATTATATTTAAACTAAAGATAAACAATGCAGTATTTCAAACTACATATTCCGGTTATCGACTCAGAAAACATATCTCTTACTCTATGAGAGTATATAATTCGTATCGTTGGAATTATATAATTCTTACCTTTGGAATTATATACCTCTTATCGACAGAATTATATAGTTTTTATCTTTGACTGTTTATCATGTGAGCCAACCGCCCTGCGCCGAAGCCGTTATCGATGTTCACAACGCCTACCCCGGCCGCACAGGAATTGAGCATACTCAAGAGGGCTGCCAAGCCGTGGAAGCTGGCACCATAGCCAACTGACGTAGGTACAGCCACAACCGGTTTTGATACGAGGCCGCCCACTACACTGGCCAAGGCCCCTTCCATACCGGCTACAACGATGACCACATTGGCCTCCTGAATGGTTTCCATGCGGTCGAATAGTCGATGAATCCCCGCAACGCCTACATCATAGATGCGCTCCACTTTATTTCCCATCAGCTCCGCTGTCAATGCCGCTTCTTCCGCCACCGCAATGTCGCTGGTGCCTGCCGTAACAACTGCAATTATACGGTCACCGTTTTTCAATTCCTCATCGCCGCGACTGTATATAATCCGGCTCGTTTCATCGTATTGAATATGCGGAATATCCTTGCGCAACGCTTCATAGATACTGCGACGCGCACGAGTTCCCATATATGTTTTATAATGAGCATCCAATTCTTTAAAAATTAAGATGCACTGTTCATCTGTTTTGCCTTCGCAATATACAACTTCAGGAAATCCCTGTCGTTCTGCACGTTGCAAATCCACTACCGCATGGGCGTAGCCGGGTCCTTCAATCGATATAGTCTTGCCATCATTCACAGTCGTCACACTCTCTGGCAGCATAAAAACACAGCGCCGCCGCCACATTCAAATTCAATGATTCAATCGGTCCGTACATAGGAATATGCACTCGTTTATCCGCCATTTGAAGCCATTCTGCGCTTAAGCCGCGTGCTTCATTCCCCAACAGGAAAACGGCGGGATATGTGAAGTTCGTCTTATATAAGGACGTTGCTTCTTCCAGTGCGGTGCCGTAAAACGTAAGGCCCAGTTGAGATTTTAAAGCCCTCATAGTCTCCAAATCCACATCTTCAATAATAGGCAATTTTGTAATCGCGCTCATGGTGCTGCGAACCGTTTTTTCATTATACGGATCCACACTGCCCTTTGTAAGGAAAATGGCTTTAACACCGGCTGCCAACGCTGTACGAATAATCGTCCCCAAGTTTCCCGGATCCTGTACTTCATCCAATAGAGCGTAAATAGCCTTCTCCGGTTTCTCGGTAAAGTCTTTCACCACATCGTCCATAGAAAGGGACTGTTTTTTCACAATGCCAACAATGCCCTGACCATGAACCGTTTTTTCCACTTGCTTAAAAAGCGTCTGATTCATTACATACACTGAAATGGACCGCCCTTCCGCCTCTTTAACTACGGCTTCACCGTCTTCACTGTCCCGAAACACATCGGTCATCAAAACGGATTGCACATAGCCCGTAGGCATCATGTCCACAACGGTTCGAAGTCCTTCTGCCAAGTACGCCTGATGTAAAGTGCGATATTTTTTCTTTTGCAAAGATTGGGCAAACTTTAATGTTTTACTGTCTTTTGACGTAATTATCTCAATCACCGCTACACCTCCTGACGTCCTTACAGAATATACATTGTACTCTTAATTATAACATATGTCAGTATATTTTTAGTAAAATATATCCGTATTTATTAGAAATTAATAGTTCTCTACTAAGCTTTCTTCGCTTCCCAAAGCGTGTAGAATGCGCCTTTTTGACGAATCAGCTCTTCATAGCTGCCTCGTTCTACGATGCGGCCGTTTTCGATTAAGTAAATACCGTCCGCAAAACGGATGGTGGATAAACGGTGAGCAATGCTGATAATCGTCTTTTCTCCGCGAATAGATTCAATGGAGTCCTGGATCAGCTGTTCCGTATGGCTGTCAATATGGGCCGTCGCTTCGTCAAAGATAAGCACTTGGCGCTTACGTACCAATGCACGGGCCATAGCGAGCAACTGCTTCTGCCCTGTAGACAACAATGAACCCAAGTAACCAACCGGCGTATCATAGCCTTGCGGCAATCGCTCAATCATAGTGTGTAAATGAGCCTGTTTCGCCGCTCCAATAAGAACCGATTCATCAATATCGTCTTCATAGAGAGATAAGTTTTCCCGAATGGTGCCCTTAAACAAATGACTGTCTTGGAACACATAGCCCATAATTTCACGAAGCACGGCCGGTGCATAGTCACTTACATCGAGACCGTTAATGCGAATTGTCCCTTTAGTCGGCTTATAAAAGCCCATGAGCAATGACATTAATGTGGATTTACCACCACCGGATGGACCGGCAATGCCGATAAATTGACCGCCTTTGATGGTTAGGCAAATATCCTCCAAGGCATATTTGTCGGAATTGTCGTAGGAGAACCACACGTGATCGAACTCAATAGAGTGAATTTCTTTAAATTCATCCGGCACGTCCACGCTCTTAATTTCCGTATCCGCTTCCTCATTGATAATCGGCACCAGACGCTCCGCGCCCGCCAAGGCACTTTGCAGATTGTTGTATTTCTCGGCAATTTCTTTAATCGGCACAAATAGTTTATTCATATACTGCAGGAACGCAAATACGGTCCCCGCTTCAATGACTGTATCAAACCAGTTTGTAAAGCTGAAGATGGCAATGATAACTACAAATACCAAGCCGTCAACGATTGGACGGAATATGGCAAAGGTCTTCACTTCAAACAGTCCGGCTTCCAAAAATTCCTTACTGATTTTATCGTACTGCTTCGCCATAATACGCTCGCCCACATAGGACTTAATAATGACGATAAAGTTAAGCATTTCCTGCACCGATGAGTTAGATGCGGCCAGCTTCGTACGCACACCGCGGAACGCCTTGCGCGCATAGATTTGGTATACGTAAATGATAACGCCCATGATCGGGATTAATAATGACACCATGAGGGCCATTTTCACATTGAGCATAAACATGGAAATTAAAATACCCACAATCATAAGCGCACTGCTTGCTAATTTTAAAACTACATCTGTATATAAGGTACGCAGAGATTCCGTATCATTCGTCACACGGGTTACCAAGTTGCCGATAGGCAGTTCTGAAAAATGAGCCGGCGTACGGGCCAAAATCTTTGCAAACACTGTATTGCGTATTTCAAAAATAATCTGTTGCCCGAATTTCTCCAGCATATAGGTATGGGTGAACATAGCGATTATGCTGATAATAATGGTACCAAAGTAGATGCCTGCATATTGCATAATCAGTCCGGCCGACTTTTCAGGGAATGCTGTATCGATGACCGTCTTAATAATCCACGGACGGGTCAAGTCAAGGAATAGGGCCACAAGTAAAAATATGGCCGCCGTAATTAACAGCATTATATGAGGCTTAATGTAAAGCCCTAAGCGCTGTAACAGGAGAAAGTCATTTTTATTGGTAAGTGTAGTTTCTTCCTGCACTGTATAGGAACTGCTGTGTTGCTTACTCATGAATAGCACCTCCTTTACCGCTTTCTACATTTTCTATGATTTCATCATCAGTAAAATTAGTAACGTATTCCAACTGTTTTTCGTAAAGACGATAATATTCGCCACGGCTAGCAATCAATTCATTATGAGTGCCCTGTTCAACAATGGAACCCTCTTTAAATACGATGATGCGGTCCGCATCGCGCAATGCTTCCAAACGTTGGGAAATAAAGAGCAATGTCTGTTCGCGACCGCTTCGCAATGTATTGATGATGGTAGACGCACTCACTGTATCCAACGCGGAAAAACTGTCATCTAACAGTAAATACGGTGCATTTTTATAAAGACCGCGCGCAATATTGACGCGCTGTTTCTGTCCGCCCGACAGATCCGT
Source organism: Veillonella sp. (assembly GCF_018364065.1). Taxonomy (GTDB): domain Bacteria; phylum Bacillota; class Negativicutes; order Veillonellales; family Veillonellaceae; genus Veillonella_A. The sequence goes on from NZ_JAGZMO010000001.1 coordinate 269,165, forward strand.
GCCGCCTTCTTTCAAACGCTTGGCCGCAGAAGGAAGTCGTTCATTCAGATCGCGGTTAAAGGCAGCCCGCTTAGCCGCCTCTTCCAACGTAATCGTGTGATCTGATGCGGCACCGAAGGCTATATTTTCGCCAATGGTTGTACCCAGTAAATAACTTTCAGGAGGTACATACGCAATGGATCTGCGAAGCACTTCTAAAGGAAGCTTCGCAATATCCTCACCGTTGATAAACATGGTATTTTCCGGAATTGACTGAAGTCTGAGCAATAACTTAAACAAGGTAGATTTTCCTGAGCCGGGACCTCCTACAATGCCCACAAACTCGCCCGGTTCCACCGATAGGGACACATCATGTAAAATAGGCTCCTTCGTGCCAGGATAGGTAAACGTTAAATTCTTAATTTCCATCTGGCTCAATGGAAGCTCCCGTTCGTCTTCCCCTACCACTTCCTCTTCAATGATAAGGAAGTCGTAAATGCGATCTAACGAGGCCAATCCTTTTTGAAGTACGGCCAATAAAGAACCGATGCCCATAATCGGGCCGATGATTAGGAGCAAATAGCCGTTGATGGCAACGAACTCGCCTACAGTCAGCCTATTTTCAATAATAAGCGTGCCGCACACATAAATGGCGATGGCATAGCAAAGGAACGGTGCCACATAGGTAATGGGCGCCAAAAGTGAATCGAGCAAAACTACTTTCATATTCTTTTCGTAGTTTTGAGTATTAATGGCGGCAAATCGTTTAATGCTTCGCATTTCACGATTGAATGCACGGATAATCGGCATGCCTAAAAATAATTCTTGAGCGAATTCCGTTAAATCACTATATGTATTTTGCGCTTCACGCTGTTTCTTGCGCATGCGGCGACTCACATAGAGCATGCCTGCCATAACGAACGGCATAGGTGATAAAATAATAGCTGCCATCTCCAAACTGATGGACTGTGCCACAATAAAGAACGCACAGAGGCCGAAGAAAATGGCATCTACAAGAATCATAACGCCAAGGCCCAATGATACACGCAAGGACGTTACGTCATTAGTCATGAGCGCCATAACTTTGCCGGGACCGTTCTTTTCATAATAGGCCGTGTTAATATATAAGGCATGATCAAACAATCGACGGCGCAACAGAAATTCAAACCGTCGAATCGAACCCAGTACTAAGTGACGGGATGCAAACTTTAGAATCGTTACCGCAATAGCTAAGATAAAAAAGTACCCTATATAGGTAGTGAGTCCTTCTCTACCGTAATATAAGGTGCTGATTGCTTCACCGGTAAGTTTCGGTACGTATAAGAATAAAATGTCGATAATAATCATCAATATGACGCCCAATAAATAAATGAGCCCATATCCTTTAAAAAATTGAGAAAAAATACGAAGTTTCTTCATGTTCTCTCCTATATAAAAAACTGCGGAACACATACTACATCCGCACTTGCGGTTATCTCTCAGTATATTCAAAATCCAATGTATAGAAATTATGCGATTTACTAATATATTTTATCATAATTATCTAAAAAATGAAAAACATACATAAATAGCCGGATGATAAGACACGATAAAGCTAAAAGAGAATAAGTATCGAATTTCTTAAATTTAGTGTTTTACTATTGTCCACGAAAATGCTATACTTGATATGCAGAGAGAAATCTCATCCAATTGTTTTGTATTCAACCTATTTAATCATATGGAGGTTAATAACATGGAAAAACGTACTGGTGTAATTACATTTTTAAATAACCCAATGACTCTTGTTGGCAAAGAAGTAAAAGTTGGCGAACAAGCTCCTGACTTCACTTTACTTGATAACGATTTACAGGCAAAATCCCTTAAAGACTACGAAGGCAAAGTAAAAATCATCTCCGTAGTTCCTTCCTTAGATACCGGTGTTTGCGATGCTCAGACTCGCCGTTTCAACGTTGAAGCCGGTAACCTTTCCGACGATGTAATCGTATTGACTGTATCCATGGACCTTCCTTTCGCTCAAAAACGCTGGTGCGGTGCTGCAGGCGTTGACAAAGTAGTTACTCTTTCCGACCACAAAGAAGCTAGCTTCGGCACTAACTACGGTTTCTTGATCGAAGAACTTCGCCTTTTAACTCGCGGTATCGTAGTAGTTGGTAAAGACAACAAAGTAGCTTACGTAGAATACGTTCCTGAAGTAACTAACGCTGTTAACTTCGACGCTGCTTTAGAAGCTGCTAAAAAATTAATCTAATAAATGCGTTTATCTACTAAAAACAGTATATAACGAAAATAAAGACCATCTGTTAAACAGATGGTCTTTTTGTATTACTTTTTAAAAATCTCCGTCCCCACTTGTATCTGACGACGCAATTTTTCTTCGTCGATGGTAAGTAATTCTCTATCTTTCATAAGGATCTTACCGGCAACGATTGTAGTGGCCACGTCGGAGGAATTAGCTGCATACACGAGGGATGCCACATCGTTGTAACGTGGTAACCAGTGTACACCGGTTGTATCGTATAACACGATATCCGCGCGATACCCTTCTTTAATTAGGCCCAAATCGTGGTAGTCCAACACTTTAGCCCCTTCTACAGTACCCAATGCCAAGGCGGTATGAGCCGGAATGACTTTAGGATCGTAATGAGTTGCTTTATGAAGCATAGCGGCTAAGCGCACTTCTTCCAGCATATCCGCATTATTGTTGGAAGCGGATCCGTCTGTGCCGAGGCCTACTGTAAGACCTTGTTGCAACATAGCCGGAAGGTCTGCAATACCGCTGGCTAATTTCAGATTGGACTGTGGATTATGTGCTACGCGTACGCCCTTTTCATGCATAATGAGCAAATCGTTATCTGTAAGATGAACACCGTGAGCAGCCACACAGCCCACATCGAATACGCCCAAATCATTGAAATGAGCAATCGGTGTTTTACCGGTAGCCTTAATTACATCATTCACTTCTGTTTTAGTTTCGCAAAGATGTACATGAATCTGAGCCCCCAGTTCGTGAGCCAAGTCCATAACTTTCTTCATGTATTCATCAGGGCATGTATATGGTGCGTGTGGCCCTAACATGACCTTGATGCGGTTATTTTCAAAGCCGTTCCACTTGTTAAACAAATCGCGGCTTTCGTCCAGAGCCTGCATAGCAGTCGGTGCCACACCGGCCATGCCACGGGATAATACGGCGCGAATGCCGGTTTCTTTTACCACTTCCGCCACGTCGTCCATAAAGAAGTACATGTCGTTGAAGCAAGTCGTACCGGAGCGAATCATTTCGGCCACACCTAATTGTGTACCCATGGTAGCAAGCTCGCTCGTAAGCTTCGCTTCCGCCGGCCAGATTTCATTAGCCAACCAGTCCATTAACTCCAAATCGTCCGCATAGTTACGGAACAGGCCCATTGCAATATGCGTATGCGTATTAACGAAGCCCGGTGCAGCCAAGCGGCCTTTACCGTCCAGCACGTAGTCTGCCGTCTTTACCGCATGGTCAATCAGCTGCTCCCCTTCCGGGGTGCGTGCTTCTTCCGGAGAAAGAATACACTTAATATAGCCGTTCTCGATAATGAGTGTGGCATTTCGCAAAATTACACTGTCACTACCGTTAAACTCGCCGGTTATGCAGTCAATATGGCGAATCACAATTTCTGCCATGGTGAACTCCTTTTATAAATAAATCTGTCAAAAGAAACAATAGCTACTCCTCAGGCAATCTAAATTACCTGTAACTATACGTTTAGCTGTTAAAAAACTAAATACACACTGTTACTGTTTAAACGCTAAATATAACTAACACTTTAAAAGCATTAGCTATACTTTCATCAATTAACTGTATGTAAATAATCGTATTGTTCCTGAGTCAATGTATCGATATCATAGCCCATGGACTGTAATTTTACTTTCGCCATGCGTTCATCTAATTCATGAGGCAAGATGTGAACTGTTGCTTCCATGGATGTGCCATGATCGAGCAAATATTCAGCAGCCAATGCCTGCATAGCAAAGGACAAGTCCATGATTTCTGCAGGATGTCCATCGCCGGCCGCCAAGTTTACTAAACGTCCACCGGCCAAGAGATACAAAGTACGGCCGTCTTTCATTGTATAGCCTTCAATATTTTTACGTACTTCCTTGTGAGATACAGCCACTTCCGCCAATTCTTTGCCATTTACTTCACAGTCAAAATGACCCGCATTACACATAATGGCTTTATCTTTCATCACTTCATAGTGAGCCTTGCCGATAACGTCTTTACAGCCTGTTACAGTAATAAAAATATCACCGATTGGAGCGGCTTCCACCATAGGCATAACTTTAAATCCGTCAAATACGGCTTCGATCGCTTTAATAGGGTCAACTTCGGTTACGATAACGTGAGCGCCCAAACCTTTTGCACGCATAGCAACGCCCTTGCCGCACCAGCCGTAGCCGGCTACAACAACATTTTTACCGGTAACAGTCAAGTTCGTAGTACGCATAATACCGTCCCATACAGATTGACCTGTACCGTAGCGATTGTCGAATAAATATTTGCAATAGGAATCGTTAACGGCAATCATCGGGAATGTAAGTTTCTTCGCATTAGCCAATGCATGAAGGCGATGAACGCCTGTGGTTGTTTCTTCAGAGCCGCCGATGAGACGTTCTTTCGCATCTGTGCGAGTTGTATGAAGCAGATTTACCAAGTCGCCGCCGTCATCAATAATAATATGTGGCTTGTGGTCCAATGCTTTGTTGAGGAACATGAAATATTCTTCTTCGGTGCAGTCGTGCCATGCATATACGGTGAGGCCCATATCTACCAAGGCAGCGGCCACATAATCCTGTGTGGACAGTGGATTGGAACCGGTTACGATAACGTCAGCACCGGCTTCTTTTAACACTGTGGACAAGTACGCTGTTTTCGCTTCCAAATGGACACTGACCACAATCGTCTTACCTTCAAACTTATGACTAGCTTTAAATTCTTCACGTAAGCTGTTAAGAGCAGGCATGAAATTGGACACCCATTCAATCTTTTTATGTCCTTCAGGGGCCAATTTAATATCTCTAATTAATGATTCCATGAGATTCCTCTTCTTTCTTTCAATTGGTATTTATATTTCTTCGGCGAATTCGTATATTGTTTCCTTCGCTGAGCTGTCAGATTATTTCCTTCGCTGGGCTGTCAGATTATTTCCCTCGGCTAGTGTTTCGTTATTACCATTCTAAGAAACGGCTTATTATTCCACGCCGTCCAAGCCTTTTTTCTGTTTCAACCGTTCAATAGATTCTGTGAACGGCGCTTTTAAAACGCCTTCTTCCGTTATGATAGCCGAAACCAGCTCATGCGGGGTTACGTCAAAAGCCGGATTCAAGACGTCCACATCAGGAGGTGCTGTCAGAACGCCGCCGAAGTGTTTTACTTCCTCGTCACCGCGCATTTCAATAGGAATATCTTTCCCATCCTGCAAGGTGAAATCAAAGGTGCTGTACGGTGCAGCTACATAAAATGGAATATTATGTGCCTTCGCCGCCAATGCCACGCCGTAAGTGCCGATTTTATTGGCCACGTCACCGGCTGTGGTGATGCGGTCCGCGCCGACGATAACGGCGTCAATAAGTCCTTGCTGCATTGCGTATGCCGCCATATTATCAGTTAATAATGTAACCGGGATGCCATCGCGATGCAGTTCAAAAGCTGTTAAGCGGGCCCCTTGTAAAAGAGGTCTCGTTTCGTCCGCATACACCCGTTTCAACTGACCGTTTTGATGTAACTCGCGCACAACGCCCAGCGCCGTACCTAAGCCGGCTGTAGCCAATGCGCCCGCATTACAATGCGTCAGGATGCGAATATTTTCTTGCCCTTCAAACAAAGTGGCGCCCGCTTTGGCCATACATTTATTAAGTTGTACGTCTTCAAGCTCAATGGCGGTCGCTTCCGCTTCGATTAAACTGATCACTTCTGAAATGGAATCGGCCTGATACACAATGCGATTCACGATGCGGTCAATCGCCCAGGCCAGGTTTACCGCTGTAGGGCGTGTATTTTTCAATTCTTCCGAATATTCAAGGAATAAAGACTTCTCCGCCGCCCCCGGTTCGGATGCTTTTGCTACCGCTTCTTTAGCCGCTAAAATTAAACCGTACGCCGCAGCCACACCGATAGCCGGAGCTCCGCGCACTCGCAATTTCTTAATGGCTTCGCCAACTTGTCGCCAATCTGTGCAGTGAATATACACTTCTTCGCCGGGAAGCTTTGTCTGATCCAATAAGATTAACTCTTCGCCGGTCCAGTTAATACTGCGCAATGGTTCGTTCATCATAGAAGCTCTCCTTCTTTACCCAAGGCTACTTTAAATCCGCCGTATTCTTCAAGGCGATGATGAGACGGTAAATCTTCATTCGGATCGATTTTTTCAATGGTTCGTAAAATAAGCGCTTTAAACTTATCGCTCATTTCCTGCATAATATCCAGCACTTCCTGGTGAGTCAATTCGGTTGGTGAAATGCCTGCGGCAAAGTTAGTTACCATGGAAATAGTGGCATAAGCGATTTCCGCTTCGCCGGCCAACACAACTTCCGGTACATTTGTCATGCCGACAGTGTCCGCACCAAGCATGTGATACATCTTGATTTCAGCCGGTGTTTCAAAACGAGGGCCTTCTGTACATACGTAGGTACCGCCATTGTGAATATCAATATTGAGCTCATGAGCGGCCTCTTCAATATGCGCGCGGATTTCCGGTGCATATGGATTGCCCACACCCAAGTGAACTACTTTCTTCCCGTTGCCGTCAAAGAATGTGTTGGCCCGAACTTTCGTAAAGTCCAGGAATTGGTCGATCAACACAAAATGACCGGGTTTGTAATTTTCATTTAAGGAGCCTACAGCTGTAGTAGACACAATCACTGTAACGCCTAATTTTTTAAGGCCCCAAATATTGGCACGATAATTAATCATGTGGGGCGGAATGGAATGGTCCGAACCGTGGCGTGCCAGGAACACAACCTGCTTGCCTTTGTAGGACCCCTCTGTATAGGTAATCTCTCCATAAGGAGTATTCATAGTCTTCTTTTGAATATTTTCAAACATAGACGGATCGTATACACCGGTACCGCCAATTACTGCAATTATACCCATTATGTCACCTCTTCGTTTTGAATACGTTCTAAACAAAAAAATTCTCCAGGGCAAGCCTGGAGAATTTACACCATAGTAGTGCCTGTCTATATTATTGTACCACATTACGCTTAATTACGTTATGTCTTACTTTTTGTAAATCAAAGTCATTAAGAAATTTTTTAACTTCTAATGAACCTCTCATTAGCTCTTGGGAAAGCCTATTTCTTTCATTAACCTATAACAGACTCGCATCCGTCATTAGCCCTTAGACGAACTTGTTTCTTTATTAGCTCTTAGGCTGACTTGCTTCTTTGAACAACTGTTTCAATTCGTCACGAGTGAAATGATATTTTTCATTGCAATAATGACAAACAAGTTCAGTTGTTTCATCTTCCAAGAGATCCTTCTTGTCTTTATCAGTCAAGGTCATGAGCACGCCTTCGAAACGTTCACGGCTGCAAGTACACTGGAATCGAACATCCCCTTCGTAAACTTTCTCAACAGTAAGTCCGCCTAATACGCGTTCAACCAAACCTTCAGCATCAGGATGCGTTTCCAAGTACTTGGAAATTGGACCCAATTCGTTAATGTTGGCTTCTACTTGCGCCAATGCTTCATCAGTAGCATCAGGCAATGCCTGTACGAGGAAACCGCCGGCCGCTTTTGTTGTCTGATCTGTGTCTACCAACACACCGAGACTGATGGTAGCCGGAATCTGTTCGGACGTGTACAAGTAGTACGCCAAGTCTTCCGCGATTTCACCGGTTTGGATTGGGCTTTGGGATGTATAATCCTGACGGAGTTTAGTAAAACGAGTTACTTTTACATCACCATTATGACCTACCGCTGCGCCTACGTCTAATTTACCGGCATACTTCAAAGGTACGTCTACATGAGGATTATCTACATAACCGCGCACTGTATTATTGCTGAACGCATCTACGTGAACGACGCCTAAAGGACCGTCCCCTTGAATGCGCAAGCTTACGTTTTCTTCGTTTTTAAAATCACCGGCCATAAGCAGAGCACCGGTCATTGTACGACCTAATGCGGCTGTGGCAACTGGCGACAAATCGTGACGCACACGCGCTTCTTCCACTGTATCTCTTGTAACTGCAACGGCCATACGAACGCCTTCTTTCGTCGTATAGCGACAAATTTTATCCATATGAAAACCTCACTTTTCTTTACTTAAATAATCTTCAAAATATTTAATGTACTTAAACGAATTAAGCTGCTTAAATGACTCAATGAGGCTAACCGATCCATATCAATCAGGCTGTATAAGCAATTTAAGTGACTTAATTCAAACTTGATTTAGGCCCTGTTATATTGCGTAACAGGGCCCGGAATTAACAAAATATATGTACTTATAGCTGATTAGATTTGTTCCAACAAGTTAACCATTTCGATGGCACCCATTGCACAGTCAAAGCCTTTGTTGCCTGCTTTAGTGCCGGCACGTTCGATAGCCTGTTCAATATTTTCCGTTGTAATAACACCGAACATTACAGGCACACCGGTTTCAAGGCTTACATGAGCAATGCCTTTGGATACTTCACTGCACACATAGTCATAGTGTGTAGTGGATCCGCGAATTACCGCGCCTACGCAGATAACAGCATCGTATTTACCGCTCTGAGCGGCTTTTTTTGCAATTAAAGGAATTTCAAATGCGCCCGGTACCCAAATTGTGGTCACATCTTCTTCCTTAACGTCATGACGCAATAAAGCATCCATAGCGCCGCTGATTAATTTAGATGTAATAAACTCGTTGAAACGGGAGCCAACGATTGCAAAACGTTTACCTGTGCCTAATAATTTACCTTCTCTTACCATGATATCCTCCATCAATTAATATAAATGACCCATTTTTTCTTTTTTAGTTTGTAAGTACGAAGCATTCACGCTGTTCGCTTTGATGATTACAGGAACGCGTTTATGTACATCGATGCCCCAATGTTCAAGGCTGGTGCGTTTTAACGGATTATTCGTTAAAAGCTGTACGCTCTTAATGCCCAGGAAGCGGATAATCTGTGCCGCCAAAGAGTATTCGCGCATATCAGGCGGGAAGCCTAATTTCACATTCGCTTCTACTGTGTCGAGGCCTTGTTCCTGCAACGCATAGGCTTTAATCTTGTTCGTCAAGCCGATGCCGCGACCTTCCTGACGCATATACACCACTACACCGCGACCTTCTTTTTCAATGGTACGCAACGCATTGTGAAGTTGTGCACCACAGTCACATCGTTTCGATGCGAACACATCGCCGGTTAAACATTCGGAGTGCACGCGAACCAATACGTCTTCACCATCAGCTACATCGCCTTTAACGATAGCTAAATGTTCTTTGTGATCCAAGTAGTTTTTGAATACTAAAATTTTAAAATCGCCGAATTCTGTAGGTAAATTGGATTCCGCAGCCAGTTGAATGATAGGCTCATGCAATTTACGGTATTCAATAAGTTCTGCCACAGAGGCAATCTTCAAATCATGTTTTTCAGCAAATACCAATAAGTCATCAAGACGAGCCATGTTGCCGTCGTCTTTCGTGATTTCACAGATTACGGATGCTTCGCGAAGGCCCGCCAAACGGCAAAGGTCTACCGATGCTTCTGTATGGCCCTGACGCACTAACACGCCGCCTTCTTTGTACTGCAATGGGAATACATGACCCGGACGACGGAAATCTTCCGGTTTTGCATCCGCGTCAAGCATGTGGCGAATCGTAAGGGCACGTTCATAAGGAGAAACGCCGGTTGTAGTATCCACATGGTCTACTGTAACCGTAAAGGCCGTTTCGTGGTTATCTGTATTCTTTTCCACCATCTGGAAAATGCCGAGACGGTCCAAATCTTCCTTCTTCATTGGTGTACAAACGATACCGCGCGCTTCTTTTACCATGAAGTTAATATTTTCACGGTTTGCAAATTCGGCGGCAATTACCAGGTCACCTTCGTTTTCGCGACTTTCATCGTCAACGATAATTACCGGTTTACCAACTTTAATATCTTCTAATACTTCTTCAATCGTATTTAACATACGTCCCATTTACATCGGCTCCTTTACATAAACCCTTTCGAGGCTAACCAGTCCATAGTTATGCCTGCGGTTTGCTTATTTTTATTACTATCATCGGCTACGTTACGCTGTGCGTCGCCTTCCACTGACTTCGTCTGCGAAGATCCGCTGAAATCAGTTAAGAAGTGGCGTATGTAACGACCGGCTATATCAGTTTCCAGATTAACAACGGTTCCCTCCCGGGCCGTTGCTAAAATCGTATTGGCAATGGTATGTGGAATAATGGAAATCTCAAAATAGGAGGCTTCCCGTTTCGATACAGTCAAGCTTGCTCCGTCCACCGCTACAGACCCTTTATAAATGATGTAGTCCAATACATCCGGGGTTGTTTCAATAGTAAATACAACGGAGTTGCCCACATGGCGCACCGCCTTGATGCGGCCCATGCCGTCCACGTGGCCTGCCACCATATGTCCGCCGAAGCGGCCGTTTGCCGCCATAGCCCGTTCCAGATTAACGGCGGAACCGGCTTTCAAATTGTGAAGCGTCGTCATCTTTACCGACTCCGGCATCACATCGGCGCTGAACTGGCGTCCCTTATATTCCGTTACGGTCAAACATACACCGTTAACGGAAATGGAGCAACCGATCTCCATATCGTCGAATATTTTTTGCCCTTCAATAGTGAGCCGCAATGACGGTCCGGTGTGACGAATACTAACCACATGTCCCACTTCTTCAATAATTCCTGTGAACATTATGTGTCACTCCTTTCCTGTTGATACGCTTCAATTCGTACATTATTATCGATGAGTTCCACAGTTTTAAACTGTAAAACCGGTGCGTCCTTTAAATAATCCACGCCTTCACCGGCCATGGCGCTCAAAGCGTCTTTACCGCCGATGAGTATATTACCTATGTAAGTAATGATTTTATTGAACAGATTGGCTTTTACGAAGGCGGAAATAATACGGCTGCCACCTTCAACGAGAATCGATGTGTAACCGATTTCACCGGCAATCTGCAAAAATTCTTCTATGTCTACATGGCCGTCGTGCCCATTCACTACATGCACCAGAGCACCTGCCCTTTGAAGTCGTTCGATTTCATGGGCCTCACAACGGTCACTTACAAATATATGAACCTTGCGGCTCTGTTCATTACTAAGACCTTTTAAAAGATTGGCATCTGTAGGCGTACGCCCCAAGCTGTCCAGCACAAGCACATCCGGCTGGTGTACCTTTACAGCCGTTTCAGCCGGCAAACCGGACGTTACATCAGCACCATACGCAGTAAGGCCTTTCGTGAGTGCCGCCTCAACCTCTTCATAAGACACCCGCGCCGTTAGCGTAGGATTATCTGCCAATACGGTGCCGATTCCTACCACAATGGCATCATGGGTGGCACGAAGAATGTGCCCGTCACGGCGAGCCATCTCATTCGTAATCCACTGTGATTCACCGGTTCGGGTGGCAATTTTGCCGTCCAGACTCATGGCGGATTTCAAGGTTACAAAAGGGCGCTTTGTTTTAATATAAGAAAGAAAACCTTCAATCAATACGCTGCACTCTTTTTCTAAGACACCCGTGGTCACTTCAATACCGGCCGCTTTCAACATGGCAATGCCCTTGCCTGCGACCAAAGGATTCGTATCCACTACGCTCACAACCACTCGTGCTATGCCGGCTTCAATAACCCGCTTTGCACAAGGCGGTGTCTTGCCGTAATGCGCGCAGGGTTCCAACGTTACATAAAGCGTGGCTCCCTTTGCCGCTTCACCGGCAGCTCGCAATGCATGTACTTCCGCATGAGGTTCTCCGGCCTTATGATGATATCCTTCCCCTATAATGCGTCCGTCTTTTACAACAACGGCACCCACCATAGGATTCGGATATGTTTGTCCAACTGCTCTGGCCGCCAGGGTCATGGCCCGGGCCATATATTGCTCATCTGTCATAACATACCCTCAATAGTATCGCTAACATCACAACAATTTTTCGTCCATAAGGTATTTATGTAAAAGAAAAAGGACTATATTGCTATAGTCCTTGAATTTACTTGCGGGCTACACGAACTCTCCCGGCCCCTTGCAGAACCAAGTATATTCATGTACCTGTCTTTTCCCATCCAGACTGTACTGTCGGTCTCGGAATCACACCGAGTCAACCCATTTCAGGGCTTGCGGACTATCACCGCCGGTCAGGAATTGAATCTTACATCACGGAGAATACTGTTATTACAGCCGTCACCACTAAATATGTAAGGATTCGCACCTTGCCTCAAAGACTACTCTTTATTTAGTTAAAATTAAATTTATTTTTTTCAAAAGTAAATCTAATTCTGTATTGATTATACTCTCAATTAGCAAAAAGTGCAACCTCTGCCAATTAATTTGTCTTTATCAATAGTTTCTATCAATCCTATAGGTAAAGCGTTTATACCTTCATTTACGCCTTATTTTCATTCTTCTGTACATAGTCAATTAAGTCTATATATTCAGGCTGCCACTTGATAGCGGTTACCAATGCCTTCACATCAGTACCGTCCACTGTAGCCAAGTTTTGTTTAATCGCTTCTTCCCCTACAGCAATGGCAATCGTTTCAGAGAATTCAGTCAACTTGGAAACAGGAGGAATTGTAGCCGCACCCGGTTTAGTGGTATCAATGATACCGCCCAAGGAATGAGCCGCTTTTGAAATCATCTGGTCGGACAATAACTTAGCACCTACCGCAATAGCACCCAAGCCGAGACCCGGATAGATCAACGCATTGTTGGCCTGGCCGATATCATAGGTTACACCATTGTATGTTACAGGCTGAGCCGGAATACCGGTGGCTACCAAGGCACGACCGTCCGTCCATTTAATTAAATCTTCCGCTGTAGCTTCCGCCAATTCTGTAGGATTACTCAACGGGAAGATAATAGGACGTTCTGTATGAGCCGCCATTTCTTTTACAATAGATTCTGTGAAAGCACCACCTACAGTGGACGTACCAACTAAGATTGTCGGATGAATGGCTTTTACACAAGCTTCCAAAGTAGTCAATTCATCGCTGTTTGCAAATTCGCTGCGTTTTCTTGCAAATGGCTTTTGTTCCGGTGTTAAATCAGTCATATCGTCGAAAAGAAGGCCTTGTTTATCTACTAAGTAGAAATGCTTCATAGCTTCTTCTTTCGCCATACCCTGGTCGATGAATTCCTGAAGAATGCGGTTTGCAATGCCTGCACCGGCTGTACCGGCGCCGAAGCACATATATACTTGATCATGTAGGGATTGACCGGAAATTTTCAAGCCCCCGAGAATGCCGGCCAAGGAAATAATCCCCGTACCTTCAATGTCATCATTGAATACGGTATATGTATCTTTATAGGCATTAAGAATATTAGCGGCATTGCTGCGGCCAAAGTCTTCAAAATGTAAGTATAAATTAGAGAATAAGGTTTCCGCTGTTTTTACGAATTTATCTACAAAGCTGTAGTATGCATCGCCGGTAACGCGTTCGTGTTTGTTACCCAAGTATAAAGGATCTTCCAATAATTCCTTGCGGTTTGTCCCTACATCCAGCACAACCGGTAATACTTTGCGAGGATCGATGCCGGCACCGGCTGTATATACCATCAACTTGCCGATGGAAATGCCTACGCCGTTGAGGCCCCAGTCGCCAATACCCAAGATAGCTTCCGCATCAGTAACTACGATAAGGTTAATGTCCTGATTACCTGCTGCATGGCGCAATGATTCTTCAACGCCTTCAGGATCGTCAATAGATAAATATGCCGCATTCTGTGGCGTTGTATAGTAATGGCTGAAATTACGAATCGTATCGGCAATACATGGATCGTATACGATTGGCATAAACTCTTCCACATGTTCGCTGAATACTTTATAGAATAAGGTGCGGTTACGTCCGAAGATTTCCATGAGGAAATGTCGTTTCTCAACGTCATTAGCCTTAGCACTTACTTCTTCATATACCTGTTTAACTTGTTCATCAAGCGATTGAACGACAGGTGGAACGATACCTTTCAGACCGAAGAATTTACGTTCTTCTTCTGTAAAAGCCGTCCCTTTGTTTAAAAATGGATTATTAAGAATTTCGTACGCTTTTTTCATTGCTCAAACCTCCTAGTAAATAACAAACGAGCAAATACGTCATATTATTCTAAAACCATATAAACTAAACATTAACACTGCACATTAAATCTAAACATTAAAACTAAACATTAAAACTAAACATTAAAGTTAACTCCATCTCTTATTATCATACTACAAGCAACTTATAAATAAAAGTGACTACGAGTGGCTAAATTTCTAATATAGAAAAAAGGAACGGAGCGCTATGGCGTTCCATTCCTTTTCGTTATGTATTATTACTTTTTTTATCAAATGAATCCTAGTAGATATTATGTACTTCTTTATAAGTGGATAAGCCGATGCCGAACCAGGCTTTGAAAGCCACCAGGAATTCGCGCAATGTTTCAAATCCTACTAAAAAGGCAATTTCCTCACTACTCAATTCCAAGGCCAGATACACTTTAATCATCATTTGTTGTACATCTTGCAAAACTTGTTTAAACGTAACCATCTCATTATGCAGATGGCGCTGCAAATTACGTTCGGACATATCAAGTCGTTTAGCTATCTGAATCACATGGAATTCGCCTCTGGATAAGCCGTCTACAAGTTCCATAATAATCAGTTCTGTAAAACTCTGTACCTCTTCAATCAGTGAATCGAGGTAAGGTTGTGTATTTTTAGACAGCTGCTGTGCCATATGATTATTCTCTTTCAAGAACGGAAAACGAAGATCACTAAGCGTGAATACCACTTCATTATCTACGGTAATATGGCCGCCTTTATGTTTATGCAGAACCCATGGCACATTATTTCCGCCGCCTTGAGCGAGCACATTTTGCAACATAGCTTTTTCGTATTGTAACAGGCGATTGCTTAAGACTTCCTCTGATTCCTTATGAATAAACTGTAAGTATATAGAATCTTCAGTTTGTCGTGCACGAATGCGAATCGGCCCGATTCTATTTTTAAAGTTAATATAACGCTTAATTCCGTCAATGCCGTTTTTACCGCATAATGTATAGTATACCAATGCATTGAAGCGGCGCGTTGCTTCTATATTGCATAAGTTGCCGATAATGATTGAGGACAATTTCTTTTCATGAATTCTGAGGAATTCATAATACTCTTCATCACTTACCCAAAGTATATTATCTTTCACTTCCACATAAGCATTCCGAGCACTGCACCACTCCACTATATCCAGCGAAGTTTCTTTCAACATTATTTGAACAGACAAAGGAATGGGGTATTTCATATATCTATCGTTCTCCTCATCAAAAACCTAACCACACAACAACCAAAGTACCAAACACCTTAACATTTCCCCCATTTATCGTCATATATTATACTTATTCTTAATTAAGATTCAATTAACAAAAGTTCATAATATAACTAAAAACTGACAATTCATATTATAATAAAATCTTGTATAAATAATCAATAGAATATTAATTAAAATTTAATATATCTATTAGAAATATTAATTTTATCATTTATTTTGATAGTAAAATTTTAGAAAATACCCACTATATAAACCAAGAAACATGTAATCCCTAATTTAATTAAATCCATTATTAATTAATTGTTATTACGCATAAAATGTACAATTCAATTACGTATATACGCATTTTATAACACTAAATTTCATTTTTTCACTGTTTCTTCATTCATGTATCTTTTAAAATTTTATTATTTTTCTCTAAAAATTATCGTTTTTTATTTGAGGTTTTACTGTTTTGCTTTAAAAATTTATTGTTTTCCCTAATTATTTAGTGCTTTTCCCTGACTATATTTTTTTTCTCCAACTATTTACAGTTTCTCTCTAAAAATCCGGAGCAAACCAAGCATCTTCGCTTCCGGATGCTCCGGATTTTCAAATTATCTCAAATTTTCTAAAGCTCTTCGCCAAAACTCAATTCGAGGTTTGAAACAAAGAATGTAACAGCTCCCGGTCATTGATCATATTAATCCCCTGATCCTTCCCTATAGTAAGCTCTCCATTTGATCCAATATTACCTCCACAAATTCGGAAAATACCCAACATGACCCCTGCTTTTAGAATTTCTAATAAATCAAAGCAATCGGCCATATACTGAGTGAGCTGGTCTTGAAGCGCCAATTGGCGTATTTTTTTGCTTTTACAAGTAACTGTGACCTTTCCCTCATCAGCAATTAATTGCTTAATATACAAATCCAACTCTTCTAACATATGGCATACATCTTCAGTATTACTGCGTATAGCTTCAGTGTGAAAAATAATCTGATCCGATAGAATTCGTCCATAACCACGGATTCGAGATGTAAAAATCGTCAATTCACTTACCATCCGATTGAATCGTTCTATACGTTCTTTAACAGCTTCTACGAGCTCTTCATTTTCAATGAATGGCCGTATTAACTGCAAACGGTCATACAGTTTAACCATAACTCGGCGAAAACCAATGGAATACACATAGCAATACCTAAATCGATATGGAAGTTCACTTTTACACGTATCTCCCAAACGCTCCATGTGATACTTTACAAACTCATGATTGAAATCCATGCCACCGAATATCGACACTATATGAGGCCGCTCCCTATAGCTATAATAACGACTGGTTTTAGCCTCACCATGAACACGGTTATTAAAACCATATTCACGACTTAATATGCCCTTCATCGTATTAATGACGGCACTTATCATTTTAAGAATGCTATAACCATTACGAGCCTGGGGGCAACGTAATGGATATTTTTGTGTAATCCTCTCTACATATGAGAGAAACTTTCCTACCTTATCAGAAATAGTTCTTGTCAAATGACGCTTATGAACAGCCCTTGCAATTTCACCGTTAACACGTCTTAACAATGCGCTGCACTTATGGGTACAATCCGAAGGATAATTTCCTTCCATAAGTAACCCTTCAAGAACTTCCGTATAAAATCTAATATTGTTCAGGAGAATATACGCTCCATCATAATCCAGTTTAAATAGTTCCTGTTTATTTTTGAGATATTTATATTTCATATTTAAAGTCATATAAAATCTCCTTCATATACTAAATCAGAGAATTAAATATTACTTAAATATTATTGATAACGTAAATAATTAGATTAATTAACGAATACCTCCTCCTTTCATACAGATTGCTATACCGGAAAAACAGTAATAAGCAACGTAATGTTTACACTATATGAATTACATGCTTACTACTGCTTTTCTTTTTGTATAATAAATGAATTTTACTAAGTATTTAAGGTATCCTTTTTGTGACCAAATACCAATAGACCAAAGATATAGTTTCTTTAAAAAAGCAACTATAACAACCACTACTCTCAAGGCGTTTTTACGCTTTATCCCCCACTAACGGGGTATACGCTCCTTAGTTCACATAACACCGGAGCTTTTTTTTTTATGTTACCATTTCAATAAATTTCTTTAAATTTCATATCCCATACCAATAAGGGATAAAGTCCCTGTCTTTGAATTTAAAAATTTTAACCGGATTTTTCGATAAACTTGGTAACGACAGTTATAAAAGTTGTTGTATCACCCTCCTAGTCTTTTCCTAAATTACACCCTCCTAGAAAACAAAAACCTAACGCATCACCTACCTAGTCTTTATCTAATTTCTTCCTCTTAATCCCCAAGTCCCCTTCAATACCTATACGCATCACCCCCTTACATGGCGATTTATATTTTACATTTTGGTGAAAATTTTCAAATTTTAGATAGATTTGCTTGTTTTTCAAGAAATGGATATACTGTTACACAGATTACGTAATCTGTTGTACTTTACCGCACAGTATTTGCCTATACTGTGTGCTAATCACGAAATGTATGTAAGTATTCTTACATACAACCTACACCAACACGGTCGATACGATTCTTTCAATAAAACAGAAAGGATATGCATTATGACAATGAACAGTATAGTTTACGAACAACCCGTCCAATCTATCATTTGGGCTGCTCAGCAAGGTGATAAAGACGCGATTACCAAGCTGTGCCGAAATTATAAGCCCCTTATTTCGAAGTACGCCTCCGCCAGGCCCATTGCCTGTGAAGCCGATGACATGGCGTCCGAATTATGGATCATCTTTCTAAAAGCCTTACAGGAATATGATCTCAATGGTTCTGTTCCATTTTCCGGCTTCGTCAAAAGCCGCATTTCTTACGGCCAATATAATGTATTTAAAAAATGGCGTAACCGTTGGCAACAGGAAATTACCGGACTTGATGGGACCACTTCAAACAATGAAACCGGATCCACAGCCACTGCCGGCCTGAGTCTGGAAGATGTACTAACCCCGGCCCCTGCTGCGGAGTCTGTTTATATGACCCGGCAGAATAAAGACCTGTTGTGTAAGGCCTTTTCAAGATTGATGCCTTTACAACAGCAGCTGCTACATGACTATTATTTCAAGCACCGTACCTTGGAAGAAATAGGCCGCACGCTTAATATTAGCCGCCAAGCTGTGCACAAACATAAAAACCGTGCCCTCACTGCTTTATATGTTTACATGACAGAAGGAGGAATCTAAGTATGTATGGCATCGATATTAGCGAACACAACGGCTCCATCCCTTGGGAGCACTTACGATCAGCGGGCCAGGAATTTGTAATCATACGGCTGGGCTATGGCAATTGGCATCAAGACAGTCTGTTTGAAGAAAATATTACATCCGCTATAATGCACCAAATCCCCATAGGCGTTTACCTCTACTCCTATGCCCTTTCGGAGGCGGATGCCCGCAATGAGGCGGAATTTGTTATTCACACCTTGCAGTCATTGTATCTGGGGCCTTCTAAGTTGGCTATGGGAGTCTGGTACGACATGGAAGACGCCGATTTATATAAAGAGCGTTTTTTCCCGTTAGACGAGGAAGTAAATCCGCACTATAAGCAAAAGCTGACCAATATATGCAGCACCTTTGTTAATGCGTTGTGGCGAGACGGTTATTACCACACCGGTGTGTACGCCAACTACGACTGGTGGACTCACCATCTTCATGGAGATCAGCTCCACTGCCCTAAATGGTGCGCTCAATATAACAGTCAATGTGATTTTAAGGACCCTTACCTATGGCAGTATACAGATTCATTAGTCATTGACGGTCAGCGCTTCGACGGTAACCTCAAAATAACTTCAAAGTAATCTCAAAGCAACCTCAAAACTTCGTATACATAGATAAACACAAAGACTGTAAGCGCAGGATATCACCTGTAGCTTACAGTCTTTTTACATTCAATTACGTCATACACTGATGCTAAGTATAACATATTTGATTTATTTATGTTTATATCAATAATTAATAGCTAATGCACTGAAATCAATCAAAATCGCTGATTTCATCATGATTTAATATTTATTTTTTTAAATAAGGTCTTATTTTTATACATCTTTTAATCAATTTAAACATATGATAAAAAGTAATATAAAAATCATTTTCATCTAAAAAATATCTTATTTCAGCTCATCCACAGCTTTTGCCACATCAGATGCCTTGGTAATCGCCGAAATAACAGATACACCGTTAGCTCCGGCTGCTTTTAACGGCGCCACGTCGGCAGCGGTAATGCCACCGATGGCCACGATAGGAACCGAACGGTCAAATTGACGAATCTTCGCCACTCCTTCATAGCCTACAGCCCCTTTTGCATCCGCTTTCGACTGCGTGCCATGAATCGGACCTACACCGATATAGTCGGCCAAGCGCACATTGGATATCATATACTCGTCCAAATTATGGATGGACAAGCCGATAATTTTCTTGCCGAAACGCTCACGCACTTCTTCAATCGGGTCATCATCCTGACCGATATGCACACCGTCCGCATCGAGTGCTTCCGCCAAATCCATGTCATCGTTCACGATAAATGGTACCTTATATTGTTTACATAAGGCCTGCACATGTTTGGCGAATTGAGCCTTCACCTCACCGGTTAAAGAGCCCTCACCTTTTTCACGCAATTGGAACATGGTAACGCCGGACTTTAAGGCCTCTTCAATGGTCTGAAGGGCCTGTTTCACATCGCCGCCGAAGTCCTGCGTTCCGCAGATGAAATACACGGACAGGCTTTTGCCGATTTCTTCATTATCATGGAACGGATTATGAGCTTCCGTACTGATAAAACGAGTATGTGTATTAACAATTTCATCAGTAATTTTATCGAGAGCGTTCAAAAATTCTACGGCGTATGTGCCGGGACCTTTGCCAAGAGCGGCCGTTTCTGCCATTTCTCCGGCAATGTTGTACGCCGATAAAGCCTTTTGTGCACCTACGAACAAGGCATTGTCGCATATATGGGCATCAGAGCCTGTAAGTTCGTCACATTTTACAGCAAGCCCTGCAAAAGCCGCCACTACGGCACCCAATAAACAGCCGGTCCCCACTACCTGTGGCATCAATGACGAGCCGTTGCGCACTTCCACATAACCGTTAGCGCAGGCAACTCCGTCGGTGGCACCGGTAGCAATAACTACTGTATCGTATTGAATAGCCGCTTTTCGAGCCAATGCTCCCGGATGATCCGCGCTGAGGCTGTCCACACCTTTTGTATCTATTTTTTCATCTACCAAAGCGGCAATTTCACCGGCATTACCGCGCAAAATGGAGATTTTACATTCCGTTAAGAGTTCTAATGCCACCGATTTTCTAAAAGCACCGGCACCACATGCTACCGGATCGAGCACGATTGGTACATGATGCAAGTTTGCCAATTTGGCCGCTTCTTTATAAAATTCGGCCTGCTGCGGTGTGATAGTCCCGTTGTTGATGAGCAATGCATCGGCGAAAGGCATTAAATCCTTCAAGTCTTCAATGCAGCCACTCATAACCGGAGATGCCCCCAGTGCTAATAAACCGTTGGCCGTAAAGTTTTTAACTACATCATTTGTGAGGCAAATAACGAGGGGCTTGCGGGCACGCAATACCTCTAAATATTGTGTATGTTGTACTAATTTCATGCTTCTAACTCTCCTTGAAAGGCCATGTGATTCACCGGACCATGTCCGTGACCCAGCGAAGGATTGGTGGCGATGGCTTTAGCGATAAACAGTTTGCCTGTATATACCGCTTCTTCCAATGATTTTCCTTTACTTAACTCTGCCGTAATTACAGCGGAGAACGTACAGCCTGTGCCATGTGTGTGTTTCGTATCCAATTTGACACTTTCGTACGTGATCGGTTCTTTTCCTTTTATGAAAAGATAGTCTTTAGCGGCATCACCGAAATGACCACCTTTAATAATAACGGATTTTGGACCCATTTCATTTAAAATGATATGAGCCGCTTTAAACAGTTGCTCTTCCGATTCAATGGAAAAACCTACGAGAAATTCCGCTTCCGATAAGTTCGGTGTCACCAAGGTGGCTACCGGCATAAGTTCAGACTTAAATTTATCGCGAGCGTCTACGTCGATGAGATAGTCACCGCTGGTCGCAACCATAACAGGATCCATAACGTAAGGCACGGAACCATCCACATATTTGCGGATAATGCGCATCATGTCCACGTTTGGAATCATACCGGTCTTTACTGCAGTTGGGGCAATATCGTCATACACACAGGCCAACTGCGCTTCCAACATGCTTAAGTCTACGTTCTGAATCGCTTTAACACCTAATGTATTCTGTGCCACTACACTGGTAATCACCGCCATGCCATATACCTGACGGGATTGAAAGGACTTCAAATCCGCCATAACACCGGCTCCGCCCGATGGATCGGTACCTGCAATAGTCAACGCAATACCGGCCGGTTTCGACGGCTGTAAAGTCAACGGTTCTAACACTATATTCGATTGTGTGGTTACATCAAATTGGTTCATTTCTGTCCTCCTGTTACTACAATTACGTGGAAGCAGGTCTCCTTTTCCCGCTTCCTTTGTAATAAATTCATGAACCCAATACTCCATATTATTGTACGCTATTTGCCGCTTAGTATGCAAACACAAAGCACTATGGTACATAAAAATACGGCCCGAAATTTTCATTTCGAGCCGTATATAAGCAAATGCCTTACTCTCTCTATTATAGATTTTAAAACTCTATTATGGCTTTTTTAAACTCTATTATAAGCGTTTTAAACTATAGATAATTCTATGCGATATAGATACACTCTATTAGATTAAATTGCGGCTGTATTCGAAGTACTTAGCTTCCAATTCAAGCATTTTTTCGTTCATTTCCACCTGCAATTTGGAGGCTGTATCGAAGTCACCGCTGTTAACCGCTTCGATAATACGTGTGAACAAGGATTTTTCAGTTACACTGTCTTTTGCAAGGTATACGCGAAGACGGTTAACTTCTTCCCAGCGAGCATCGTCGAAGGAATTAGTTTCGTGAGCTGCACGCATAGCGCGGATTGTGCCCAAGTTAGCAGGTACAATGCGGTTTACCAATTCCAAAGTCCAGCGTTTCTGAATACCGGCGATGAAGGAATCCATCAAATCTTTCGCAAATGCACCGGCACCGGCCAAAGCATCCACTTTTTCAGGGTTGTTCTTATAGCCCAAGATGTTTTCCCAAACAGTAGCAGGCGGTACACCGAACATGGAGTCGCGTTCTTCCGGTGTATAATCTTCAAATACGTCTTTTTCAGAACGATATGCACGACCCTGTTCTAAGTAATCAGCAGCATCTTCAGGAGCTTTGGAGATTTCAGCCAACAATGCTTCATAAGATTTGCCGGATTTAATTACATAGCGAAGACCGTCAAGTACGGCGGAGTAAATCAACGCGATAGCTGTGTAAGTGTTAGTGTAAGGGTTTGGCGAACGAAGTTCGAAACGTGTAGCCATCGGATTGTCAATATCGCGAATTAAACCGCAAAGGATAGTACGGTTACGGCTTGGAACGCTTGGATCTTTACCGAAGGAAGTTACGATACAAATTGGTGCTTCGAAACCAGGTTTTAAGCGGTTCAAGGAGTCTGTTGTAGACGTAATGAACGGATTGATAACTTCATAGTTCTTCAAAAGACCCATAATAGCGCCAAGGCCGATGGAGCTTAATGCAGCTTTGCGCATATCAGCCGGGGAGAACAAGTTAACCATTTTACCGCTCTTCAATTTAGCCATTAAACCGAAGTGAGTATGTTCACCGGAACCGGCAACACCGATAATAGGTTTTGCCTGGAAGGTTACATCCAAACCGTATTTACGGAATACTTCACGCACGATAATGCGAGCCTGTAATTCGTTGTCAGCAGTCTGCAATGGATTGCCGGTGTATTTCCAGTCGATTTCCAACTGTTCCAATACATGGTCCATATGGCCTTCATCGTCGATTTTACCTTTAACGCCGCCCACTTCTTTGTGACCCATTTCAGCATGTAAACCGTAATCATTGAGGCGAAGTACAGCTTCTTCCATGGCGGTTCTTACGGCGCCATGTGTACGCTGCCAGTACTGTTCCTGCAATTTCTGAGATGTGGACAATTCCTTAGTACTTACAACCTGAGATGGTGTTTTAACCCAGAATTCCAATTCAGTAGCGGTTGTAAATACAAGGTCTGCTACATCATCGAAATTTACATGGTCCATATCGGCCACTTTGTATTCTTTTAATAATGTTAACAATTCGCTTTTAACGAATGTAAGAGTGTCTTTTAAAATGGAACGGGAATCAACATAGCGGTCATTGTGATTCAAGAATGCCGGAATGCGAAGAGTACCGGTAGGACGACCTGTCGCTTTGTCGATGTTTTCTTCGTTGTAGTCCACGAACCAGTTAACGCTCGGATCGGCCCAGATGTCAACTCGAGCATTGTTCAAGGTTGCAATATTAGTAAGTACAACGGAAGAACCGTCAGTTTGTACGGCACGACCTTCGAAGAATGATTCATAGTCATCAAAGAACACGGAAACAGGAATTTTTTCGTCTGTATCGTTACCGGCAAGATCCACGCCTACCAAGGATACAAACTTAATTTCCGGATGCTGCTCCAATAAAGCGAGCACACCCTCTTTACCATACTGACCTGCGGGAATGTAGTAAATTAAATCGTTGTTCATAATATAGCCTCCTATAAAACAAAAAGACCTATACCTTGTTAAATCTAACAAGGTATAGGTCTTCATTGACCGATTATTATTTTAGGTGTATGTTACCATACTCGATAGCATATGTCAACAGATTAACCATTAACTTTAGCTATTTCTTCACGGACAATTGTATTTACTAGTTTGCCATCGGCTCTGCCGCGAGTTTCGGGCATCACCTTGCCCATTACATCACCCATTTTCACAGGTGCTGTGAGTGAGCTGATTGCATTAACTACAATAGTACGAATTTCTTCTTCCTTAAGCTGTTCAGGCATATACTTTTTCAGTACATCCATTTCAGCCTTAGTTTGTTCAACGAGATCATCACGATGACCTTTAACAAATTCAGCTAATGAATCTTGACGCATTTTCATTTCTTTGGCCAAAATTCCTAATATATCTGTATCGTTAAGCTCACGCTTTTCGTCAATTTCCGTATTTTTGATAGCACTGTTAACCATTCGGATAACCGATAAAGCAAGCTTCCCGGCTTCACGAGCCTTCATTGCTTCTTTCATATCCGCTTTAAGCTGTTCTTTTAAGGACATGCCAATTCCCTCCAAGATAAATCTTATGCTCTGAATTTGCGCTTACGTGCTGCTTCAGATTTTTTCTTTCTTTTTACGCTTGGTTTTTCGTAGTGTTCGCGTTTTCTTACTTCAGACAAAACACCCGCTTTTTGGCAGGAGCGTTTAAAGCGACGAAGAGCGCTTTCAAGCGTTTCATTTTTACCGACTTTAATTTCAGACATCTATATCCCTCCCTCCAAAATATACTATGGAAGTGCAGGTATTTACTATACGCACATAAAGATATTATAATATTTGCGCTTTTCTTTGTCAATATTTCCGGCCCCGTTTATATAAGATTCTTATAGAAAATATCTTATTAAATCATAGGACTTATTTCAATTTCTTATTGACATACTACGTGAAATAATATGTGAAAACAAACATAGAAAATTGTATGAAATATTTAGTACAAAGTTAGGCGCCTGTGCTCATAAACAGGGCTTTATCTCACAAGTAAATGTTGATAAAGCCCCTATAGAATGCCATAAACTATAATACCTTACAACGAGTCACTTATGCTTCAGGCCAGCCAAGTTCCTGGCCGCCCAATAAATGAGCATGTAGATGGAATACAGTTTGACCTGCCTTTTCACCTGTGTTTAATACAAGGCGGTAACCGTCTTTCGAAATGCCTAATTCCTTGGCCACATCGCGTACGAAAGGCAATAAGCCTTCTACATAGTCCGCATTAGCTTCTGTTAAATGCGCAATATTGGCTACGTGGTTTTTAGGAATAATCAATGCATGTACTTTTGTTACAGGATTGATGTCGTGAAATGCCAGAAACTTATCGTTTTCTAAAATTTTCTTACATGGAATTTCACCGGCAATAATTTTACAGAAAATACAATCACTCATGGGTATACCTTCTTCCTCTACACCGCGCCGACTATTCAATAATCAGCGACTCACCGTCAAATTCTTTCACGGTTCCTCCAATAATACTGCCTATAGGATAATCCGCATCTTCTTTTTTTATTTTACCGTGAATGTATTCATTCGTAAAGCCCACATAGTATCCGTCCACTTCTCGTTCCACCAGGATCTCCGCTTTTTTGCCGATTAAGGTGTTGGCGAAATTGGTCAATCCCTGCTGTCCTAAACTATTCAACAAGGCTACACGGGTCTTCTTCACCGCTTCCGGCACCTGATTTTCCATAGTCGCCGCCGGCGTACCTTCACGAATGGAATACGGGAAGGCATGAATATGAGTGAATCCGATTTCTTTTACTGTATTCATAGTTTCATCGAAATCTTCGTCAGTTTCCCCCGGGAAGCCTGCAATAATATCGGTAGTAATAGCCAAGCCCGGAATGCGATTACGCAACATTGCTACCAAATCTTTAAAATCCTGCAGCTTGTAGTGGCGGTTCATCAATTTTAAAATGTGGTCGGAACCGGCCTGTAGCGGCAAGTGTAAATGTGTACAGAATCGCGGTTCATTCGCCATGAGGTCAATCAGTTCATCGGACACTTCGACGGACTCGATGGAACCGAGGCGAATACGTTGTAAACCGTCAATAGTCAACAAAGCTTTAACAACATGGGCCAAGTTCGGCTTATCAGGCAATTCCACACCGTAGTTGCCCAAGTGAATCCCCGTAAGTACAATCTCCTTGTAACCGTGAGCCACAAGGCGTTTCGCTTCTTCCAAAATGTCATCTACACGGCGGGATTTCAATTTGCCGCGAGTGTAAGGAATGATACAGAACGTACAGTAGTTGTTACAACCTTCCTGAATCTTCATAAATGCGCGGGCTTTGTCGATTTCATCACCGTATAAAGGCATTTCTTCAAAGGTGGACTGCTCCATAATATTACGCACAATATTGATTTGCTTTTCCGTAGATTCAAGCTGTTCAACCAGCTCCACTACTTTGTTTCGATTGTTCGTACCGATTACCAGGTTAACACCTTCAATAGCCGCAATAGCGTCCGGTGCCAACTGGGCGTAACAGCCCGTAACAATAATATACGCATCTTCATTTGTGCGCTTTGCTTTACGGATCAACTGACGGGACTTACGTTCCCCCATATTCGTTACAGAACAGGTATTGATTACGTAAATGTCCGCTTTCTCGTCAAAATCCACCGGCGTATAGCCGCTATCTATAAATAAACCTCGCATGGCGTCTGTGTCATACTGATTCACACGACAGCCCAAGGTTGTAAATGCTACTGTTTTCATGAGATTTTACTTCGCTCCTCACTATTTTATATAAACTGTAAAACCCTTTACAGATATTAATTCAATGTTTTAATCTTACATATTCAGCTCGTACTGCAACATGCTCACAGCGCCGATAGCTGCCGTCTCAGCCCGCAAAATAGTGTTACCCAAGGTAACCGACTTCACACCGGCCGCTTCATACTCAGCCACTTCCGTCGGCGTCAAACCGCCTTCAGGACCGATGAAAATAACAACCCGTTCAATGGTTTCGCCATTATTATCTTGAAGAGCCTCTTTCAACGTGCGGCTCTGTTCATTTTCATAGGCTACCAATAATAAGGTATTTGGATTTGTCTCACGTTCAATGATTTCATTGATGGACAATTCCGCTTCCAGCTCCGGCAATTTAGCACGCCCGCACTGCTGGGCCGCTTCTTTTATAATTTTCTGCCAGCGGCTTATCTTCTGTGGCAGCTTGCTATCTTTATATTGGGCCACGCAATTTTTCATATTCGTTGCATACACTGTGTGTACATTCAATTCCGTAGCTTTCTGTAGCACCAGTTCCAGTTTATCCGCTTTTAAAAAGCCCTGCACCAGTACAATCTCCACTTCATCGTCCTGTACGACACCATCCTGGAGTATACGGGCTCGCGCCTGTCCATCCACAACGTCGATCAGTTCATACGTGGCCGTACGGCCGTCACTGCCGCCTACCAAGATCGGTTTGCTCATTTTATGACGAAATACATTCAATAAATGATGCGTCGTATCAGCAGGCAAAACTATTTCGTCCGTTAACGGAACATCTATAAAAATTTTTTTCATGAATATACCTCTCTAAGCAATCCAATGTATTGTGTAAATGATGTACTCTTTAGTATATCATGACTTGAGGATTAAATCTAATTTATTCGAATTGAATAATCAATCTATTACTCTACACGTGGCGTTAAGGCCAATGTATGCCAGCTGCCCTTCACCAATTCAGTCTCAATCTTCCAATGGGCCTGAATAAACGGCATAATTTCCTCGTAGCGCTCGTCGATGATGCCGCTGATAATCAAGATACCATTCGCATCCAATTTCTTGCTTATAGCCGGCAAGAGCATTTTTAAAGGGTCTACGGTCAAGTTAGCCAAGATTAAATCAGCTTTGCCATCAAAGTCCTTATCTAAATCGCCGCAAATCAAAGTGGCATTTACATTGTTCAGTTTACAGTTTGCTTCCGCCTGTGCCACAGCGTCAGCGTCAATATCGATACCCACCAAGTTCGTTAAACCCAGTTCATATGCTACCAGCAGCAAAATTCCGGTTCCCGTGCCGATATCCAGGCACGTTTTACGACCTTTTCCATAGGTTGCCATAAGCTCCGCACAGGCTCTGGTCGTTTCATGAGCACCGGTACCAAAGGACAGTTCGGAGTCAATCGTAATAATCTTATCTCCCGCCGCCGGCGTATACTCTTTCCAGGCGGGGCGAATAATAATATGCGGTAAAATCTCCGTCGGCTCAATATACTGCTGCCAACTGTTATACCAGTCCGTATCAGTAACAGTCTTTGTTTCCAGATCCGAGTAATCTACGTGACCTTCTTTCAATAAGGCCTCCACCTCGTCAGCCCATTGCTGCGCCGGTTTACTCATATCGCCGTAAATTGTCAATTTTACCAAGTCCGGCTGATCCGGTAAATCTTCTTCAATGATTCCGTTGCTGCTGAAATTGTCAAAAAGAGTAGTCACCTCGTCGATGACTACTCTTTTCACTGCAACGGATATTTCTATCCATTCCATATAAGTACCTCATTGTGAAATACAATCTATATTGTACGTACTAAATAAGCACGCACTACAGTCATTACTTTGTACTTATCTAATACTATGAGTTTAATGACAATTTGTCAAACAATTTAAACTGGAAAGTTTCCTTCAGCTTTTCACCCATGTTCTTCAAAAAGCCTTTGTCCTGATTTAACTGACTCACATCTTCATTACCTTCCTTGGCAAACTCAATGAGTAACTGTTTCTGTTTATCAGTCAATTTCTTAGGCGTATTTACAATTACGCGTACATGATGATCCCCTCTTTGTTTAGGGTTTCGTTGGTACGGAATGCCCTTGCCCTTAATGCGGAATACGGTGCCGCTCTGCGTGCCTGCAGGAATCTTAAGATCCATTTGGCCGTCCAGCGTATTCACTCGGATTGTGCAGCCCAATGCAGCCTGTGCAAAGGAAATATTGGCCGAGCTGATAACTTCATAGCCCTGACGCTCGAACTCATTACTTGGACGCACATAAACGTATAAGTACAAGTCGCCTCGTGGACCGCCGTTAATGCCCGGTTCACCTTCATTAGCAACGCGAACGCGATTACCGCTATCTACTCCCGGAGGAATTCGAACTTCAAGTTGACGGTTAACCACAGTTTGACCGCTACCATGACATTTTTTACATTCTTTTTCAATCTTCTTGCCTGTACCGTGACATATAGAACATGTACGGGACGAACGCATCTGACCGAATGGGGTGTTCTGTACCACTGTTTCCTGACCGGATCCGTGACAGCGCGGACAAGTTTCCACTTTGCTGCCCGGTTCACCGCCGGTGCCGTGGCAGTGATCACATTCTTCATGACGATTAACAACAATCTTTATAGTTTTACCGAAAGCGGCATCACTAAAGCTGATTTCCACTTCCTGTTGTAAATCATCACCCTTTTGCGGGCCACTGCGCTGACGACCGCCGCCGCCAAAGAACATATCGAAAATATCGCCAAAGCCACCGGCCTGACCGCCAAAACCGCTGAAGTCAAAGCCACCGGCTCCACCGAAACCGCCGGCCCCGGCGCCTCCACCCTGAGTGAAGGCGTCATGACCGTACTGATCATATTGAGCACGTTTTGTCTCATTGGATAAGACTTCATAGGCTTCATTAGCTTCTTTAAATTTTTCTTCTGCTTCTTTGGGATTATCGCGGTTTACGTCTGGATGGTATTGTCGTGCCTTTTTACGAAAGGCCTTCTTTATCTCGTCTTGGGACGCATCTTTGCTGACCCCAAGGACGTCATAATAATCCTTTGCCATTATCTAACCTTACCCTCTTATTTATTCTGATCGTCTTTTACTTCAGTGTATTCAGCGTCAACTACGTCGTCCTGACCCTGCTGTGCGCCCTGTTGTTGTGCACCGCCTTGAGCACCGGCCTGGCTTGCAGCCTGAGCTTGTTCATACATCTTAGTGGACAATTCATATAAAGGTTTAGTTAATTCTTCGCTCTTAGCTTTAATATCTTCTACGTTGCCGGATTCAATAGCAGCTTTCAAAGCGTCTTTTGCAGTCTTAACTTGTTCAAGTGTAGATGCATCAGCTTTGCCTTCAAAGTCTTTTACTGCTTTTTCAGCCTGGTAAACCAAGGAGTCCGCATTGTTTTTAACTTCGATTTCTTCTTTCTTAGCTTTATCTTCTGCAGCATGAGCTTCCGCTTCTTTTACCATGCGGTCGATTTCATCCTGTTGCAATCCGCCGGAAGAAGTAATTGTAATAGCCTGTTCTTTACCTGTACCCAAGTCTTTAGCTTTTACATTTACGATACCGTTAGCATCGATGTTGAATGTAACTTCGATTTTAGGTACTCCGCGTGGAGCTGCAGGGATACCGGTCAATTCAAAACGACCCAATGTTTTGTTGTCTGCTGCGAAATCACGTTCACCTTGTAATACATGGATGTCTACAGATGGTTGGTTATCAGCAGCTGTGGAGAATACCTGGCTCTTGGATGTAGGGATTGTAGTGTTGCGGTCGATAATGCGAGTGAATACGCCGCCCAAAGTTTCGATACCCAAGGACAATGGAGTTACGTCGAGAAGTAATACGTCTTTAACTTCACCAACAAGTACACCGCCCTGAATAGCAGCACCTACGGCTACACATTCGTCAGGGTTTACGTTCTTAGTAGGTTCTTTACCAAGTACGCGTTTGATAGCTTCCTGAACTGCAGGAATACGGGAAGAACCGCCTACCAACAAGATTTTATCGATTTCGTTTACACTGAGACCGGAGTCAGCCAATGCTTTACGAGTTGGTTCGATAGTAGCTTCTACCAAGTCGTGAGTCAATTCTTCGAATTTTGCACGAGTTAAAGTAAGATCCAAGTGTTTAGGACCGGTAGCGTCAGCTGTAATGAATGGCAAGTTAATGTTTGTGCTCATTACGCCGGACAATTCGATTTTAGCTTTTTCAGCAGCTTCTTTTAAGCGTTGATCAGCCATTTTATCTTGAGACAAGTCAATGCCTGTATCTTTTTTGAATTCTTCGATTAACCAGTTCATAACGCGTTGGTCGAAGTCGTCGCCGCCCAAGTGGTTGTTACCGCTAGTTGCTTTTACTTCGAAAACGCCGTCGCCCAATTCAAGGATGGACACGTCGAATGTACCGCCGCCAAGGTCGAATACCAATACTTTGCCTTCTTCGTCTTTATCTACACCGTAAGCAAGTGCTGCTGCTGTAGGTTCGTTGATAATACGAAGTACATCAAGGCCTGCAATAGCGCCCGCATCTTTAGTAGCCTGACGTTGGCTGTCAGTGAAGTAAGCAGGTACAGTGATAACTGCCTGGGATACTTTTTCACCTAAGTAAGCTTCAGCGTCTGCCTTCAATTTTTGAAGAATCATTGCGGAGATTTCTTGTGGTGTGTATTCTTTGTCGTCAATTTTTACTTTGTAGTCAGTACCCATGTGACGTTTAATGGAAGAAATTGTACGTTCAGGATTGGAAACTGCCTGACGTTTTGCCAACTGACCAACTAAACGTTCACCATTTTTTGCGAAACCAACAACGGAAGGAGTCAAACGGGAGCCTTCCTGATTTGTAACAACAACAGCTTCGCCGCCTTCCATTACAGAGACTACAGAGTTTGTTGTACCTAAGTCAATACCAATTACTTTTGCCATGTCAAATGACCTCCTAAGTTTTAATTTATCTATTGAGTATCGTATATTTACGGAATTTATTTATTAAACGGTTAACTCTTGTGAGCTTTTTAGCCCTTGTGAACTACTTTGATTAACCGTTGTGAGCTACATTGATTAACCGTTGTGAACTACTTTTACCATAGCGGGACGAACTGTTCTGCCGTCTACTGTGTAGCCGGTTTGCAGAACTTCACATACTACGTCGTCATCATATTCATCGAATGGTACACGCATTACCGCCTGATGATAATTCGGATCGAACGGTTTGCCTACGGCATCAATCACTTCAAGTCCATGCTTTTTCAGCATAGCCATCAGATTCTGCTGAATCATTTCAAAGCCTTCCAAGAATGCTTTTGTTTCATCAGTAGTCGGTGCCTGTAAAGCTCGTTCAAAGTTATCTAGAACAGGGAATAAATCTTTGATTACATCAGCCTTAACGAAACCGGCCAATTGATCTTTTTCCTGTAATGTGCGGCGTTTAAAATTTTCAAAGTCCGCTTGCAAACGTTTGTAACGATTTTCTGTTTCCGCTACAGCCGCCTGAATTTCAGCTTCTATGTCGGCACTTTCTTCAATCGTCACATCTTCAGCTGTTTCCACGTCAACCGCTTCGTCTGCATTGTCTGTCGCCATCGTTTCGTCATGCACTTCAGTCTCTGCAGCCTCGTCTGTGTGCGCTTGCTTTTTAATTTCTTCTGTACTCATTGTGTGTACCACCTCGCCGTTATTTTTTATTATCTTTTAAAAGTTTAACAAAATCTTGAATATAGGATAAAATACCGATAATTCGTCTGTACTCCATCCGTGTAGGCCCCAAAATTGCCAATGTGCCGATGCCTTCATCAGCGTCGCCGAAGTTCGCCTGAATAACACTTAAGTTCTTCATGGTTTCCGCTTTGTTTTCGTCACCAATCTTAATATCAATCCCCACCGGAGCGGCCGGCTCAATCAATTGTGTGAGCTGATCTTCTTTTTCCAGTATGGATAAGATGGACTGAACTTTCTTGACATCCTTGAATTCCGGTTGTTCCAACAACTCAGTTGTACCAATGGAGTAAAATAATTTACGTTTCGCAATGGCTCTATACAACGATGTTGCCAGAATCATGAGCAATTCTTTAGGTCCCTCAATGAGTTTCACTGTATGCTCCAAGAAGAATGGGGATATATCTGCAATCCGTACATCTTTCAAAGCATTGCTGAACTTCATAGATGCGCCTGCCAAATCGTCTTCACTTACAGCCTCACTGAAGCTGATGTGCTCATTATCCAGCGCCCCCACATCTGTTACTACTACCATCACCGCTCTATGTGGCGAGATAGGCAACACGTGAATAAACTTCAATGTGGAAGAGTTATGCGCCGGTGCCAAGACTAAGCTCATATTGTGACTAATCTGGGAAATCAGTTTGGCCACATCTAAAAAGAAATCTTCAAGATTACTAGGCTTTTTATTCCATATTTGATTGATTCGTTCTGCATCTTCGCGCTGTGTGCCGTTCAAATGCATCATGTCATCTACATAATATCGATAGCCCTTAGGCGAAGGAATACGCCCGGCGGAAGTGTGTGGCTGCTCTAAGAAGCCCAACTCTTCCAAATCGGCCATTTCATTTCGCACTGTAGCAGGACTGACGCCGAGTTTATAATTCTTTGCCAATGTTCTGGACCCTACGGGCTCAGCCGACTTTATGTAGTCTTGTATGATAGCGTGTAAGATGCGTTGTTTTCTTTCATCCATAATCGCGCCTCGTTTGTTAGCACTCATTAACATCGAGTGCTAATCACAGGTATAATGTTACCATAAAATGTCAAAATGTCAAGAGAATATTTCCGCAAAGATACAGATATTTCCCTATTAGTCAAAAAATCAAAACCATTAAACTTTATTCTATTCTCCATCGTATCCGTTCGTTGTTCATTTGCTATTCTTTTCTTTTTCTTTGATTTTTAACTGAAAGTACAAACGATATTTTTCTTTTATTCCTGAGTTAAATGCAGTAAGTCAGCTTTTTTCTAATTTTTAAACTCTCTTCAGAAAAAACAAAAAAGACCCTACCGGGTCTTTTTATATACAAATTTAAAGCTGTCCTATCTAACTTACTTAGATTACATATCCTCCCTACTCAGCTTCTCCAACTCACATCACTTACTTAATTTATAAAATCTGCCATTAATTCCTGAACAATATCTTCACAACTTTTTACTTCTTTAATTAGATCTATAGCAGTGTTTACGGAAACTATTCCATCCTCCAGTCTGCCCTCCAGCATCCCTGGTCTCAACCCGTCAATCTGATTAATTTTTTCATCAAGCTCTGCTGTAGACATACCATCTTCATACATACGCGCCAACTTTTGAGCAAACGTATGCGGTGTCGAACGTTGAGTTCCCGAAACAAAAACCAAATCTTTTGCCTTTGTCTGAATAATATCTTGTTTACATGCATCTGAAGCCGGACATTCTTCGGATAAAATAAATCGGGTTCCCACATATACACCTTCAGCACCCAGTGCAAACGCAGCCCTCACACCACGAATATCATTAATACCACCTGTTGCCATTACCGGTATCTGAACAGAATCTACAATAGTTGGAACGATAGAAAAGGTACCAATTTTATTTTGAGGTATCCAGCCGCCTTCATCATAGCCTGTAGCTATAATAATATCAGCACCTTCATTCTCTGCCAATTTTGAAGCTTCAGGGGTAGGCGTTAATTCTCGATGTACCCAAATACCATTACGCTTTTTCAGTTGTTTTGCCAATTTCTTATTCACTTGACCAACAGTAACAAAAATAGTTACGTCTTCTTCAAAAGCTATATTAATAATATTTTCCCCATAGGCTTCCATTTCTGTCATTCCGTCTTCCGGCAAATAAACATTCACAGCAAACGGATTATTAGTTAAATTCTTAATTTTTCGTAATTCGTTTCTATATCGTTCTTCTGTACTAACTCGTTTATTGCCTTCAAATTTTACACCTGCATTAGGGCCTAACACACCCATTCCGCCTGCATTCGAAACTGCTGCCACCATGTTCGCATCTGTAATCCAGTTCATAGCAGCTTGAACAAGCGGATATTTAATGTTAAGTATATTGCATACTCTGTTCTTATTTTCCATGACTATAACCTTCCTATTATTACTACGTATTTTCCTAATCCGTTAAATCGAAATAGTAATTCATGCCCTGCAATAATAAGCAAAGGCACTAAATTTAAGATTGCCTAAATATTTTTACAATGTTACTAAAGCAATTCAACTGACGACCTCGCTTATATCTTACAAAATATCAAATATGTTCGTCTGCTACAGTTGATACAAAAAACAAAAAAGGCCCCGAAGGACCTTTTTTATTTACATAACATATAACAAAGTGAAACTTTATTTTTATGCTTTATTGCGTTTCAACTTAACGCTGGTTGCAATCTTATACATAGCGATACAGAAGATGAAGTAAATAACCATGCCTAAGAATGTAGCGCCCGGTGTTTTTTCCCATTCAGTTAAGAATACGTCCACACCTGCGATGTGAAGAATCGCACTGATCAAGGCACCAATCGCACCACCGGCTACGAAACCGGAAGCCACGATACCGCCCTGGGTAACGCGTTCTTCTTGTTCAGCTTCATCTTTAGAAGATTTTTTAACCAAGTAGGAAATGAGACCACCGATCAGTAATGGCGTATTGATTTCCATTGGTAAGTATGCACCAAGAGCGAAAGCCAATGGTGGCACACCGCACATCCAAAGAATAACGGCGAAGAAAGCACCCATAATATACAATGGCCATTGAGCACTGCCGCCTGTCATTAATGGTTCAACGATAGCAGCCATCGCATTAGCCTGTGGAGCGTTCAATGCGTTTTCACCCACGAAACCGTATGCGTGGTTCAAAAGAAGTAATACGCCTACAGCTACGATAGCAGCGATAACAACGCCTACTAACTGCCATTGTTGCATTTTCTTAGGAGTAGCACCCAATAAGTGAGCTACTTTCAATTCAGACATGAAATTACCGGCTACACCGATTGTAGTTGCCAGGAACGCAGCCATCATCAAGATAGCGATGATGCCGAGCTTGCCTGTTAAACCTACGCTTGTAAGAGCTACTGCACCGATGAGAATCATGAAGATTGTCATGCCGGATACCGGTTCACTACCGGTAAAGGCGATGGAGCTGATACCTACTACGGAAAGTAAGAACGCCAAGATCAATACGATTACGAATGCCACTAAAGTCTGAACGATTGTTTGCGCATAGAAAATATGGAAGAAAATAGCAAACAATACAGTCGTTAAAATGATACCCATACCCAACATGGACATTGGCAAGTCCATCTGTGTACGAAGCAAGTTAACATTAGTTGTTTTACCGCGTTTGAACATATCCACGATAGCACGGCGCATAATGCGGGTTACTACATTGGACATGCTGAGCAAGCCGATAACGCCGGCCATGGCCAACATACCGATACCGATATGACGTACGTATTGCGAGAATACAGTACGAACCGGCGCATCAGCAAGCAGAACTTCCTTGCCGGCAATTACCATTACATGGTCGCCGCCGAGGTAGTAAACCAATGGAATACATACATACCAGGAGAAGAAAGAGCCTGCTACGATAATGGCTGTATAGCGCAAGCCGGTAAAGTAACCGATACCGAGCAGAGCAATATCACTGTCCAGAGAGAAATGTAATTTCATCTTATCCTGGAAAGCTTGACCCCATTGGAAGGTAGTGGTCGAAAATACTTCGCGCCACCAGCCCAATGAATTGAGCACGAAATCATAGCCCATACCGAAGAGACCACTGAAAATCATCAGTTTAGCGCGGCTGCCTTCATTACTGCTAAGTACTTCGGCTACGGCGCGGCCACCAGGGAACGGATACGCATGATGCATTTCTTCACAGAAGTATTGACGGAAAATGGTACAAAGCTGTACACCAAGCAAGCCGCCCAATACAACCGGAATCATCATTTCAAGTGGTGATACATCATCAATATTCAAAATAAATAGCGCCGGAAGAATAAACATAACCCCTGCTAATACGTTAGTACCCGCACTACCGATAGCCTGAATATGAACTGTTTCCGGAAACGCATTTGCACGTTTAAAAACTGCCGCCATCCCCATGGCAAGTACAGATACAGGAGCGAACGCATCAACTGTCTGACCAATTTTTAAACATAAATAACCTACCGCCAATGAAAACAATGCGGCGTAAAAGAGGCCCCAAAAAACTACGTAGGAGTTAATTTCCACGTACTCTTTGTGCGGATCCATTATGGGATGAATGTCATTTACATGTTCCTGTTCTTTCACAATATCCTCCTCAAAACAATACAAAAAACCATAGTCCCATAAGCCTCAACTCTCACTAGTAAAAACCGGTACGTCATTTAATAATACTACAGCCAAAATATACATAAAACTTCACAAATAAATACATGCTGCGTCATTTAAACGTAATGCTACACATAAAAATATACTCTATAGTATAAACTACAATATAAACAGTCTCTTTCTGCTTATACTGTATTCCCTATGCATTAATACAACCCTGTTTCACTAAAAATTCTTTCTCTCAAACCGACTTTAAATTGTCAGCCTCACCACCTTTGGTCAGTAATCTCGATTTTGTATGACTATACGATTAGATCATATATTCTTCACAGGCTTCCACAAAGGCTCTGAATAAAGCCTGTGCTTCCTGAGAGTTCTCCGTCATCATTTCCGGATGGAACTGACAGGTTACCAGCCACGGATAGTCTGTTGCTTCCAACGCTTCGATAGTGCCGTCCTTGGAACGACCGGTTATCTTCAGTCCCTTACCTACAGCCTTTACGGTCTGATGGTGATGGGAATTGGTAACCCAAGCGGTTTTCCCTAAAATATCCGCAATCTTCGAATCTACTGTAAAATCGACTGTATGGAATGGCATCCCCGGACTTTGGTTCTGCCAGTGTTTAATCGTGCAAGATTCATCATACTTCAAGTCTTGGTACAACGTACCGCCGCGATACACATTTACAACCTGATGACCTCGGCAAATAGCAAATATAGGAATGCCTTTATCGATGGCCGCCTCCAAAAGTGCGAAATCAAACTGATCGCGCTCAGGCCATACCTGGCTCAATCCCTGCAACGGTTCTTCACCGTAATACAGCGGATACACATCCTGTCCGCCCGATAAAACTAAACCGTCAAGGCGTGCTACTAAAGACTTGATATTTTCTTTATTCGTCGTAAATGGAAGGATAATAGGCAAACCGCCCTGATCCTCTACAGAGCGCAGATAGTTATCATTAACATAAGCTCGTGCTACACTTCTGAAATCATCTTGGCCCACATGAAAATGGCTGCCGGAAACTCCTATTAATGGTACCACACTATCACCCTTTCCTAAAAAAGAAGAGCTTTCACCCTTTGTGATGAAAGCCCCCAAATTTATTGAATTTTGAATAAAGTCGTTTAATAAACCAGTTTATATAACTCATTATAAATTTGGGAAATGTATTTGTCAATATGGACAACTGTTCTTTACACTTGATAAATTCGCATAACGAAGGGCTTTAAAACCCTATTGTCCCAGTTTTGTAATCTCTTCGTTCCGACCGATCACAATTAACATATCTGTCGCTCGGAGCCGGTCATTCGGATCCGGCGTGGCTATGACTTGATTATCGCGCTTTAAGGCTACCACGTTCACGCCGTATTGTTTACGAAGTTCCAGTTCTTTTAAATTTTTATTTACCATGAATTCCGGTGTGCGGATTTCCACTATACCGATATCTTTAGATAATTGGAAATAGTCTACTATATGGTCGCCTGTGAGCATCTGCGCCACCCGTTCCGCCATATCCATTTCCGGATACACGATAAGGTCCACGCCCACTTTTTTAAGCAATTTACTTTCAATGGCCGTCGATGCTTTCGCCACAATGAACGGACATCCGATTTCCTGTAATACCATGGCCGTCAAAAGCTTGGCATTCATATCTTCACCGATGGCGATTACTACCACATCCAATGTTTCCAAATGAAGCTGGCGCACCGTATCTTCATCAGTGAAGTCGGCAATTACGCTTTGTGCAATATACGGTGCTATCTTCTGCACCACTTTTTCATCCCGGTCCACGCCATATACTTCATGGCCCAAGCCGGTTACCTGTTTGGCCAAGGTACCGCCAAAACGGCCCAGGCCGATAATTCCGATTGATTTACGTTTCATAATAAACTCCTATGGCATTACAATAGCACATTGTCTTCCGGATAGTACACGGCACTCGGCTTTTTCGGGGTAATAAAGAACGCACTTATAAGTGTTAACACGCCAATACGGCCTGTGTACATAACGAACATAAGGACAATTTTACTCAAATCTGTCAATTCGCCCGTTATCCCTCGTGTAAGACCTACCGTAGCAAAAGCGGACATTACTTCGAACACAAGGTCCAGAAACTGGAACGGTTCCACCCAAGATAGAATGAATGTAGCAATTAGAACCAGCCAGGACGAGAAGAATATAATACTGCAAGATTTATTGATTAAGTTCTGACTCAAGCTGCGATTAAACAGATGAACTCTTGTTTTACCGGTCAAGGCCGCATACGCCGTAGCCCATACGACGGCAATGGTGGAAATTTTCGCACCACCGCCCGTAGAGT
The DNA here is from genome assembly GCF_018364065.1 of Veillonella sp. Taxonomy (GTDB): domain Bacteria; phylum Bacillota; class Negativicutes; order Veillonellales; family Veillonellaceae; genus Veillonella_A. The sequence goes on from NZ_JAGZMO010000001.1 coordinate 308,778, forward strand.
TCGGGCCCGCACCGATAAACATAAGAATGACCGTAATAAATGCCGTTACCGGATGGAACTGTGAATAGTCCAGCGTAGGCAGACCTGCCGTACGAGGCGTTACGGCCTGCATCAATGCGGCCTGGAATTTATCGACTAACGACAACGGTGCCAATACGCCGGTCCATTCAAGGAGACATATAAGCAATGTGCCGCCTATGACGAGAACAGCATTGCCTACAAGCATCACCTTTGTGTGTAATGAGAAAAAAGTAAATCCCCGTTTATAATTTTTCAAAATATCAAAAGTGGCCATATAGCCGAAGCCGCCAATTAAAATAAGACCTGATGTGTTTAACGTAAAGCCCCAGTTAGTCACAAGTTCGTAGGGCAAATTATTGTCAAAGAATACAAAGCCTGCATTACAGAAAGACGAAATAGACTGATAAAACCCGTAATATATAGCACTGTGTCCTAAATAAGGATACAGTACAACTGTATAAATCAGGCCGCCTACAAATTCCACAAAAAAAGTAAGACCTATAACCTGTTTCATTATGGTTCGAAAATCAATATTTTCCAGGCCCACATCTTCCTGCAGGAGTAATCGGTTTTCCAAGCCTACGCGCCGCCGTAAAATCAGGAATATAAGCGTTGTAAAGGTCATAGTGCCCAGACCGCCAATTTGAATTAAAATAATCATAATGGTTTGTCCGAAGACACTCCAATGATGAAATGTGTCAACCGGGGTCAAACCTGTTACAGATGCACAGGAAACGGCCACGAAAAATGCATCCACCCAGTGAGTGGCCGTGCCGTCACTGGTCGCTATAGGCAATGACAGCAATGTTCCGCCCACCAGCATAAGTAATGCAAAGCTGATAGCCAGCATGCGCTGCGGGTGGCGAACCAGAAATAAACGGTACCATGTTAAAAAATTACCTGCCCGCCTCCGTGGCTCAAATGAAGACAACATACTTAATCCTCTTTTCAATCTACATGTAATTTAATTCTCTGCCATAGTGTACGCCTATTTATTGCAAAGTTCAATAGAAAAACTAGTCCACATCTTTATCAAGCCGGTCATACAGCCGCTCTTCTTCTTTACCGGCTGTACCGCTTTTATACTCCTTATGAGCCCGTTTAGCCTCTTTTATGGCCTGCCACAAGGGGCGAATCTGCGTGCCGTTAAAGGCCTCAACCGTGGTATATCCGGCGAACCATTCCGCTGCGGCGGCACATACAAAGGTGATAAAGAAATAGGCCATAATAATAAAGAGCAGCAATATGGCTACAAAGAAAAAGGCGACTTTCTCAAGGCCAAACTGATTATGCTCGCCCATGAGAATGTCCATAAAGCTGACAAAGGTCAACGAATGATACACGAGCATCAATTCGGCCAATCCCCAGAATCCCAGCAACACGGCGCAGAATATATAGAAGGAGTATTTGTGAAACTCCGTATAGGTAGACATGGCTTTTAAATACACTTTGCGTGCTATGGCACCGCCCAATATGAGGCAAAGAACAATTGCGAACGCCTGCGTTACAGCGTCATTCGTTTCACTGCCCACCAAAACGCCTACAATCATTGAAAATAAGCCGTAAAAAGAGTACAAAACGCCGCCGGCGGCCACTCGCAATCCCAGTTTTACATATTCATTCACCTTGCTTCACCTTCTTTCTCTCCTTTATTTATCAGTTCATACAATTAATTATTCAGATAATTATTCAGATAATTATTCAGTTGATTATTCTCTACTCAAACAGATAATTATTCATCTAATCATACAGATAGTTATTCCTCTAATCATTCAGCAAATGGATTTCCCAAACGCTCCAGCACATGCTCAAACTTCTCCTTCGGCATGGCCTGTTCTTTATACCAGTTTAATAAATAGTCCATTTTTTCCTGTGCTTCTTCGGCAGATAAGCCTTTTAAAAGTACTTCTGCACTCTGCGGTCTGCCGCCACTCTTGCCACCGGCCACAAGTACAAATCCGTCAGGCATGCCGTACACGCCGATATCCTTGATCATGGTTTCTGCACAGCATCTTGGACATCCGCTGATACCGATGCGAATCTTGTTCGGCATTTCTTCACCGAAATGAGTGCTATCCATATATTTGGCAAGCGGCATCGTCTGCATGAATGCGTGACTGCAACCGTCTGTACCGCGGCAGGATATAACGGAGTTGACCGCCTTGTGCTTCACCACTTGCACGCCTTCAGGTAGGCGCTCCATCATACTTGCCTTTGCTTCTTTTGAAATATCATAAATCTGAATGCCTGTAGCTACAATTCGGAAGCTGCCGTCAAATTCGCGGGCCAGCTCCATAAGCGCCGCTAACTGCTCAGAAGAAAACTCATTAAATAGTGAATGAAAAATAATCGATGTTTTCATAGGGGGTACTCCTTGTATATTATAAATTTAAGGGATAGCTCCTTATATTACCTAACTTTAGTAAATTCCTTTTAATAAAACCCGGTCTTTTAAATTGAACTTATTTCTTTTTATTTAGTATTACCAGACGTTTTATTATATCACATCTTGAGGCTCTTCTTCAGCAGTATTACGTAAAAACAGCAAGTACAGGCCCTTAAAAACTTGTACTTGCTGTTTATTTTAATCATTTACTTGTCATTCCAAGACGTATTAATTTACTTGTTATTTCAAAACGTATTCGTTTACTTATTATTCTAAGACTCACTCATTGGATATTGACTTATTCATTCGATATTGACTTATTCATTGAATATTTTTATGCGGCTCATTCTTTCCTGTAAGCGAATGATATCCCAAGGCATATATTCCGCAAAGCTGAGGCCAACAATATCGGCTACATTGCCGATTTCCACAAAGTGAGTGGTAATTTGATCCAGCGTCATACTGCCGGTCGCATAACTTACAGGTCCCAAGCCCGGCTCGTTATACAGAAGCCCTCTAAAGTCATTCGCATCCATAACGTCCATATCAAAGTGAATCAATACTTGTTTTACATTACGTTCACGAAGCCAATCCAAAATCGGCTTGCTGTTAATTATAGTTTTACCATCTTCCGATGTATCCAGCAAATCTTGCGGGCGCAAGTATGACATGCTGTGCTCTTTTAAATACTCTCCCTCAAAGTCCATCATATCTTCCGCCTTGAGGCCTACATATAGCACTTGATCCGGCGTAAAGGGATGGTCTACCTGAGCTGCAAAATCAGGTTCGCCATCTCCCAGTAGATTGCCAAGCACCATGGCATGCTCATGATTAAACTGCGTTGGCTTCATTATATCGGGATGCGCATCAAACCACAGAATGGCCGTATGTTCCCCATATTTGCCATGAAGGTAATCGAAGGGCGCCTGTGATACGGAACAGTCACCGCCGACGGTGATAATCTTTTCCGGAGCGGCCGCTGCAATAATAGCTTTCGCCGCTTCCGTCTGTTTCAAAAGAGTCTCTTTTTCATACACCCCATCTTCTACGCGCCACATATCGACAGGCTGATTCTGACCTACCGGCACTTTGATATAGTCGGCCTCAGTAGCGCCCGGTAAAATATGAGCCAGCACGCGAGCACCCACTTGATACTTCGGATTGGCACCGCCCTGCCATTGAGGATATAATAAACGTAACACTTTGTGAGAATTCTTTTTTTCTGTTGTCATAGTTACCTCCATGGTTACTTACCTAAAACGTATGCTATATAAGGAGTCAAATATGCTTGTTCCTCGTTATATATTTAAAAATGATTTTGCAGAATTTGCTGATTTGCTGCATTCCTATCCTCATAAGGAATATTTTATTCCTGCCGGACAATATATGTGGAGTCCCGATGAGCCCTTAGATACGCTCCATTTTATAAAAAGCGGCCTCGTCGAAACCTCTATGGAACACGAGGAAGGATTTCGTAAAATTATTTCGTTTCACGGGCCGCAGACAATCTTCCCCGGCTTTCACCAGGAAGATTTCAAATTGGAGCGTTCCCTATCATCAAAAGCAATAACAGATACGCAGACCATAGCTTTCACTAAATCAACATTTCAGAGCATATTAGAAGAGCATCAGTCTGTTACGTTTGCCATGTTAAACTCCTACGCCCGTTATGTAAATCTGCTTCTCTACGAAACAGGTCATCAGGAATATAACACGGGCTTTGTAAAGCTCTGTAATCTGCTGTACTTAATTTCCTCTGAAAACGATACTGCGCTTCACTTAACTCAGGAAGACATCGCCACCATACTCGGCTTGAGCCGCGTCAGCTTAACCCGCTACCTCAGCCGGCTCCGTGAAGAACACATCATCGAAACAGGCCGCAAGATCTTGTCTATAAAAGATATAAATTCTCTAAAAGCCTATTGTTCCGACGAAACAGTATTGTAACTTACTACTAATAACTTTCGACTAATAACTTACAACTAATAACTTACTACTCTTTCAGTATAAACTGATTTTTAAAATCGGTCTGTATCATATGATGCAAAGAACACACATTCTAACTGATAATAGTATATGCAAAAACAGTGCCATACAAATGTATGACACTGTTTTTTATTAGTCTAAGTTCATAGATGGCACCAACAAAGAGCCGGGCACAATTCTAAACTATTAAATTGTATTAAGTTTAGCAATTAATTTATCTGCATGAGCAGCCATTTTTTCGCGTGTAGTACCTTCGTTTTCAGGCTTGCGATCAGTATAGGATACGCCCTGTGTTACTACTAGGCCGCCCCAGTTCATGCCGGTTAAGATGCAAGTACATTCTAATGTGTAGAAATAATCTTGCAAGTCATGTTTCATAAAGCCTTCCGGCGTATAAGCACCTTCAGGAGCACCGGTTGTGAAAGATGCGATCAACGTCTTGCCCTGCAAAGCCTGACCGGTTGTACCGTGAGACCAGCCATGAGTGAAAGTCTGTTCCATCCAGCGATGTAATAAAGCAGGCATGGAATACCAGTATAATGGGAACTGCAATACAATAATATCAGCTTCTTCCATTTTCTTCTGTTCTGCTTTTACGTCAAACTGAAAGTCTGCATATTGTGCATCTAAATCATCAAACACAGCTTCAGGTAATTTGGCTTTTAAGTCTTCTAATAAATATTTATTGGCTACAGATTCAACAACTGTGTCATGAGCGGAAACGATCAATACTTTTTTCATAGGTGTACCCCTTTTCTTTTTAATAGTAAATGTAACTAACAGTATATACTCTATACTTGTATTGACTAAGGAAAGGATTCTAAATAAGAATCTCTATCTATACTATAAAAAATATCCACATGATAGTCAATGAATTTTTTCGATATACTACATTAAGAAACAGATAAAAAAAAGCCACTACCGAAGTAGTGGCTTTATACTCATGGTGGAGATAAGCGGGATCGAACCGCTGACCTCTTGAATGCCATTCAAGCGCTCTCCCAGCTGAGCTATACCCCCATGCATTACGAGTTATATATTACTAAATACATGAGGTATTTGTCAAGATAATCTATGATTTTTGTAAAAACACTTTTACAATGATCGAACAGTTTAAAACCCGGCATTTCCTACCTAGAACTTCGATTTCCGAAGTCCCCTGTCATCTACAGGGAGCTTGAATGTTCCGGATTATTTTCCGCCTTCGCACTTTCTCTCAGTCTGTGAATGTAGCGGCGCCAAATGTATTCCACACTGGCCGTCGTATAGAGCAAGAAATAAAAATACGTAAATAAGGCGGCACCGATAAACCAGGTAAGCAATGCAAACGGTGCTACAACCGGCGTGGACATGTTCATGTACATGGAATCCAATTCACGATTCAGTTCCCACGCTACGAGCCCCATGGCCAATAGATAAAGGAAAAGCAATACGATAGCTACACTGAATAGGGTCAATATAAAGAATGTCTTTGACACGCCCGTACGCGGAAAACGTTCGTCCAATGCCTTTTCATAGATAGGACGACAACCCAACGCCAGTAAGGTTACGATGACCGCAACCAGGCAGGCAATAAATATATTAAAGCCCGTATTATTCGGGCTCACTGCTACACCAAACTGAAGTACAAATAAACAAATAAGCATCAATATTTGAAACACAATGCCGGCGCCACACGCACGCCAACCAAATCTAACATAATCCTTCACTACGCCGCCTCCCATACTTCCACCGGGCCTGCTATAGTTACAACTTCCCATAGGCACACTGCCTTTTAATACAAAACTACAGGCACAACACCATACAGGTATAAAAAACTATAGGTACAACAAACTCTTATCGAATAAACTGACTAAACACATAATTTCCGTGTTTAGCCCCTTCGCGTGTCAATCGCCACGCGTTATGTTTTATTATAGCAGATTTATCGAAATTACTCATCACTTCATCATAGGATTCCAAGAGCCCCAGTTGTTCCAGATGATCCAACTCATCCTTATAAATGGACGTCAACGGCTTTTTAAATAACGCTTCAAAAGCGCTGCTGCTGAGTCCCCATTTGGTACGTAGTGCCAGGAAGCAATAATCTTCCACAGCCCGCTCTTCGCTGATGGTCTCTTCAAACACAACAGGCAACAAATCCTGACGAAGGCGATTAATATAAGGCACCACATATGGTTCGTTGTTGCGGCGCACATTATTATAAAATGAGTACGCACCGGATCCGAATGCCAAATACTCCTTATATTGCCAATATCGTAAGTTATGACGGCTATAGGCCCCATTATTTGTAAAATTGGAAATCTCGTATCGCTCAAATCCATTCTCCGCCAACGAATCCAACATACAGTCGTACATGGCTTCATTCGTGTCGTCATCAGGCAGTACATATTCGCCGGTACTTACCTGCTTATGCAGATTAGTCCCTTCTTCCAGCTGAAGGCCGTAAATCGACACGTGATTAACACCGAGTTTTACCAAGGTGCTCACATCATTGCGAATATCTTGCAGTTCCTGACCCGGCAATGCATAAATGAGGTCGCCACTCACAGAATTAAAGCCTACGGCCAACGCATCTTCAATGGCCTGTTTCGCGATTGCCGCCGTATGGCCGCGGCGCAAAATAGTGAGTAAATGGTCATCAAATGTCTGCACACCGTAACTGAGGCGTGTAACGCCCAATTGTTTTAATTCATGCAAATAAGCGCGGTCCACTTCTCCCGGATTTGCCTCTACGGACAACTCCCGTACATTGCGGCAGTCGTAATAAGAATATAATGTTTTCAAAATCTTTTGGATCTGCTCAATAGAAAGCATGGTCGGTGTGCCGCCGCCAAAGTAAATTGTATCTACGGGAATGTGGCGGCTTTCTTCATAGGTTCGGGCCCACAATTCAATTTCTTTACAAAGTGCTTCTACATAGTCGTCATAATACGCTTCCAATCCTTCATAAGAAGCGAAATCACAATAAGAACACTTCTTACGGCAAAACGGGATATGAAGGTACACCCCCATATCCCGCTTTACTTGAGCAGATAAAGAAGTCGTATCCGGTATGATTTGCATAGAACAAACACTCCTTATCTATACGAACTCTTCTTTATTTATCGTCAACTTTTAAAATAGCCATAAATGCTTCTTGTGGAATTTCCACGCTGCCTACGGCTTTCATGCGCTTCTTACCTTCTTTTTGTTTTTCCAGAAGTTTACGCTTACGGCTGATGTCACCGCCGTAACATTTAGCAAGAACGTCCTTACGCCATGCTTTAACCGTTTCACGAGCCACAATTTTGTTACCCACAGCAGCCTGAATCGGAATTTCGAACATTTGACGAGGAATCAATTCTTTTAACTTTTCAGCCAACGCACGACCACGCACTGCGGCACGGTCTTTGTGAACGATGATGCTGAGCGCATCCACCGGTTCCCCGTTGAGGAGAATATCCATCTTCACCATCGGCGAAGTCTGATAGCCGATGAGTTCATAGTCCAGGGACGCATAGCCTTTAGTGGCGGATTTCAATTTATCAAAGTAATCGTAAATGATTTCCCCTAAAGGCAGATGGTATACGATGGAAACACGTGTTTCATCCAAGTATTCCATACTCTGATACTCGCCGCGTTTATCCTGAGACAATTCCATGATGGCACCGACGAAATCTTTAGGCACGATGGTAGTAGCCTTTACATACGGTTCCTGAATGTAATCGATTTCTGTTGGAGGTGGCAACTTGGCCGGATTGTCAATTTCCAGAACTTCCCCGTTTGTTTTGTGAACTTTATAGTTTACACTTGGCGCCGTCGTAATGAGGGTCAAGTTATATTCACGTTCCAAACGTTCCTGAATTACGTCCATGTGGAGCAATCCAAGGAAGCCGCAACGGAAACCAAAGCCCAAGGCGATGGAGGTTTCCGGTTCGTATTCAAGTGCAGCGTCGTTCAGGTTTAACTTTTCCAAGGCGTCGCGTAAGTTGTCATAGTCTTTGCTGTCTGTCGGATAGAGACCGCAATACACCATGGATACGGCTTTGCGATAACCCGGTAACGGTTCTGTCGCCGGATTGTCCGCTTTAGTGATAGTATCACCTACATGGCAATCGCGTACGTTTTTAATACTTGCCGCTACACAACCTACAGCACCGCATGTTAATTCATCCACAGGCAATAAGTTTGGCGTGAAAACACCGAGTTCGGTCACCTCAAAGTCTTTTTGATCGTGCATCATACGGATGATGTCACGTTTTTTCAAAGACCCTTCCTTAACGCGTACATAGGCGATAGCGCCTTTATACGAGTCGAAGCGAGAGTCGAAAATAAGAGCTCTGGTCGGTTGATCGGATTTATCTTCAGGAGCCGGAATACGTTCTACAATGGCTTCCAAAATATCTTGAATGCCGATGCCGGATTTAGCACTGGCCAAAATAGCCTCGGATGCGTCAAGACCGATAATATCCTCAATCTCCTTTTTTACACGCTCCACATCAGCACTCGGTAAGTCGATTTTGTTAATAACCGGAATAATTTCCAAGTCATGTTCCAATGCTAAATATACATTAGCCAAGGTCTGCGCTTCAACACCCTGAGCCGCATCGACAACGAGCAAAGCACCTTCACAGGCGGCTAATGAGCGAGATACTTCATAACTGAAGTCCACATGACCCGGTGTGTCAATTAAGTTTAAAGTATATTGTTTACCATCTTTAGCCGTATGCAGTAAGCGAACGGATTGCGCTTTAATTGTAATCCCACGTTCTCTTTCTAAGTCCATGGAATCCAATACCTGAGCTTCCATCTCACGCTTAGTAAGAGTTCCCGTCGCTTCTATTAAACGGTCAGCCAAGGTGGATTTCCCGTGGTCTATATGGGCAATAATGCAGAAATTGCGAATATGTTCGGTTACCATGTTCCATTCTCCTTATAATTAGCTTAACCACGCCAGTCTCAATAATTTAGGATGAGCAACGGTTGAGCAATAAATAAATCTAAACCAATATATAGGAATTAAAAGTTAATTGATAATCTTAGGTAAATTACATAAAATGTATAATCCATTTAATTATTATAACATTACTACGGCATATCGTCTATTATTGCAAGAATACTACATATTAAATACTTACACACATTACGTTTTCACCTGTTGCACAATAGCAATGACGCCCAAAAACAAGACGGGACTGTCAAGCCAATTCCATCCATATTTATCCATAGATAAATACTCGGATACACTTTACAATGCCAATACAACTATTACACTTTTATTTTTCATACGTTCATGATACGATATAAACCAGTTAGAGGTTTTCACCCCTAACCCTTGGACAGTCCTTACTTTTTGAAAAGTGTTTTATTGCTACTGCTATTTGCACTATCTTTTCAATTATAGTAAGGACTTTTTCTATATGGTTATCATTTTTCACATCCAATTTATCGTTTCATTATAATCCTGCATAAAATAGCTGTTTTTAAATATGAAAGCCTGTAACCACATTCGGTTACAGGCTTTCTAACTGTTTGTTATATTCAGTTATCCCTATAAATATTTATTTAGCAAACAGTTTCAATAACACCGCCACCTAATACTTGAGTGCCTTCGTAGAATACTACGGATTGACCCGGCGTAATGGCACGCTGCGGCGTTTCAAAAATAACTTCCATAGTTTCGTCATCTAAAATGCGGGCTACGCATGGTGCCGGATTAGCGGCATAGCGAATTTTGCCTGCTGCATGAAGTTCTTGAGGAATTGTTCCGGACAAGAAGTTGTAGTGTTTGCAAATCATGCGATTTGTAAACAGGCTTTCATCAGGACCTACTACGACTTCGTTCTTTTCACTATCCAAACGAACTACATAAAGAGGATGTTTATATGCAACACCCAAGCCTTTACGCTGGCCGATAGTATAGTTGAACAAACCGTTGTGACGACCCAACACTTCTCCATTTTCATGCACAATGTTACCAGGTTTTGCCGGTACGGATAACTGCTTTTCAATAAAGCCCTGGTAGTTGTGATTTGGCAGGAAGCAAATATCTTCGCTGTCCGGTTTATTGGCAACCGGCAAATCACGGTCGTTCGCCATGGCACGAGTCAATGTTTTCTTCTGCGAGCCCAATGGGAACATGAGATGACTTAGAATATGTTGATTTAATGTATATAATACGTAGCTCTGATCTTTACTTGGGTCTGCCCCTTTGTGAAGTTCATATAAGCCGGTTTCTTCGTTGTAGCGTACCTGTGCATAGTGACCGGTCACCATGTGAGTGGCACCCAGTTCCAACGCGCGGTTCAACAACAAATCAAATTTTATATTTTTATTACAGAATACACAGGGATTCGGTGTACGGCCGGCAGCATACTCCTGTACAAAGTAGTCTACCACATTATCATAAAACACATCACGTGCATCTACAACATGATGTTCAATGCCAAGAAAATCACACATTTTCTTAGCGTCGGTTACTGCTAACGGCACATCGTCCGCGTCAGTATTATCAACCCATAAACGTAAGGTAATACCAAATACCTTATACCCTTGTTCTAACAGCATAGATGCTGTTAAGGAGCTGTCAACGCCCCCACTCATTGCTACTGCAACTGTTCCTTTTTCCATGCTTTCTCCTTCTGTGGACCGCTTGGTCCAAATATACATGATACAGAGTGAAAGTCCGAATATGTATATACTAAAATAATAAAAATAAAAACTTCCGTAAGTATATCACAAAAAATCGATTTTATACAGAGATGGCCTTAAAAACTTACTGTTTACGATTAGCCAAAAGTTCTTCTGCAGCGCCTAAAATACCGAGCATGGAGTGCTCAAATACTAAGCCGCCCTGCATGTAGATTGTATATGGCGGACGTACCGGACCGTCAGCACTGAGTTCGATGGACGAACCTTGTACGAAAGTACCGCCTGCCATAATGATTTGATCCGTGTAGCCCGGCATATCACCAGGAATCGGATGCACGTGCGCATCTACCGGAGAGTATGCCTGCATACCGCGGCAGAACTGTTCCATTTCATCCGCATTGTGAAGGTTGACCGCCTGAATGAGGTCATAGCGGTTCGCATCCACTTTAGGGAATACTTCATAACCGAGCAAGGTGCCTACAGCGGCTGTATAAACAGCGCCTTTTAACGCTTGCAACACTACGTGCGGTGCCAAGAAGAGGCCTTGGAAGAATAAACGGTAGCCCGGTGCGTACGAACCCATATGGTCACCTAAGCCGGGAGCCGTCAATTCATAGGCCACAGTTTCTACCAAGTCTTCACGACCGGCCACATAACCACCTGTTGGGGCAATGCCGCCGCCGGCGTTTTTAATTAAAGAACCGGCCATAATATCGGCACCATGTTCCAATGGTTCTGTAGTTTCTGTAAATTCGCCGTAGCAGTTATCTACGAAGCAAATTGTGTTCGGATTTACCGATTTTACAGCGGCGCAGATTTTTTCAATATCCATAACGGATAAAGGTTCTCTCGTGCTGTAACCGCGGGAGCGCTGAATCACTACTACGCGTGTATCGTTGGTAACGGCCGCTTTAATGCCGTCCAAGTCGTAAGAACCGTTAACTAACGGCACTTCTTTATAAATAAAGCCTCGTTCTACTAAAGAGCGTTTTTGAGGATGTGGCACACCGATAACAGACTGCATTGTGTCATACGGCGCTCCTACAGCGTAAACGAATTCCTTGCCATTGTCGCCGCTGCCCATCAATGCGATCAATGTGGTTGCCAAGGCGTGAGTTCCTGACACAAAATGAGCACGCACCAATGCTTTTTCCGCTTTGAACACATGAGCAAATACTTCGTCCAGCTTTTCGCGACCGCTGTCATTGTAACCGTAGCCGGAAGAGCCGTTGAAGTGATAGTCACTTAACTGACATTCCTTAAAAGCTTCCAACACTTTCTTTGTATTGTGCAATGCTACAGGTTCAAATTTCTTAAAATGAGGCTCTGCCATTTTCATGGCTTCGTCGCGTAGAGTATCTAAATTCATTACTTATACTTCCTTTACATTTAATATTGTGCCTTTGCGCTTACCGTGCAAAAGGTCTTGCTAATCCAAGGTCAGTTGAGTCATTATAAACTACTCTTTATCAACCTCTCTGCCTCTTCATAAATTTTTTGTGATGATTTCTTGGTACAATCGATCCATTGAATGTATGGCATCCGCTTGTACCAAGTGATTTGCCGCTTCGCAAAGTGTCTCGTGTTCTGCTGAATCGCCTCAATGGTTTCTTCCTTTGTAGCCAAACCTTGGAAATACGCTACCACTTCTTTGTAGCCGATGCCTTTAAAAGCCTGGCAATCAGGATTTACCCCCTCATGAAGCAAACGTTCCACTTCTTCAAATAAGCCCGCTTCCACCATAAGGTTCACGCGCAAATTAATGCGTTCATACAGTTCCTCGCGATCTCGTCGAAGCCCGATAACCGGACCTTCATAGGACAAGCCGTCCTTTGTCTGATTCACAAGGGCATCGTAATCACCGGTGCACATCAATTCGATTGCTCTGTACAATCGATGTTTGTCCGTAAACTGCAACGTAATGCCGCCCTTACGAGCCAATTCTTCGCCATAGGCGCGTAAGCCGTCCATGCCTTCCGTTTCATACAAAGTATCTAAGGACTGACGAAGTTCCAAATCCGGTCCCTGCGTGGAAAATTTAAAATTTTCCAACAACGACTGCACATAAAAACCGGTACCGCCCGATAATATAGGCAACACATTCTTCTCGTTCAGTTCCGTTATAATGCGCTGCGCCTCTTCCTGAAACAAAGCGACGCTGAATTCTTCTTCAGGGTCCAAGCAATCTATCAAATAATGAGGTGCCCGACTCAGTTCCTCCGCCGTCGGCTTGGCAGTCCCAATATCCAGGCCTTTATACACCTGATAGGCATCGCCGGATATGATGGACGCGTTTAAGTTCTCTGCCAACTGCAGCGTTAATTCAGTTTTTCCCACCGCCGTGGGGCCCAGAATAGTAACGAGTCGATTCATAATAACACCTTTCTTACACTTCATACACACCATACGCCACGCGGCTGTAGGTACCGCCCTCCACATAGTCAGGCGGGAATGTTTTAAACACTGTGGCAAACGGTCGTTCTTTTACAATAACTTTTTTCCGTGCCACCCGCTTTGCCTCATTGAGCATTGCCTCCGTAAGAGGTGTTTCCACAATATGACCGCGAAGTCCGAGGAATTGGGGACTCTCCGTTACAGGCACTTCAAACATGGGATCGAAGTAAACAATGTCAATACTGTCAGAATCGGCCCGAGCTAACACGCTTTCGTAGCGCAGTGCAAAGACCTGAATGCGCCGCAACGCGTCGGTCACCTGCTGCGATTCATGAACAAAGTGGCGACATCCGTAATTGCTGATATAGGCGAGCAATGGATTACCTTCCAGTGCATAGAGCCGCTCCAGCTCCGGATGGCTATAGGTTACCATAAGGGAATCACTGCAAAGACCGGCCGTACAGTCCAAAAAGGACTCTATCGGTTCACTGCCGACGGCATTGAGCAAATGCTCCGTCTGCCCCCGATCATAAGCGATAATGCGCAGCTGAGCCATGGACAGATGGAACTTGTGATTCACACCTTCGCCCGTATAGAGTTGAGGCCCCTGCTTACTCATGATTAAAATATCCGAGTCGCCGTAAAGACTTTGCAACTTGCTCATGGAGTGCTTCTTGCGCTCCACATAAGGAAGATTAAGTAAAGAAGCCGCATGACGGGCAGCGTGAATCTCGGCTGCACCTACATTCTGTGATGTTGTAACAAACGCGGACCGCATACATTTCCTCCTGCCCATAACTTTATGTCTTAACTTCGTAAGAACAGTTTCCCCATTTCCTCAGGCGTAAACTTAATAATCGTCGGTCTGCCATGAGGACATACATATGGTTTGTCTGTTTTAAATAATTCTTCGATAAGTACGGCCATCTGATACGTATTCAGTGTATGACCGGCCTTGATGGCACCGCGACAAGACGCGTAAGCCAGCATTTCGTGACGAAGCTGTGCCTTTGTAGGAATCTGCTCGTCTTTTAATAATGAAAATACGTAACGCAAAATTTCAAAGGCCTTGCTTTCCACTAAATCTACAGGCAAGCCTTCAATCTTCACCTGCGTTGGACCGCCCTGCACAACCTGGAAGCCCAAGTTCTGTAAAATGTCCTGTTTTTCTTCTACTAAAATCAGCTCTTCTTCATCCGCTTCTTCGTATTGAGGAATTAATAACTCCTGCATAGGAATTGCTTCTGCGGACTTACAGAGTTTATCATAACGAATGCGTTCATGTGCCGCATGTTGATCGATGATATACAGATTTTCGTCTTTTTTAGCCAAAATATAACAAGCCGCTACCTGACCAAGCGGCAATAAGCCGGTTGTATTGACGGTCACACTTTGTCGCTCTAAATCGGAACGGGATGTAGTGCCGATGCCGTCAGCCGACGCACCGGATGCGCTATAGTCGTTTCCATAAGGAGCGTCACCATCCTGCCAGTTCTGGCGGCGGTTAGCTTCTGCAATTTCATGGAAACGGGCTTTGTCTTCATCCGTATAATTTCTAGCGGACGTACCGATTTCAAAGTCACCGCTGTCAACCCATGATTCTTCCCGATAGTTAACACGTTCCGGCGCTTCATACCCTTCGCGGCGTAACTTATTAACAAACTCGTTTACCTTCGAACGGTCCTGTGCCTGTTCCGGCACATTTTCAATGGGATCAATATCTATATCGTAAAGGCGTTCACGACCTAATTTCGTAAATGATGTATCGTAATTAACCGCCGTCGCGATTGTTTGCTCCGACTGACCTAAATCATTGCACTGACCTAATTGATCAGTGCCATTACCCACGGAAAAGGGAATAGAGTCATTAGAGCCCCCCATGGAGTTCCCTCCACTAAACGATTGCGAACCTGTATAGGAACCGTCACCGGACTGAGGACCGCCGAAAAATTCTCGTGGGCCGCTGTTTTCAGTAGTTCCATATGGGGAACTTCCTAACGTGGAGCTATCTCCGCCCTGCTGCTGTAACGGATGCTGCAAGGCCTGTAAAATGCCATGATATACAGCCTTGAAAATAGGCTTGTCATCGCTGAATTTTACTTCGCTCTTGCGAGGATGCACGTTAATATCTACCGATTCAGGCGGTACAGTAATCATAAGGAGTACTAGTGGATAACCGCCTTTCGGAAGGAGCGCGTGATAGGCGTTGTCGATGGCTTTCATAATCGCTTTATCCGTAATCACGCGATTATTCACCACAACGGTCTGCCAGATACGGCTGCTCTTTAAGAGGGTCGGTTTACTTACCACACCTTCCACAACGATTCCTTCCGCCTCATAGGCGATAGGGAAAATATCATTACTCACTTTGTAGCCATACAAAGCGGCCACCGTGTCCATAAGTTTGCCGTTCCCCGGCACTACAATGCTCACTGTATCATTGTTAATCAGCTTGAAGGCCACATGAGGATTACTGAGGGCCAATTTACCCACAATATCCTGAATTTTAGCCGTTTCCGTACGCTCCGTCTTTAAAAACTTGCGTCGTGCAGGCGTATTATAAAATAAATCGCGCACTTCAATGGTTGTACCGGGCTGCGCACCGAAAGGCATGCAGTCGGTAACGGTACCACCGTCAATAGTAATGCGTGTGCCCAACTCCTGATCTACAGGCCGGGTCACCAAGGAAAAATGAGATACGGAGGCAATACTCGCCAATGCTTCACCGCGGAATCCGAGGGATGCAATGTCGAATAAGTCATCAACGGAACGAATCTTACTGGTTGCATGGCGCAACACAGCCAATCGAGCGTCTTCCTCGGTCATACCGGAACCGTTGTCCGTAACTCGCATATAGGATACACCGCCGTCGGCGATTTCCACTTCAATGGAGGTGGCCCCGGCGTCCAAAGAGTTTTCCAACAACTCTTTAATGACGGACGCAGGGCGTTCCACCACTTCGCCGGCGGCTATTTTATTTATCGTCACTTCATCAAGTACATGAATCTGTGCCATAACTATACACCTCCTTTACGAGCGTCCTCCTGTAATTTGAAGAGAACGTTAAGTGCTTCAATCGGTGTTAAACTCATAATATCTACGGCCAGCAGTTCATCAACGACGGAGTTGGTAAATAAATTCCCGCCATAGCCTGCCGAAACAGGTTCGCCGGCACGTTGGCCCATAATTGTGGAACCCGGCTTTACGCCTTGTCCTTCAGCGTCACTGCCTGCACCGGACGCACCGGCACGGCTGCCGCCTGCGCCTGCCTGATTGACAGGATTATAGTCTTCAGCCGTTGCTTCCAGCCCTTCTAAAATGACTTCCGCCCGCTTCAAAACGGAGTTTGGCAGGCCCGCCAATTTAGCTACATGGATACCATAGCTGCGGTCCGCACCGCCACGTACAATACGGCGTAAGAACACTACATCTTTGCCCTTTTCTTTAACAGCCACTGTATAGTTCTTCAGTTTCTCATACGTCTCTTCCATGCAGATGAGCTCATGATAGTGCGTAGCAAATAGGGTCTTGCCGTGAATGTGCTTGCAAATATATTCCACTACGGCCTGGGCAATACTCAGTCCGTCAAACGTACTGGTACCGCGGCCGATTTCGTCGAGGATTAACAGACTGTTGGACGTAGCATTATTTAAAATGTACGCCACCTCCTTCATTTCCACCATGAACGTACTTTGGCCGGTGGAAATATCATCGCTGGCGCCTACGCGTGTGAAAATACGATCGACCGGAGAAATTACCGCTTCTCGTGCAGGGATAAAAGAACCGAGCTGCGCCATAATCATAAGTAACGCTACCTGACGCATGTAGGTTGATTTACCGGCCATGTTAGGGCCCGTAATCAAGATGAACTCTTCCCCTTGATGATTAAGATTTACATCATTCGGAACGAATACTTCCCGTTTCAAAAGTTTTTCAATAACCGGATGGCGGCCATCGCGAATAGTAATCTGTCCGTTCATTGTCATGGTCGGACAAATGTAATTTTCCTCGTACGCCACCTGTGCCAAGCTGGCCAATACGTCCAGTTTCGCAATAGCACGAGCAGTGCTCTGAATCTCTTTCACAGCCCCTTTTACGTGCTCGCGCAACTCCTGGTAAAGACTTTGTTCTAAGGCGACGATTTTCTCCTTCGCACTTAAAATTTTAACTTCAAACTCTTTTAATTCAGGCGTAATATAACGTTCCGCATTAGTCAATGTCTGTTTGCGGATGAAATAGTCAGGAACCATATCTTTATTCGCATTGGACACTTCGAAATAATAGCCGAAGACTTTATTATAACCCGTTTTCAAACGAATCCCGGTCTTCTCTCGTACTTCATCTTCCAAACGCTGCAACCACTGCTGGCTGTTCGTTGCCAGGGAACGAAGCTCATCCAGCTCCGCATTGTAGCCGTCGCGAATAACGCGGCCGTCTTTTAAAGTCAGCGCCGGCTGTTCCGCAATGGCTCTATATAAAATGTCATAAATATCTTCATGGAGTCCCACCTCACCGATAATTTCGGTCAGTAAGGAGCTTTCATAGGTTTTGCCCAATTCAACTATATCAGGCAGAATACGCAATGATTCACGAAGGGCTGTAAAATCTCTTGGCGAAACAGAACCGGTTTCCACGCGGGCCAAAATGCGTTCAAAGTCGAAGATTACATCCAATAACTCACGCAATCGTCCCTGTTCAATCGGCTTCGCCACCATCTCCGCAATACTGCGCTGGCGTCGCTCAATATGATGAACGTCCATGAGGGGACTTTCCACCCATTGTTTCAACAAACGAGCCCCCATAGGTGTCAATGTTTTATCCAACACCTGTAGCAAGGTGCCCTTCGTACCGCCGTCGCGCAAGTTGTGAGAAATTTCCAAATGGCGCAAACTGGACGTATCGAGAACCATGCGGTCTCCTATCTGTAATGGATGGAGATAGTTAATATGAGAAATATCGGTTTTAATAACCGTAGATAAATACGTAAGCAAATAGCCGAGACCTTCCAGTACATCTTCTTCCAAAAGGCCGGCATCGCTGAAATGAGACATGCTTTGGCTACGAACCGCATTCAAGTCCACATCCGGATCAAATGGCGATAAGGCCACCTGATTCAATTGCACCGCAATGAACTCTTCCAGCTCTTTCCCTAAGGGAATATTTCCGATGGTTACAATCTCGGACGGACGATACATGGAAAAGGAGTCGTAAATGGCGGATTGCCGCTCTCCATGACGGATGCGGTCCCAAATTACTTCGCCGGTTGATACATCACAGAAGATGAGAATCAATGTCTCAGCGGTGCGATAAAACAGTGCGAGGAAGTTATTTTCACGCGCTTCTGTACCGTTTTCCGTAAGCACCGTGCCCGGCGTAATCACGCGGATTACATCGCGCTTTACAATGCCCTTCGCCGTCTTCGGATCTTCCACCTGTTCGCAGATAGCTACTTTGTAGCCTTTTTTTATCAGCTTATCGATGTAGCCTTCCGCTGCATGATACGGCACGCCGCACATAGGCGCTTTCTCTTCTTCACCGGAATTACGTCCCGTAAGGGTAATATTCAGTTCGCGAGATGCAGTTAAGGCATCATCATAAAATAGTTCGTAAAAGTCACCAAGACGAAAAAATAAAAGCTCCTCTTTATATCGATCTTTAATGGAGAAATACTGATCCATCATGGGCGTTTGTTTTTTACTCATCTACGCCTCCATCACCATTAGCAAAAGCGAGCCTATACTGTAACAGTATAGGCATGCGCAAATTCTTATACAATCGTACCGTATAAAATCCAAGTTTGTGCTTTGTCCACTCTGGCCTGCACCGTGTCACCGATTCTCAGCGATTCATCCTTAGGGAATAGAATCATCTTATTGCCGGACGTACGGCCGAACCAAACATCTTCATCATTGCGGCTTGGACCTTCCACAATAATGTCGTACACGTGACCTTCCATTTCCTTGTTAAGTTCCAGGGAAATTTCGTTCTGCACATCCATGAGAGCCTGTAAACGCACGCGTTTAACTTCTTCAGGCACCTGGTCTTCCATAGTGGCCGCCGGCGTACCGGAGCGCTTGGAGAAAATGAATGTGTAGGCCATGTCGTAACGAATATCTTTTAATAATTGCAACGTATCCTGGAAGTCTTCCTCCGTTTCACCGGGGAAACCTACAATCAGGTCCGTTGTCAACGTTAACCCTTTAATCGTTTTACGGCAGTAATCGATTAATTCTTTATAATGTTCCACTGTGTAACGGCGGTTCATTTTCTTAAGAATACGGTCGGAACCGGATTGAATCGGCAAATGAAGCTGTGTTACTACATTGGAAGAACGCCCCAAAGCGTCAATCATTTCCTTATTCATATCCTGCGGATGACTTGTCATATAGCGGATGCGTTCGATGCCCGGAATATGATCCAATGCATCAATCAAGGTACCGAAATGTGTGCCGTCCTTGAAGTCCAAACCATAGGAGTTTACGTTCTGCCCCAACAAGGTCACTTCTTTATAACCGTCTGCACCGAGTTTCGTCACATCGGCCACGATAGCGTCGATGGAACGGCTGATTTCACGGCCGCGCACGTGCGGAACAATGCAGTATGTACAGAACTTGTTACAACCGTTCATAATCGGTACCCATGCGGAGAATGTGCCGCTTGGTTTTGCTTCCAATTCATGTAATACGGAATTATCCATTTCTACATTGAGCTGATGTTTATGCGTGCGCTGCACTTCCGCTACCATTTCATTAATATGGCGCAAGTTGTGAGTGCCCAACACGATGTCAATGTGTGGAGCGCGCTTAAACATATCCGCCTGATTTTTCTGAGCCATACAGCCTGTAATGGCTATGATTAAATCTTTATTTTTCGCCTTCAAGTGCTTCAATTCGCCGATGCGGCCATAAATCTTATGTTCCGCCGTTTCGCGCACACAGCAGGTGTTCAAAATAATCAAATCAGCCGTTTCAAAATTATCCGTGCTTTCGTAGCCTGCTTCTTCTAATTGATGAGCCAGGCGCTCCGAGTCACTTTCATTCATCTGACAGCCATATGTAAAAATATAATAAGTCTTCATTCTAATCTCCAAAACTGCTAACCTAAGCCATACCGCTACATTTGGGGAGCTACTATACCGTCAACCACAATGGCCAGACGCTCCACCGACATACCGGTAATGTATTCTATATCATTGCAAATATACTTATGCATTTCATTCATTATTGTCTTCACAGGACGCCCTCTATACAGAGTGACTCCCATGTTTAATGCTAACGCATTGGTGCCCTTCTGGGACTTTTTAATATCTATATCGGAACAGCCTGCAATATCTTTAATTTTTCTCAAACTGTTTTTTATAATCGACTCTACAACATTGTCTGAAAAGGTCAAGCTGCCGTAGTAACTGAATACAGGGCGAACCACCGATTTTTCAAACTCTGCCGGGCCGTTCTTCGAAAACCGTTTACGACGCCAAATAGACGTAATCGGATCAATTAAGTACCCTTGGAAATGAGGTTTCAATTCCATGGTCGGTACAGGGATAATATGTTTCCCCTCTTTAAGACGGGACACCTGTGCCTTTTCAATTTCTTTGCTGGACGCAATGTCTTCAATGTGAATATAGCGGCTTGGCGCGTCAATATCCAAAGCCTTCGCGATTTTGCTAACCATGTTTTCCGACGTACCTAAAATCAAGATACGTTCCGGTTTGATTACATTAAGTTGCTCTTTCACCGAAGCTACCTGCTTAGGATCCTGGAAGATAGCACGGCGAACCGCTTTAAGACGGCTTTCTTCTTTTTTCGCAGAAAAACCCGCTACAATACGGTTGTTATGAATTAAAATGCCGTCATCAATGATGCATTCCGCATGATTCTCATGGGCCACAACCAAGGCTCTATGACTTTTTCCTGTGCCGCTGGGACCTACAAATGCTATAACTTCCATAGATATATTCTCCTATTCAGTAACAGAGATATGTTCTCTTATTCAGTAATAGAGGTGTGTTCTCGTATTCCGTAACAGAGAGGGCTTTCCCTATTCAGTAACAGCTTTTAAAAATTCCGCTACATCTTCACTTTGGATCAAGAAATCTCCAACACGAAGTGGTTCTTTGTCAAGAATACCATGATAATCGGAGCCGCCGGAAATTAACAGATTATGTTCTACCGCCATTTTACGGTAATGTTTTGATAATTCAGCGCTTTGTTTAACATGGTACACTTCCAAACCGTCAAAAGGCAGTTTCAATAACTCCAATACATCTTCATCAGATTTAATTAAAACAGGATGTGCCATAACTGCTATACCGCCTGCGCGATGTATTAAATCAATCACATCATTTGGCTCCGCTTTAAACTTTGGTACATAACAAGGGCTCTTACGGTCTAAAATTGTATTAAACACTTCGCTTGTTGTTTCTGCATACCCTTTTTTTATTAATAACTGAGATAAGTGCGGACGTCCCAAGGAGTTTGTGTCAGGAAATGCTTCAAGCAGTTCTTCTTTAGATACATCATACCCATTCTGTTGACAGCGCTCTATCATTTCAAAGATACGGGATAGTCTATTCGCTTTAAAGAATGAAATATAATCCAATACTTCTTTATTCTTATAGTCAAACGAATACCCTAAGATATGAACGTCTTTATCATTATATGTGGAACTGAATTCACAGCCTACTACAACATCAATATCCGAAATAGGGTTATTAATTAACTCCACAACACCTTCCACAGTGTCATGATCCGTTAAAGCCATAACACGAATCCCTGCTGCAGCATTCGCTGCACGCAAATCTTGTGGTTTCATAGTGCCGTCAGAGGCAGTACTGTGCATATGAAAACCGACTAACATGCTAAGACCTCCTGTATAAAATATACGCAGTAAGCGTTCTAATAACATATTGAGATTATTCCATAATACTCCATCTTTTATTATGACTTAAATTATCATTTTATACAAGGTTTTACCATCACATTTGTCACATAGATTTACCACATAAAAACAGTCGATAGGCTTGTCGTTCCCTATCGACTGTTTTCTTAGGCAGATTTATTATAAATCAGCTAACAGTTTAGCCACTTCCGTTGCAAAGCTGTCTACAGGTACATCGAATACTTCGCCGGTTTTGCGAACTCGAACTTCCACTGTATTGCTTTCCAAGGATTTCTTACTTACTGTTACTCGGAGAGGATAGCCGATTAAATCAGCATCTTTAAACTTAACGCCTGCGCGTTCGTTGCGATCGTCTAATAAAATATCAGCCGGTGCCACATCGCCGCCTTTCATCAAGTCCTGATACAAACGCTGGCTCAATGTCATCAACGCTTCGTCTTTCGCATTAATTGGCACAATTACCACTTCATACGGTGCAATGGCGCGTGGCCAGATAATACCGTCTTCATCGTGATACTGTTCAATAGCCGCCGCCAATGTACGAGATACACCAATACCGTAGGAACCCATCTGGAATGGTGTAGGACGACCACCCTGGTTGAGGAAGGTAGCATTCATAGCTTCACTATATTTAGTTCCCAATTTGAATACCTGACCTACTTCAATTCCTTTATCAATACGAAGGTCGCCACCACATACAGGGCATTTATCTTCTGTCGTAATTAAACGGATTGGAGCCACAATAATGTCATTTACATCGAAATCGCGTTCAGGATTGATGTTGATATAGTGTGCATCTGTTTTATTGGCACCGCCACAACCATTGTTCATAGTCATAACGGATTCATCCACAACAATTTTGAAGTCATCAGATTGATGTAAGCCTACAGGGCTGATAAAGCCGCCTACAAGACCTACTTTTTCCAATTGTTCTTCAGTAGCCATTTCCGGTTCAATATTGCCGTTTACTGCATGCTGTACAGCAATTTCATTCACGTCATGATCGCCGCGAACCATAGCCAATACAACGACACCGTCAACGGAAAGTACAACAGCTTTCATTGTTTTGGATAACGGCAAGTTGAGCATTTCTGCTACGGCATCAATAGTTTTAGCATCAGGCGTATCTACAATTTCCAATGCTTTAGGCGCTTCACCGTCACCAGGCAGTACACCCGGTTTACCGATTTCAATATTGGCTGCATAATCACATTTTGTACAGTGAATAACATCAGCTTCACCGGATTCAGCAAGCACCATGAATTCATGGCTGTTGCTGCCGCCGATAGCGCCGGAGTCAGCTTCTACCGGTTTGAAATATAAACCGCAGCGGCTGAATACATTGCTATATGCATTGTACATATCGTGATAGGATTTATCTAAATCAGCTTCATCCAAGTTGAATGAATATGCATCTTTCATGATAAATTCGCGACTGCGCATTAAGCCATAGCGAGGACGACGTTCATCGCGATATTTATTCTGTGTTTGATACAATGTGAGCGGTAATTGACGATAAGAGTTAACTTCCCCTCTTACAAGGCTCGTAATCATTTCTTCGTGAGTTGGTCCTAAGCAATATTCACGTTCATGACGGTCCTTAATACGCATCATTTCCTTACCGTACACATTCCAACGGCCGGATTCCTGCCAAATTTCAGCAGGCTGAAGAATCGGCATCATTACTTCCTGAGCGCCAATGTTGTTCATTTCTTCATTGATGATCGCTTCAATCTTGCGGATACTTTTCCAAGCCAAAGGCAAATAAGAATACAAACCGCCCGCCATCTTGCGAATCATACCGGCACGAAGCATATACTTTTGACTGATTACCTCTGCATCAGCAGGTGTTTCTCGTAAGGTTGGGGCATACAATTTACTGGCTAACATATTACTATGACTCCTTTGACTCTAAATACGTTTCTATTTCATGGAATAAAGCGTCTACTAGTTCGCTTTCATCCACAGTTTTAATGGTTTCACCTTTGCGGAATACGATGCCGCGACCGTCGCCGCCGGCAATACCGAAGTCCGCTTCACGCGCTTCGCCCGGACCGTTTACCACACAGCCCATGACAGCAACGCGAATCGGTTCTTTAATTGTTTTCAAGCGCTCTTCCACTGTTTCCGCCAACTTGAACAAGTTCACGCGGCAGCGACCGCAGGTCGGGCAGGAAATCATGGTGGCCCCATAGGTTCTAAGGCCGAGAGAACTCAAAATAGTCTTACCTACTTCCACTTCGTGAATCGGATCTCCTGTGAGAGATACACGCAATGTGTCGCCAATCCCTTGTGCGAGCAATGCGCCGATACCGATTGAAGACTTAACGGTCCCCTGACGGATTGTCCCCGCTTCGGTAACACCTAAGTGAAGTGGATAATTAACTTTGTCAGATAACTTCTGATACGCTTCGATCATGAGCGGCACATCTGTAGCCTTAATGGAAATTTTCATATCCCTGTAATCCATGGACTCCAAGATGCGCACATGTTCAAGAGCGGCTTCCACCATGCCGTCAGCACAAGGATGACCGCCGTAAGCTTCCAGAATATGGGCAGGTAAGGAACCGGCGTTAACACCGATACGAATCGGAATTCCCTTCGGTTTCGCTTTTTTTATAACGGCCAATACATTTTCAATACCGCCAATATTGCCCGGATTGATGCGAAGACCGTCAATGTTATTATCGATAGCTTCCAAAGCCAAACGATAGTCAAAATGAATATCCGCAATTAACGGAATTTTACTGCCTGCACGAACAGCCTTGATTGCTTTGGCTGCGGCCATGTCAGGCACGGCAAGGCGCACTAAATCACAGCCTGCATCGGCTAAGCGGTTAATCTCCGCAATCGCCTTCTCCGTTTCCACCGGATTGGTGGTAATCATGGACTGTACACTGATAGGCGCAAAATGACCGATTGGTACATCGCCCACCTTAATTCGTGTTGTTTCTTTTCTGTTAATCATAGGTAACTCCTACATTACAGACGGCTTATATCATGAGTCGTCGCATAAATAAATAAAGCGATGAGTAAAATAACACCTGTCAGTTGAATATATTGTAATGCCTTTGGCGGCATACGTCTTCTTGTAATACCTTCAATGATGAGGAGAATCAAGTGACCGCCGTCCAATGCCGGAACAGGCAGCAAGTTGATAACCCCCAAGTTTAAGCTCAAGATAGCTGTAAAGTTCAGCAAGTACACAAAGCCGAACTGTGCCATCGTACCGGCCGCCTGCGCTACGCCAATCGGGCCGGATACCTGTGCGGCCACCTGACCGGTAATCATGAGCCACAAAGTATTCACCATTTCTTTTAAAATGGCAATGGTTCCCACTACAGATAACTGAGCCGCTTCTCCCACACTATACGGCGTGGAGTTAATTACCGGATTTATCCCGATAATAGCGCGACCGCTGTTTTCTGTGGGAATGACTGACACTTCGCGGCTTTCGCCATTGCGTTCAATCATCATAGTAACCACTGTGTTTTCAGTGCCTTTTAACTGAGTCGTAATGTCAGACCACACTTTAACAGGCTGACCGTTAATGGATGTAATGCGGTCATTTTCTTCCAAATGAGCCGCAACAGCCGGCGAATCGCTTACAATACGGCCGATAACAGGCTCTGTAGACGGTGTTTGCTGTCCATACGTAACAAATACACCGAAGAAAATAACAATAGCCAGCAAAAAGTTAAAAAATGCGCCGGCAAAAATAACGATAAAGCGTTTCCACACCGGTTTATTTAAAAACGAACGATCATCAAGGGGCTCATCCGGCATCATACCGGCAATTTTATTAAAGCCCCCCAACGGAATCGCCCGGATTGAGTATAAGGTCTCGCCATACTGTTTCTTCACAAGTGCCGGACCGAAGCCGATGGCAAATTCATCAACGCGCATACCGCTTGCTTTAGCGGTTACGAAATGGCCCAACTCATGAATGAATACAATAATCCCAAATACAAAAATCGTGGCAAGTAGAGTTAACAATATTCTATCTCCTATTTAATGAACGATTTTGCCTTTTCACGGGCCCATAAATCTATGCGTTGTAAATTTTCCAACGTAAATTCCGGTTCCGTTTCCATCTGTTCCAGCACTGCCGTAACAGTTTTATAAATACCGCCGAAGGTGATCTTGCCGTCTAAGAAGGCATAAACGGCCTCTTCGTTAGCTGCATTGAATACGGCAGGTTTAAATCCGCCTGCACGGCCCACTTCAAAGGCTAAACGCAAGGCAGGGAAATCATCATAACGAGGTAGGAAAAATTCCAGTTGCAACGCTTTGTCGAATGTAAGTACATCCATATGGAGCGGCTTGCGATCAGGATAGGTAAGCGCATATTGTATAGGCTCGCGCATATCCGGATTGCCCAACTGTGCCAAAATAGCACCGTCCTTCATCATAATCATGGAATGAACAATACTCTGTGGGTGAACTGTCACTTTAATGTGATCGAAATCAAAGCCGAATAGCCAGTGTGCTTCAATAACTTCCAGGCCCTTATTAAATAAAGTGGCGGAATCAATAGTAATCTTGCTGCCCATATTCCATGTAGGATGCTTTAAGCAGTCCGCCGCCGTAGCCGTTGGTAATTTTTCACTTGGCCAAGTGCGTAAAGGACCGCCCGATGCGGTAATCAGCAAAGAGTCAACGTTGTGGCGCTCCTGCCCTTCCAAACATTGGAAAATAGCACTGTGCTCACTGTCGATAGGCAGTAATTTCACATTATATTCTTCGCAAAGAGACGTAATAAGAGGTCCCCCTGCTACGAGTGTTTCTTTATTGGCCAAACCGATTGTTTTACGCGCTTTAATAGCGGCTACGGTCGGTTCAATACCGGCTGCGCCTACTACGGCGGTAACAACCATGTCTGCCGTATCCCAGGTGGCACCGGCCATTAAGGCTTCCTTGCCGCCTAAGAGCTTCGTTGGGCCCGAATAGCGGGCTGCCAGCTCCTTATAGGCCGCTTCGTCTACAAGACCGGCCATTTCAGGTTGAAATTCTTTAATTTGGGCTTCCAATAAATCAACATTCTTATAAGCAACTAAGCTTTTTACGGAAAATAAATCCGGATGCTGACGAACCACGTCCAAGGTTTGTGTTCCTATGGAACCGGTCGATCCCAGTATGCTTATGTTTTTCATGAAAGGTTCTCCCTTAGAGTTAATAAGTTAAAGCAAATAAGTCAACGCAAATAACTTAGCGCAAATAAGCTGAAGCAAATGAGTCAATGCGTATAAATTAAAGCAACTGACTTAGAGCAAGTAAGCTAATATCATAGGCGCTGCGAATAAAAGGCTGTCAAAGCGGTCCAATACGCCGCCATGGCCCGGCAATAATACACCGGAGTCTTTTAAATGGCAATGCCGTTTTAATTTTGATTCAAATAAGTCGCCTAATGGTGCCACAATACCGGTTAATAAGCCGATCATAGCGCCTAGGCCTACAGGAATACCTGTAATCCAGGAGTAAACGATAGCCGTAAAAACACAACCGATGAAACCGCCGATAAAGCCTTCCAAGGTCTTATTCGGGCTGATTCTCGGTACAATACGGCGTTTACCCCATTTACGTCCTGCAAAATAGGCGAACGTATCGCTGGCCCATGTGCAGAACAATAGTAACCATACCATGAGTTCACCCATATGAGGCGCTGTAAATGGCATAGAGAAAAATTCATAGGCTGAATTTTCACGCAAAATCAGCAAGGCCGCAAAACCGCCGTTAATGTAAAAGAACCCGAACGAAGCATAGGTCAATACATCAATGGTAATGCGTCTCGAACTGAAAATGTAAATAATGCTGAGGAGCATAACAGCACCGACGGAGCTGATAAGTGCCCATTTATACTGATGGAATACAAGGGACGTCATGATAATGGCGGTAAAGATAAATCCCCACGCCTCCGGTAACTTCATATCAAGTTTTCGCATCATGCCGGTGTACTCATGCCACCCTAATAATGTTAATAATAAAATGAGCCCGCTGAACCAGTAACCGCCCAGCGTAATGGCTATTATCGCTATAATAAACCCTATTAGAGCAGTTATGACGCGTGTCTTTAACATACTACTCCTCCACTTTTAACCCGCCGAAACGACGTTCACGCTGTTGATACGCACGAACCGCTTCCTCTAAAATGGCAGGGGTAAAGTCAGGCCAGTTGGTCGTAGTAAACCAAAACTCCGCGTACGCCAGTTGCCATAATAAAAAATTACTGATTCGATAGTCCCCGCTCGGGCGAATCAATAAATCCACATTAGAAAATTCCTGCGTATATAAACAACTTCCAAAATAATCTTCCGTTATATCATCCGGACTTAATTGTCCGCTCTGTACATCAGCCACAACATGTTTTACGGCCCGTACTATTTCATCGCGCCCACCATAGTTGATCGCCAACTGTAAGGTAAGGCCCGTATTATTCATGGTTAACTCTTCAGCATCTTTAATAATCTGCTGTAATTCTTCAGACAATCCGCCGATAAAACCGATAAAGCGAATTCTCACATTATGTTCGTGCATATCGCGCACATTGCCAAGCAAATATTCCTTGATCAAACTCATCAAGAGAGATACTTCCTGAGCAGGACGTTTCCAGTTTTCCGTGGAAAAGCCATATACAGTTAACGCTTTTACGCCCATATCATTGGCGGCGATAACAATTTTCTTCAATACATCCGCACCGGCACGATGACCCATGGTGCGCGGCATGCCACGATGTTTTGCCCATCGACCGTTGCCGTCCATAATAATTGCCACATGAGCGGGAATATTATTCGGATCTAGAGGCGCTGCACCTTCACCGCCTTGTGGATTTTGTTTACGAAATAAACTCTTTAGCATATTGTACCTCATTGCAGTTTTCGAATTCACTGGCTATCATAGGTCGGAACAGCAAAATCTGCCATACCTCCGGTTTTTGTTTGTCAATCGTAACGCGACCGACATAATAGTTGGAGTCTGCCACTGTAAAAAAGCGGTTATAATTATCTCCTATGGTCACTGCAAAAGGGATTTTGGCAGCCCGCAGTAATCCTTCTGCGAGCTGCCAAGGTAATCCTATAATCGAAGAAGTTTGCATTATACTTCTAATACATCCTTTTCCTTCTTGTCTCTTAAATCGTCGATAGCCTTGACTTTTTTATCAGTTAATTTTTGAATTTGTTCCTGACCGTCTTTCACATCATCTTCAGTGATTGTTTTAGCCTTTTCTTCTTTTTTCAAAGCATCGTTGGCATCACGACGGATATTGCGGATAGCAACTTTAGCTTCTTCAGCACGTTTGCTAACAACTTTAACTAATTCTTTACGGCGTTCTTCCGTCAATTGAGGAATAGCTAAACGAATTACTTCGCCGTCATTGCTTGGGTTTAAGCCTAAATCGGATTGTAAAACAGCTTTTTCGATAGGTCCAATCATGGAACGGTCCCAAGGTTTGATTAAGATTAAACGTGGTTCCGGAGCAGTTACGCCGGCTACCTGATTAATCGGGGACGGGGAACCATAATAATCAACCATTACTGTATCCAGTAAGGAAGTGCTTGCTCGGCCTGTGCGGATAGATGCGAATTCATGTTTTAAAGAATCGATTGTTTTATCCATGCGAGCTTCTTCTTGTTTCAATAGCGCTTGAATATCCATTATTTTTCTCCTCTTACAATAGTACCTATAACTTCTCCCTTGGCAGCGCGAGTAATATTGCCCGGAATGTCCATGCTGAATACTACGATTGGAATGTTGTTGTCTTTACATAAAGTGGTGGATGTGGAATCCATAACTTTAAGTTCGCGACTGATAACATCCATATATGTTAATTCATCAAATTTCTTCGCATCAGGATTTGTGCGAGGATCGCTGTCGTATACACCGTCAGCAAATTTCTTAGCCATTAAAATGGCGTCAGCTTCGATTTCTGCGGCGCGAAGTGCAGCGGTTGTATCCGTTGAGAAGTATGGATTACCTGTACCGGCTGCGAAAATAACAATGCGTCCTTTTTCTAAATGACGAATGGCGCGACGTCGGATATATGGCTCAGCTACTTCCTGCATAGCAATGGCAGTCTGAACACGGGTAGCTGCACCCAAGTTCTCCAATGCGTCCTGTAATGCCAACGAGTTCATTACAGTAGCAATCATGCCCATGTAGTCTGCACTGGCACGGTCCATACCTTTAGCGCTGCCTGCAAGACCACGCCAAATGTTGCCGCCACCAACTACGATGGCAATCTGAAGATCTGTAGTTTTAGCAAGTTCTGCAATTTCTTTTGCAATTTCTTCAACTACGATAGGGTCAATGCCGTAACCTTGTTCACCGGCTAATGCTTCACCACTTAATTTTAATACAATACGTTTAAACTTTCTATCACTCATCGCTATACTCCTTTATTGCAAAATAAGAGAACACTGGACGGTGTTCTCTTATCTGTTAAATCTTATTGACCAGCAGCTGCACGAACTTCAGCTTCGAAGTCGTCCTGGCGCTTTTCAATTCCTTCGCCTAAAGCGTAGCGAACGAAACGACGTACGTTGATATTTTCACCGATCTTAGCAATTTTTTCAGTAATAACATCAGTAATAGTTTTGTCACCATCTTTAATGAAAACTTGTTCCATTAGGCAGTTTTCTTTATAGAATTTTTCTACACGGCCTACAACCATTTTTTCAAGCACTGCTTCAGGTTTTGGTTTTCTGCCATTTTTAACATCTTCAGCGGCTTCAGCTTTAGCCTGTTCTAAAAGAACTGATTTTTCATGTTCAATTACTTCAGCAGGTACTTCTTCACGGTTTAAGTAAAGAGGGTTTGCTGCAGCGATTTGCATAGCAATATCTTTTACTAATTCCTGGAAGTCAGGAGTTTTAGCAACGAAGTCAGTTTCGCAGTTAACTTCTACGAGAACACCGATTCGGCCGCCACCATGAATATAGGAAGCAACAACACCTTCAGCAGCAATACGGCCTGCTTTTTTAGCAGCAGCTGCCAAGCCTTTTTCACGAAGAAGGTCAATCGCCTTTTCAATATTTCCGTCGGCTTCAGTTAACGCCTTTTTGCAATCCATCATGCCTGCGCCTGTAATCTCACGCAATTCTTTTACTAATGCAGCAGTAATAGCCATGTTCAAATATTCCTCCTATACATTAATTAAGGTAAGGTCATAATAGCCTTACCCTAATTTTATATTGTTTTACAATTTTTATCAATTAGTAAGTGAATCATCTATGACTTTATGTAATTAAATTACGTATAGCGTAATGATTCGTCCTCACTCATTGGTTTTTATTAGCCTTGACCGTCCTGAACCATGTCAACGGAGTCGGATACCATTTGTGCTAATGCTTGGTCAGCAGCTTCCTGGTGTTCGCCCTGTTCGTCCAAAGATTCGCCTTGACAACCTTCCATGATAGCGTCAGCCATTTTGCCTGTTAACAATTTAACGGCACGGATAGCGTCATCATTTGCAGGGATTGGGAAATCGATTTCATCAGGATCGCAGTTAGTGTCAACAGTTGCCACTACAGGGATACCTAATTTTTTAGCTTCCGCAATTGCAATGCGTTCTTTTTTAGGGTCAACTACGAATAAAGCACCTGGCATTTTAGGCATATCTTTAATACCGCCAAGGTATTTTTCTAATTTTTCCATTTCATGACGAAGACCGATTACTTCTTTTTTAGGAAGAAGTTCGAAAGTTCCGTCTTCAGACATTTTTTCTAACTCTTTCAAACGTTTAACGCGAAGTTCGATAGTTTTGTAGTTAGTCAACATACCGCCTAACCAACGTTCGTTAACGTAGAACATGTTGGAGCGTTCAGCTTCTTCTTTTACAGATTCCTGAGCTTGTTTTTTAGTACCTACAAAAAGTACTACTTCACCGTTTTGAGCTACTTCGCGTAAGAAATCATACGCTTCTTCTACTTTTTTAACTGTTTTCTGAAGGTCGATGATATAAATACCATTACGTTCAGTGAAGATGTACTTAGCCATCTTAGGGTTCCATCTTCTTGTTTGGTGACCGAAATGTACGCCGGCCTCCAATAATTGTTTCATTGATACTACTGCCATGTTGGCACCTCCTGTTAAATAACCTCCGCAGCGTCATCTCCAATATAAATCAGGACAATTCCTGACACAGACATTGAATCAAACTGCGTGCGTAATTTCATACCTTAAGAGTATATCACACGAAGAAGTGCTATGGCAAGCGGTTTAGAGGAAAATCTTTTTCTTTTTGCAATGTGTGTTATGGGCTGTTGAATCAATTCTCTCGCTCCCCTTTGCTTCGCAAAAAAGGTCCCTTCGAAAATTGATTCAACAGCCCTCCATTGCACGCTTCTACATTACATCCGAAAAAGACCATTCCTCAACCGGCGCAGCCATAGCAAAACTCGTGTGATATAAAGGTATTCATTTTTCCTCCCCCAACATCCATCGTCATTTACGGGCATTACGAAGGTGTTGAAATTTTGTTTACTAAAGTTGCTCTAATGTAAAAAAGCCTTGGGGCTTCCTCCTGCAACGAATTTTTTCGGAACAAAGGAGAATCTTCCATTGCCAATTTCGTGGTGAATATTGTGGTGTTGAAATTTTAGTTAATGAGGTAAATTATTCTAAAGATAAAGCCCCGGGAATTCCTCCTGCAGCGACCTTTTGGGGACACAGGATGCTCTAAATTACACTTTCCTTCCCCCAAAACATCCATCGCCAGTTTCGGGCGTTACGAAGGTGTTGAAGTTTTGTTTACTAAAGTTGCTCTAATGTAAAAAAGCCTTGGGCCTTCCTCCTGTAGCGACCTTTTTGCGAAGCAAAGGGAGCAAAGGAGGTAAGGCCCGAGGCTTTTATGTTAAATAAATAAGTTCAAAAGTTCAACACCGATCAAGCCACAAATGGCGATGGATGTTTCTACTGCGCACCACGTCCGCATTGTCTGTTTTACTGACAATCCAAAGAATTCTTTGAAGAGCCAGAATCCAGGGTCGTTTGGCGGGCTGAAGATTACGCTGCCGGCGCCAACGGCGATTACCATAAGTTCAGGGCTAACGCCTGTTGTAGCAATAAGTGGCGCTACGATACCGCCCGCTGTCATAGCCGCTACGGTTGCGGAACCAACGGAGATACGGATTACGGATGCGATTAACCAAGCGAGGAACAATGGGGATAGGTTGGCATCTTTTACCAAGGAACCGATATAGGTACCTACACCACTGTCGATCAATACTTGTTTTAACGCACCGCCGGCACCTACGATGAAGAGGATCATGGCAACTGTTAAGATAGCTTTTTCAGAGGTTTCCATAATTTCTTTCGTAGTTTTACCGCGCGCATAGCCGAATGTATAGAACGCTACCAAAATAGAGATAGACAAGGCTACGCTTGGGTCACCGATGAATTTGAGGATATGGTATAACACAGTATCTTTTGGAACACCTACCATGGTGCCGATTGTGTTGATAGCCATCAAAATTACCGGAGTCAAAGCAGTTAAGATACTGCTCCAGAAGGAAGGCATTTCTTCTTCAGTGAAGACTTTGTCATTGTGAAGACCTTCCGGAATGGAGTTTTTAATATCTTTTGCTGTGTTATAAAGCAAAGGACCGGAAATGATTACGGTTGGAATACCGATGATTAAACCGTAAATCAATGTTTTGCCGATGTCCGCATTGAATAATACGGAAATGGCTGTAGGGCCCGGATGTGGCGGTAAGAAACCGTGAGTTACGGATAAAGCCGCTACCATTGGCATACCTACTTCAAGAAGAGGAATATCTGCAGATACGGCGATTGTAAAGATAAGAGGAATTAAAAGTACAAAGCCGATTTCATAGAACAACGCAATACCTACGATAAAACCTGTCAGACAAACTGCCCAACGCACATTTTTGCGTCCGAAGATGTTAATTAATGTAGTGGCGATACGCTGTGCACCACCGCTGTCAGCCATTAATTTACCAAGGATAGCACCGAAGCCTACAACGATTGTTAAGCCGCCCAAGGTGGAACCTAACCCTTTTTGAATTGTAGGGAAAATCTGATCAATTGGAAGACCTTCCGCATACCCTACTACGACGCACACTAACAGCAAGGATAAAAAGCTGTTTACTTTTAGTTTTACAATTAGGAAAAATAGTAAAACTATACCTAATGCCAAAATAATGAGTGGCATTTTGACGCCTCCTTTCATTCAAGGCCATGAAAAAAATAAAACTCCATATATAGTCACTGAAAACCGACGGGCAAGCTCTCCTGCCTGCCGGCTTCTCAGTCATTTTACAGTGTTTATTTATTGTCGTTTAACAGTATCCGTAATTGCTTAATTTTTCAATCAGCTGTGCTGATAAAACAATTGTACCTATGTTGCAAGCAATTGCACCCATATTACCAATTACACAGATGTTGCAAACGATTGTATCTGTATTACAAGCGATTGAACGGATGGTCTTGCTGGAATGTTACCAGACGAGCCAAATCGTCTTTCATGTTGTTATAGAGTGATTTATAGATAGCCACTAATTCATCATATACTTGACGATGTTGTTCTTTTGGCTTGTAAATTTCCTGTGCCTGAACGAGTTCAGCTGTATCGGTAATGTCTTTCAATGTACCGTCGGAGATGAAGCCCAATACGGCGGCACCGAAGGAAGCGCCTTCACTGTTGGTCGGCAAGGTAATATCTTCATTGAAAATATCCGCCATAATCTGCAACCACAATTCAGACTTCGTGAAGCTGCCGCTTACGCGAATGTCTTTTACGTCTTCAAAGTCGCGAAGGGCGTGAAGTACGCAAAGAAGGCTGTAGCAGATGCCTTCCATAGTGGCACGAATCATATAGGAACGGCTGTGGTTCAAAGAAAGACCAACAAATGCACCGCGCAAGTCGGAGTTCCAGTATGGAGCACGTTCACCGGTAAAGAATGGCAGAAGAATCAATCCGCCGGAACCGGCAGGTACGTGGCGCGCTTTCATAGTCATTAAATCGTATGGATCCACGTCGAGCTGTTCCATTTGAGGTCCATGTAAATGAAGAATGCGGTCGCGCATCCAGCGCATGATGATACCACCATTGTTGATGGCACCGCCGGCTACCCACATATCATCGGTCAAGTTGTAGCACCATGTACGTTTCTGTTTATCCATGCTTGGTTTGTTAGTAAGCATGCGAATGGCACCGCTTGTACCGATGGTGCAGCTCAACTGACCGGCGGAAACGGCACCAATACCTACGTTAACCAATACGCCGTCGGTGGCACCGATAACAACCGGCAGGCCTGCAGGCAAACCAAGACGTTCCGCTACAGGAGCCAATAAGGAGTTGCTGTATGTAGTAGACACAACTTGAGGCAATTGTTCATTTTTAATGCCGATGAAAGCGAGAATTTCTTCATCCCACTCTTCTTTATGGGCATTGTATAAACCGCTGCTGCTGGCTACAGATTTATCTGTTACCCATTCGCCGGTTAAGTTGCGGAAAATGTAATCTTTAATGGAGCCGATGTGAGCCATTCGTTCAAAAATGGATGGCTGATTTTCTTTTACCCAGATAATTTTAGCTAACGGATAGCAAGCATGGAGGGGACAACCTGTATTGAAGTAGAAGTTCGCACAAGTTTCGTCTTTTTCCAAGCGGCGTACAATGGCCGCACTGCGGCTGTCCGCCCAGGTCATCATATTGCCTAAGAGCTGGAAGTCTTTATCTTGAGGGATAAAGCTATGCATTACAGAGCTCAAGGCGAGACCGGAAATAGTAACCAATTTGTACTGCAATGTTTGTACAGTACCGCGAATTACTTCTTCTACAGCATCGTAAATCTGTTGGGGATTTTGTTCCGCCCGGTCATACTGCGGTGTTTCCAACGCATAGAAAGCTTCTGTGGTAGCTACGGCTTTGCCTGTAGCAGTGTACGCTGTGGCGCGAACACCGGTAGTTCCCACGTCTACGCCAATCCAAACCGGTTCTTTTACTTTTATTGTCATACTGACCTCCTTGGAACTTAGCCGAATAAACTGATCTGTTCATCATCCGGTAAGTCTGTGAAACAATGAATCTCTTTCATCTTTTCGATGAGCGTCTGTGAAACGCCGCAACGACGACGCAAATCTTTAATGGATGTGAACGGACCTTTTTCCCGTTCTGCCGCGATTGCGTCAGCCACTTTTTCCCCTAAGCTGTCAATTGCTAAAAATGGCGGTAAGAGTTTACCATCTACTATTTTAAAACGACGGGCATCGGACTTCTGCAAATCCGGTGAAGAGAATTGGAATCCGCGCTGCAACATTTCCATAGATACTTCCAAAGCGGACATCATATCTTCTTCTTTGTTGCTGTTCTTCTTGAACTTCTTCGCTTCATCTACAACTTCTTTCAGTCGCTTAAATTCAGCCATCTGTCCGTTTAAATCTCGCTGCATAATCTTCACGTCAAACGCTTTGGCGCGAATGGAGAAATAAGCGGCATAGAAAGCGAGCGGATAATTAATTTTAAACCATGCAATACGGAAGGCCATCATTACATAGGCCACCGCATGGGCTCTCGGGAATAAGTACCCGATTTTTTTACAGGAATCGATAAACCAGTCAGGAATACCGCCGTCGCGCATTTCCTGTTCATAACCGGTAACCACTTCCCCTTGGGAATTTTTCTTTTCAATCCCCTTCCCTTTACGCACATTTTCCATGACGGAGAACGCCGTAAGAGGTGCAATATTGCGATGCATCAGGAAGTTCATGATGTCATCGCGCGTAGAAATCGCTTCATTCAACTGGCAGGTGCCGCTGGTAATCAATGTTTGCGCATTGTTCAACCACACGTCCGTACCATGAGAGAATCCGGAAATACGCACAATGTCGGAGAAACATTTCGGTTTGGAGTCTTCCAACATGCGTCGTACGAAGCCCGTACCACACTCAGGTACAGCCAGCGAAGCAACTTTATCCCCCATGAGCTGTTCCGGCGTAAGCCCAATGGCTTTCGTGGATGAGAACAGACTTAATGTATCAGGATCGTCAAACGGTATAGTTTGAATATCTACGCCCGTAATATCTTCGAGCATACGAATAATCGTCGGATCATCGTGCCCCAGAATATCTAGCTTTGTAATACGCCCTTCGAAGGAGTGATAATCGAAATGGGTCGTAATAATGCCGCTGTCCTTTTTATTGGCCGGATGTTGTACCGGCGTAAAGTGATGAATATCAATATTACGCGGACAAACCATGATACCGCCCGGATGCTGACCGGTGGTATTTTTTACTTTCGTAAAACCTTGTGCCAATTTCATGATGAAGGAGCGACGATATTGTTTGCCGTTAATTTCCGCATACTTGCGCACATAGCCCATGGCTGTTTTTTCCGCAATCGTACCGATTGTACCGGCGCGGAATACGTTGTCGCGGCCGAATAGTTCTTCCGTGTACTTATGGGCCTTCGGCTGGTAATCACCGGAGAAGTTCAAGTCAATATCCGGCACCTTATCCCCTTGGAAGCCCATGAAGATAGCGAACGGAATATCATGGCCGTTAGTCTTGAGAGGCGTACCGCATTCAGGACAGTTGGCTCGCGGTAAGTCGAAACCACCGGCGTACTCGCCTTTTTCAAAGAACTGACTATGCTTACATTTTGGACAAATGTAATGCGGCGGCAACGGATTTACTTCTGTAATATCCGCCATGGTCGCTACGAAGGAGGAACCTACAGACCCACGGGAACCTACGAGGTAACCGTCATCGAGGGATTTTTTTACCAGCTTATGGGCAATGTAGTACAACACGCCGTAGCCGTTCCCTATAATACGTTCCAGTTCGTATTCCAAACGATCCTTTACCACCTTAGGCAGCGGATCGCCATAAATTTCCTTCGCCTTTTTGTAGCACATATCAGACAGTGCTTCGTCCGCACCGTCAATCTGTGGCGAATACGTAATTTTATCGTCCGGCACCGGATACAAAGTATCGATGCTGTCATTAATCATGCGAGAGTTTGTAACTACAACTTCGTAGGCTTTTTCTTCACCTAAGTATGCAAACTCTTCCAGCATTTCATCCGTAGTTCGCAAATGAAGGTCCGGCTGATCTTTAGCATCCGTAAAGCCTGTAGCCGTAAGCAGGATTTCACGATAAATCTTGTCTTCCGGATTGAGGTAATGCACGTCACAGGTAGCTACAACCGGCTTATTCAGATGTTCACCCAATTCAACGATGGTCTTATTCATCTGAACAAGACTTTCCCTATCAGGCACGATGCCCTTATTTACAAGGAATTGGTTATTGCCGATTGGCTGAATTTCCAAATAATCGTAGAACGACGCAATCTCCAGTAATCGTTCCTTCGATTCGCCCTGCACGATAGCCTGCATCAATTCGCCCGCTTCACAGGCGGAACCGATGATAAGACCTTCACGATGTTCCTCAATGACCTGACGCGGTAAACGAGGACGACGGCTGAAGTAATTTAAGTGAGATAAGGTTACTAATTTGTACAAATTACGCAACCCTACAATGTTTTTCGCCAATAAAATGATATGGTAGCGCTTGCTGGACTCTTCGTTGTCGATTAAATACGCTTCTACACCGTAGATAACCTTAACGCCCAAATCCTTGGCCACTTTCTGCGCTTCAGGGAACGCCTGAATAACGCCGTGGTCCGTAATCGCTACAGCCGGATGGCCAAAAGCTTTTACTGTTTTAAGTAAGTCGGACACAGTAACCAGCGCATCCTTATCACTCATTTTCGTATGTAAATGAAGTTCCACGCGAGAGTCTTCACGATTTTCTTTTCGTGTGCTTTCTTTTTTGATTTCCTTAATGCTGCGCAATTTTAAAACGAAGTCCCGTTCAAACCGTTCATCCATTTCTACATCGCCGCACATTTGCACACATTTCATCTTGCTCAGCTTTTTCGCTAAGTCCTTACCTTCATCAATGGAATCAAGGAACTTGTTGAAACGGATACCTTCCGTGTCATCCACGATGCTCCCTGTTAAAATGGCGGAACCCGATTTAAGCTCACGCACATTTACTTCCAAAGGCATCCCTTCGAAAACCAGGTTACGGCCCCCTTCAGGTTGGGATGCAATGGTCACAACAGGATGCGTAATTTCCGGACCTAATAACATGCCCGGGTCGGTTACGTCTTTTTTACGACGTCGGCCCTTGCCATTACCGCCGCCACCATTGGCACCGCCCTTCCACTGCTTAGTCTCAGCTCCCGCTGAAGGCGTCGATTTAGCCGGTACATAGTCACAAATAACCGGCGTATCGTCGAATAAATCCAAGGAGGTATTATCAAACGGTGCAAACACATCATCCGAATCATCGCCGGACTCGTCGTAATCCATGAAGCGTGGCACACTGACAACGCTCACACCGCGGCCAGCCATAGTTTCACTATAGGATACGGAGTAATTAGCTTCTTCACTATCGTCCGTTTCATCGTCTTCAATGAAACCGTAGCTGTCGAAACTGTTATCCATACCTTCCGGATACTCCGAGTAATCAGGCATGAGCCCTTGCTTCTTACGCAAATATTCTATTTCTTCAATTAATTCACCCACGCCGCAACCACCGGCATAGTAATATTCTGCCAGTGTGTGGTCGTGAATCGGTTCATTCGCCCAAACATAAGAGCACATGGTGGATTCCATGAGAGGCACCGCATCAAAATTGACGTGCTTCTCCGCATACCATGCTTCCAGCTTGCGTTGCAGAGCCTGAAAGTTCTTGAATGACGAGTCTACCTGCTTAATCTTTATATTCTTTTTAGTAGATTCAATTAGAACAGCTGCCTTTTTCTTCTTCTTAGGCACTATGTGATATCGAATTGCCATTGTCTATTTGCTCCTACTTATTTACATCTCGTATTTCTATCTCTATTTACATCTCTATATGCTACTTAATTAGTCTTGTCGTTCTTATCCGCATCAGTGTTTTGTCCATTCCTGGACGTTTGATTCGAATCGGACTTTTGAGCCGGCGCATCTTTCGGTTTTACCACGACTGAGTCAACCGGATCATAAGTGGACGAGAAACTGTCACTGCTTACCTGTCCGTTTTTATGAACTACCTGCACATAAGTCATCATAGTGGAACCGTCATGTCCCTCTACCTGCACTTCTTCCTTAGTCGCCTTAGGATCAATGCGAACTTCCGTCTTATGCGGTAACACGCGGCTGTCCCCAACAGTTACGGATACAGACTTCGGTGCGTCATCTGCATGACCTAAAATGGTAATAACCAATGTATCACCTGCAGCATGGGCCATAATATACACCGGATGACTATAAGGATTTTTGAAAACAAAATCTAAGTAGCCATACGCAACCGTAGCGTCACGACCGGCCGGAATATAGCCTACCGGCGCAAAATGCGGCGTACGCTCTTCAATCGTCATACCGGATAATAAGGCCGTGTTGAACAATGTGGAACTTACCTGGCAAATACCGCCACCGATGCCCGGAACGAGCTTGCCGTCCATAAATACAGGCGCATCATCGTAGCCCGCTTCCGCCGTACGTTCCCCTACTATATTATTAAAGGAAAATACTTCGTTCGGTTTTAAAATTACATTGTTAATCTTATCCGTAGCCAACTGAATATTGTGGGTACGGCTCTGGTCGCCTGCATTATAGTATGTTTCATAGGTACCCAGCACAGTAGTAATGCCTGCCAAGTCCTCAGAAACAACTTTCGGCTTCGCCTGTTCATCTACAACTAATTCCAGTTGAGACACAGGCCCTTTATTTAACTGTTCCTGAAAATTCTTAATCGTTTTATCTACATCAAGGCGGCGTCCCAATGTTTCTTTGTGAAGAACCACATTGCCGTTTTCCACAGTTAAATACGCATCGTGACCGTCTTTCGCAAATTCCTTGTTATACTCTTGCAGCACATGCTCCAACATAGGAACATTCACATCGTAAACAATATTTTCTTTAACCGGATTTACTAAGGCTTGCCAACGGCTGTTTACATACTCCGCCACAGACGGTTCATAGCCGTAAGCCATAATATTCTCCATAGTTTTGGCAATATTCGGCTTAATACCCAAGTCCTTCATGGAATAGTATTTTACCTTGCCCTCTTTATTTTTAATGGCGATCTGCTGAGTATCTTTCGCAGTCTCCTCTTCAATAATCGTTTTAATTTCTTCCTGGCTGGCCTGTGAAATATTGCGGTCTCCCAAATACATGCCATAAATCGCATTTCCTGTAGGATATAAGAAGGCTCCTGCGGAAACACCTACTGCACCAATGACGGCGGCAACTAACAAGCTAACTTTCTTTTTCATAACTTCCCTCAAGCTTACTGTGCACAATAAGCCAAACACAAATCTTTAAAATATGAAATATCCCCTTCGCCACGTCGTGAACGACTCACACTTTCATAGAGTCCGCGCAACAACTTGGCCAATGCCACCGTTCGAACACGGCGACTTTGCTCGTAGGCCAATTTAATCGGATAGGCTTTCGTAGTTGACCCGAGCGATTTTAAATACTCCTGTACCTGACGTTCTGTCATGCCCTGTCCGGCACATTCATTCACCATGAGCTGCAGTCTCAACTGCCCCTCAATATATGACATGGCCCGATCTACTTCTTTATACTGCAAAATATAAGGAAATAAAGCCATTAATGTCTTCGCATTTCGATTAAACAGCGCCTCTTTGAACAAGAAAATATTCTTGGCGCTGAAATCACTGCCATTTTCCAATAGAAATTCCCGGGTAATAACCCCTTTCTTAGGGAGCAGCAAAAAGTAGCGGTCAAACTCAGTTCGCATAAACGCTACGGGCACGTCCTGCCACAACTCCAGCAGATGACGCATATATTCCGCGCCGTCCGGACTTAGTGAGTAACCGTTGGATTTACAATATTTCACAATCCATTGCAGCAGTGCGTCCCCTTTAAGCCGAACGCATTCTGTATTAGGTACAGTTTTAAGAAATTGACTATTTCCTTTCAACCGTTTATCGATAGTGTCGTGATAAATGACCAGCACCGGATTGTCTCCGTCGTAGTTCAACAGTACGTCGTAAACGCGCTGCCAATCGTCACTTACCTTTTTACCCGTCTTCGCGAAGATCTGTGGGTTAATTAAACAATATACGGTAGGCTCCGCAAACAGGGAATTCGCACTGAGCACTTCCGCCATTTGACCGGGGCCTACCTCATCATTCAACACTTGTTGCGGCCAATCCTTATATTTTTTTAAAAAGGCTATTTTTTTCTCTTCTATAAGCTGCGATTCATCGCCATATAGCAGTTCTACAGTCATAGCCCCTCCTTACAATAAAAAATCCGGGATTGATCGCTCTCCCGATTTATATACCTTTTCATCTGCCGGATCGATCTCCGTTCCCTGCTTATAGCCGGGAAAATACAATACCGCTTCTATAAAAGGCTCATCTTCTATTCGTTGCAACCAACCTTCGTCGGCTGTTCCTAAAATGGTGACTTTATCCTTATTTAATTTTAAAGTCTTTTTGCCTGTTTGTCTATGTTTGAATATATATGATTTATGAATACCGGCCACTTGTAAACCATCCGTCACAGATACGGCCACATCCTCGAAACTACGCTGTTCTCCCACTGCAAATACTTTATTTGAAATTTGATTCAATTCATAATTTGAATATTGAAGGCCTTTCAAGAGCGCTTCCACTTCGTCAGATTCATGAGGAATATTAATTTCACTATTAGAATTTCTGTTAACTTTACCGGTAGTTCTCCTATTAACTTGTTTATAAACTTCTTTATGAACTTCTCTATTAAACGCTCTATTAGCAAGCACAATATACTTCGGCTTCACCACGCCATAGTAATGGCAGCTGTTAATAATACACATGCGGCTGTAAGGCGACAACTCTTTACCGTCCAATTCCACATAGACCAGTGACTCCGGTGATGATAAAAACTGTTCCTTCATGACGATAAACGCCGCCCCCCGCGATAAGGGAATTGTATGGAGACGCAATGCGCCGTCAGGTTTTAAACTCACATTGGCCACACATAATAAAGCGAACAGCAAACTATATGCGCCTACCTCCCACATATAAGTGCGTACTCTTTTGATACGCATACAGAAATATAAACCATACAACACCATATTATATAGCCCCCAAAGTATTAGAGGCAACACGGCACTCCAATACACGAGGCCCGGCATGGTGGCAATGGATTCGTTCATAAACAAAGCAAGTTGCAGCAGCTTGCCAAGTCCGTGCCATAAAAAACTGACCAAGCCGGATATGCCCATGAACTGCAAAATAGCTGTTACTACAATAAGCCCCATGAGTGCCACTATAGCCAAGTCCAATAATGGTGCC
Organism: Veillonella sp.; assembly: GCF_018364065.1. Classification (GTDB taxonomy): domain Bacteria; phylum Bacillota; class Negativicutes; order Veillonellales; family Veillonellaceae; genus Veillonella_A. The sequence goes on from NZ_JAGZMO010000001.1 coordinate 352,421, forward strand.
ACGACGACCGCCGCCAACAGTGACCCGATGCCCAGTAAATGGAAATAATATATCTGCAGTGGCCATATGATAAGTTGTGCGCTTACGCAAAGACTGATTGGTCCCATAATATAAGGCATATGTTTCGGCAAGCTCTGATACAAGCTTCGCGCAAAGAGCATAATTCCATAAGTGGCACCAAATGACAGCTGAAAGCTAATGTCCATGAGCTGTAGCGGATCATAGATGAGCAGCAAAAAGGCGCTTATATGCAATGCCTGTAAGCCTGCATACTCCTTTCGCTGTAAAATGCCTATGCCCATAAGAATCCCCATGAGAGCGGACCTGACAACCGGCGGATTATATCCGACCAAAGCGCAATAGACAATCACGACGCCGATAGCTCCGTTAGTAGCTCGCCGCTCCGTCATTTTAAATAAACGACCTATGAAAAATACAAATCCAAATAAACGAGCAATGTGAGAGCCTGACACGGATAATATATGTATTAACCCGGTCTTTGAAAATGCCGCCACAATGGACTCGTCCAATACTCCATAGCCTCCGCCTAAGAGCAAGCTTTCACTTAAATGACTCAACTCTTCCGGCAACTCGCGGTTTAGCATACTCTTTACAGACTGCTTCACAGGCCCCAGTAGATGTCCACTCAGAGATAAGAACCGTTCCTGTAAAGAACGCGGTCCAAACAATTCTTCCATATCTTCTGCCGTGATACTTCCTTTATATTCTCCGTCATGCATGGAGCCCACACGACCGGAACTTATGTAGCGTGCCTTCATATCCATGCGTCCCGCTTCCGGCATATGCGTAGCCGGTAAAACACTGCCGTGAACAAGCATATATGAACCTGCTCTGATGTTACCTATAGATTCAGGCTCAGTATTAGCGGTAGCGCTAATGTCAGAGCTGGAGTTAGAGTTTGAATTAGAGGCAATGCCAAAAATAGAGGTTCTGTCAGAATCAAACTCGGAGTTAGGTTTTGTTTTATCCACATAGATAGTAACCATCCCTTCAGAGCGAACCATATTATTCGTAGATGCCGCATCAGACATGAAGCCTTTTACATTCCCTGTAACCTTCCAGCTTTCTTCACCCTTTCTAACGGTCACTTCCGGATCTGTTGTGAGCTGTACAATAAAATGGCCCGGCGCCCGCACATAATTCGTATCCATTTCATAATAGGTCCAGATAACAGATTCAGTCCGTACATAACCGAATACAGCTATGACACCGCCTATGAGCACTACAATCAGCACGTAAAGAATCGATTGTGGTGCTTCCCGACGTGTAAATGTGTTCGCTGTGGCGGAAACAAACGCTTTACCCTTGTTGCACCAATGCGCACGCCCTATGACTACGAGAAGGAACCACGAAGATGCGAGAAAAAGTTGCATGGGTAATGAGTATTCATAGTAATTACCATAAGATATGCAAACGCCCACGGCAAAATTCCACCACCATAAAACAGCCCATTCACTATATGTAAGTACATAGCCTGTATTTTTAAATATGCTCAAGATCTGAATACTGATTTTGCGCATAGATCCTCCTGCTACATATCAAATCGTAATATGTGGTGCCAATTTCTTAAAGGTTGCGTCCCCAATGCCCTTCACCTTCTTTAAGTCTTCGATGGATGTGAAGGGTCCATTTGTGTTGCGATAATCCATAATCTTCTTAGCCGTTCCCGGTCCTATACCGCTCAGTGCAGTAAGTCCTTTTTCATCGGCTGTATTTATATTGACCTTCTTCTTTTGCAAAAGCACCTCCGGATTGCCGGAAAAGTTAAACCCTATATGTACGTGCGTTCCTATCTCCGCAGGCTCCGCCAAATTCAATGTGTCTACGGCCGCATAAGGCAAAAAACCGCCGCTAAGTTTTATGACGTCTCCCCAGGTGGCACCGTCCTGCACCTCATAAAGACCGGGCGATTCCACCGCTCCGGTAATGTATACTAATCGGTTCGTCGTATTTTCTTTATTACTTTTATTTTCTTTATTAATTTTATTTTCTATGCTGTTTTTACTTTCTGTGCTGTTTTTACTTTCTGTGCTGTTTTTACTTTCTGTGCTGTTTTTACTTTCTGTGCTGTTTTTACTTTCTGTACCTTGCTGAACTACCACCTTCGGCGAGCTGCCGGAAGCATTTAATTGCGCATCAGAATCTGCTATAATAGGTCTCAGCACGACTATATAAATAATCAATATCAATGACGCTGAAATCCAAAGTTTCTTGCCCTTCATGGTGTGCACCTGTGATCCTTTCTCAAATTTTAGGGGAGTAATTAGTTCCAGAGGGATAATTAGTTACAGAGGAATAATTAATTACAGAGGGATAATTAATTCCAAAGGTATAATTAACCTATAAACATACGAGCTAAACACATTATAGAGAAATATACACTTTACAATGTCTCTCCATAATAGAGTCTCCCCATACATTTCGAGAAAGTTTTTTTTAATCCTTGTAATTCACACCAATAGGGCGGATTCACTCTATTAGAGTTAGTCTGCAGCGAGCTGTTATTAGTTAATATTAACAATGAAAGGAGTATTTCTCATGGAAATACAACGTTTAAAACATTATGCCAACGCCTTATTAACTACGGGCGTTAACTTACAAAAAGATCAAACTTTAGTTATCTCTTCCGATGTGGAAACTCATAAGTTTGTGGAAGTTGTCACTGAAGCTGCATATGAACTGGGTGCCAAAGAAGTTGTAGTAAACTGGCGTTCCACTCCAATCAGCAAGCTGCGTCTTTTACACGGTGCCGACTCCGTATTGGAAAATCCCGCTCCATGGATCAGTGAGTACTATAAGACCTATGTGGAAGGAAAAGCGGCTTTTCTTTCCTTAATCAGCGCTAATCCGACAGCTATGAAAGGTGTTTCTTCGGAACGCATGGCTACGCAGTCCCGCGCTTTAAATAAGGTACTATCTTTCTATCACGATGCCATCATGGACTCTACGCTGACCTGGTGTGTAGCTTCTGTCGCCACTTTGCGTTGGGCCAACCTCTTAGGCTTTACAGGTACAGATGAAGAAAAAATTGACGCCTTATGGAGCCATCTCTTCAAACTTTGCCGAATTGAGGGCGTAAGCGATGAAGAATCGTTACCTAAACACTTGGAACGTTTAAAATTGCGCACCGCCGCATTGAACAAATATCAGTTTACTGAATTGCATTACACATGTCCTAACGGTACGGATTTAGTTGTAGGTCTGCCAAAGAATCACTTGTGGCAAGGCGGCAGCGAAGCTTCCAAATCGGGCATCATTTTCGACGCCAACATTCCTACGGAAGAAGTTTTCTCTGCGCCACAGTACAACCGTGTAAACGGAGTTGTATACAGCACTAAACCGCTCATTTACCAAGGCAACCACATTGAAGACTTCCACTTCACGTTTAAAGACGGCAAAATTGTGGACTACGACGCGAAGGAAGGTAAAGAGTACTTAACAAAACTTATCGAAACTGACGAAGGCTCTTCTTACCTGGGCGAATTGGCCTTGGTGGATCACTATTCCCCAATCAGCCAGTCGAACCGCATTTATTTTGAAACCTTGTACGATGAAAATGCATCCTGCCATCTGGCTATCGGTGCCGCCTATCCGACTTGCCTGCAAAACAGCGACGGCCTGAGCAAAGACGAACTGAAAGCGGCCGGCCTCAATAACTCTCACAGCCATGTAGACTTTATGATTGGCCATGAAAAGATGAACATCGTAGGCACTACTGCAGACGGTCAACAAGTAGTCGTTATGGAAAACGGTGCTTTAAAAATTTAACGGCTAACGCTGAAACTGACACTTAATGTGAGTACTAAATCAAAACGTAATACTCACAAAAGCTAATATCTTATATACAAAAAACGCTGTAGCGTCGGGATAATTCCCATGCTACAGCGTTTTTTATTTGTCCTATACACCTATTTTCATTTATCTTGTTTTGAGTTTTTATTCGCCCAAGTTTTACAGGTTAATTTCCAATTTACGACCTGTAGGCAAGTATTCGGTTAATTGTACGCCGGCTGTGCGAAGCATGCGTTTCGATGCTTTCACTTCTCGGGTGTCTTTATAAATGTCCTGCCAGTAAATGACTTCCTTGATGCCGCTTTGAATGATGGCCTTGGCACATTCGTTACAAGGGAACAAGGTTACATAAATCTTGCTGCCGTCCAGAGAACCGCCACGGTAGTTCAAAATGGCATTCAATTCACTGTGCACAATATAGAAGTACTTATTGTCCGCCTCTACGTTGCGGTCCCAAGAAAAATCATCATCGTTACAACCGCAAGGCATGCCGTTATAACCGATGGATAAAATTTTATTATCATCGCTGACAATGCAAGCCCCTACCTGAGTATTAGGGTCTTTTGAACGTTGCGCCGCCAAAATGGCCACACCCATAAAATATTCGTCCCAGCTGATATAATCTGTACGCTTTGCCATGCTGTGAGTCCTCCTTTAGCTTATTACTAACTAGTATTATACTGTAGTCCTGAACATTTGTTAAGCTGCGGAGAGAACTGTCAGTTACTAGTGAATTATACCTTAAAATCAGGCAATACAAGCTCGTGGCTGTATCGCAGCGGATCCTGTGTGCTCAGAATGTCATTCACATTCCCCGGGTTTACAGTGAAGTCTGCACCGTGGGAATCGAAAGGAAACTCCCCATGCCCCGAAGCATCAGAAAACTCCATATGCCCGGAGTGATCGGAAAAGTCCCCGTGTCCTGAGTCACCGGAAAAGCCCCCGGGTCCTGAATTGCCGAATACATCTGTATGGTCTGTATTAATCATTGAATCTGTACTGTTCGCATCAAAAGCGGAGTCCGAATTTGTATGATTCACCATGAGGTCTTCGCCGCCGAATATATTGTCGGACGTATGACCCAAATGGTTCATTTGGTTGTCATAGTAATCCGATTGTCCGTCAATACCGGCAATGCTGAACTTTTTCACCAAAGTGCCCTCGTACATTGTATGGCCGCCCATGGCATTAGGTACGCTGTGAGATACGAGTTGACCGTCTTCATACACATCCAAACCGCCGTCCACATTAGGCATGGTAAAATCGCCCACATGAGTTCCCAAATCGGTCAAGGTGTCTACAGCCATACCGTCATGCATAATGGTATTTAAGCCGGTTCCGTCAGGAATTGACGAGTACAAACCACTCCCGTGATGGGCATCAAAATTATCGAAAAAATCCATGTGCCTGTCCCCCTTTACGCCAACATTTCCATATACGATGTAATTAATTTCTTATCTGCATCCAATAAATCCATAGACTGCTGCATAGCTGACTGCTTGCCTTTTTTCCCTTCAATCTGTTCATCGATGGCACGTTTCAGTTTAAGCAGTGCATCTGCATACACGTCTTCGGTGGAAATCTGTACCGCCTTACATTGACGGGCAATATGGTTGCCCAAATCTTCTTCCAAGGCTGCAATCATCTTGGTGATTTCCGTCTTAACGGCCGGAATTACCTTTGCTTTCGCTTCTTTCAGTTTTTCCTGCATAATTTTATCGTTCAAGAATGGAACACCGAACATGCTGAGCAACGGCAATAAGCCGCCACCGGTTAAGGTCATGAGCAGCACCGCTCCCGTAGCCGCACCGGCTCCTATCTTATATTTTAGTTTAGACAAGTCGTCCGCTTCAAGCTCAATCTGCAATCCAATTTGCTGAAATTCGCCCGTTGCGTATCGGTTAGATCGTATTTGTTCATTAAAACTTCGCGATAAACCTTCCAGGACTTTTTTCTCCAGATTATTTACCAGTACTTTTAAGTTCGGCACATAGTTCGCCACCCAAGCATCAACCTGCTTCTTCAAGTACTTAGGCAGTTTAGTTTCCACAAAAACTTTAAAATCACTGTTCGTATAATCATTAATCAGGTCTTCGCTTTGTTCCATCAATTTTGATTCAAAGAGGGACAATGATTTCCGGAGCATGTGCTTAAAGCTCTCTTCCGACTGTGCCACATAAGCGGCAATCTTTTTCTGAGATTCTTCCTTCTGATTTATGAGCTGCTGCAGCTTACTGTTAAATGCCTCCAGCTCTTCCAACGATCCTTGCGTAAGCTGTTCATCCTTTTCAATGGACCGATGAACCTGTTGAAGAGTGTTGGCCAATAAGCGCTTGTAGTAAATCTCTTTTCGCTTTTCCACCACACTGGTTTCCAACATGCTTTGCAGGGCCTCTCTTACCTGCAAAATCCCGGACTCCTGAACAAGACGATCATTATTTCCTTCTTGCCCTTTGACGGCCATTAAGGCCGATAAAGGAAGAATAGTAAATTTCTTTAGCTTTGCATTGTCTTCGTTAACGGAAAAGGCCTGTTCAATACGTCGTCTCAGATCATCTAAAAAGTCTTCATCCTCTTCTTCATCCACAAAGTCGTATTTATTGACGATAAAGAGAATATCTGAAATGCCCAATGGCAAAATATGCTGCTCAATGAAGTCTTTCTCCGTTTTAGTTAGTGGCGTATTCGCATCCAACACGAAAATCACCGCATTAGCCATCGGTAAATAGGCATATGTTATGTCTGAACGGCTGTCGTCCAAGTCGGCCACGCCCGGTGTATCAACGAGACAAATTTTAGGTTTTAATAAACCAAGCGGATAGCCCACCTTGATATAATCGATCGATTGAACATAGTCTTTATCGGCACGGGCGGAAAATTCATTCATCGCTTCCATTGATAAATCACGGTTCTCCACTGTACGGTTTTTATAAACCACTTGCAATCGCGGTTCATCAGCGTACAGCAAATTCGTAATAACTGCTGTTTCCGGCAACACGTCCGTAGGCAAAATAGATTGCCCTAACAAGGCATTAACAAAAGTGGATTTACCACGCTTAAATTCACCCAGTACAACAACACGATAAAAGTCATTGTCCATGGAGCCTGACAGTACGTCCAGATCTTCCACAAAATTAGCATGTTTGCGAACATAACCGACTTCCTGAACAGACTGTATTATTTTTTTAATATCTTTAATCACAAGGAACACCCCTTTTACAAATCCGGTTACGGGTTACCGCAAAAATGCTACAGCCTTGATGCGGTGATTAATTTCATTTAACAGTGTTGTATTGTCGGTAAGCCATTGTGACTTAGCCGCCACCTGCACTTCATCACGGGTCCGTACGACCAATGCTTCTTCCAATTGCTTTTGCACAGTACTAAGCCGGCTGTCTACATCGTTATGCAACGCCTCTATTGCATCATGGCATACATTGTCATATAGCTTTAGTACCTTTTCTACAAAGGTCCGATTATTTTCTTTCAGCTTTGTTTCCAGGTCATTCCAAACAGCGTTTCTAACTTTTTCGTCTACCGCGCTATCTCTGGATGAAAAGAATCCATATATAGAACCTGCAATAATCGGAATGAAACTTCCCACAACGGCGCCCAATACAGTGGCCGCTACAATCCAGCCAAAGGAGTTATTATCATCCTTTTCTGCCGTTTCATGGACCAAATCTTTAAAATTTCCCGGTAATTTTGTCTGAAACTGTCTTGTCATACTGCGACTGTTAAGCAAGGATTGGGGCATAAAGGAACTTTCGAAATCAGTCCAAACATTCCGCAAATCGCCAAGAACTCGGTTGTGCTCTGTATTCACTATATCTTGAATAAAATCATGTAACTCCTCAAGAAACGCTCTCTGTTTTCGTCTGATAACGGTTTCTATGTGGCGAGCAAATGCCTGTTCCCCCACATTGCCTTCGTAAGCAAATACAGCATCGCGCACAGTATTAATCAAGACATCGCCAAAGAGCAGGGCCTTGTTTTTAAGTTGATTGTCATATTGTTCCAAATTAATACGCAGACGTTCTATCAAAGTATTGGTTACCTTTTGGTATTCACTCTTTCGATAAGACAACTTCTGAACCATCTCATTCAGCTCAACCGTGGACGAACTTAAGAATTCTCGGCGCTCCTGTAAGTCTTGCAACATGGTCAGAATGGACTGTTCTAACTTTCGAATATATAACTCGATGCGGGTCTGTCCCTTATCTACCGTTAAATATGTGCGCAACGACTCTTCCAACTCGTCAAATCCAGTCGTCGAAAAAGACTCGGGCACATTCATCATCTGCTTGCCGGACAACACTTCGCCACGAGCGTTTCGCCGGTATAAAAGGGCCTGGTAACTGGATACTAAATGAGGCCTTATCTCTGTAAGCGAGTCTCCCACAATCTGTTTCAAGTTGTCTGTAACAAATTGACGAACACGCTCTTCTTCGTCCGGTCCGGCCAATGTATCTTTACGATTAATAATATAGAAAATATCGCGAATCTGTTGTTTTAGAATTCGCTCTTTTAAAAATTCCACTTCCCCCGATGACAGTGCCTGATCCGCTGCGAGCAGCAAAATAACCGCATCAGCCTGATTGAGGTAATTATAAGTAATCTCAATGCGGCTTTCATTCAAATCATCGGTCCCCGGCGTATCAACCAGCTCCACAGAGTTCTTGCAAAAGTCCAGAGGATAACCGACCTGCACATAATCAATCTTGTTAATCTGCGCCTGTTCATCCAGGATTTGTTCACGCTCATCCTGTGGTGTATCTGACGAATAAGTGCTTGGCGCTTTGATACCGAAGAAGTTTTGCTCATCAATCGTCATCACATGACCGTCTTTAAAATGAACCGTAAACTGCGGTTCCGGCGAATAGGCGATTTTACTGATTACTGCCGTCGTCGGCTTCTTGCTGGTCGGCAAAATGCGCTGTCCCAACAAGGCATTTACGAAAGTAGACTTGCCACGAGAAAATTGCCCCACCACAACAACACTGAATGCATCGTTTAACATATGCTCCTTACACTGTTGCAGGCCATTTTGAACGTCTGCCGTTTGTAAGTTTTCGCTCAGACGAATCAATTCGTCGGTAGCATTAATCAATTCAATCTTTCGCTGATTAAAACTGTCAAAACTCATGGTGAAATAAAATCTCCTCTGTAAAGTATCTATTTATCTGTCTCTTCAAAATGTATCTTCAAAGATTTATATGGGCCTTCAAGAGCCTATGGGACTTACATCATCTGACAAAGTTAATAAAATCCATTATTTTATGGGCTTCTTCAATCCCGTCATCGATTGCTTTCTGCGTATACATTTCAGCCAATTTCAAGTTCTGCGTGTAACCGCCGCCCCCTCTGGCATAACACTCGCCCAATTCATAACAGGCACGGCCAAACCCTGCATTAGCGGATTTTTCAAGCCAATAACGGGCTTTATCTAAATCAAGTTTAATCGGCTTACAGTCGCTATAAAACAATGTGGCAATAATATACTGCGTACCCGGATCATTCACTTCATCAATGCAATATCTGTAAATTCCCTCTACATATTGTGGATAGTCCATCCAATTATCTATGTTTTTATAGTACAGAAATAACGCATCTTTAGCGTCTTTATAGTTTTCTCCATAGGCCAAGGTGTTGAGTTCCTGCAAGCCCTGAGCTTCTCGCCCATTATGTAAGCAAATTTCCGCATAAAATGTACGGGCTCTTTGATTATGGTCCTTAAACCTTAGGCACAACGATTCCAGCTTACGCAGATTATAAGGAATCTTGCCGTCCATGCCGTAATTATATACATAGAGCAATTCATCTTCAACGCTGCCTACACGTAACTTAATGAGTTCCTCCGCACTTTCAAGATAATCACTTTCCGTTATAAAATCGTCATTATCCGCATCTTTAAACGCTCTTATTATATATAGGAGAATTGTCTCATTATGTATTCCATTTAGTTTGGCCCTCCATTGCACATATTCCCGTTTATTGTGATCAGAGAGAGCTATTAAGGCGAGCATCATGATGGCAAACGGACAGTTTTGAGAGGCCCCTAACCGATAATAGTCGGTTGGATTCTTTCTTTCCGCTTCCCCAAGAAGGTCTACATTGTCGAGGACGCCTAAAAATACGGACGAGCCATAGTGACCGGACTCTTTTTCTTCTATCAGTGCCTTATATAAATTGCTGTCGCTTATATGCTGCATTTTCCCCGTACGTGCATATAGTATAAATAGCCATAAACGCGCCTGTAAAAGTGTATCCTGCAGTAGCGGGGATAATGTATGAGCATGTACAGACCCCAGCGATTCCAGCCAATATAAAGCCTTTCTTACGTCCGGCAAGTAATAGATGTCATGATTGGCGGGCTGCTGATCTTCAGCGACTGTTAAAAATTCCAGTATATTCCAGAAGTTAAAGGAAATCGTTTTAAAGCAATTGAACAAAATAAGTTTGGCTATTACATTGCCTTCCGAAGCGGCAAATTCCAAATACAATTGTCCCTGATGTCTGTTTTGATGGTATCGATAGCCACACAACTGTAAAATACCGACTAAGGCAAAGGCCGAGTCACTTTCTAACAGTAAACGTTCTTCACAGTAGTCCATCACCGATGCGAGCATTTGCAAATACATGCTTCTAAATTGATATATGTCATCGCCCGCTTCCGGTTCGTAATACGTCAATCCATTGGGCCTGTATGCATCCATATCGCTTGTATGAATGGCAGGCTCCGCTAGTGAGGACATATGAAAACGATCATAAAAGTCTTCCATCATAAGCAACGTAAGTGCCATACAATCAAGAAGTGTGTCCATTCGATAGGTTATAACCTGGTCGATTACAGCAGTGCGTATGTATTCTTCAACCTGATGCAGCCCGCTCTCTTTTAACAAGTTGTCATTATTCGTCTGTTTAGCCATCAGCGCCTGTTTGGCGGATACACCGAATACAGCGGCCGCATTGGACTTTAACTTGCGTCTTACATCGTCCAACACATCATCGACACTGTCTTCTTCTTCGTCTACCATGTCGATTTTATTGACGAGCACAACCGGGTTCTCACGAGTTTTTATATCCTTAATATAGGCCATTTCCTTACTGGTTAACGGTGTGTCTGCGGAAATAACCCAAAGCACTACGTCCGCCTGTTTAAAAAACGCACTCGTAATATCCGCATGATACTCATAGACCGCCTCTAAGCCCGGACTGTCAATAATATTTATTTCTTTTAAAAATTCAAAAGGCAATGCATATTCCACATAGTCTATTTTGGCATGCATAGAGTTCCATGCAGTCTCCTGCGACGTAAGCACTCCATACTGCTCCGTCGTAAAAGATCTTACATGGCCATCCTTAAAATGCACATTAACAGCGCCATTGGAGCCGTAAACAAATTTACTGATTACCGCTGTAGTAGGCAGCGCACCTACGGCGGCCAACTCCTGCCCGAATAATGCATTGATCAATGAAGATTTGCCCGTTGAAAAGGCGCCCGCAATCATAACTTGAAGCGGAGCCATGAGTTTCTCTTCCACTGCCCGAAACGTTTCCTTTGAATGTGCCGAGCCTATGAAAGACAGATGATACTCATCAGCCTTGCGCGCCAGAGATTCTAAAAAGTAGTTCACCGACTGCAGTGTACTACTCAATATATGTTGTAAACTCTCGTTGGAAGTCATTTATACACCCTGTCCGATTCCTATATACCTGTACCTTATATTTCTTGAAACTGGTTTTTGTAACTGCCCCTATCGCAGTCCAAGTTCTTTAATCTTCTCACTTGCATTACTGTGTCCGGCTTCCTCCGCCTGCTCTAAGTACTTCAAAGCCATCTGATAATCAGGCTGAATTACGAGGTTCTCATCAGCATATACACAGCCAAGCGCATACGCTCCATCCGCATATCCTGCATTTGCACATGAAGCAAAATATTGATGCCCCAATGTCCAACATTTTTCCAACCCATAACCGCCACATGTATAAATAAACCCTAAGTAATACTGATACATGAAATCCTTATGGGCAATCGGCTTTAACAATTCCTCCGCTTTTATAAAATCCGGTTTGACACGTCCATCCAAACCGTCCACATAAATCCGAATTAATAAAGTAGTTGCGTCAGAGCTGCCCGCCTTATGAGCTGCGTGTGCCCAAAATATAGCCTTATCAATGTCGAAATATTCTGTGTACGCATAAATTTGAGCCAGTGCTGACATGGCTTCAGACTCGCCCTGATAGGCCGCCTGTAAAAGCCAATATTGAGCCTGCTCAAAATCCTGATGCGCTTCATCAAACGCATATATTTCACCGGCAGACAGACAAGATAGACTATATCCCATACGTGCAGATTCTAAAAACAAAGAGAGAGCACGCCCTGAATCTGGAGATACACCCTTTCCATTTTTCAGCACCAGTGCAAATAACCATGTGTTGAAGAGTATGTGCTCCCGAAATGAAGAATTATACAACTCTGTTATCAATGTATAGGATCTATGATATGACGCCTCCGTTTGTTCATTAAGGGAGGCCATAATAATCCCTAATTTGGCTAATGCCACCATATATTGTCCATGTAATGACTCTACATCAACATCAGAGAAGTCACGAATGGACGTAAAGTCTACAGCTCCTTCACCTGAAAATGTGCGAAAGTTTCCCTTGTCATCGCTATAAAACCGAAGAAACTCTTCGCTCAAGGTCCGTACTTCCTCAAAGTTTTCCTGCTTAAGTTGATAAACAATAAACTCGAAAAGAACATGAGGTACATTCAAGTTCTTACTCTTATTAAAATACTCATGAATATTTTTTTCTTTCGACGGTGAGTCATTTTCCCAAGTTTCAAAACATCCTTTAACAAAGGTTATTGCTTCATATATTGTATTTAGTGAACCGGTTTGAACCATGGACAGGGCAGATAATTTTTCCGTACTTTTATTAAAAATAGATTTCATCTGCACCACAATCGTACGAATGCGAATGAGCTGACGGTTAATATGCATGTAGTTGTCATATGTTAATGACTGATCAAGAATCCCATCAGTTTCAAATTGATTATATTGGCAACTATCTTCTTGCAAGCTGTCATATAATTCATTCAGTATCCCTACCAGAGAGCCTAAATATATGAGGTACTTCTGCTGCGCCTCCTGCGAATCAGTTCCTGTTTTTCCCTGTGAACCTTGTCCTTGTATCATGCTGAGAAGCGCCTCACAGTACTTCGCAGCAATTTCTTTTTCAATACGCTTTATCTCCAGTGCTTCTAAACTTTCCTGAATCCCGTCAAGACACTGTGATAAACTATTATACCTCTGTTGAATCATAAGAGCTCCCTATATGAATCAGTAACCTTATTCAATCAAATTTGTAGACTTTCAACGGGAACTGTTTATCCCTATACAGCTTTATCCCGCTACTTGCATATACAACGAAAATCTACACAGTTACTAAAAAGTATAGATGAGTATAAGATGATTTGTCAACAAAGCAGAATATGTAAAATCTCAGTAAAATAAGTATATATAAGCAAAAAATAACAGTATATAAGTAGATTATTAGCTCATCTATAAATTACACTATAATTCAAACATTAAGCTAAACTGTAAATCAAAAAGGACCCAGCATTCATGCTGAGTCCTCTTTTACATGTCATATTTAAACTATTTTACACTTTAAAAATCACTTCAAAGCCTAGTCTGTCATTTTATGATCACTATATTTTATTATTTTACAACGATATTCACAATTTTGTTTGGAATGATGATTACTTTAACAACATTCTTGCCGGCTGTGAATTCCTGTACACGTGGCAATGCCAATGCTTGTGCTTCCAATTCAGCTTTATCCATATTTACAGGGATAACGGCTTTATCGCGAAGCTTACCATTTACCTGAATGGCGATTTCCACTTCATCCACTACGAGAGCTTTTTCTTCATAGGTAGGCCAAGCTTCTGTATGGATGCTGGTGTCATGGCCTAATTCGTGCCACAATTCTTCAGTAATGTGTGGTGTGAATGGAGCCAATAAGAGAAGTAATTTTTCAATCACTTCTTCTGCCAACGCAGCTTGAATGCTGTCATGGCTGTCGCGGAACTGATACATAGCATTTACTAATTCCATGATGCTGGAAATAGCTGTGTTGAAGTTGAACTTGCCGTCCAAGTCTTCTGTTACTTTCTTGATTACGCGATGAAGTTCGCGGCGAAGTGCTGTTTCGTCTTTGGACAATTCATTGGTATGACCTTCTTTAGCCCATTCTTCGAATGCGCGAACGATACGCCATACACGGCCAAGGAAGCGATAAGAACCTTCCACGCCTTCGTCACTCCAGTCAAGATCGCGTTCTACCGGTGCAGCGAATAAAATGAACAGACGCGCTGTATCGGCACCGTAAGTAGCTACGATTTCTTCAGGAGATACTACATTGCCCTTGGATTTGGACATCTTGCTGCCTTCTTTGAGCACCATGCCCTGCGTCAACAAACCTTTGAATGGTTCATCGTAGCTGATAAGGCCTAAATCGTGAACTACTTTTACGAAGAAACGGGAATATAACAAGTGAAGAATGGCATGTTCAATACCGCCGATATATTGGTCTACATTCATCCAGTAGTCCGCAATCTGTTTATTGAACGCTTCTTTATCATTGCGTGCATCTGTGTAACGTAAGAAGTACCAGGAAGAGTCGATAAATGTATCCATTGTATCGATTTCACGACGTGCTTCACCGCCACAGCATGGACATTTTGCTTTTAAGAATTCTTCAGACGTAGCCAATGGAGAAATAGCGCCGCCATCGAATACTACATCTTCCGGTAAACGAACCGGTAATTCTTCTTCAGGAACAAGTTGTTCACCGCATTTATCGCAGTATACAACAGGGATTGGCACACCCCAGTAGCGCTGACGGGAAATGAGCCAGTCGCGAAGACGGTAGTTAACCATCTTACGGCCCATGCCGCGTTCTTCCAAGTTTTTAATAATAGCTTCGCGCGCTTCTGCAGATGTCATACCTGTGTATTCGCCGGAGTTAATTAACACGCCGTCTTCATGGGCTTCGTTATTCCATTCGTCGAAAGTCCAAGTATGTTCTTCGTTCTGCACAACCGGTAAAATCGGTAAATTGTATTTGCGGGCGAACTTGTTATCGCGTTCGTCATGAGCGGCGGAACCCATTACGGCACCTGTACCGTAATCAACTAATACATAGTTGGCAATCCAAATAGGAATGTCCTTGCCGGTCATTGGATGTTTTGCGTAAGCCCCTGTGAAAAGACCTTCTTTTTCCACGTCGGTGGACGTACGGTCAATTTCATTCAAGTTGCGTACTTTTTCAATGAACGCATCCAATTCAGCCTTATTAGGCTTGTTGGCGATTAATTCCTGTACATATGGATGTTCAGGCGCCAATACGATGTAGGAAACGCCGTAAATTGTATCAATACGTGTAGTGTACACTTCGATGTTTTTATTGATTTCAGGGATTTCAAATGCGAACTGAGCCCCTTCACTGCGGCCAATCCAGTTTTTCTGCATTGTCTTAACACGTTCAGGCCAGTGGTCAAGACTGTCAAGATCAGCCAATAAGCGATCTGCGTATTCAGTAATCTTCAAGAACCATTGTTTAAGGTCTTTCTTCACTACTTTATTGTCGCAGCGCCAGCATAAGCCGTCGATAACCTGTTCGTTAGCCAATACAGTATGACAGTGGTCACACCAGTTTACTTTGGCTTCTTTTTTGTAAGCTAAGCCTTTTTTATAGAACTGTTGGAAGAACCATTGTGTCCAGCGGTAGTAATCTTCTTTACAGGTTGCCACTTCGCGGTCCCAGTCATAAGAAAGACCAAGTGCCTGTTGCTGACGTTTCATGTTTTCAATATTTTCAAACGTCCATTTGCTTGGTGCAATGCCGTGCTTAATCGCCGCATTTTCTGCCGGCATACCGAACGCATCCCATCCCATTGGATGAAGTACGTTGAAGCCTCTCATTTTTTTGAAACGGGCAACTACGTCACCGATAGAATAGTTACGTACGTGACCCATATGTAAATTCCCGGATGGGTACGGGAACATTTCTAATACATAGTATTTTTCTTTACTTTCGTCATAGTCTGTTTTAAAAGTGTTGTGTTCACGCCAATAGGCCTGCCACTTCTTTTCGATATCCTGTGCTACATATTTCTCTTGCATACCACAGCCTCCTCATGCTCTGTTCTTCCTCAGATTTTGTCAAATCTAATTCATAAGTCTTACTCTCAATTATATTACTAATACACAAGAATCGTCAAACATCTAAACATTTACAGACAGAGTTTCAATTTACTCTGCCTGTAAGTTTATTAATTGCTATCTAATTATTATCTACTTCTTATTAGTAATTACTTACTTTTTATTCTTAGTTTTATCTTTTCCGGACTTTTCAGTCTTCTTGTCTGTATCCGCTACAGGTTCGCGGTATGTGGTGTACACAAAGTTTCTGAATGTGTCGGTTTCAAAGCCTTTGCGCCATGCGCCGAAACCGCCCAGATGTAGTTCATCAACAAGGCTCAGTTTAAGCGCCATAGACTGTTCGTCCTCAAACCAAACTTCCGATATAGTGGATGACTTGTTAGCCAGCGAATTGGCTACACCCTTAGAGCCGGACTTGCCGTCGTCTGCCTTGGCATTATCGGATTTTGCCGCATCAGCTTTCACATTTGTCGCACTTGCTGTGCCGGTAGTTCCAAACGGCGAAGCATCAGTCTTAACAGTCGCTGTTTCATCGTCGGTTTCCTTAGTGACAGGAATTATTGTACTGGTCACCTGATTCATAGCCGCTTCTTCAGCCACTGCTCTGCCGCCGGATGTTTGTGATGTCGTTCCGTTAGTGCCGGATGCGGTGGTACCCCAAGGCGTACTGCTTCCCGCCGCTGAGCTGTTCTGCAATGCAGCTGCACCCGTTGTAGCAGCATTTGCTCCTGTTGTGCCTGATGCAGAGGCCACTACGGTCGTTTTATTTTTATGGCTGTTCTTGTAAGCCAATAATTCGTCGCCCAGCTCATCATTTCCATAGGCAACATAGTGTAACTTCAAATCTTTATTCCACACCACGCTGTCTTCGTAGTCGGATTTAATCGATTCCGCCTCTTCCATCGGCAAGGTACGGCTCTTCGTATTGCTGATAGTCACATCGCCCTTACCATTCACTGCAATGCGGCTCGTCCAAATACGCATGTAATAAGGCACGCCTAAAATAATCTTCTGTGAAGGTACTTCTTTTTTCAACGCTTCCACATTGCGGCGTACCCACGGATAGGACGCAACCGGACCGGCCTGTGTACTGGAAGCCCATGTTTCATCATACGCCATGAGCACCACATAATCTACGGCTTCGCTCAACGCTTTACGATCATATACCAAAGACCAGTTCGGGCTGTCCGAATAGCCCGTCACATCAATGGACGTTTTAATATTATATGAATGTAACAAGTCACTTAAATACGTAACAAACTTCGTCAGCTGCTTCTTATCTTTTAAATGTACATTTTCAAAGTCGAAGTTATATCCTTCATAGCCATAGGCCAAGCCGTACAATACTAAATCTCGGCCAATGGCCTTCCAGGAGTTTTCATCTTCCAGGATTTTACTTGTAAAGTCCGGATTGAATGTATTGGTAATCAGCGGCCAAACCTGGTAGCCATTGTCCTTGTACTGGATGGCATAGTCAAAGTTCAAGCGATTCTTTACGACTACCCCATTCTTACTCAGGTCAAATAAAGTAGGTGCCACAACAGATGTGCCCTGTTGCGCGATTTTCTGTGCATAAGGAGTTCCTGAATTTGGCAACGGATCAAACACCAATGTTACGGAGTTTGTAATCTCTTTTTTATCCGGTTTTTCCACAGCCCCCACTTGAGACTGCAATACAATGCCGTCATTGCGCTCAGTATAGGTAACCCCGAGAATCCCTGACGTAGTCTGAATGTCCACGTATGGAATGCCGTTTCGCATGCTTACAGGCACTTTAATCTTGCTCGTTCCCTGACGTACATCGCCGCTGTAAAGCATATCGCCGCCTACACGTGGCAAAGGCAAGGTGATATACGTATCGCCTTTTTCAACGGACATAGGATTTAGGTTCAAGCTCTTGTACAAATCCAATGGAATCCACAATGAGTTCTTGTCTTTAAATGCCACTTCATCGGCCGGTTCTTCCGTGCCGTAAAGGCTCTTTATAATAATAGGGCGAATCCCGCTTGCTGTCGTCGTTGTTCCTGCTGTAGTTGTTACGCTCGCAGTCGTTGCTTTGGCCGTTGCTCTCGCTGTAGTCGTTGTGACCGCTGTAGTCGTTGCACCCGCTGTGGTCGTTGCACCCGCAGTAGTTGTTGCACCCGCAGTCACTCCTGTCGACGTAACCGCACTGTCTCCTTCTTTTGTAACAGTAATGGAAGCGCCCAATCCTGTAAGTGGTACGGAGGTCACAAGAGCCGCCAATACCAGCGATGTTAACATTCGCTTCATTTCTATAAAACTTCCTTTCCTATTCGATGATAATCGTATGATAAACGCCGAAAAGCTGAATGTCCGTGGCCACTGTTTCCAATTCGGCCAACGCATCCTTAACGGCTTCTCCATTGCTTTCAATTTGCAAATCAAAAAAGAACTTATATTCCCCCAAACGACCTTTAGTGGGCCGTGATTCAATTTTCACCAAGTTGATGCGGCATTTCGCAAAAATCCCCAAGCATTCCCACAAGGATCCCGGGCGCAAACCGTCTAATTCACATTGAAGCGACAGCTTTCTGCCTTTGCTTTGCTCCGACAGTTCAAGAACCGGCGTTTCATTATGGCGCACCAAAACAAAGCGCGTCAGATTATAGGTGTTTTCCTGCGCTTCGTCAGATAATCTGGTCAGTCCATAAGTTTGTCCCAAGGCGATGCCGCCGATTACGGCGTTAGACACATCACCCGCCTCAGACACCAGAGCGCCCCCTTCAGCGGTAGAACCGGTATAGTGAATCTCCGCCTCTTTCATATGTTCCATAATAAACGGCTTGCACTGTCTGATGGCCTGCGGATGGGAATACACATTTTTAATTTCACTCAAATCAGTGTTCCCCATGCCCCACACGTAATGACGAATGGGCATAACGATTTCGCCACAAATTTCAATATGGCGATGCTCTGTCAGGTAATCCATCGTCGTAAGAACTGTGCCGCCTAGCGAATTCTCAATCGGCACAAATGCATAATCTGTTTTATCCTGCATGGTCAACTCGATGGCTTCATCAATTGTGTGGGCCTCCAGCAGTTCTACCTGCCAGCCCTCATGCTCTATATAGCGCCCCAGCGCTTCCTCTGTAAATGTTCCCTTCGGCCCCAAAAAGGCTATGCGTTGTACCATGAGCTCTCTCCCTTATATGTTTCCTTATTCTCTCCAAAAACATTGTTTTCTTAACTTTTTTATTATAGCACACCGGACTTTTCATTGTCATAAAATGGCCGCTCTTATATAATGTTCTATATAAGGAGGTATCTATGCATCAGTATTTATTTTATATTGGGGATTTTCCCGTAAGAGCCTACGGTCTTCTATTATCCTTAGGCATCATCAGTGCCGCCATTGTGGCGTACTATTTCTTTAAACGCGACGGACGCGGTTGGCACAATCATGTAGTGGATTTTGCCATTCTAGTGGGCATTGCCGGTATTATCGGCGCCCGTCTTTGGGATGTATTCTTCTTTGACTGGGATTATTACCACAATCATATTTTAGAAATACCATTTGTTTGGCAAGGAGGCATGGCCATTCAGGGCGGTGTCGTTTTAGGTACTTTGGCAGGTATTTGGTATACGAAAAAACACCGCATCGATACTTGGGCCTTTGGCGACGTGTTCGCACCGGCCTTGATTCTCGGCCAGTCTGTCGGCCGTATGGCCAACTTAATGAACGGTGATGCGTTCGGTCATCCTACGGGCGGCAACTTCGGTATCTTGTATCCGGAAACAACCTTGGCGTATAAAACATACGGCGCTCAGCCATTATGGCCTGCTGAAATTTGGGAAGGACAAATCGATATTCTTATCTTCGTGGTTCTTCTTCTCTTCGGCTCCTTCCGCCATAAAAAAGGCCAGGTTTTCGTACTGTACGCGATTCTATACTCCGCCGCACGTTTCTTCCTGGAATTCCTTCGCGGTGACTATGTAAACCTTACATTAGGTTTAAAGTCTGCACAAATGACAAGTCTCACCGTTATGGTCGTAGGTATTCTTATCTTCATTTACTTGCAGGTAAAAGGGTCTTATGACGAGCATCTCTTCCCTGAAGAAGCGGCAGCAAGTAACGGTACTGCCAAAGGTGGCGCTAAGTCGAATAGCGGTAAAGGCCGGGCCAACAGTTCGAATGCAAAGTCCGCATCCAGCTCTGCGAACCGTTCCACATCCAATACCGGCGCTGCTTCAGCAAGCGGTTCCACTAATAGTGCCTCAACGGCTAGTTCCACAGAAACTGCTTTAAGTAATGACGCTGCAGCAAATCCATCAACAGGTAATGAGCCTGCAGGTACATCGGCGACGGCAGCCAAACCAGCCAATCAGCCGGACAAACAGATTACGATCCACTTGTCCGACACGAAAGCCACTATAACTGCCACCCGTACTAATACAAGTGCAAATACGGCGGCGCAAACAAGCGCCAAAGCGACAGCGCGTACCGGTGCTGCCAAAGGTAATGCAACAGCTAATCAACAGGGCTCTACGCCAAAGAAAAAGCGGAGACGTAAATAACACATTAGGGAGTGTTACATAGATTTAGTAAGTTTCATAGGTATGAAGGGGGATTTTATCATGAGTAAGGTTTTACTGATTAACGGTAGTCCAAATCAGCACGGTTGTACGTATACTGCGCTGGAAGAAGTGAGCCAAACACTGAATAAGAACGGTGTGGCCACTGAAATTTATTGGATTGGCAAGAAGTCCATACCGGGCTGTATTAACTGCCAACATTGCTTCAAAACGGGCAAATGTGTATTCAATACTGACGGCGTGAATGAAATTGCCGCCCGTCTTGACGAATTTGACGGTCTTATCTTAGGATCGCCTACGTATTACGCCGCTCCATCCGGACAGCTCTGCTCCTTTGCGGATAGATTGTTCTTCTCCACTATGGGCGCGGCTAAAATGGCCGGAAAGGTGGCCGCAGGCGTTGTATCCTGTCGCCGTGGTGGCGCCAGTGCCGCATTTGACCGTCTGAACAAATACTTCATGATGAACAATATGATCGTTATCGGATCCCAATATTGGAATCAGGTACACGGTTTCACGCCGGACGATGTACGTCAGGATAAAGAAGGCTTGCAAACCATGCGCACCCTCGGTCAGAACATGGCCTGGATTTTACAGAGCATCGAGGCCGGTAAAAAAGCCGGCGTGGCTGCCCCTGTATATGAAGAACCTGAACTGACCCACTTCATCCGTTAATAGATTTGATCAGTCCTTAATTTTAATCAATTTATATGTGAAAAGGTCGTAAGGAATATTTCCTTGCGACCTCTTTTTTTACTTTGTTATTTTGTTTTTTTACTTTGTTATTTTGTGTTTTTGCTTGTTTACTTATTAGCTTGATGTATTTTTTGTCTTTATAGTTGTTGTAGTTGTCAGCATATACATCTTATTTGATGAACCGATACCACAAGTATATAAGAATTGCTATACAGGTATATGCATCAAAGAGAGTGATAAACGGCGTTATGGCCGACAATCTGGTAATCATATGCACATGGAACCAGATGAGCAAAATCCCCACCACTGCCAAACGATGAAGCCAGCTGCGCATGGTCCCCGCTTTTAAAGAAACCATGGCGAGCAAGGCGATGAATACTACAATGCCACCGCCAATGCCGGTGTAAACAATACTTTCATGCATGGAAAATGACAAGCTGTAATGCAAGAGCGCAAGCAATAAGCTTACAGGCCCCAAATCCTTATGCAAAGCGAATGACGACTTAGGCGCCACTTTCCGGAGCACCATGTCCAATAAAGGCCATCGACTCATGAACAACACCGCCACAAGCCATGCTGTATAGGCTATTAAAGCCACACTGTCACTAAAGAGATTCATAGGCGAATCAACCAACTGTTGACTCAGTATTAAAATAAGTGGCGACGCCAGCACAGCGCTTAGTACCAGCGAAATACCTGCCGCTTTAATTTGTGTCCATCCTGTCATCGCTCACCCTCCAATCATTATGCGAACTGAATCACGTGACTATTTACTAAACGAGTTAATTATTTTAAACAACTCTTTCAATCGACTTTTTAAACGACTACTTTAAAGAACCGCTTTAAACGACTGCCTGAAACGACTGCCTGAAACAACTCTTTTTATCAACTTTTAAAATCCAAGCTGGTTCAACCAATTCGTTACGGCCGTTTTAGTTTCATCACTGCCGGCCTGACGTCCGCGAATGGCAATGCCGTCAAGCACACGGGCATTCGGATATTGCTTGATTAACTGTTCCTTCGTATTGCCCATACCGGAACCTTCATGGGTAGTAAACGGAATAACGGTTTTGCCGTTCAAATCAACGCCGTCAAGGAATGTGCGAACGACCATAGGATATTCGCCCCACCAGATTGGTCCGCCTACAAATACCACATCATACTGACTTACATCAGGCAATGGATTTTTAATCTTAGGCCGTACGTTGTTAGCCTGTTCTTCTTTGGCTACATCTGTAGTAGCTCTGTATTCATCAGGATAGTCTTTTTCAGGTACGATTTCATACATATCCGCCCCGGTTGCTTCCTGTATTAAATTAGCTACACGATGTGTATTCCCGATGGCCGGTGTATCGCCGCCATTAAGACCGCGAGTACGGGAGAAAAATACAACTAATACTTTTTTACCTTTCAAACTCGTATCACCGGGCTTTGTAGCTGTACTGCCATTGGAAGCGCTAACGGTTGCCGCCGGTTGTGCCGACGGATTGTCCAATTTTAAAGGAATAATATTATTCATTATAAGGACTACAACAACCAACAGAGCCGCAGCAACTATGCCGATAATCCGTTTAAACTTCATGTTAATCCCTCCCTAAAATAAAGAATTTGATAATAACAATGGAAATCAAAGTGTATGCTGCCATCATCAATAATCCTTCACTATACGATGCATGAACCCCCACAATGAGCGACAATCCGATAGGACCGCCCAACTGATGCATGGTATTGGTAATGCCGCTGGCTGCGCCGGCCAAATCTTTCGGCGTATCTGAAATCCCTGCCGTAGTAACCGTAGTAACAACCATGGCCTGTCCCATGCCCAATGGAATCATAGGTAATGCTATAGCAAGTATATACCCGTGACTGATATCTGTAAATGCCGTTGCCACCATCCCGATAAGAATAAATATGGATCCGGCCATCATAATAGAGCTTTGACTCCACCGTCTCGAAATGCGTGTAATTTGCAACGCCATTAAAAACTGGGAAATCGTCATTGGCAAGAACGCCAACCCTGCACCAAACGGTGTAATATCATAGGTGCGTTGCAGCATTTGAGGAATAAGGAACCAGTATGGCAACATAGTCATCATGAAAAGTAAACGCGTTACATAGGCACCGAAACGTACCTTGTGGGCAAATAAAGTGAGTGGCATTATTGGAAAAGAAATGGACTTATCACGTACATAGAATGCGATGAGCAGGACAAAGCCGGCAATGGCGAACCAAAGTCTGTCACTGTCAGCAGTCATGCTGTAGATCAAGGAGCTGATACCGATAACGGAAAGAAAACTGCCCAAATAATCAATCTTGCTTTTTACAGTTTCACCTTTGGAAATATAACGCCATGTTAAAAAGGCCAATAACAATGCAATCGGTACATTGATTAAAAAGCCGACGCGCCAGGAGAACAGACTTGTGAGCCCCCCGCCAATCAATAAACCGATACTGGCGCCCAGGCCGGCAGTCATACCGTAATAGGCAATAGCCCGGTTACGCATTTCGCCGCTGTATGCATCCATAATTATAGCTAAGCTGGTTGGGGCAATAATGGCACTGCCCATACCTTGCACTGCACGTGCTCCAATAAGCATGGCCGCGCTTTCAGAAAACCCGATAACCAAAGAGCTCGCTGCAAAAATAAAAAGACCCAGCTGAAATATCTGCTTGCGTCCTAATAAATCCGATAAGCGGCCGGCCAGTAATAAAAATCCGCCAAATGTAAGAGTATACGCATTGGATACCCAGGCTAAATGAGCCGGTTCCAAATTTAATGACTGTCCTATCTGTAACGAACTGGTAAATACGATGGAGTTATCCATCAAAATAATAAAATACGACAACAATGTAATAATCAGCGTCATACCGAACTTACTATTGTTTGTATTTGGAACTTTCACTACGTCTTCCACTGTATGCCATCCTTTCTATAGATGACTTATCATAAGCATACAACTTGAAGCTTACTCTAAGTCAACACATCCTCATAAAGTTTCTTTATATTCTATACATCAAATGCAATCATATTTAATGAAAATCAAGTTTGTTGCATTAAATTCATAACACAACGTCTAATAGCATAATATAGAATTTTTTAGAAATAGTACAATATGAGCTTTTTATTGTGGTATAATTAAAATGCATAGTGAAACTTTTTCTTGTTCACAAAAAATTATATAGCGATAACTAAACGATGGGCTTATTTATATATCTTCATTTTTAGGAGGAATCTATGATTGATTTGCGTTTATTGGAACAATTGATTGCCTTCAATGATTACGGCACCTTATCGAATGCGGCGGAAAAGCTGTTGATCTCTCAACCTGCACTGACACGCAGTATGCAGCGCCTGGAAGAAGAATTGGGTGTTCAACTTTTTATACGTACAAAAAATAAAATGACCTTAACAGAAACGGGATATTACACTGTTTCGCAGGCCAGACAATTACTAAAGCACAGTGAAGTGTTTAAAACTAATATTCATCATTTTGCCAGTCAGCAGACAGTCCTGTATGTAGGCGCCTCTGCACCGGGTCCTATTTATGAAGTAGAAGAACGGCTCAATTTCCTCATAGAGCAAGAGCGTCTTATTTGCAACTTGGACTCAGAAGAGCAACTGTTGAAAGATTTGATGGCCGGAACCTATCAACTGGTTATTACAAGAACGCCTTTAAACATAACGCATGACAATATGTATAAGGATACTATAATCAGTCAGCCTTTCTTTATTGAAGAATTATTTCTCTCCGTACCTGACACGCATCCGCTAAGTAAAAAAGAAGTTATCGAAGCGTCTGATCTTGACGGTCTCACCATGCTGCTCCGCTCCCGTAAACGCTTAGGGATTTGGTGTGAGTTTGTAGACAATCTTAAAAATACCCATTTCATTGAACAGGTGGATGATAAGGCCTTTGATGAACTAATCAATGCCTCCAATTTACCGAGCTTCGCCAGTACCATCAGTAATTTATACTTTATTAACATACCGCACCGTGTCATACTTCCAATCAACATGCCGAATGCGTCAATTCCGTTCTATGTGAACTCCTTGAAGAAACACCGCCATTTTCTGGACAAAATCATTAGCTTGGAAGATCCGGCCAAGCGCTTAAAAAACTTTGAACATCCTGAACAGGAACTGCGGCCGGACTCTTCCTTTAAGACGATTAAGTAAAGGCATGAAACGTATCTTCAACGCAAAGCAATAAAAGTATCCCTACCTTATACACGCAAAGGCAAGTCTTAAATTATATAAATAGAATAATTCTTAAAATACAAGTACACAAACAAAAGCAATCCTCAAAGATTGAATCGTCTAAACGATCAGTCTTAAGGATTGCTTTTTATTTGGAATTATTAAATTGTATGTAAGAAACTTCGTAATTACATTACCTTGTTAAGATTAAACATATCTCTTATAAAATAGTATTTAACCCACAGCGTTTAAAGTGTTTAGCTTGTGTCTTACAAAATGTAATTGGACAAGTCTACGTCTTTAACGATATTGCCTAAGCGTTCTTCAACCATTTCAGCGGTAATTTCCACGTCTACCGGTTCGCTTGGCGGTGCGTTAAAGGAAATATCCTGTAACAATTTTTCTAAAATTGTATGGAGACGACGAGCGCCGATATCTTCTGTTTCGTTGTTTACGCGATACGCCAATTCCGCCATCTTGTCGATAGCCGCTTCTTTGAAGTGAATGGTCACATTATCTGCTTTGAGAAGCATGTGATATTGCTTCAACAAGGCCTGTTGCGGCGTAGTCAAGATTTCCTTGAAGTCTTCCTGGGTCAAGCTGTTAAGTTCCACGCGAATTGGGAAACGGCCTTGCAATTCAGGAATCAAGTCGGACGGTTTGGACACATGGAACGCACCGGCGGCGATGAACAAAATATGTTCCGTTTTAATAGGACCGTATTTTGTATTTATCGTCGCACCTTCCACGATTGGTAAAATGTCGCGCTGCACCCCTTCACGAGAAACGTCAGGGCCGGAACGACCGTTGCTGCCGGCGATTTTATCGAACTCGTCGATAAACACGATGCCTTCCTGTTCAGCCAACTGAATCGCCTGATCATTTACTGCATCCATATCAAGAAGCTTTTGACCTTCTTCCTGAATAAAGATTTTACGCGCCTGACCTACTGTGGTATGGCGTTTTTTCTTTTTCTTCGGAAGAATAGATCCCAACATATCGGTAATGTCGGTTCCCATATTGTCAGGGCTGCCAGTTAAAGGCATAGCAAACGCTTTTGTCTGCTCTTCCACTTCGATTTCAATGTCGCGGCTGTCCATGAGACCGTTCTTTAAACGTTCGTAGAACTGAGCGCGTTTTTCGGACATTTCTTCAGCTTCTTTTTCCTTCTTCGCAGATTCTTCATCATCTTCTTTTTCTTCCGCCGGAGCACTGAAGAGCATTTCCAACGGATTCGTCATTTTGCGAGAAGTTTCGTTTTCCTTTTTAGGCCATAAAATCTGAAGCAATCTCTGATTGGCCAACTCTTCCGCTTTGGCCTCCTGGGATTCCATCATCTCTTCCTTTACCATGCGCACCGCATTTTCCACGAGGTCGCGGATCATTTGGTCCACATCGCGGCCTACATAACCGACTTCAGTAAACTTGGTAGCTTCCACTTTTACGAATGGTGCATGAACAAGCTTTGCCATACGGCGGGCCAATTCAGTTTTACCTACGCCTGTAGGACCGATAAGCAAAATATTTTTTGGAATATATTCTTCCCGCACATCATCAGGAAGCTGTTTTGCACGCCAACGGTTACGAAGAGCGATGGCGATCATCTTTTTCGCTTCCTTCTGACCTACTACATATTTATCTAACTCCGCCACAATCTGTCGTGGCGTAAAATTATTCATACTCATTAATTAAATTTCCTCCACAATGACATTATGATTGGTGTATACGCAAATGTCAGCCGCAATGTGCAACGCTTTTTCAGCGATTTCACGTGCAGTTAAGTCCGTATTGGCCGCTAAGGCACGAGCTGCAGCCAATGCATAGTTGCCACCGGAACCGATTGCGCAAATACCGTCATCCGGCTCGATAACTTCACCATTACCGGATACGAGCAAGATAGTCTGGCCGTCAGCTACGAGGAGAAGAGCTTCCAAGTTGCGGAGCATTTTGTCGCTGCGCCACTCTTTAGCCAATTCTACCGCACTGCGCACCAACTGGCCATTATACTGGTTCAATTTTGCCTCGAACTTGTCGAACAAAGTGAACGCATCGGCCACTGATCCGGCGAAACCGGAAATAACTTTACCATTATATAGACGGCGTACTTTTTGCGCCGTATTTTTCATTACTACGCTTTGTCCCATCGTCACCTGACCATCGCCGGCAATAGCGATTTTACCGTCTCGCTTTACGGCACATATGGTGGTGGCATGAAATTCAGTTTTCATAGAGAGTATTCCTCCTTAATTTTGTCCAGTTCTTCTAAAGCGCGCTGTGCAATAAGAGCGTTCTTCTCTTTTTTCTTGCGCACTTTTGCAGGCCATGGTTCCATGATGCCGAAGTTAATGTTCATCGGCTGGAAGTCACTGCCTTCATAAGCACTGATATATTGACTGAGTCCGCCTAAGGCAGTCGTTTTTGGGAAGTGAATCGGATCCTGATTCTGCACCTGACGGGCTACCTGCAAGGCGGCCATCAAGCCCGATGCGGCCGATTCCAAATATCCTTCCACACCTGTCATCTGACCGGCAAAGTATAGGCGCTCATCCGCTTTCAACTGGAAGCGGTCATTCAATAATGTGGGAGAGTTAATGTACGTATTGCGGTGCATAACGCCATAGCGTACAAACTCCGCATTTTCCAATCCCGGAATCATAGAGAATACCCGTTTCTGTTCGCCCCATTTTAAATGAGTCTGGAAACCTACCAGATTAAACATGGTGGCTTCTTTATTTTCTTTGCGAAGCTGAACCACCGCATAAGATTCGGTGCCAACTCGTTTGTCGATAAGTCCCACCGGTTTCAACGGACCGAAACGCAAGGTGTCGATGCCTCGGGAGGCCATGATTTCTACAGGCATACAGCCTTCAAAATACATTTCCTTTTCAAACTCTTTCGGCTTCACCACATCGGCTGTAGTAAGAGCATCCCAGAATGCCTTGTACTCTTCTTCAGTCATTGGGCAGTTCAAATAATCCGCATCACCCTTATCGTAGCGGGATGCAGCAAATACTTTGTCATAGTTCAATGATTCAGCCGTCACAATCGGTGCTGCCGCATCATAAAAGTAAAAGTCAGATGTACCGGTCAGCTCTTTCACCTTGTGAGCCAATGCTTCGGACATGAGCGGACCTGCCGCCACAATCACAATGCCTTCCGCAGGAATGTCGGTCACCTCTTCGTTGATTACTTCTACAAGGGGATGGTTTTTCAACGTTTCTGTAACCATATCACTGAATAAATGGCGGTCTACCGCCAAAGCTCCGCCGGCAGGAACTGCTGTCTTATCGGCACACTGCATAATCAGTGAGTCCAGACGGCGCATTTCCTCTTTCAGCAGGCCTACGGCATTTTCAATATTGCCGGCGCGCAATGAGTTACTGCACACGAGCTCTGCAAACTTATCTGTATGATGGGCCGGCGACTGCTTCACCGGGCGCATTTCATAAAGTTTTACCGGGATACCGCGCTTGGCTAACTGCCATGCCGCTTCCGAACCGGCTAAGCCGGCACCAATAATTGTAATTGGATTTATATTCAAAATCGTACTCCTTCATTAAAAACAAGCCGGTCCTATTCGTCAGTTTCAGTTGCCTCAGCCGCTTTCGTTGTTTTTTTAGACTTGGTCGCTTTTGTTGCTTTCGTAGTTTTTGCTACTTTAGCGACCTTTGTTGTCTTAGTCGTCTTAGTGGTTTTAGCAACTTCAGTGGCTGTTTCAGCTGTATCAGCAATGTTTTCAGCAACTGTTTCAACTGCGTCCGCATCGGCCTTTTTCTTGCGCGGTTTGCGCTTAGGCTGCGTAGGACAATTCTCATTGGAACAGAACTTCTTAGTTGTTCCGTTTTTATATGTTTTTTCTGTCATAATGCTGCCGCATGTACTACAGAATTCGTTAATTGGTTTATTCCAAAGTGTAAAATCACAGGCCGGATATTTATCACAGCCATAGAAAATGCGACCACGCTTGGACTTGCGTTCCACAATGGTGCCTTCGCCACACTTAGGGCAGGTAATACCGGTGCTCACCGTAATCGGTTTCGTATTCTTACATTCCGGGAAATTGGAACATGCAAGGAAACGACCGAAACGGCCGAATTTATACACCATCGGACTACCGCACAGATCGCAGATTTCATCGCTTTCCGTATCGGCGATTTTCACTTTATCTACTTCGTTCGCTTCTTCCAGTTCTTCGGAGAATACGTCATAGAATGTAGTGAGTACATCCTGGTACTTTTCTTTCCCTGTAGCAATTTGGTCTAAATCTTCTTCTAAATGGGCTGTGAAGTCCACATTGATGATTTTTTCAAAGTGAGCAATAAGGAAATCTACCACTACAAAGCCAAGCTCTGTAGGAATAAAATGCTTATCATTGCGTTCCACATAGTTGCGGGAAATGATAGTATCAATAATCGGTGCATATGTACTAGGACGACCGATGCCCTGTTCTTCCAATGTCTTAATCAGACTAGCTTCGGAATAACGGGCCGGTGGCTGTGTAAAATGCTGTTCCGGTTCGATGACGTCATTGGTAACAGTTTCGCCTTCCGCCATACTCGGAATAAGATGTACTTCGCCATCTTTCTTGCTATCTTCGTACACTTCCGTAAAGCCCTTAAAAATAACTTTACTGCCGGACGCACGCAATGTATAATCATCGCATTTTAGTATAGCCGTTACAATTTCGGATTGTTGCGGTGCCATTTGGCTCGCCATAAAGCGATTCCAAATCAATGTATACAGCTTTAATTCATCACGGCTCAAGAACTGTGCCACCATATTAGGCGGTAATTCAAGAGATGTTGGACGAATCGCTTCGTGCGCATCCTGGCTGCTTTCCTTAGTGCCATACACATTCGGTTTTTTTGGATAATATTCTTTGCCGTAGTGATGCTCAATATACGATTTAGCCGCGCTCTGCATTTCAGCCGCAATACGTGTGGAGTCTGTACGCATGTACGTAATCAAACCTACATGGCCATATCCGCCTATTTCAAGACCTTCATATAAATGCTGGGCGATCATCATCGTACGCTTCGCACCGAAGCCCAACTTACGCACACCTTCCTGTTGTAAGGTAGATGTAGTAAATGGAGCCGGAGCACGACGTGAACGTTTTCGCGTATCAACGCTGATAACTTCAGCCGGATTGCCTTCCAGCGCCTCTTTAATAGCTAATGCTTCCGCCTCATTGGCGATGGCAATTTTTTCCTCCCCTTTATGGGTCAGTTCCGCCGTAAAGCTTTCCTTACCTGCCGTCTGATATTGACCGGTAATAGACCAGTATTCTTCAGGAATAAAAGCCTGAATTTCCCGTTCCCGCTCACAAATAAGGCGAACGGCTACGGATTGTACGCGGCCCGCGCTGAGACCTTTACAAACTTTTTTCCAAAGCAAAGGACTTAATTTATAACCCACCAGGCGGTCCAACATACGGCGCGCCTGCTGTGCATCCACCATGTTCTGATCGATAGTACGCGGGCTGTTAATCGCCTCTGCAACGGCATGCTTTGTAATTTCGTTAAATGTAATACGGCATTTTGAACCGCCGTCCACATTTAAAATATATGCTAAATGCCACGAAATGGCTTCACCTTCGCGGTCCGGGTCAGTGGCCAGTAAAATAGCGCGCGATTTATCGGCTTCATCCTGCAATTCCTGAATCAGCTTCTTGCGCGTTGTCAGGTTTGAATACTTTGGAATAAAGCCGCTCTCTACGTCAATACCGAGCTGACTCTTCGGTAAGTCGCGCAGATGCCCCATGCTGGCTTTAACTATATAGTCCGGTCCTAAAAACTTTTCTATCGTTTTAGATTTCGCCGGTGATTCCACAATAACCAATGTTTTACCATCCGGATTATATGTGCGCGGCGTGGTGTTCAATGTTTCACCAACAGCCTGCATAACCGGCTTCTCCCCGGCTTTGCTGCTGACAGCTACTTTACCGGTTACATGGCGCTCTTCTTTTTTTACATTTGTTTTATCTTTTTCACCAATAACAATGGATCGTTTAATGGACAAACTGATTCCTCCCAAGATCTAAGATAATATACCCCTTAGTTGGAGTTCGCTCAATGCATCGCCTCAGTTCCAGGTTCAGTAGCCCCAGATGAAGCGCCCCCTCTGAAAGGTTCGTAAGCACCGCCAAGCGTTCCAGGGATGTTTCCCGTTCATTGCTCAGGGCCTCCAAAATCTTACGCTCCTCCACATTAAAGCTTATCATAGGTGTGCTATTATGGCTACTATCTTTTTTAACAGGCCCGAAATCATAGGCGCCGGAGGTGTTTGAGCCCTCAGGGGACTCATCAAATAAATTGCACATTACATGGCTCTTACCATGCCGCCCCCATCCATAGGCTTCAAGTATTTGCTCCGCTCTTGTGAGCAATGTGGCGCCCTGACTGACAAGCCAGTGATTGCCTTCAAAATCAGGAATGAGCACATTGCCCGGAATGGTATACACATCCCGTCCCTCATTTATAGCCAAATCTGCCGTTATTAAGGAGCCGCTGCGCGATTTTGCCTCTACCACGATTACCGCCTTGGCCAAACCGCTGATAATCCGATTGCGCATAGGAAAATGATAGGGCTTAGGTCCTACGCCGGGACCGTATTCGGACAACAATAAGCCTCCATCTTCCACGATTCGCCGAAATAAGAGCACATTGCTTTTCGGATAGGCCTGTTCCAGCCCGCATCCCATAACAGCAATAGTAGCACCGTTAGCGGCCAATACACCTTCATGGGAATACGAGTCAATCCCTTTAGCACCACCGCTTATGATAACTACACCGGCAGCCCCTAATTTAGAGGCCAGCACATTTGCCACATTGCGACCGTATACACTGCACTGCCGGGCACCTACCATGGCCACGGCCTCGCGCCGTTTTAAAAGATTCACATTGCCACGATAAAAAAGTACCATAGGAGGATTGAAGATTTCTCTCAGCCCCTCCGGATACAATTCATCATCATAGCCGATAACACCTATCTGCCAACGGTCCAACTGCCCTTTCAGCCGCTCCAAATCAAATGAGACAACACCATCTTTTAAAGCGCCCTGTACGCGATCCGATAATTGTAACTTCGACCAGTCTACACGATTTTTTGCAATTAAAGACCAGGCCTTTTTAGGGGATCCCAATACTTCTAATACATGCTTTAGCGTTACACTCCCCACTCCTGGCAAGCACCCGAAAGCCGCTAAATAGAGCGCATCACCTTTTATTTCACTCATACACTATCTCTACTCCTACATATCTTATTAGTTCATTAAATACATAACTTCAACTTTTCCCGACTATCCTATCTATTACTTATGCCTTCATCTACTGAATCTACAAACATTACCGGTTGTAGATTCTATCTATTCTATTTTATATTCACGCGCCTCAAACAAAATTAACTCGTACGATAGGTCAAAGCCTCTGCCAACTGAGCGCCATCTACTTTTTCCAAACCCTGTAAATCGCTGATTGTACGGGCCACTCGCAGGATTCTGTCATAGCTGCGAATGCTGATGTGTAAATTGCGAAACGCATGTTCCAGCAATTTTTCACCTTCCGTAGTAAGACCTGCCGATTTTATTAATTGACTATGGCTTAACTCACTATTGAGGCTCACATTTTCAAAATCATATTGTTTTATACGAAAAAGCTGACGCTCCCTCGCTTCCATCACGCGTTGCCGTATTACTTCGGAGCCCTCCCCTTTCGCCTTCGTAACCAACTCTTCATAAGACGGCCGTGCCACATGGATCGTCATGTCCAATCGGTCCAACAAAGGTCCTGACAACCGCTTCGTATAATTTTCTATCTGCCAGTCCGAGCAGGTACAATGATGACCTTCGCCACCTTCACGCCAGCCGCACGGACAGGGATTCATGGCCATGAGCAATATAAACTTACAAGGATAGGAAAAATTGCCTCGTGCCCGACTAATATGAATTACACCTTCCTCCAAAGGCTGACGCAGAACCTCTAATACATTTCGTTGAAATTCAGGCGCTTCATCTAAAAACAGCACACCGCCATGACTCAGCGTAAGTTCGCCCGGCTTTGGAATGGCACCACCACCGGTCATGCCCGCCAAAGTTATGGTATGATGGGGACTTCTAAAAGGGCGCTCGGTCATAAGCCCTCGGCCGTTCAACATGCCGGCCACACTATAAATACGGCTAATTTCGAGTTGCTCCTGTTCCGATAAAGTTGGCAAGATAGAGGGCATACACCGTGCCAACATGGTTTTTCCGGCTCCCGGTGAGCCGCTTAGGAGCACATGATGACCGCCGGCCGCCGCTATTTCCAATGCTTTCTTTGCCATCTGTTGCCCTTGAACAGTGGCAAAATCCTCCGATGCTTGCGTTTTACCCTCAACTTCAATATTCTTTTGTTCCGCTGTGACAAGTGCCTCAGGTTGAGACAACATATGCGTCAGTTCCTGAAGATAAGAGCTGACAATAACAGCTCCCTTGAAGCCGCAGCACATTTCTTCGCCACATTCCGTAGCGGTAACAATCGCGTCCATATTTGACTCACGGGCCTTTAAAGCCATAGCTAAGGCTCCACGTACCGGATGGATTCGGCCTTCTAAAGATAATTCGCCAATAAATACGGTACGTAATAAGTCCTTCTGCACTAAGGAACCTTTTATAACAAGCTGTCTTGATGCGGCCAATATGCCCATGGCAATGGCCAAATCAAGTCCGGAGCCGTCCTTTTTCACATCTGCAGGCGCTAAGTTTACTACAATACGTTGCAAAGGAAATTCAAAGCCTGCATTGCGAATGGCGGCACGCACCCGCTCCTTCGCTTCACGAACCGCCGCGGTAGGAAGTCCTACAATCTCAAAACACGGCAATCCTCTGGCAATATCCACCTCTACCTCAACGGGAATCCCTTCAAGCCCCACAATAACCATTCCACACGTTTTTGCGTACATAATCGACCTCTTTGCGAATCACATAAAACATCCTTCTAAATGCCGCACGCGACTGATTTGCTTCTCCACATACACTTCGATTACATCAAAGCGAATGTCATACGTATAAGCACCCGCGATTTGTTGTAAATACCAATTCAAACTACCTTTAATATGTTGTTGCTTCTGCCTCGAAACAGCTTCGCAAGGCAATCCATAAGACTTGGTCCGGCGCGTCTTCACTTCCACAACAGCCAAAACATTATCCTTTTTCGCCACAATATCTATTTCACCGAACTTAGTGCGTAGATTAGTTTTCAAGATTGTATAATTATTAAATTCCAAGAAATCTCGTCCTATTTTTTCACCATATCGCCCTAATTCAAGATGTGACATTCCCTCCACATCGTACGGTTTGTTATATTTAATATATGTCTTCATGCTTCCACCCCTCAGTTAAGGTAAAGGATAGCAATATTACATAAAAATGTAAACTCCGGTCATATGAGCTTCGAGAGGAAGTATAACTTAAAGTCATTGTCACATCTTGACATTTCTATCTCTTTATGCTTGATTATCTCTTAATTCGGTTTCGTATTATTATTCACGAAAATTAAATTTTATTAATTTTGGCCATATGTCTTTGCCCCTATAGCCCTATTGTTCTCCATGCCCCATTTTTCTTCTTTTCTTCCTTTCTTCCTTTCTTTCTTTTCTTTCTTTTCTTTCTTTCTTTTCTCTCTTTCCCCTTTTAGCCCCATATCCCTTTTACCTCCATATCTCTATTTACCTCCATAGTCCCGTCATAAATTAATTACTATTTAGAAACGATTACTTTTTAGAGATGCAAAAAGCATGACTCGTACAAAATCGTACGGTCATGCTCTTAAAATTTTATATTTTTTGTTTTATATTTTATGTATAACGCCCTACTTAAATCCTACCATTGTTTTTATCGGTTCAAAGCTCTTGCGATGTAATGGTGTTACACCCTGGTTTTCCAAGGCTTCACGATGTAATGGCGTAAAATACCCCTTGTGAACGGCAAAGCCATAACCCGGGTATTCGTCTTCTAAGGACTCCATGTAGCGGTCACGAGTTACTTTCGCAATGATTGACGCCGCTGCAATGGATGCACTCTTGGAATCGCCCTTAATGAGGGATTCTACAGGTACCGTCAAATCCGGCAACGGCATGGCATCCACCAATACTGCTTCCGCCTGTACTTTTAATGTGCTGATAGCTTCGTACATAGCCTGACGAGTGGCCTGGTAAATGTTTAATTTGTCGATTATCTCAGGTCCGTAAGAAATACAGCTTACAGCTACTGCCTCCGCCATGATTTGATCATACAGGCTGTCACGCTTTTGAGGCGACAACTTCTTAGAATCATTTAAGCCGCTTAGGAACAAATTGGGCGGTAATATAACGGCTGCCACAGTAACAGGACCTGCAATCGGTCCACGCCCCACTTCGTCGACGCCGGCCACATGATACAAGCCTTCTTCGTAAAAACTATTTTCATACGTATACAGATTGTCGATGCGCTGTTTTTCCAACAGCACCTTTTTCTGCCGCATTACATAGGCTTGGGCCAATTTACGTACGGAAGAACGAGAATCTTCCTGAGCCCACAGCAAATAATCGAACTCTACGGAGCCGTCAAGCAATTCTTTAATTTGACCTACTTTTAACTTGCGAAATTCCTCTTGTGTCATGACTACTCCTCAGTACTTGTATGTGCCTGTGCTTCTGTATTCTCCGGAGCATTCTCCTGAGCGCTGTCCCGTTCTTCATCGGATGCGTCTTCGCTTTGCAGCGCTTCTTCCTGCACGGAATCCAATGTTAAGAAACCTAATTTAGAGCTGCGATAATCTGTTAAAATGATGCGACGAGCCTTTTCCAAATCAACTACACCGCCGCTTACTAAACATCCTCGACGACGGCCGATAGTTTCCAATAAAGATTCTGTGTCAGCCAATTCTTCATCAGTCAATTTATAACGGGTCTGTAAAATCTGAGGATCCGCCTCTTTAATTTGACGAAGTAACTGCTTCATAACGGACTCTAAATCATACACATCGTCAGAAATGGCGCCTGTCATAGCCAAACGGGCCGCTGCACGCTGGTCTTCCAACTTAGGCCAGAGTACACCCGGCGTATCAAGAAGCTCAAGGTTCTTGCCGATTTTAACCCATTGCTGACCGCGTGTATGACCCGGTTTATCTGCCGTACGAGTTGCTGCGGCACCGGCTAATTTATTGATCAAGGTGGACTTCCCTACGTTAGGAATCCCTAAAATGATGGTGCGTACAGAACGGCTGCGAATGCCCTTCTTTAACCATTTGTCGATGATTGGACGAGCCAATTCTTCCACCACTTTTACAAGCTGTTTATTCCCCTTGCCTGTTTTCGAGTCAATGGCCAATACTTTCACGCCTTGAGCGGTGAAATACTCGATCCACTCCTTGGTGACTTTCTTATCTGCCAAGTCGGCCTTGTTGAGCACGATAACATGCGGTTTCTGACCTACCAGCTCACTGATAACAGGATTGGCACTGCTTCGAGGAATACGCGCATCTAACAGTTCGATGACCACGTCTACCTTTTTTATATATTCCTTAATCATTTTAGTGGCTTTCGCCATGTGCCCCGGGAACCAGTGCACTACAGGGAAAATATCTTGTTTCATATCTGCCATGTGTACGCCTCCTTACTTATATATTCATCAGTTTTAATTGCCTTGTTAGTATACAAATCTATTATACAATACTTTCTGCCATTCATTGAAAGCTATATATAATAGTCGTATATTTTTCAAGTAAATCCGTAAAATCTCATCGTTTTAAAGTCATATGAACGAAAAAACCTATGCGGATTTTATATACTACTCACACCATTGGAGTGAGTCAATCGGTAAAAATTTAATACAGTTAATTTGTATGGTAACTTTTTGAGAAAAAAATAAAGGACTGCCATAGGCAGCCCTCTATTTGAAAGATTAGCGTTTTTCGCGAATACGCGCAGCTTTACCAGTGAGATTACGTAAGTAGTACAATTTTGCACGACGAACAACACCACGACGCATAACTTCAATTTTAGCTAAACGTGGGCTGTGTACTGGGAAAGTACGTTCAACGCCAACACCGGAAGCGATACGACGAACAGTGAAAGTTTCACGAACGCTACCGCCTTGACGGTTGATTACCAAACCTTCGAAGATCTGGATACGTTCACGGGAACCTTCCACAACCTTTACGTGTACACGAACTGTGTCTCCGGCGCGGAATGCAGGAATGTCTGCACGAAGTTGTTCTTGCTCAATTACGTTAATAATGTTCACTTTATTTTCCTCCTTATTGTAGACATTCTTACCCATACTTCATAGGCAGCGGACTATCTCAAATTAACAGAACAATCATACCATAAAGAACAAACTCTTGACAAGGACTTTTTTTGAACTTGTCAAGAGTTTTTGATTTATCTTCAGTTTTTAACCATTTTAAGCAAATAATTTTTACTTTTTACCATCTTATAACAATTACTTTAAATTTTCAATCCTTATAAGAAAGTTTAAAAATTATAACTGCCAAATTTACTACTCACAGTTAATTATTTCAAAGCACTTACATCGCCGATAGCGTACATTACTTCATAAGCCAAGCGAACTAACTGTAAACGGTTTGCTTTCACTGCTTCGTTGTCTACCATAATCATAACGGCGTCGAAGAATGCGCTGATAGCCGGTACCAATGTTTCAGGCAATGCTACAACAGCTGCATAATCGCCTGCTTCATAAGCGGCTTGAGATGCTTCATAGGCTTTAACAGCCACATCATATAATGCCTGTTCTTCCTTAGCTTCGAAAAGCGCTGTATCTACAGCTGTATAAGACAAGTCTTTTACCAAGTTGTACATACGTGTGAAGGCCTGAACCAATTCTACGTTTTCATCAACACGATGGTTCATGATAGCCGTTACCAAACCGTCTGCCGCTGCAACTGTAGTCGTTTCTTTGGAAAGAACCAAATCGATAACAGCATGAGGAATTTGACGATCAAGGTAAATATTTTTAAGGCGAAGTACGAAGAAATGAGCCAATTGTTCCACGATTTCATCGTGTTTGCTTTCTTCAACGCCCAACAAGCTCAAATCTGCACGCCAAATGGTTTCCAAGGACACATTGAAGCCGCTCTGGCTTAAAATGTTAAGCACACCGATAGTTTGACGGCGCAATGCATATGGATCCTGGGAGCCTGTAGGAATCAATCCGCGGCTGAATGTAGCCACGATATTGTCTACTTTATCGATAATACTCAAGATTTTGCCGGCCGGAGTTTGTGGTAAAATGTCGCCTGCAAAGCGTGGTAAATATTGTTCGAAAATAGCTTCCGCCACTTCAGTGGATTCACCGTCCAATAAGGCATATTCTTTACCGATAATCCCTTGAAGTTCAGTGAACTCAGTTACCATACCGGTCGTTAAGTCAGTCTTAGCCAACACGGTAGCGCGTTCCAGTTCAGCCATTTCATCTTCTTCAAGACCGCACAT
The DNA here is from genome assembly GCF_018364065.1 of Veillonella sp. Lineage (GTDB taxonomy): Bacteria > Bacillota > Negativicutes > Veillonellales > Veillonellaceae > Veillonella_A. The sequence continues at coordinate 391,388 of NZ_JAGZMO010000001.1, forward strand.
GTCGCCGAGCATCGTGCCCAATTCCAAGAGGCGGTTTGTTTTGTCAGCCAAGTTGCCCAAGCCTTCCTGGAATACGATCTTAGTTAAACGGTCAGTTCTGTCAGCCAATGCCAATTTGCGGTCTTCGTTGAAGAAGAACTTCGCATCGTCAAGACGAGCGCGCAATACGCGTTCGTTACCGGCAGCGACTACGTCAAGGCTCTGAGCGTCACCGTTGCGTACAGTAAGGAACATTGGCAATAATTTGCCGTCCTTATCTGTAAGCGGGAAATAACGCTGATGGTCTTTCATCGGCGTAATAACAGCCGCATCAGGCAAGTTCAAGTACGATGTATCAAATGTACCACAGAGCGCTGTCGGATATTCAACCAAGTACAATACTTCGTCCAATAAATCTTCATCCCACATAATAGTGGCGTTCTTTTCAGCAGCAATAGCTTCCAATTGTTCCACAATCATTTTACGGCGTTTTTCAGGTTCAACGATAACGAAGTTATCTTCCAAAGCCTGCACATAATCAGCCGGATGCTGTACTAAAATGCCGCGATTTCCCAAGAAACGATGACCGCGACTGAATGTGGAGGAACGAACACCGGCAAATTCTACAGGAATCAAAGCTGTATCTAAAAGTGCTAAAATCCAGCGTACAGGACGGATGAATTTATCATCCAAGTTGCCCCAGTGCATAGATTTAGGGAAGCTCAAGTCGTGAATTAATTCAGGCAATACGGTGGTGAAAATATCCATCGCATCTACACCTTCAGTAGTGGTGTCAGCGTAAATGTAGCCGTCTTCCACAACTAAGTCTTTCACATCAATCCCTTTGCCGCGAGCAAAGCCCTGCGCTGCTTTTGTAGGGTTGCCGTCAGCGTCAAATGCGATAGACGAGGAAGGACCTTTATGACGTTCACTCAATGTATCAGATTTGTCATTTACACCGTCGATCATCAAAGTAACACGGCGAGGTGTACCCATTGTGCGGATTGTTTTATATCCCAAATGATGTTCTTTTAATTTAGCTTCTGTTAAGGAGTTAAGTTGCGATAAAATGCCGGGCATGGCACCTGCCGGAATTTCTTCAGCGCCGATTTCAAACAATAGATCTTTGGCCATCTTATTTATCTCCTTTCAACATTGGGAAGCCGAGCGATTCCCGTTTATCTAAATACGCCTGTGCACAAATACGAGCCAAGTTACGTACGCGACCGATGAAAGCCGTACGTTCGCTAATACTGATAGCACCGCGTGAGTCTAACAAGTTAAATGTGTGGGAGCATTTCAACACATAGTCATAGGCAGGTAAAATATAGCCTTCTTCGCAAATTCGTTTTGCTTCTTTTTCGTACATGTCGAATAAAGTGAAGAGCATATCTGTATCAGCCAATTCGAAGCTGTAAGCGGACTGTTCCACTTCATTTAAGTGCCAAACGTCACCGTAAGTAACGTTTTCATTCCATTTCAAGTCATATACGTTTTCAACGCCCTGAATGTACATGGCCAAACGTTCAAGACCGTACGTAATTTCAACGGATACCGGTTTTACATCGATACTGCCCACTTGCTGGAAGTACGTAAACTGTGTAACTTCCATGCCGTCGAGCCAAACTTCCCAGCCAAGACCCCAGGCGCCCAATGTAGGAGATTCCCAGTTATCTTCAACGAAGCGAATGTCATGGTCATTACCATGAATACCCAACACTTCAAGACTTTTTAAATATAATTCCTGAATATTATCAGGAGACGGTTTAATAATAACCTGAAATTGATGATGTTGATATAGACGATTAGGATTATCCCCGTAACGTCCGTCAGCAGGACGACGAGAAGGCTCTACATAACATACGGACCACGGTTCAGGACCGATTGCTCGTAAAAATGTGGCAGGGTTCATTGTACCTGCACCTTTCTCCATATCATATGGCTGTTCCAAAATACAGCCTTGTTCTGCCCAGAATTTTTGCAGATTTAAAATAATTTCTTGAAATGTCATGTCCGCTCCTCCTAAAACTCTATTTTTATTAGGACTCTAACCTCTGTTACCATACCAATTCACACATATATTGTCAACCCAAAATACAAGGGCTCAGTTCATGATTAAATTGATTAATACCATACACAATGTTTGTTATCATACTCACGTCAAAGTGAATATGCATTATCATCCTCACGACGCTAATATGTACAGTATAATCACAACGCTTTGCCGTTCATGGTGTGCAAAAAGGTCAGGGAACTCAGTTCTTCCCCCAATTGCATGGTGGCATAAGCAAATAAACTTCGCTCCAATTCGAGCCATACAGGTTTCTGCAATTGCAGCGCCGCCTGCTGCTCCGTCGTGCTCCAGGAATAGGCCAAAATCTGACCTAACCCTTCAATGGCACCGCGTGACAGGCTGAAACCTGTACTGCCGCGAAACTCGCGTAAAAATCGGTCCAATCCGTTTTCCCGGCCATAATCGGCGGCGGACGGCACAAAGCCGGCCTTGCTCATGAGCTGCCACCCTAAAATGATAACCGCCAGGGGCACCGATTTTGTGCGCACCAATTGGGAGAACCGATATACCAGACTGAACAGCGACGGATCCCGCTCTTCCATGGGAAACAGTTTACTGATTAATTCCCCTGCAAATGCGGCGTAGCATATACTGTTCAAGTCCGTTTCAATACTGCGAATAATATATTTGCCGTCAATTTGCTGCAGATTATAATATTCACCTTGCTGTTCCACCGTAATAATCACCGCACTGAAAGGTTGTAAATACCCGGTGCTGCGCATGCCCTGAAGGCGCTTATGAGGCACTGAACAGCGAATGATGCCCTTCTGCCGCGTCAAGAACGTAATGACCGAATAGGTCTTCAACTTTCTGCGCCACAGTACAATGGCTTCATAATTCACACCTAAGGCCATAGTCAGCACTCCTTCATAAGGCCTTGCGGCCTACTTATTTTCAGTCACTTCAGACTCGTTGTTTTCTCGTACAATCGGCGTCGCCTTCAAGCGAGCAATACGATAGCCTTGCATTTCCGTAACGGTAAATGTGTAATCAGCCACTTCCGCCGTATCACCTACAACCGGCGTACGTTCCAAGAGACCGAAGATGAAACCGCCGATAGTATCTTCTTCCGGATCGTCGAAATCAACGTGCATAGCGTATTTTACTTCATCTACCAGCACTTTGCCGTCAAATTCAAAGGAACCGTCCTGATTAGCCACGATAGCCGGCGTATCATTTTCGTGTTCGTCCTTAATGTCGCCTACAAGCTCTTCAATAATATCTTCCAAGCACACAAGACCAACCATACCGCCGTATTCATCTACAACAACGGCCTGGTAAATGCGGCGTGTACGCATATATTGAAGCAATACAGACAGCTTCATTACTTCCGGAATGAGCAAAATATCGCGACGAACAAGGCGCAAGTCCTTACGTGCCTTATCGCCCTGTTCCATTAAGTCCTTAATGTGAACCAAACCGATTACATGGTCCTTATCTTCCATACAAAGAGGATAACGGGTATGGCTCGTTTCGGAAATGTTCTTCATAGTCGTTTCGAAATCATCTTCCACATAGATGCAGTCTACATCCTGACGTGGAATCATAACTTCTTTCGCCATACGTTCCACGAAGTCGAATACATTGTCGATGAGCTCCCCTTCCACATGGTCCAGCTGCCCTTCCAAATGACTGCGGTTGACCATCATGCGGATTTCTTCCTCTGTATGTACCAAGTCAAGCTCGTTTTTGTAAGGCGCTCCAACACCGCGAAGCAATAACTCGCTGGCGTGTTGTGCAATCCACACAAACGGCGTACCGATATAACCGAGAATGCATACGACTTTTGCCGTCCAGCGCACGTAGCGAAGCGGGAACGACAAGCCTAAGGCTTTCGGAATAATTTCACCGAACACCAAAATGATAAGGGCAATGCAGGCAATAACAACGATGTCCAGCAAAATGGCCATCGCTTCATTGTGAATGCCCAGCACTTCATTCCAATGTTGAATGTACGGCGTAACCAGCGCCGTGCCTACACTGGATAAAAGAACAATAAAAAACAAAATTAAAAATTGTGATGTATTAACAAATCGCTCCGGTCTTTGATACAAAGTCTTTAAAAATGCTTTCGCATCCTCACTTAAGTCCTCTACTTCGTCCAAATGCTCTTCGCTCAGACGGGCAAAGGAGAACTTTGCCAACACCAACACATTGATAATAAGCATACAAATGATGCCTAATATCCCCAATAAAAAACCGGCCTCCAGCGGAGTATCGATATGAATCATTCCTTTCTCTTACTAGGTGCTCTCATGCATATTTAGATGATTCGCAACATGAAACGCACAACCTTGCTTTTAAATTATTCGTAGCCGAATTCGGACAGCATACCTGATTTATTGCGCCAATCCTTTTTAACTTTCACCCATAAATCAAGGTATACTTTCGTGGCCAGAAGACGTTCGATATCGCTGCGCGCTTCACCGCCAAGCTCACGAAGCATACTTCCTTTTTTACCGATTATTATACCCTTTTGAGAGTCCCGTTCGCAATAGATAGTCGCACGAATATACGTAGTTCCGTCATCGCGCTGCTTCATTTCATCCACATCGACGGCGATGGCATGAGGAATCTCTTCTCTCGTTTTAAGAAGAATCTTTTCACGCACAATATCCGCAATGATGAGGCGTTCCGGCTGATCCGTAATCATATCATCCGGGAAGTATTGAGGACCTTCAGGCAATACTTCTTCCAACACAGTTAATACTTCGGAAATATTGTCTTTTTCCCGTGCGGAAATTGGAATAATGCCTTCGAACGGATAGAGGTTTTTGTACTCCACAATCGTTTCCAACACTTCTTCCTTAGTTAAGGTGTCAATCTTGTTAATAACCAGGAAAACAGGCACGTTTACGTTTTTCAACTGTTCGATAATAAAATTATCGCCCGGTCCGCGTTTTTCATTAGCAGCTACCAAAAAGAGAACCGCTTCTACTTCCTTCAGTGAATCTACCGCCGCTTTTACCATGAATTCACCCAGCTTGTGCTTAGGCTTATGAATCCCCGGCGTATCCATGAAAACGATCTGCTTCTTCTCGTCCATGTAAATACACACGATTCGGTTTCGTGTAGTTTGCGCCTTATCGGACACGATAACAATCTTATCGCCGATGAGCGCGTTGATTAATGTAGATTTACCCACATTCGGGCGACCTACTACGGCTACAAAGCCGGATTTAAAATGAGCATCTTTATTCATTATATGGTGCATCCTCCCGCACATACCCTAAATTTCCAAGTACAAATTCTTCTTCCTGACGCATTTCCTTCTTATCTTCATCGGTCATGTGATCATAGCCGAGAATGTGCAAGCATCCGTGAACGGTCAAATAAGCCAACTCCCGTTCAAAAGGATGTCCATATTCCTCAGCCTGTTCCGCCGTGCGTTCCAGGGAAATAATCAAATCACCTATCAAGTGAGACTCCAGGTCTCCGTTATCTTCCCCTTCATTCAAGGCGAAGGACAACACGTCTGTAGGACGGTCAATATTGCGATAGGTCTTATTTAACTGATGGATGTACGGATTGTCGCAAAGAAGCACGCTGAGCTCTTCGTCATTGCCAATACCGTAAACACGGCTCACTTCGGCACATACGCGATTAACAATCTCTTCGTAGGCCGGCACCGGTTCCATCGTTTCTATATAACTTATGGTCACTTCCATAACTATATCTCCTCTATACTGATCTGAATTCAATTTCAGATTCTAACTATCTGTTCTTCATAAGTCGTCCCCTATAAAGGCCATACATTCAGAAGCACGTTACGCTTCCGGATTATCCTTATGAGACTCATCAGTGGATGCATCAGTCTCTACTGCCTCAGCAACCTCAACTGCCTCAACCGCTTGATTTTCCTGCGCTTCCAATTTACGCTGTTTATCCGCTAGGCGCTTCTGCTTCTTCGCTTCCTGCATTTCCATGCGGTTCTGGTACGCTTCATAAGCGCGAATAATCTTACTTACCAAGTCATGACGAACTACGTCTTCATCAGTGAAGTGCACCATTTCGATCCCCGGCACGCGAGACAGTACTTTTTCCGCCTCCGTCAAACCGGACTGCATACGGGACGGCAAGTCAATCTGCGTTTTATCGCCGTTAATTACCATCTTGGACTGATTGCCTAAACGGGTCAGGAACATCTTCATCTGTTCCGGCGTCGTATTCTGCGCTTCATCAAGGATGACAAAGGCATTTTCCAAGGTGCGCCCGCGCATATACGCCAATGGGGCAATTTCAATGATGCCGCGCATCATAAAGCGTTCCACCTGTTCCAGGCCGAACATATCGTTTAACGCATCATAGAGCGGACGCAAATACGGATCCACCTTCTCTTTTAAATCACCCGGCAAGTAACCCAGTTTTTCACCGGCTTCAACGGCAGGACGAGTCAAAATGATGCGTTCCACATCACGGTTTTTCAGATAAAATGCAGCTAGTGCAACGGCAAGGAATGTTTTTCCCGTACCGGCCGGACCGATACCGAAGGTGATTGTGTTTTTGCGGATTGCATCCACATAGCGTTTCTGCCCTTCCGTTTTCGGCGTAATCATTTTGCCTTTTACCGTAATATTTACCGTATCTTCGAACATGGTATGTAATAAATCGGCCTTCTGATTTTTTACCATCTTCACAGCAATACGCACCTGCTGCTCTGTAATGGCCCGGCTTTCTTTATATAGAAACACCAGTTCTTCCATAACGCGCCAGAACTGATTGACAATGTCATCATCACCGGAAATCTGCAATGTATCGCCGCGGCTCACAACGTGACATGGCAATTCTTCAATAATCAACTGTAAATGACGCTCCTGCACGCCTAAAATCGGACCTGCCATTTCATAACGTGGGAAAGTAAATGTGCGTTCACTCATCGTATTCTGTACCTCTCCTTTTCATTAACGGTAACATTGAAATACTACTGACTACTTAAACTGAAAACCAATTGACTACTATAAAAACTTGCGCACAGCGCGGCCATTTAAGTAATTACACAAATCACCCTGCCGTACGTCCAGTTCTTCCATGCGACGATCAATTTCTTCCTGAATGCGCCACCAGCCCATGGACCAGTTAGTGAACAAGGTGTTCGTTTCCGGTGCACGGCCTACAAGGCGCTGCAGTACAATGCGATCATCTAAATTACGTAAAAATGCAATCACCCGGTCAATGTATTCGTCGGCGCTGATTAAGCTGAATTCACCGGCTTCATACCATTTGGCCATCAACGTATTCTTCACTATATATAGCGCATGAAGTTTCACCTGGTCCACGCCGAGAGCCGATAAAATGCGAGCTCCTTCCACCGTATCTTCCATGGTATCCCACGGCAGATTTAAAATCATGTGCGCACAGGTGCTGATGCCATATTTTTTCGTGCGAAGCACCGCATCAATAAACTCGGCCAGTCCATGACCGCGGTTAATCTTCTCCAATGTATGATAATTTACGGACTGTAAGCCGTATTCTAAATAAATATCAACGTTAAATCGTTCCCGAATATCCTGTAACACTTCCAAATAGGGATCGCTGATACAATCAGGTCGTGTAGCAATAGCCAACCCTACCGTGCTGTCGATGCAACCCGCTTCCATATACGCTTTGAACTGGTCCACCGGCAAATAAGTATTACTGAAATTCTGATAATAGGGAATATATTTATAGGCCTTGTATTTCGGAGCAATGTGCGCAATATTCGCTGTCAATTGCTCCTGAACGGTCATAGTAGCCGGCAGATTTTCATAGCCCGCTCCAATTTCACCGCAGAATACACAACCGCCTACGCCGGCCGAACCGTCCCTGTTCGGACAAGTTAACGGCAACGCTACCGGCAGTTTATAGACCTTTTCACCATAGGTTTCCTTTAAAAACTTTGAATACACCCGATACCGTTTCGGTTTCGTCGTATCACTCATATACTGATTCTTCCTTTCGATGCATGATTCATTCTTTAAACAGGCCGTACAAACGGAGCCTGTCGTTCTTTTACATCAATTATTAAAGTGACCGTATCATGACCGGCCGCTTCCAGATTCACCCGTTCGGCTGCTGTAATTGCACCAAGTATGTAAGCTGTTTCCAAATGAACAACGTGTTCGCAGTAATCCTGGCGAATGCGGCGCCATTCCACGAAGCGATAATGTGGAATATATTGGCTAACCACCGCTTCATCACGCCAAAACGCTTCGCCGGCCTGCAGCAATTCTTTCGTCTGCTTCGGCAGGCCCAGCTCATCGCCGCGCACTTTCCCTTTATAACTCACCAAACAGTCGTACTGTAACAACTCCTGGCTCGTTACATCGTTCAAGTCGCCAAAGAAGCTATATAAAAAGGCCATCTGATCTTTGTCATTTAATTTGCGCTGATGCAGGTTTTGCCCTAGCCAGGCCTTCGTCATGGCCTCGAAATAATGGAACGGACTTTCTTTTTCATTGATAAGGCGCTGCCCCAAATAATCGAACACTGTGCGCAACCGTTCACTATTATAAAAGCGCTCGAACACATCTTCCAGATGCTTCAAGAAGCGAATTTGTTCATACGGCATTACATGAGACGCCAGCACTTCGTAGGGTGCCTTCGAGTCGTACACATAATTAAATTCCGAACTGCGCTCCAAACCGGAGCCTTGCAGTAATTTTAAAAAGCCCAATTGCAATGCATGTGGCTGTAAAGCGAACACATCATTGAAGGACTGACCGAATCGCTCATAATGCTCATGAGGGAGCCCGATAATCAAGTCCATGTGCACGTGAGTGCGCCCGGCCCGAATAACCGGCTCAATAACTTCACAAATATGGGGCCAGTTATTATACCGCTTAATCGCTTTTAACGTATCCGGGTTCGTACTTTGCACGCCCACTTCAATCTGCATGCGCCCTTTCGGCGAATTACTCAACAATTCCACCTCTTTCGGTCCCATGAGAACCGGCTCCATTTCCAAGTGGAAATTTGTTGCTGTATCGGCGGCGCTGATCCATTCCATAATGGGAATGTGATGATGAGCGGCACAGTTAAATGTACGGTCCACGAATTTTATCTGCTTCACCTTGTGATCAATAAACCATTGCAACTCTTCAAGAGTTCGTTCCAATGGAAAAAAGCGGACCGTGTTCGCATTACCTGATAGGCAATATTGACAAGAAAACGGACAACCGCGCGATGATTCGTAATACATAATCTTATGTTCCAAATCATCCATATCCCCTTCCTCGTAGGGGAAAGGAATCGTGCTCAGATCCTTTACTTCCGCAACAGTTTCCGAACCTTCAATCGTATCGGTCATACGGTTGCGCCCCAGCAGGCCTTCCACAGAAGGCTCAAACGGCGAACGTCCTGCTTGAAGACGTTCCACAAAGTTGGTAAACACTTCTTCCCCTTCGCCTTGCACAATATAGTCAATGTAAGGGTGCCGTTCCAAAATGCGTCGTGCCGTATAACTCACTTCCGGACCGCCCAACACAATGGTAAGCTCCGGTTTAATCGATTTTAACAGCGACGCCACATGCAGGGTCATGTCAATATTCCAAATATAACAGGCAAAGCCGATCACATCCGCTTCGTGCTCCGTAATATCGCTTATTATATCTAAAACAGGCATATTGATAGTGTATTCCACTATCTCATATGCCTGTCCGCGCGTACGCCCGTAAGCCCTTAAGTATCTAAGGGCTAAGGACGAATGTATAAACTTTGAGTTTAATGTACTTAAAACTATATTCATTGATTAATTATTTCCTCTTCATATGATCACAGCCATAACTGTCTCTGTTAGTTAAGCATGACTTACATGCACTAGTACACATATTATAACATATGTTATGAGGAAATTGTATGAATAAACCTGTAGGTTACTCGGTTTTTACTAGAAAATTACATGCTTTTTGAATAGCGTACAACAAAATTTTCTGTAGCGAAAAATACTATGGCAAGCGTTTCTATGTTACACATATATCAGCAATATAATGTATGGCATTTATGGCCGGCAATACATTCGGCTATAAATATAGTCTAGGATGTATTTATTCCCGTTTATTTCGTCATCCATATTAAACAATAAGTTTCGCGCCTTAAGCATAAGCTTACGATCAATTCCTTTCGCATCGTGTACTGCGTCATTGCGAATTTTTACAAATTTATCCAACTTATCTAACGCTGCTTTATCAGCTTTTAATCGTTCTTCAAGAAGTAAAACCAGCTTGCCCAATGTGCTCTTATCGTTTTCACCAATTTCTCTATGAAGATATAAATATTTCTTCAACACATTTTCAAGGCATTTGCCATAGGACATGAGCAAAAAAGAAAAGTCCATATATTCGCTATCTTTATGGTTGTTAAATAGAAATTCTCCCAGCTGCAATTGGTTGATAGATTCATCATCAAGGCAATCATAGCGCTTTTTCAATTTAAGTCGCAATTTTTCTTTTTGCTTCTCCTTGTTCCTATCTTTCTTTATCTCCGCATCCTGCAGATCTTGAAGGGCTTTAAAAAGGAGTTTTTCGTAATCGTCCCATCCCGCTACAGCATCAATAGGAGCGCCTATCTGTTGGGCAAATTTTGTCAGTACATTTTTTATCCCTAAGAGCGTATTATCTTTCGCCACAATTTGCTCATGCAAATTATCAAGCTCATTTTGCAGCTTCTTATTAATCTCGGCCTGCTCTTTATTAATTCTGGCCTGTTCTCTATTTATTCTGTCTTTTTCTTCGTTTTCTTTTTGTGATTTATTTAACTGTTCTCTTAGCGATTTCTTTTCCGCTTCAGACGCCCTGCGCGCTTCATCATTCCGTCGATTCTTTTCTTCCGCAATTGAAAGCTGCCGGCTTTTTTTCTCACTTTCATCCTTATACGCTTGAATCTCTTTATTCTTTTTATCCAGTTCCTTTGCTTGCCGCTCCTCAGCTTTCTTAAGTTCCGCTTCCATACGTTCCTGATTGTGCTTAGCCTGTACTTTGACAGTATCCATTTTTACTTCAAAAGCAGCCACAATATTTTCAAGCTCTTCTTTTGAGACAGAAGATTGTTTAAATTGCTCAAACTCTTCGTTCAATTCTTTAAGAGCAATTTTTTCCTTTAAATCAGCCTTCTCTTTGTTGTCCTTTTTTACGCGTTCCCATTCGTCCCGGTCGATAACCAGCTTATTACCTTGAATGATAACTTTTGCTTCACTGAAGGTAGTATCCACATGAATCTTTTGAGCCAATGCGGCATCACTGGTCCACTGCGCTAAAGATTCCTCAGGCGGCATAAACGATTTGCCTTGTCTGAGAGCTATATCAGAGAAAATATTACTCAATAGATCGGCAGACAGTTTTTTTCTGTCTTTAGTTATTCTCCAAGAGCCCCACGCAAAAGATGCTAAAAAGCCGACCGGTCCCAAAAACACGCTCATCGCACCGGCTGCTGATGTATAAGCGGCAAAGGGCAACGTTATCTGCAACATAGTAGTAAACACGGTATGCATTAATGTAGAAAGGGCCATATAGGTGCCAAATCCACCCAAATTTCCCAATGCAAACGGCCCCATACTGGCCATAACGCGGCGCACAGTTTTACCTGATAGTTCATTCAAATTAAAGGTTTCTTTTAACGCCTGTCTTTGATGTTCCGGTAAGTCCTTCAAGACTTTATCCATAGCCTCTTCCGTTGCTTTTTGCTCGCGGGAAGATTGTTTTTTGGCCATTTTTTGCATGCGAACCATGTTTTCATTGCCCACGGCTTCCACAATCATGTCCGCTCGTCGTCTATAAGGTAAATCCATATCAAACTTTTTGTATTCGCTGATAAAGTCTATGAGATGTTTCTCCCATTTTTCTGCAAGATACGCATCACTTTGCAGTCGTAACTTTATATGATGCGTCCCTTGGCGCACTGAGTCTGCCACCAAATCATCAAGCCCTGATGTTATAGTAAGTCCTGTAATCCGCTTCGTTATTTCATTAATCATCATAGAAATTAATGTTTCTTTCGGATAATGACGTAATGACACAACTTCTTTTGCCAGCTTCTCTTCAACTGACTCTACAGCCCTTTTATTTTTCGAAAATTTATTAAAAATTGAATTGCTGAGTTTTGTCGTTTGGGTAGCTAACAAATTCTCTAACTTATATACCCGTAAAACACCTATGGTTTGTGCCAGTTCATTCTCATTAAAATCGTATAGTTTATTAATAATAAAAGCCATGCGCTCTCCCTAACTAAACACCGAATTACCTGTATACAAAAAAACTAATTATTCGTAAATGAGCTATTCGCGCATTCAATCGTAACCGGTTCCCTACACCGTATGTTTAAAAATATCGCAATTATATATTACAGGACAATCAAAAAATGTCTCCATTAGCTCCTGCACGGATGCGCGCGGTTTTTCGAGAACCTGGAAAAAGGCCTTCATAAATAACGCATGTGTAAAAAGAGCCACATTCTGATTGGTGCCGCCAAATTCATCGTACAACAACTCATGACTTTCTTTAACCCGTTCAATAAACTGTGCAAATGACTCCACTTCAGGGCTTTCCTGTAAATTAGGATTCATGGCACTCCAAAATGCATCTACCATAGGCCGGCGTTCTTCTAATGTGGTGGCATTACACTTTGCCGGATCCAAATATGTAAATTCCCTTACAGCGGCCCATTCCTCTACCGGCACATCAGGGTGCATAGCGATGGTAGGCTGTGCCGTTTCCTGCGTGCGCAAATAGGTTGAATAAATAATATAATCAAGCTGTTTCGGTAATCTGTCAGGAACAGCTGCCGCCTGTGTTCTTCCTAATGGTGTCAAAGGTATGGTGGCTGTATCAAATGTTTTAAGTCCCGCATTCGCAGCACTTTCACCATGCCGAATCAGATAAATCGTTGCCATAGTACTCCTTTTACTCCTTTTCTCGATCACTCTACGTTTCATTCCAACACCTACATCATACCATGTATTATGTGCTGTTTCATCATAATATGAGTCCGTAAAATCATTAAAAGATTTCATAGCGAAGTGCCGGTTTAAAAATCTCACACTTTATTCCCTTTAATATGCTATGAAATTCTTGTAATAAAAGCATTATAAGGTATAAAATATATAATTATAATACATAGTGAAGTGAGGTTTTTTTATGAGTTCTAATTTAAGTTCTAACGGGGCCTCAACGACTCCATCATTATTACAAAAAACATTGACCTATTTACCGTCAGTGTGTCACATGATTAACGACACGGCGCAAGGTTCTCTACCGGCATTACTGCCTTTATTTATATCGACCTATAATCTGTCTTACGAACAGGCGGCACTCATCATATTCTGTAACACCGCTTTCGCATCCATAGCACAACCTATCTTCGGTTATCTGGCCGATAAAAAAACATTTTGGCAAAGTATTCCACTGGGGATTCTAATCTGTGGTTTCAGCATTTCCATGCTCGGATTTGTAAGCAGTTATGAAGCGATTTTACTCTGCGCCTTGATTGCCGGCCTCGGTTCCGCCCTCTTCCATCCGGAAGCGGCTCGCTGGGTAAATGCCGTATCCGGTGCACAACGCGGTAAAATCATGGGCTACTTCTCAGTAGGTGGTCAGGCCGGATTTGCCATCGGACCAATGCTGGCCAGCACAGCTTATATCTGGGGACCTAAAACATTGATTATGTTCGCCATAATCGCTGTTATTACGGTTACTGTTTATATCGCAACCGCCCCATATAAGCAGGTAAAAGAACGTGAAAAGAAAGCGGCCAAACGTCGTGAAGGTACTGCCACCAACGATTGGAAGAGCTTTAACATTCTCTTCCTTATCATTGCGGCCCGCTCTATCTGTTTCGCCGTACTTAATACATTCATTCCGATTTATTGGATCACCCATTTGGGACAAACTACCGCATCAGCCAACTTTGCCTTGTCCGCCTTCTTCATCTGCGGCGTTATCGTAACACTTCTGGGCGGTACCTTGTCTGACCGCATCGGCTATGTAAAAGTCATTCGCTACAGCTATATCAGCCTGTTGCCACTCATGTTGGCATTTACACTAAGCGATTCCTACTGGCTCTCAATGGCACTAATTCTGCCATTGAGCTTCGGTATTTTCCTACAATATAGTCCAATCGTTATTTTAGGGCAGAATTACTTAAACAAAAATATCGGCTTTGCCTCCGGTATTACCCTTGGCGTAGGTATCACCCTTGGCGGTATCGTAGCACCGCTTATCGGTAAATTGGGGGATATATATAGCCTAAAAACTGCTTGGTTAACCTTGAACCCTATTTGTTGGCTCGCCTTAATCGCCACCTTCTTTATTACAGATTCACAGCGTGTGAAAAATATCATATCTAATAAGCAAGAAGAACAGCAGGAACAATAAGGTAAAATCTGAAGAATAATAAGCATTAGAGCAAAATCTGATATTTAATAAAACTTTAAGGCAAAATCTGAGGAATAGTAGAAACAATAAGCAAAATCTGAAAAATAATCAAAGCAATAAGACCAAAACTGACAGTCTAAGAGAACCTCAAATCTATCGCTGTTTCAATGTCGTTTCTGTCATCATTTTATATGAATCAAAACTGTCAACAAACATGTTACTAACGAAGAGGAGCTTACATGATACGCATCGGTATGGGGCAAATTGAAATTGTGCCCGGCAATCCATCTAAAAACAAAACAACCATTTTACAAGCTATCCAATACGCCAAAGCCTTGCGCCTTGATGTATTAGTACTACCTGAAATGGCCATCAGCGGTTACATGATTGGCGATCTTTGGGATCAGCCTGCCTTTGTCGATGAATGTCTCCGTTTCGGCGAAGAAGTAATTAAGGCTTCCTCCGATTTAGCCATTATCTTCGGCAATGTGGCTGTTGACCGGAATTCTAAAAACATGGACGGACGGGTTCGCAAATTTAACGCCATCTATATTGCCCAGCATGGTCAATTGGTGCAGCCGTCCCACAGTACCTATCCGTTTATCGTTAAAACATTATCACCAAACTATCGCTTCTTCAACGAAGCCCGGTATTTCACTGATTTGCGAGATATAGCCTTTGAAGAAAACCGCTCTGTCCAAGATATGTTGAGCATCGTTACACTCTCCAATAAGGACGGAAAAAGATATAACATAGCGCCATTATTATGTGAGGACAGTTGGGATGATAACTACAGTCTGTCCCCGACTAAGCTTTTATATGCTAAAAGCCTAAAAACAGACATGCCGATTAATGCGTTTATCAATATTTCAGCATCACCATTTACATTGGGTAAAAATGAACGACGCCATCGACTCTTTCAAGACAGAGCTCGCGAAATGCGCATACCGATTTTCTACATCAACGCTGTAGGTATCCAGAATAACGGAAAATCCATTTGCACCTTTGACGGTCAATCAACCTATTACAGTGCTGATGGAAGCATCGCCGAACAATTACCTGCCTTTGAGGGCGCTATAAAAGCTGTTATACTGCCCGGAAAAAATGATTCCTATAGTGTTTTGCGAAGCTCAAATACTTTGGTAGCGAATGCTGCTAATTCGTTTGGCGCAAAAACTACTACCGCCATCTCTGAATCTACCCGGAGCGAAGTAGAGCAAGTGTATAAGGCCCTTCATTTCGGTTTAACAAAATTCTTGGAACAAACAGGTATTAAAAAAGTAGTTATCGGCGCATCCGGCGGTATTGATTCCGCTGTAAACGCTGCCCTCTATGCATCCGTATTACCTCCAAGTCAGGTGTATTTAGTAAATATGCCGTCTCGTTTCAACTCAACCATGACCAAAGATCTGGCCCGCGATTTAGCGACTAACTTAGGATGCCCATACGCTATTTGCCCTGTACAGGACAGTTTGGAGCTGACTACAGAGCAATTGAGCGCACTTGAATTTGTCAGCCCTCATGGAAGTGAAACGCTAAATATTTCGTCCTTTGTAAAAGAAAACATTCAGGCTCGCGATCGCTCATCCCGTATTTTAGCAGGCATTGCGGCCGGTTTAGGTGGCGCCTTCACTTGCAATGGCAACAAGACTGAACTCTCCATCGGTTACGCCACACTTTACGGCGATATGGCCGGCTTCCTCGCTGCTACCGGGGACTTGTGGAAATTCCAAATGTACGAACTGGCCCACTACTTAAACGAAGTTGTTTATAAACGCGAAGTCATTCCGCAAGGGACCATCTCCGTTATTCCTAGTGCTGAACTATCTGACTCGCAAGACATCACTAAAGGACAAGGCGATCCGTTGCAATATGAATACCATGACCGCCTCTTCCGCTCCTTTATCGAACCTTGGAATCGATTGACGCCGGAAGATGTGCTAAGCGCTTATATAGAAAATCGCTTAGAAGACGTCCTACAATTGTCTAATCCGATCTCTACTTATTTCAAATCGAGCGAAGCTTTTGTTGCTGACCTGGAACGTTGGTGGAACATGCAGTCCGGCATGGCCGTGGCCAAACGCATTCAGAGCCCGCCAATCATCGTCATCAGCCGCCGATCCTATGGCGGTGACTTGCAAGAGTCGCAAATGAAGCCGTATTATACGCAGAAATACTTAGAATTAAAAGAATCACTGAAATAAAAAAGATATTCCTCTACAGTTCTCAATCATTTGATTAAGAAACGGTAAGAGGAATATTTTTTTGCGTAAATTTTATTTTTGTTTAAATTATAAAAGACTGATACGATTTATATAAATTATAAAAGACCGATACGACTAGATATATACTCATCGTATCGGTCTAAAAACCATCTCAAAATGTCCTATAAGCCCCAACTTATAAGATTTTATCGTAAGCTAAAAACTCTCCGCCTTGGAAAATTACGCTTCCACACTTAACATAGCCATTTTTCTCCAAAATATGCTGCATTCTTTTATTTTGGAATCCCGTATCAATGCGGATGTATGGCACATTATGAGCGAGGCACATTTCATCAATCAGTGCAAAGGCCTTATGAGCTATGCCCTTTCCGCGCGCCTTTTTGCTGAAAGCCAGACGATGGATTACTCCATAAGGTGCATCACTTCGCCAAGCCCCCTTAATCGTGTCATACGCCGGCTCGCCGTCAAAATCAATGAGCATGTACCCTAAAATATCCTGATCAGATTTAAGCACATACCCCTTTTGTCGTTGTATATCCTCTACAATCGTATCACGATTGGGATACTTCTCCGTCCACTGTATAAACCCTTGCTCTTGCTGAAACGCACGGCCATCTTCAATAATCTCATAACATACAGAAACATCCTTCAGTTCTGCCAATTCTAGCGAGTACGTAGTATCCTCTTTTTCCATATGATTCTCTCCTCTTCATCAATTCCAACCGTCTTTTAACCTTCAGAATTGCACTCATTTTATTGTTATTGTACTACTCACTAGATACAAAGTAAATCAAAGCATAAAGAAAATAAAAAGCAGGTTGAAACAATGTTTCAACCTGCTTTTTTAATAAATGATCTTTATATCATTTCTCTGGAAGAAATCCATCCAGTCATCGGAAGGGCGTTTGTCAGTGACTAAAATATCAATATGATAAAAGTCAGCTAATCGTAAAAACGCCGGTTTATCAAATTTGCTGTGATCCAGCAACATAATTACCTGCTCAGCTCGTTTTAGCATAGCCAGCTTCGTAAGCGCTTCAAATTCATTGGAGTCCAATGCACCGCGCTCTTTATCCAGCCCTGCACAACTGATAAGTAATGTATCGAATGAATAGTTTTCAATCGTTTGTGTTGCTACCACACCTTGTAATGACATAGTTTGAGGATTAAATATACCACCTGTAGACATAATCGTCATTTTTGAGTCCACTAATTCTGAAAGCGCTTCCGTAGAATTCGTCAACAAGGTTAAGTCCTGACGGTCCTTTAATAATCGCAGTACTTCTAATACAGTCGTACTCGAATCAGCGGCAATGCTAGTTTTATTTTCTAACAGTGGCAATACTTTTAGCGCAATCATACGCTTTTCTTCACTAAAACTGGCCATCCGTTTGTAAAAATGGTTCGATTCATACGCCGGGGACTGGTTCAACACTGCTCCACCATAGGTTCGCGTTACAAGGCCTTCTTCTGACAATTTATTTAAGTCTCGACGGATTGTTTCTTCAGTAACATTAAAGCGCTCACTCAATGCGGTTACATTAACACTTTTTTCACTCTCCAGAGTTTCCATAATTTGCTCTATTCGATCTTTACCACGCATGTAGCGCTCACCTCCCTTTGTATCAAAATAAAATCCGTTGTTCAACAAAACAACGGATTTTATTGATAACTTCTACCGTTATTATATCAAGTGAATATTGGTATATCAACATTTCTTGTATAAATTACGACAGTATTTAACATTAAATCTTATTTATCCGCTGCAATGGCTAAGTCTCTCATTAAATCCGCATCAGCCTTTGATAAGGAAATATTCAATGCTTTCGCATTTTCTTCCAATTGCGGTACTGTATTGGCTCCATTAAGGATAGTAATAAAGTCACCTTGTGCCAAAATCCATGCAAGTGCCAATGTTGGAATGGTGCAATTGTATTTTTCACACAACGGTTTCCACGCATCCATCATATCCATAGCTTTTTGCATTTTATCTGGCTGGAACCATTTCTTATTGCATTGTGCGCCGATAGGCTTGTAATCTCGTGGGAATGTACCGGACAAGAGGCCCTGTTCCAATGGAGAGTATGCTTGTAAGGTAATGCCATATTCCTGACAAACAGGGAACAAGTCTTCTTCAATAGCACGGTCAAGTACACTGTACTTGCCTTGAACGATATCAAGTTCGCCATATTTCATATACTCTCTGATTTGGTCAGGAGAAATATTGGCGGCCCCGATAGCTTTGATTTTACCGGCTGCTTTTAACTCATTAAGAACTTCCATAGTTTCCGAAATTGGTGTGAAGTATGGCTCAACCGATTGCCAATGCGTCATATATACATCAACGTAATCCAATTGAAGACGTTCCAAACTCTGTTCAATTTCTTCGCGAATGGATTCCTTAGACAAGTTCTTATAAAGCTGCGTATCGCCTACTTTATTAAATAAGCTGCCTTTTTTATCCCATACAATACCACATTTAGTAATTACAATAACTTCTTCACGGTTCATTCCTTTAAGAGCTTCACCAACGATTCGTTCGCTGGCGCCGAAGTTGTATCCCGGTGCTGTATCTACCAAATTAATACCTAATGGCAAAATTCCTTGAATTGTATCGATACAGTCTTGAAGATTCTTATCACCGCCCCAAGCCGGGCCGCCACCGATTGACCAGGTACCAAGACCCATTCGAGACACTTGTAAGTCCGTTGATCCTAATTTAATTTTATCCATTCTCTATCTCCCGCTCCTGTCACTATGACCTGAAATATTGTTATTTACTGTAAGTATTGTATACCGCTTCTACCTGCTCACGATTTTGAACACCTGTAGTAGCGCCTAAACTTTGAACAGATACGGCTGCTGTGGAATTAGCAAATTTAGCACATTCTTCAATGGATTTACCATCTAATAAAGCGGTAATAAAACCTGATGCGAAATTATCACCGGCACCGGTTGTATCAATAGCCGTGATACCTGCTACCGATGGAACGTGGTTTGCCATATTTTGTCCTTTTACGAAACAACCTTTTTTACCTGTTTTTAACACTACATGTTTTACGCCACAGGCTAAAAACGTATCTGCAATCTCATCTTCCGTTTCAACGCCGGTCAACAATTTTGCCTCTTCAAAGTTAGGGAAAATATAGTCTACATATGACAGAGCCCCTTTAATATCAGCCAGTGTTTCGCCAAGACGAGGTTTTATCATATCAGCACATATAGTAAGACCCGCATCTTTGGCTGCTTTAAAAATAATTTCTAAGCTCTTGCCATCCAATAATGGAGAGTTAAAGATACTGGCTAAGGATAATATCTTGGCCTCTTTAAAACGGTTCATATCTATATGTTCAATATTTGTTTTCCATAAACTGCCATTGCGATTTGTTACAAAAGTTCGTTCGCCATCAGCTGCTACCAATCCGATATTGATAGATGTATCAATAGTATCGTCAACAACGACAGAACTAGTATCAATGCCCTCTTTTTCACAGGCTTCACGAACAAATGCACCGGCCGGATCATTACCGACTAAAGCCATGAGCGCAACTTTTTTACCCAAGCGGGAAATAATTGTCGATTCATTCAGCGCATCCCCTCCCAGTGTCATTCCAATGGAATCGAGAGGATACGAGTCGGCATCAAATATATTTTTATCGACGGGACGCAGTAAAATATCTACTATGGCAGCGCCTGCACAAATTACATCAATCACGCTTCATCAGCCTTTCCGTCAGTTTTGAACAATTTAATTTTTTCCATAGCTCTTTGTTTAACTGCCTGACGCACTGCACGTTCTAATTCCAAGAATGTGCTGTTCGTATTTTCGCGAACAGCGTCCATAGCTGCCTGGCAAAGTTCTGTATGGATATTTACTTTTGTAATACCTAATTCAATAGCCTTACGCACATCTTCATTGCTGATACCGGATGCGCCATGAAGTACTAATGGAATAGATACAGCATCTCTTACGCGTTTTAGTACATCAAAGTTAATTTGTGGTTCAGAAGTATATACACCATGCTGATTACCGATAGCTACCGCTAAAGAGTCACAACCTGTACGTTCCACGAATTCAGCTGCTTCATCAGGATTTGTATAAATGTAGTCAGCCAACGCTTCTTCGTATACTGTTTCATTACCAACATGACCCAATTCCGCTTCAACAGGAACACCACGCATATGGAAGTAATCAACCACTTCTTTGGTCAATTTAATGTTTGTTTCTAAATCGTAAGCGGATGCATCGCGCATTACAGAGTTCATGCCATGATTGTACGCATTTTGAACGATTTCCATGCTGCGGCCATGATCCCAGTGAGTAATTACAGGAACTGTAGCTTTTTCAGCCATGGATACCATCATGTGGGAGAAATCTTCAAAGGAAGTATTCCCTACGAAACCTGTACCGAAAGAAATGATAATTGGTGCTCGTAATTCTTCGGCTGCGTCAATAACGCCCATCAACATTTCTGCATTCCACACATTGAAGTGAGGAATTGCATATTTGCCTGCTTGTGCTTTTTCTTCCCAGTATTTAATATTTGCTAACATACTATCGTCTCCTTATTTGCTATACCTGTGCGCTGTATATTTTAATTAATTATTAAACTGACATTTCTAATCGATTGTCCTACGCCGAACCAAAGTGTATTCGAGGATATAAAGGGAATGGTTCAACATAGGGACTCACTCTTATAATTCGTCAATCTTAATAACGGCCTTAATAATATCAGCTTTCAAATTCAATGAGTCTTCAAACGCCTTTTGTGTATCTTTGTAGTCGTAAATGTGAGTAACCATAGATTTTACATCAAAAGTTCCTGACTCAATAGCATCGATAGTTACCGGATAGCGGTTAGCATAACGGAATACTGTTTGAATCGACACTTCACGATTTATTTTAAGGAAGTTAATTGGGGTGTCACCTTGAATTGTGCCTACAATCATGATTTTACCGCCACGCATTACAATGAGTGGAGCTTGAGCGGCTGTAATTGCGGAACCGGCAGTTTCAAATACAATATCGGCTCCCAATTCGCCCAAGATTTCATGAGTGCGTGCCACAGTATCTTCGGTTTTACCGTTAATTACTTCCATCGCGCCCAATTTCTTAGCAAAATTTAAACGTTTTTCGATTACATCAACAACTACAATCTGTGTAGCCCCTAAAGCTTTACAAGCTTGCAAAGTCATGAGACCGATGCAGCCTGCACCGAGGATAACAATTTTTTTGCCCGGTTTTACATCACCCATCATAGCTGCATGAACCCCTACAGAAGCCGGTTCGATAAGGGCCCCTTCCATAGTGCTCATAGAATCAGGTAATTTATATGTGTATGCTTCAGGGTGTACAAGATAATTAGTTAACGCACCGCGATAGTTAGGCTGTGTAGCCATGAAATCCACATCAGGGCAAATATTATAGTGACCTTCGCGGCAGAAACGGCATTTTCCGCAAGGAACGCCCGGTTCAATAGCAACTCTGTCACCAACTTTTAAGTGCTTTACTTGAGGGCCAATCTTAACAATTGTACCGGCACATTCGTGACCTAAACCGATTTCCTGATTTGGATCTTTTGGTGGAATAAACGGACCGTGTTCAAAGCCGTGAATATCGGAACCGCACATACCTACATATTCAACTTTTATCAATACTTCATCGTTCTTAGGTTCAGGTACTGCTGCTTCTTTAAATACCATTTTGCCCGGAGTTTCTAAAATTGCTTTTGTGTTTTTCATAGTTTTTTCCTCTTTTCAATTCTCTTTGGAAAATGTTTGCCGGAGCAAGGACTCTTTCATGCCCCGGCAACGCTATCTATTTAGCTACGCTGATCTGCTCTACGGAAGCGCCTCGACTTTCAATACCAAGCACTGCAATGGACAATGCTACTACGATCGATACACCACTCAGGAACAAGAACACGCCGGTTACACCCATACTGTCTAATAAGGTTGCTACTACATACGGTGCAATAATACCGCTGATACGACCTACCGCATTTGCCAAGCCGGACCCTCTCAATTTTGCCTCAGTCGGCCAAATTTCAGGTACATATACAGCTGATGCATAACATACAAACATGTATACGAAGATGATGAGGAATAAGCCCATAATACTGATCATTGTCATGCTGGTCTGTAAGGAATATACATAACCAAGAACAGCGATAATTACCAGAAGCCCTACGCCCATAACCTTACGAGGCAGGCGGTCCATGATAAACATGGCGATAAATATACCGGTAGGAGCACCGAACATACTCATCGTATTTAATACGATAGAATCTTTAAGATTGATTCCCTGGGCCATGAATAAAGTTGGCAGCCAGTTAATCAGTGTATACTGTACAACGTTCATAGCGATTAAAACCATGGATCCCAAAACAACTCGTTTAAATAATGCCCCTTTAAATAATGCACTATATGGAAGGTTATGCTGCACTTCGTCAACTGTATCAGCTACAGGAGGCAATTTAATGCCTTTGTCAGCTTCTACTTTTGCTTCGATGGCACTCATGATTTTTTCCGCTTCTTCAAAGCGGCCTTTTGATTCGAGCCAACGTGGAGATTCAGGGAATTTCTTATACGCAATAATTGTTGCAATTAAGGATAAAATGGAAGGAATTACAAATTGGACACGCCAGTTCATTTCAGGCGATACAACTAATACAATCCCCATGGCAATCAGTGAACATACCGGGTATGACCAGTTGCCGATAAAGGATACACGGCTGGACCAAGTACCGCGGTTACGAGCCGGCATATATTCTGTAAAACCTGCAAACAAGGTAACCAGCAAAGCCCCTAAGCCGAAGCCCATAACAAAGCGGCACGCGATTAAGAAGGTCATATTCGGTGACAAGGCACCGGCGATCATAGAAATAATGTGAATGGCTTCGAATAAGAGGAAACCATTTTTACGTCCGATTTTATCACCTATAATACCGCCTACCAAAGCGCCTAGGAACATACCGGCCGTAGTCAGCGCTACAAACATGGCACTAATACTGTTATTGGTCCATCCCAATGTTTTTAGTTGTGCTAATACAAGGCCGCCAATCGCATTACTCCAACAAACTAATAAGGCAAAGGCAACCATTCCAAACATTGACCAATGCCATCCGGAGTCAGGCAATCGGTCGAGTCGAGCACCACAATTCGGTCTTTTTAGTTCTGTCATAATATTTATCCCTTTTTATTAAATTAATTAGTCAAAATCATAATGCATGATTACTTTAATGGCTTCTTTATTGGCCATTGCTTCAAAGCCTTTTTCCCATTCAGATAAGCCGATGCGATGTGTAATCATTGGCTGCACTTGGATTTTGCCGTCTGCCAAAAGACGCATTGCATTACGCCAGGAAGTTGCATCATATGCCATGTGACCGATAATGCTGATATTCCATTCAGTAATGGCGTTGATGGAGAAATCAAGAGGTTTGAAACCCATACCTACACGAACGATCTCGCCATTGGAGCGAACCATTTCAATAGCCTGTTTCAAAGCAATGTTAGCGCCGGAGCATTCAACAACAAGACTGATATTATCACGGCCACCGCTGATTTCATGGCAGCGTGCCACTACATCTTCTTTAGATGCATTAATACAATGAGTAGCGCCCAATTCTTTTGCTACGCCGAAACGAACTTTTACGTCTTCTTCCAAGCCAACCATGATAATATTCACGGCACCCATTAAACGAGCAATTTGTACGGAGAATAAACCAAGAGGACCTGTACCGAATACTACGCAGTCTTGACCCGGCATAAAGTGTGACTGTTGTACGATGGATTTGTAAGCGTTACAAATTGGATCCATTACGCAAGCTTCTTCGTATTTTACATTTTCAGGAATTTCCCAGATTGCATGTGGATGAATGCGTAAAATTTCACCAGGAATTTTACAATATTTAGTAAAGCCGCCACCCCAACGGTTATTGTCGAGACCTAAGTTTACTTTGCTGCGGCAAGTAAGGAAGTCGCCGCTGTCGCAAGATGGGCAAACGCCGCAAACGTGACCGCTGTTATCGGATACAATACGTTGTCCCACTTTCCAATGTTTAACTTGTTCACCGACTTTAACGATTTCACCGGCAAACTCATGACCGCGGATAGAGTTGAATTCATCAGATCCGTTATCTACACGGAAGTGTTTCATATCAGCGCCACAAATCGCAGCTGCTTTAATTTCTACAATAATGTCTTCAGGACCACATGTAGGTTCAGGAACATCAATCATACGATACCCGCCAAAACTTTTCCCATATCTTGCTAATGCTTTCATACTTGCCAACTCCTTCTTATTTTAAAATTTCTTAATACCTATGCACTTTGTGATTAATACCTCTATTTAACCGCTATCTATTTCCTTCGTGTAAACTTGTCCGATTAGGACTTATTTAGCACTGCGTATTCATTCACCTCTTCCAACGATTTACCTCTACTTTCAATCCCAACGAAGTAAATAATAGCCGCACATATTAATAAAAATACTGTAAGTACATAAAAGACACTGTGAATACCATGATCTGTAATTAACCACGCCACCACATATGGTGATAATACGGCGCTGAATCGTCCTACCGCATTGGAGAAACCCATGCCTCTCAATCGAATTTCCGTCGGGAACAATTCAGGTACATATACAGAACATACGAAACAAACAAAGAAATAAATAAGTACTGTCATTACAAAACCGCTCGCCATAATGAGGTAATCCTCAGTCTGAGCTGAATATATATAACACATTACAGAAATTAACACTAATAAAGTAACTGCCACATATTTTCGAGAGTATCTATCGGAAATGTACGCTGAGATGATAACCCCCAGTGGTGCTCCCATCATCATGAGTGTTACCATACCTACTGACTTCATAACGCTGATGCCTTGATGAACAAATATGGTAGGCAGCCAGTTGATGATTGTATATATCAACGTATTCATAGCCACTAAACAAACCGAAGCGATGATATTTCTCTTTAATACTTCTCCAACAAACAAATCTTTCCAACCGAATGTATTTTTTACTGCCACTGCTTCAAATGGGCTTCGATTGCTTGTATATGGCGATAAGATGATTCCTTTTTCATCTTCAATCTCTTTTTCAATGGATTCTAAAATCTTATCGGATTGAAGGCGATGGCCCTTACTTTCATGCCATCTTGGTGATTCCGGCATATGTTGTCTCGGGAACCACACTAACAAGGCCAAGGCTCCACCTATAAAAAACATCACTCGCCAACCGAACGCCGGAATGATTAAGTAACAAAGTAACATTCCAACCGGTGCCGCTAAATTGCCGATTAATGACAAATACGATGACCACTTGCCTCGTACTTTAGCCGGTACCATTTCGGCAAACATACCAAAACCAACAATAATTTCTGCCCCTAAGCCTATGCCCATTACAAACCGACAGGCTATAAGAATTTCCATACTGGGAGCGAAGGCTCCGATGATTCCGGCTATACCGAAGATTAAGAGATTTAACTGATACGCAAATTTACGTCCATACCGATCACCAACATATCCGGTAAGTAAACTGCCACAAAACAAACCAAGCATCGTGAATGAGATAAATGCTGCATTGAGATAATTGGTGGACCAGCCTATCTGAATCAGTTCCGATAGAACAGCACTGCCCATATAATTATCAATACCGTCAACAAAAAGTCCTGCTCCAATAACAAACAACATTTTGTAGTGCCATCTCGAAATCGGCAATCTGTCCAACCGTTCACCGGCTGTAAGCTTTCGTTCCAAACCAACCACCCCTTTGTGAGTTTTATGAGTTTAAAGCATTTTTATTATTCGTTGATTGTATTTTACAACATATTTACAAGATTTACAATAGTTTTATTTCCGTTTCAGTAAAAATATTTTTGTTTCAGATTATATTTATACTAAATCGGAAGTATTCGAAGTGAACAAAAATAAAAAACAGGCTTGGAAATCCTTATCCCAAGCCTGTTTTCAGCTCTTATATAGTTTTCAATCTAGTCCAACAAAACAACATATCAAAACCAACAAATCGGACATTTTTACAGACATTTCCAACATTTTTCCAAAAAACTATGTAAATAATTTGTCAATGTAAACTATTATCTGTTCAAATGCGCCTGTTCAATTCGATCAATGTTGCCTTCTAATTCCTGTTGTGCGAGCCACGCATTAACGAAGTTAAGTAAGGCTTCGTCTCGTTTCATGAGAACGCCGAACTGGTTTTTAGTGAACAAGTTATCCAATAAAGGAGTGCCCAATACTTCATTTTCATGGCTATAGCGAATGGCTTCCAAGCTGTCCGTGATCATAATATCGAAGGTTCCGTTCGCCACGAGTCCCGGAATTTCTGCATTTTTGTCATGCACGGTTACAGTAGCATTCGGCAAGTATTGACGGACGAATTTTTCATTAGTGCCGCCAGGGTTCACGCCCACTCGTACTTCCGGACGATTCATAGCGTCCAAGCTCGTATATTTTGCCGCATCAGCCTTGCGCATTAAAGCAGTTTTACCAAATGTAATATAACCGTCAGATAAATACGCTACGCGCTGACGAGCCGCCGTTTTTGTAATACCGCTCATGGCTACATCAAACTTGCCGTTTAACGTATCTTCCATAAGTGTGGGCCATGTAGTCGGCACAAATTCCACCTTTACGCCCAATGCCTGTGCCAACGAATTCGCCAAATCAATTTCAATGCCCTCATAGGAATTCGTATCCTTGTTGTAATAGGACAATGGTTTATAATCGCCTGTAGTACCCACGCGAAGAACGCCTCGTTCCTGAATTGTATCAAGAGCTGATACCTGCGCCGCGCTAGACGTGCCGGCTGCTCCGGCAGAAAATACACCTGTTAATAATGTGGCCGCTAACATCAATGCAACCCCCCATCGTTTCATAGAAAATCCCCCTTTGTTCTCTTAACAATATCCTATCTTCCCCCAAAGAAGATAATAAATTGTTACGATTATAGCACAAAAGAGTGCATTTATACAATACATAAATGCACTCTCTAGGGATTTCTCTTTATATAGAACTACCTCTACTAAAATTAATCGTTAAACGATTTTCGTAAAAAGCGCTTGTCAAAACAACGTTATAAGCTCACATGAGCTTACATAAGTTCGCATAAGCTTACTTTTCAGCCACTACTTTATCAATCCAGTCGAAAAGCTCTTTCAGATCATAATCGCCGGAGTGTCCTACGCCCCAAGGCATAGAGAAGTCCACATCATAACCGTAGTTTGATAGGCGTGTTGCCACGATTAGAGGTACTGCCATAGACGTATTATTATCTTGTTCACCATAGCGAATGCGCCAATGTTGTGTTTGTCCGCTCTGTTCAGGAGTACCATTCGGTTTAATATAATTCAGAGGATTCATCATTTTAACAATATGGCTATCTGCAACAGAAGTACCGTCTCCATAGGCAGAGGCAAATTGCGTAAAGTGTTGATTATCTACCGTAGCGGTACCAAATAAGTTGTTCTCACCTGTTGAATTGTTACGAGCGTCAAAAGCACCGGGTGCTTTCATGCGGCCTACAGCCTTATTGTAAGCAGCCCAGTCCACATCAACAATCTTCTGAGGATTTTTCGTGTCATATATTAAATAGGAAGCACCGGAAATATCTGTACCGGATGCCTTTGCCTTGTCTGCACTGTCAATAATAAATGATTTGGCATAGTTCATAAAGGAGCCTTCCCCTTTATAATCCATCGTCAAAGATTGCCCCTTCCCATCTTTCAAATTCAGGCTGTTTACATACATTGGGAAGTTATTTTTTAACATAGAGCTATAAAGGATATCATCATCGGTCAAAACAGTGGTTTCACCACCTTGTTGAGGGCCAGGCATCGGCATTACTTCACTGCCTAATGAAGGATCAGGCGGTTCCATTTGCCCTCCAAAGGACGGCATACCCGTATAGGAGTTAACACCGTTGTAAGACCATTCATAGGCCATATCTGCATGGTCCAAATCGGTTATAGGGCAATACGCGGAAACAGCAAAAATATCATTTCGAGTATCAGCAGCACCGATGGCGGAAAGGTATGGTGCATAATCCGCGGAATTGCCACTGGCTCCCAACAGCAATGATAAAGCCCCGCCAGCACTGGTGCCGTTAGAGATTATACGGTTTGCATCACCCGGCATAATCGCGTCATTTTTATGTAAATAAGCCGCTGCGGCCTTCAAATCCACGATAGCCGCCGGTGCTTTCCCATAATACACGCCTTCATCGGTTTCATTACTGCGACCGCGTGCAGCCGGTGCCGCCACTACAAGGCCTCGTGACAAGGCATATAGAACGGCATTCGGTTCACCACTCTTGGAGACAGTCGGTGTAGCCGCTTTCCCCGGACGATAGCCTCCTACTGAGTTTGGCAAGAAAATCGGCGCCGTATCTGCCGTGTATTTGCCGTCTTTTTCCTGATGGAAATAGGCCTCCGGAATATATATGTTCATAGACTGATACGTTGTATCTACCGGATTCGAAACGTATGGCACATTTTCATAGGCTCGGAATGTAATCTCTTTGCCGTCCACCGACATCGTCCGTGTTTCATACGTAAGATTTTCAAAATTTAAAGAATCCATAGTATTTACTCCACCGTTACTGTTACCGGCAGTATTTAGAACAGATCCTGTGCTGCTGATTTTATCGGCTATATTAGTAGTATTAGCAGTATCTGCAGCTCCGACTGACCCGATAATACTTCCCACAGTCAAAACGGTTCCCATTAAAATCACGCAGCGTAACGCTTTTTTGTACGATGAATGACCGGCTATTTTCATAATTCACGCGCTCCTTCCAAAGAACTTTTTGCTTATCACATAAAATTATATTCTTTCTTTAATTGTATTGAGTCTTATTATAAAGTTCAATGGTAAAAAGTGGATGAATAAAGAAAACTTCAATAAAAATAAAAAAACTATTGCTATCTTAACTCCTGACTAATTAATTTAGAGTTTCCCAATAGCAATAGTTTTTTATATAAATGTGGACTTATTAATATAAGTTTAAGTGTCTATATCTTTAAATCCATATTAAGTTATTACTCGTTATTAAGTTATTACTCGCTATTAAATTATTACTCATCTTTTATCAATTGTAAAAAATTACCATTTGAGTCAAAAATAGCCGTGCATTTTTCTTTAGACCCTTTAATTCCAATATAAGCTTTATGTTGTTTTTCATAACTATCGAAAAGATAAACTAAGCTTTTTTCAACTTTACCGTTTTCAATCGTTTTTGCTTTTTCTTCGGCCACTTTATAAATCTCAGGAACTTTACTGAAGTCGATAGTGTCTATTGGTATAATATGATCTTTCACAACAAGATTGCCTGAATATTTATCAGGTTCAGGATCACTCCATTTACCCTTCTGATAGAAATAATTATTAACCTTGTCATCAGTTCCGGGAACGAGAATCTGAATATCAATTCTATCTTTTATATCTTCATACTCCATAATGACTACATGGTTGAATATCTGAATATCTTTCCCCTTTAATTCAGGTCGCTCTTTTAGTTCTGCAATAGCCTTAGCCGCCAAGCCCGGTTCAGTAAATATGTCTTTACTGCCACTGTCAGCACCACATCCTAAAATAGCCAATGTAGCGATAAGCATGAAAACAATCCCTAATAACCGTCTCATCATACCCCTCCTAAAATATAAAAAAAAATAACACTAACTACTTTCATAATATAGTATTTCAAGAAATTATGCCATATATTTAGGAATAATGAGGAATGTAATTCAAACAATTACTATTGATTAATTTTGATAAATTATAAAAAATTTTACACTATTCTTTTAATTTTTAAACTAAATTTAGATATTTTTAAACTGTCTTAGACATTTTTAATCATCTTAAATAATTTTTAGCTATCTTAGACAGTTGATTCATTACAAATTACAACTTACAACTTACAACTTACAACTTACAACTTACAACTTACAACTTACAACTTACAACTTACAACTTACAAC
>NZ_JAGZMO010000015.1 GCF_018364065.1 Veillonella sp.
CTTCAGCTACAGCACCTTCACCAAGGTTACCTACTACTTTACCGCCTGCATTGATACCGTCTTTAGTTACGGAAGGACCACCAACGATTGCTAAGCCGTCAGTTGTTAACGCTGCATCGCCAACGCTTACGCCATCTGCAGCGACTTTAGTTGCACCGATTTCTAAACCGGATTTATCAAGTTTGGTATCGCCTACAGCAACGGACCCGTCTGTGCCAAGATCGATATTTCTATCCAAGTTAACAGTGAATGTTTTAACACCATCTTTATCGGTTGCATCAACTACGCTAATATTGTTACCACCGTCTACATTAACGGATGCTTGAACAACTTCTTTAATGACTTCTTTACCTTTGTCATCTAAGTTTCCTAAGTCTTTACCGGCTGCGTTGTTGATTTTTTCTTTTGTAGCTGCTGTTAAATCGACTACCAAGTCCTGACCGGATACTTTGCTTTCAACCATGCCGTCGGTTGCACCTACGATACCGAAACCTGCATTGTCTTTATTCACTGTAAGTACATTGCCTGCGCCGTCTTTAACGCTTACAGTCTGAAGTGCGGAATTAGCTGTATCTTGAGCGCCTTTAATAGAATCTTTAAGATCTTTTTGTACGCCAAATAATTGACCACCGGTTACTGCATCAGTGGATCCTTCAGCTACAGCACCTTCACCAAGGTTACCTACTACTTTACCACCTGCATCGATGCCGTCTTTAGTTACGGAAGGACCGCCTGCGATTGCTAAGCCGTCAGTTGTTAACGCTGCATCGCCAACGCTTACGCCATCGGCAGCGACTTTAGTTGCACCAATTTCTAAACCTGATTTATCAAGTTTGGTATCACCTACAGCAACGGCCCCGTCTGTGCCAAGATCGATATTTTTATCCAAGTTAACAGTGAATGTTTTAACGCCGTCTTTATCGGTCGCATCAACTACGCTAATATTGTTACCACCGTCTACATCAACGGATGCTTGAACAACTTCTTTGATAACTTCTTTGCCTTTGTCATCCAAGTTGCCTAAATCTTTACCGGCTGCGTTATTGATCTTTTCTTTTGTAGCAGCTGTTAAATCGACTACCACGTCCTGACCGGACACTTTACTTTCAACCATGCCGTCGGTTGCACCTACGATACCGAAGCCTGCATTGTCTTTATTCACTGTAAGTACATTGCCTGCACC
>NZ_JAGZMO010000008.1 GCF_018364065.1 Veillonella sp.
TGTAAGTACATTGCCTGCACCGTCTTTAACGCTTACAGTCTGAAGTGCGGAATTAGCTGTATCTTGAGCGCCTTTGATAGAATCATTAAGATCTTTTTGTATGCCAAATAATTGACCGCCTGTTACAGCGTCAGTAGAACCTTCAGCCACAGCACCTTCACCAACATTAGATACTTTTTTGCCGCCTGCATCAATACCGGCTAAAGTTACGGACGGACCGCCGGCAACAGTCAAACCGTCTGCTGCAACAACTGTGTTTCCAAGGGCAAAACCACCGGCAGTTAAAGCGGCAGTGCCAACCACAATGCCATTAGCTCCAACTTTAGTTTCACCGGCTACCAAACCTGATTTGTCCAGTTTAGTATTACCTACAGTAACAGCCCCATCAGCACTGAGGTCAACTTTTTTATTCAAATCAACACTAAAGGATTTGCTACCATCAGCATTTTCACTTTCAGCGATTTTGATATTATCGCTGCCTGCAGTAAGATTCGTAGACCCTGTTTTAATGCCTTTTACCAAATCATTCAGCTTTTGTTCCCCTGCTTCAGACAAATTGCTGAGATCACGGTTAGCCATATTTTTTAATTCTTCAAGTGCGGTTGAAGAATTTGAGCTGGAATCATTAATCTTTTTGAGTGTTGCAGCGTCCAAACCTATTTTTAAAACTTGGTATTTATTTTCAATCTGAGCAGCACCAGGCTGAGATTTAGTCGATACTTTTTTATCGCCACCACTCATATAGCTACCCATTTTAACTTCTACGCCACCGTCAGTAGCACCTTGAACCAAGAGTTTATATTGAACGCCATTACCGGAGTCCCAACCAACTGCCTTATAAGCTTGACCAGTCTTGGTAAAATCTATTTCCATCTGTTTTGCATCAGTGGTAATCAAGCTGGCATCAGCTGTACTGAAACCGCCCACTAACATGGCTGCCAATAACCCGGACAACACTACGCCCTTAACTCGTTTGGATGTACCGTTCTGATGACTCTTTGCCAATTCAGAAACTACTACGTACATACCTTTTGTTTTACTCCACACTACCTTAAACACCTTATTCATGCTATATGCTCCTTTACGTCCCCACACATAATTACCCTTAAGCAATTTTAATATTGTTAAACCCAAACAACTTAAACAAACATGACTAAGAATACCTTGCGTACCCTTTATTTAATATTTAATTAAGATTTAATTATATTGAAAACATTCCAGAAAATTAAACCTTAGTACATCGGTTATTAATTCTCACCCCGATTAAGACATTTAACACCTAAACTATCTGTAAACACTCAACTTTTAACTAACACTAATTTATATCTGTACCGCCCCACTTTTTAAAAAGTTTAAAACCAAGTCTATATTTATGATGAAATATTTTAATCACTCAATAACCTGAGGTAAACTTTATTACTTCATCAAGTTAATATCCTAGTTTTTATGTATAATTAATAATATTGTATATATACACCCGCTTTCTACATACTTTAAAGCATTTTATAACGATCAATCAGTCAAATATAGGTCAATTATCATCTTTTTTACATATAATTCTAAGTCTCTAAAGATAAATAAGAGCCTCTTATCAAATCTAACCAAATGTGTCATGCTTTTCATCTGTTCATGATATGTTCATATTAATTCATAATTCATTCTATCACCTTTCATGCATATGTGCAATAGTATTAGACTTCATTATTTGATATATGAGCGACTTTCAAATCGTGTATTTTCTCCTCTTCCTAGTATAAAGCCTATGTTTTATCCGTAAATTATTCAGTTCGTGAATTTTCAGTTGCCTGTTTTTATGGTTTATAACAATCAACTCGCTTATTTTTATGTCTACTGTAAAAATACATCGTTTAAATCGACGTTAATCAGGATGAATATTTTTAAATGGCATTTTAATCAATTCATTAATTGCTCATCTTCTGTAATTGTAAAAATTTTACACATTCTTGATAATTGTATTCGCAATATCTTTTATCATTAAACAAATTTCTAAAATAATCTCTTTCGAATATTCATTGGAGATAAATTTGATTATTCTATTTCTTCATCTTGTATTCTTAATACCGCATTTTATTTTTATGCGTTATTTTTGTATTTTTAATCTATTCAAAATACTGTGTCAAAAAACATCTTTATTTTTCTCATGTTTTAATACTATATCATTTTTATATATATATGATTTTTAAACAAACCCTTCTTTTAGAAACATGTTTTGTACGCAATAGAAATAATCTACAATATAAAAGTTACATTTCCTACTCTCTTACTCACAGATTATGATTTTTAATTACCTTATTAGGTTAAAAAAATTAAGCCCTATCATACAATAGGGCTTAATTCATTATAGAAAGATATAAAACGCTGCTCACATTACCTTATAGATACATATTAGCAAATGAATTACATCTGTATCCAGCTATTTTCTTTATGGCTGCGATTAGATAAACGGCTTTTAAGTCATATGGCCATGTATAAACAATTAACAACCACCTAAACTTAGGCAACAAAAAACGGGCTCAAGATCAAATCTTGAACCCGTTTACAAGGCATATATTACATACACGCCTTTATGTATTCATCTTACGCTTCTACAGGAT
This sequence comes from Veillonella sp., assembly GCF_018364065.1. Lineage (GTDB taxonomy): Bacteria > Bacillota > Negativicutes > Veillonellales > Veillonellaceae > Veillonella_A. Next base: position 2,616 of record NZ_JAGZMO010000008.1, read on the forward strand.
AAACGCTAACTTTACGGTTATAACGTCCATCGCGTTCGAAAGCAACTTTGCCAGGAACTAATGCGAACAAAGTATCATCTTTGCCGATACCTACATTAGTGCCAGGGTGGAAATGAGTACCACGTTGACGAACGATGATGTTACCGCTTTTTACAACGGAACCATCATGGCATTTAACGCCAAGACGTTTGGATTCGCTATCGCGACCATTACGTGTACTGGATACACCTTTCTTATGTGCAAATAATTGCAAATCAAAAGTAAACATTCCGTTCACCTCCTATGTTTCACTAAGTGATACAAAATCATCATACTGTTTAGCAATCTCTTGGAAACCAAGAATCATAGTAGCCAATATAGCTTGCCCGCTCTCGGTAATATTACCACTAAGTGTGATATTACATGATCCAGAGCTGTTTTCATATGTGCCTTCCTGTTTAGCAATTGACTGCAAGCCCAAAATGGCGGTGCAAGACAACGCAGAAACTGCGGCACACACAATATCATACCCATGCTCGTCATAGCCGGCATGTCCGCTAATTCGGCATCCTACTATTTGCTGCGCCTCATTGCGGTTTACTTGAATCTTAATCATGACTTATGCCTGAATGGATTCAATGCGAACTTTTGTGAACGGCTGACGATGACCTTGACGGCGACGATAGTTGGATTTTGCTTTGTATTTGAAAACTAAAATCTTCTTCGCTTTACCATGTTCAAGTACTTTACCTGTTACTTTTGCACCGTCCACAAGTGGAGCGCCTACTTTAACGTCACTGTCGTTAACTACAGTTAATACTTCGTCAAACGTTACAGTTTCTTCAGCAGCTGCTTCCAATTTTTCGATAGTAATTACATCGCCTTCAGCAACGCGATATTGTTTACCACCAGTTTTAATAATTGCGTACATTGTGACACCTCCTTGTTTTCGAACTCGCTGAATTCGGTATTCTCTCACACCGGATGGAATGAGTGAAATTTGGGAACCTCTCCATGCGGCTGCAATAGTTGGGCGTACCCAAACTATGACTAATTTATTTTACATGATATTTCGATTCTTGTCAATTTAAAGATATAAGAAAACCGGCTATTTTTCGCACATAGCCGGTTATATATATTAATAGAGTTTTAGTTGTAAAATCAATCGGATAGACTGTATAACTCTTAACCTGTGTAGAGTTCAGCCGATTTACCTGTGAGCCCCTTAGCAATTAAAACAAGGATGCTGTTATAATTCCCAAATGCTGTAATAAAATCTTTAAACCGATAAGGATGAGGACTACACCGCCCACCATTTCGGCACGGCCGGAGAGAATTTTCCCCAACTGCTGACCTAAGAACACACCGATTAGCGATATGGCAAAGGTGATGATACCGATTGTAGAAGTGGCTACCCATACATTTACCGAGAAGAACGCCAAGGTAATCCCGATTGCCAATGCATCAATACTGGTAGCGAAAGCCAGTACAAACATTTCACGCCATGTTACAAGGTGACAAATAATTTCGCCTTCATCATCAGGTTTAAAACTGTTGCGAATCATGTTAACACCCAAATAGCCCAGTAAAATAAAAATAATCCAGTGATCATAATTGTTAATTTTATCTGACAATTGTGCCCCGATAACCCAGCCGATTAGCGGCATTATCATCTGAAACAGCCCAAATAAAAAAGGCATCCCCACACGCTTCAAAGGTTCCCGGTAACTGATACACGGACCTTTAGCGATGGCGACTGCAAATGCATCCATGGCCAAACTTATTGCTACTAAAGCGATTTCCCACATTGACATGGCGTCTCATCCTCTCCTTGATGACCTTACAACTATCTATTTAACTCTTTATTTATGCTATCTGCATATATTGCACTCGCAAAATATAACCTAACTATTATATCGATATTTCTAGTTTTTGGCAATAGGAATTTTTATTTTTATTTTTATTTTTATTTTTATTTTTATTTTTTTCTTATTACTTTATGGGGCTTAAAAAAGAAGACCTAAATAACACTTAGGAGCACTTTAAAGTACTTACAAATACTTAAGAATGCTAAAGAGAAGTTTCCAGGGGATAAAAAAATGAGATGTGTTATACATCTCATTTTAAATGATTTCTTCTACGTTCGCATCTATATTTTTTACACGTTCATAACGTTATTTATTCATCCGCAACTACGTCTACACATCTGCGTCTTCGCTTAAAGCCAATAGCGAATATGCTTCGCGACTCATAGCCTGCGTAGTTTCAATACGAACTGTTTTCTTTATTTGTTTGCTCAAGTCTGACACGACGGATTTTGTGAAATATGCCGCCACTTCCGGATGCACTTCAATGAGCACATCAGTGCTGAGACGCCCCATGCGATACAATTCCCGGATACGTCGTAAAATCTGCAAATACACGGTTTCCGCCGATAACAATACGCCCGTACCGCCACATGCGGAGCAATCGTCAAAGAGCAAGGATGACAACCCTTTACGCTCTCTCTTACGCGTTAATTCCACCAATCCCAGCGATGTCATGCCGCACACCACCGTTTTAACACGGTCAGCATTAGTGAGTCGTACCAATTCTTCCAGCAGGGCTTCACGCTGCGATTTCTTCGGCATATCAATAAAGTCACAGATAATAATGCCTCCAATGTCGCGCAAGCGCAGCTGTTTGGCTATTACCTGAGCCGCTTCCTGATTCACCTGTACCGCCACTTCGCTGGCCGTACCGCTCTTGCCGGTATAATGGGCTGAATTCACGTCAATAACAGTTAACGCTTCCGTTGTATCGATTTGCAAATAACCTCCGGACGGCAAATCCACCCGGTTGGTCATAAGCGCATCGAGCTGCTCTTCAATAGGCCACTCTTTAAAAATCGGTTTCTTATCTTCATACAGAGACAGCGAAATTCGATCAGCCAATTTCGTCAATTGTAACAATTCTTGAAGTCGTTCAAATGCCGCATTGTCGTCGACGATAATTTCACTTACGTCGGCAAATGCATAGTCTCGTAACACGCGGAACCAAAAGTCCGCATCACTGTAGAGCTTCGTGCCGCCCTTGGCAACTTTAAACCGATTCTGAAGCTGCGTCCATGTATTCCACAAATACTCCATATCGGCCTGCAAATCGGAGGCTGAAGCCGTAGCTGCTGCAGTTCGCAGTATAAATCCGCACCCTTTCGCCTGGTAGGGAGCCGCCAAATCGGTCAACGTTTGACGTAACTTGTCATCGGTGATTCGTTTGGAGATATGAAGCCCTTCCGAATAGGGCAGAAGCACCATGAAACGGCCGGCCAAACTCACATCGGCACTAACGCGGGCACCTTTGCCGAGCATTTCTTCTTTTACCACTTGTACGAGAATCTGCTGTCCTACAAAGAGTTTTCCCATAGCCTTCGTCTGTTTCCCTTGACGCAGGTTCAGATAGGCATTTTGCTTTTCCCCGATGTCCACAAATGCGGCGGACATACCGGGCAGCACATTGCGCACAGTGCCTTTATATATGTGGTTAATAATTTCTTCCCGACTTTGACGGTGAATGGCAATATCGATGAGCTCATTAGCATCATCCACTACAACCAATCGCGTCTCTTCGGGCATCACATTAGCCAATATGCGTTTCATAGGCTCCTCCTTTCTTCGAAAGTATTTCGTTTATTTCTTCAATAGCATAATTAGAGCTGCCATCAATTCGTAACATAATTAGAACAGCAATCAATTAATACCATAATCAGCGCAGCAATTAATTGTGCAATTACATAGGCAAATCATTGTAAGTATTACAGTAAGTATTACACATCAAACGGTGTTTTCAGCACGCCCTGATCTTCAATCATGATGTCATGACGATGAATAGAGTATTCGTCATTGACAGGCCATCCGTACTTCTCCATACCGAGTTTCCATACTTCGCCCGGCTTCATGGTGCCTTCCGGATAGATGCCGATAGCCATGCGCAAAGTAACGCGACCGTCGTGAATCTTAGCCGTAATCGGCTCTTTTACGAAATGCTTCACATCAATAATACGAGTTTTCTTAGGTGTCACCTTTTCATACTCGATAAACTCTTCGTCATTGAAGCTTTTTAAAATCTCGGTCCACGCTGCTTCGTCGGAAGGCCCGTCCACAATCGGACCGGACACTTCATACACCGCGTAGTTACAAATCGCCATGAGCTTTTTCACTTTGTCAGGCATTTCGCGACCGTCAACCGGTTCGAGACCCGGAGGGGCTACTCGTTTTAAACGATCCACAATATTTTCCACAGATACATCTTCTAAAATATCCATGTCCACATATTCTACATCCGCTGTAATCCCCAACGCCAAGGCGGAGGAAAAGCTGATTTTCATATGCGGGTTAAACCCTTCGGAGTAGGCCATTTTAATTTCTGCACGACGAATCATGCGCTCCACGGCCTGAGCATAATCCAGATGGGATATAAAGCGCAGCGGCTCACCTTTACTTAATGCCAAACGTATTTTTTTCAACGCGTCCGCCCTCCTTATAGTCAATAATCGCTGTATCAAGTGCAGGACATACGTCACAGCCGTTACATGGTTGACGACGGCAGTCACGGGTTAATTCCGCTTTCACCGCACGATCCCATTCCAACTTCAAGTACGCCTTCGATACAGTGTCATCCAAGTGATCCCAAGGTAATGGTTCATCAAAGTCGCGGTCACGACGTGCATAATAATCAGGATCGATGCCTGTATTTTTAAATGCCTGTAACCAGCGATCCAAGGAGAAGAATTCGGTCCAGCCGTCGAACTTACAGCCTAATTTCCAAGCTTCCACCAAGGTTTTCGCCAAACGGCGGTCGCCGCGAGCAAATACCGCTTCCATATAACCGGTAGCCCCGTCATGGTAATGATAGGAAATGTTGCGGTTATTGATGAGCGTCTTTAAGTACTGCTGTTTACGATGAATTTCTTCTACATCCTGCTGGCCGTACCACTGATATGGGGAATGGCTCTTAGGTACGAAGAAGGATACGCTGACCGTAACCTTACCGTTCCGTTTGCCTGTGATTTCACGGTGCAAGTCCAATACTTTGTAAGCCAAATCTGCAATGCCGGCCACGTCTTCGTCCGTTTCCGTAGGCAAGCCCATCATAAAGTAGAGCTTAACCGTATTCCAACCGGATTTAAACGCATTTGTACAAGCGGCGATTAAGTCTTCTTCGCTAACGCCTTTATTGATTACGTCACGCATACGTTGGGAACCGGCTTCCGGAGCGAATGTTAAACCGCTCTTGCGCACTTGCTGTACCTTTTTCGCAATATCGATGGAGAATGCATCAATACGCAAGGACGGCAAGCTTACACTAACCTGTTTATCTTTAAATTCTTCCATGAGCATGTCAACTAATTCAGGCAGTTTAGAATAATCCGCCGAGCTGAGAGACATGAGGGAAATTTCGTTATAACCTGTATTGGCGATAATTTCCTTCGCCAACTGCACCAAGCGTTCCGGTGTACGTTCACGAACAGGTCTGTATAACATACCGGCCTGACAGAAACGGCAGCCGCGGGTACAACCGCGGAACAATTCGAGAACGGCGCGGTCATGTACTACGTCTAAGTAAGGTACTACCGGCTTCGTCGGATAGTGAACGTTTTCCATATCCTCAATAATACGTTTCTTTACTACGGCCGGCGCTTCCGGAGCCAACAATTTCATACCTTTGAAATCGCCGTTTTCCGTGTATTCCGGTTCGTATAAAGACGGCACATAGGTGCCCGGAATTAATGCGGCTTTACGAAGGAAACCTTCTTTCCCGTCAGGGAATCCGGCAGCCTTCTCCGCTTTATAAAGGTCGACTACTTCCACCATGGACTCTTCCGCTTCGCCAATATTGACTACGTCGAAAAAGTCTGCAATCGGCTCCATATTGTAGGCGCAAGGTCCGCCGGCAATAATAATCGGATACGATAAATCGCGATCCTTGCTGTAGAACGGAATACCGCCCAATTCGAGCATATTTAAAATATTGGAGTAGCTCATTTCATACTGTAATGTAAATCCGAGGAAATCGAAATCACGTACCGGTGTTTTTGTTTCCAAGGAATGAAGCGGAATATTGCGCTTGCGCATTTCCTCTTCCATATCATGCCACGGCGCACATACGCGTTCCGCCGCAATATCAGGGCGTTCATTTAAGATGGAATACAAAATCTTAATTCCCAAATGACTCATGCCCACTTCGTACACATCAGGAAACCCCAAACATACTGTTACATCAACCGCATTGTGATCCTTCACAACACTGTTCCATTCACCGCCCATATAACGGGCCGGCTTTTCCACATGTTGCAGCCAACTCGGCTCTAAATGCACCATAGGACCTCCTATTTTATTCTTAACTAGCTGGTAAAACTGTAAAATCTAAATTGTGAAAATCAAGTTCTTGCCATATTACGCTGCTAGAACATCAGTTTCTTGCGTCGCAAGGCAATATTAAGCAATAGCCCGACGCTAATCATATTCGTGGTTAAGGCACTGACACCGTAGCTGATAAATGGCAACGGAATCCCTGTAACCGGCATGATACCGGTGGTCATTCCCACATTAACCAATACTTCGAATACGAGCATGGAACCGATCCCCGTAGCCAGCAGCATGCCGAACACATCGTTCGCACTGCGTGCAATAACAAGGCTGCGGTAAATCAGTACAAAGAGCAACAGTAAGGCGATAACGCAACCTACGAAGCCCAATTCTTCCCCTACTACGGAGAAGATAAAGTCAGTGTGGTTTTCCGGCAGGAAGTTCAACTGACTTTGGGTACCTTCAAAAAGGCCCTTCCCTAAAATCATACCGGACCCGATAGCGATTTTGGACTGAATAATATGATAGCCCGCGCCGAACGGATCGATATTCGGATTTAAGAATACTAAAATACGCTGCTTCTGATATTCCTGCAGTACAAACCAGCCCAGCGGTGCCAATATAACGGCAACGCCTACAATGATTTGAACCAAGCGCATGCGAATGCCCCCAACGAAGAGCATGCCGCAAAGAATGGCCAAATAAACGAGGGATGTACCCAAGTCAGGCTGTTTAAATACGAGCAGGGTCGGAATACCGACGAACAGTACAATCGGCACCAAGGACTTAAACGTGTTTAACTTGTTTACACGGTTTTCCATCATGGCCGCCATACTGATAATCATAAGCAGTTTTGTAAATTCTGACGGCTGAATCGTAATTGGACCGATTTGAATCCAGCGCTGCGCCCCCAAAGCGGAGGTACCTACGAACATAACCGCCAGCAATAACACTAACGTAAGTACATACAGAGGTCTGGACCAGGCCCGCAATTTGCGGTAGTCAAACCACTGCATGCCGATTACAACGAATACATTAATAAAGAAAAAGAGTAATTGTTTACTCACTAAATCATCAAAGCTTAGACCTTCGCGATTAATGTGGGTTGCACTCCCGATAACTACAGTGCCTAAGGCGACGAGTGCAACTGTACATATAACCAGCGTCCAGTCCCAATCACGCCAAATTCTCTGCCACATATTTTCCTCCTATCGCATGCGGCTGCGTCTTGACCACAAGCTTGCCAGTTGGCGGCGCAATAAAGACGCCAGGCCGCCGCGTTTCTTCTTCGGTGCCGGTTCTTCGGCAGTATCAGAATCGGAACCTTGAGACTCTTTCCGAACGTCCTCAGCTGTTGTATCAGAAGCTTCAGCAGTTGCTTCGGAGCCCTCAGCAGTTTCATTAGAAGCCTCTTCCGATGTAGACGCGGTTTCGTTTTCTGTAGAAGTTTCACCTTCTGCAGCCACAGTTTCATCGTCTGCTGCAGCTTCATCTTTTGTAGCCGTTTCACCTTCTGCAACGGCTTCTTCCTTAGCTTCCGTCGAAACCTCAGCCTCTTCGCTGTTTGTATCTGCAGACTCTTCTACATCTTCAGCTGTTTCGCTTTCAGCAGAAGTCTCTTTTGCACCTTCAGCTTCTGCAGCCTCTATTGTTTCAGCGGTTTCATCAGAATCAGTTGTTTCAGCAGTCTCAGCTGTTGCAGTCTGTTCAGTTGTTTCAACGTTCTCAACAGTTTCAGTAGTTTCAACTGTTTCAACAGATTCTTCGTTTACAGTGCTCTCAGCACCTTCAACAACTTCAGTATTTTCAACAGTTTCATCGCTTGTAGCAACTTCAGCACTATCCGCATCAGCCTCAGTGTCTTTAACCGCCGCATATTTCACTCTTGCCGATTTCCATTGATCTAAAATGGTTTCTTCCGGCTCGTAATGGTCCGTAATCAACGCCTGCACCAGTGTATCCATCATTTCATCAAAGAACGGATCTACTTCTTCGTGAAGAATCCCTTCCTGTGACCAGTTTTGAATGTCTTCGCGATATGGCAAAATGGTGCCCAGCTGTTCAATTTGAAGTGCAGCCAAAGCGTCTTCTACAGACACTTCCGCACCGCTATGTCCTACGCCGTTCAATACGAGCGTGTAGTTTAACTGACGGATTTCACGGCACATCTGCACAACGCGCTGTACGGCGCGCATAGATACCCATAAGGGCTCAGCCACGAGAATAATCTGTTCCGCCGCCTTGAAAATAGCTTCGTTACCGCGTCCGATACCGGCCGGAGAGTCGATGATTACATAGTCATATTGCTCAGCCAGTTTACTAATCAGCTTCGCATAGCCTTTACGGCCTACATCTTCCCAGCGACGACTTTGGGTTGCAGGCAAAAAGTCAAATCCATCACCTAATGATAATATGGCATAGTCTGACGTACAGTTATCCTTCCAAATATCAACGGCGTCAAAGAAGATTTCATCTTCCTTCCCTACCACCAGATCAAGATCGCGCATACCAAAATCAGCGTCTGTAATTAATACACGTTTACCCGCCCGGTGAAGATCTCCGCCTAATGAAGCAGTCAAAGTAGTTTTACCTACCCCGCCTTTACCTGACATAATTGCTAAAATGCAGCCCATAGTCGCTCCTTTCTGTTACCAACAACGAACAATTACATTCCCTTTGGTCCCGTTACCGTATCATTCCCAGAATTTCCAACATTATTTGAATTTGTAGAGGTTGATGCGTTAGTATCCGAATCAGGCTCTCTACCTACATTGCCGGAGCTGCTTGTATTTGCGTTACCTGAAGCATTTGTTCCGGCATTATTCTTATTATCAGATTTTGAATCGTTTGTATTTAACTTAAAATACTCGGCTAAAACATCTCTTACAATCGGACCGGCCGACCCGGCACCGAAACTACCCTGTTCAACCAACGCAACTACAACAATACGAGGTTTATCATAAGGTGCATACGCTACGAACCAGCCATGATCTCGACCGGTCGCATTTTCCGCCGTACCGGTTTTACCGGCTACGGAAATAGGCCAACCTTTGAAGAGCTGACCGGCTGTACCGCCTTCAGACGTTACGTCGCGCAACGCATTACGAATCAGGTCCATAACAGATTTAGACACCTGGAGCACTCCGGCCTGACGAGGTCCGAAGATTTCCGCCGGCGTACCGTCACTGTTATCAATACGACTTACTACATATGGTTCATAACGAATCCCGCCGTTAGCCACTTCCGACATAAGCACCGCCATTTGAAGCGGCGTTACTAATGTATAGGACTGACCGATAGCGGCGTCGAACGTTTCCCCTAAGTACCAGTCTTGATCGAATACTTTTCGTTTATATTCAGGGCTGGCCAAGTTACCGCTTGCTTCGCCGTAAAGCTTAATGCCGGTTTTTTCACCGAGGCCGAAAATTTTCGCAAATTTGTCGATATTTTCAATACCTACGCGGTTACCCATTTCGTAGAAGTACACGTTATCCGATTTTGCCAGCGCCGTATTGAAGTCCAGCCATCCCAGCGCTTCGCCTTCCGCGTTTCGCTTATCGATGAGCCAGTGACGCCCGCTGTCGAAGATCATTTCGTTCGGCGTAACCTTCTTCAATTCCAATGCAGCTGCACCGGTAACAATTTTAAACGGTGATCCCGGAGGATATTCACCGGAAATTACTTTGTTATCAAACGGATGGTTTGGATCCGTATTGAGCATGTTCCACTGAGCCGACGTAATGCCGCGGGCAAACCAGTTAGGGTCGAAGCCCGGCGCACTTACCATGGCTAAAATGGCCCCTGTATTCGGGTCCATGGCCACTACAGCCGCACCGCGGGCAGGAATTCCCTGTGCGCGAAGAGCTGCAATCTGATCAGCTACGGCTTTTTCAGCCGCTTTCTGTAATTGTAAATCGATAGTGAGGTGAATATCGCGGCCTGGGATAGTATCTTTCCGTCCCACTTCGGCCACAGGACGCCCGGACGCGTCAACTTCCACCTGTTTACCGCCATCAGTACCGCGCAGTACATCATCATACATTTTTTCCAAACCTGAACGGCCCAGAATTGTACCCGGTCCTACCAATGTTTGCGGATTGTTTGCCTTAATATCATTTAACTCATCTTCACTCACTTCACCTACATACCCCAAAAGTTGCGATGCCATGGAGTTATTCGGATAGTAGCGAAGCGGTTCCACTTCAATCGTTACGCCCGGAAGTTCATGACGATGTTCCTCAATCATGGTTACGCGGTCCATCGTAATATCTGTAGCGAGACGAATCGGTTCATAACCGCCCTTGTGGGCCGCTATTTTTTCCTTAATCGTTTCCACTTTAATATTGAGCATGGACGCCAATCGTTCCAGTTCATCATCACTAATATCTTTACCGGACGGTACAATAGATACCGTATAAGCAGGACGGGACCCGGCAATAATCTGCCCGTTGCGGTCATACATAACACCGCGGGCCGCCGTCATCGTCACCATGCGAAGACGGTTACCTTCCGCCTTGGTGTGATAATACTCACCGTCCATAATTTGTAAGTAAAAAAGTCGTATTATTAAAATCAAGAAAATCAGGCTGACCACATACATGAATATGTCAAATCGCCCTTTTTTGTTCTTTTTATATAAAGCTTCTAACATATGGCCGCCTCCTTTCCCTTTCGAGAGTGACTCTTACCAAATATATTCATCTCTCTCTTCCATATTCCAAATGAGCTCGTGCAACACAATGCCGATGAGGCCGTTAAGCCACCATACCGGCCAAATGTGATGCCAGATATACGTGCCGATTAAAATGTCTTCACGGCCCAGCCAGAGCATGCCCATGCGCACAAACATGTCGAGGAATGTGGCGCCGCACACCCAGGCAAAGGTTACATACCACTGCTCTTCATAGACGCTGCGTGACCAAATACTTACAAAGTAGGCCACCACCATATAAGGGAAAAAATGCAAACCGAATGCGTTGGAAATGACAACGTCATGAATTACGCCGCCAATACTGGCCGCAGCCAAACCAACACGACGCCCTTTTAACAGAGAAAGCACTACAACCCATACTAAAATAAGGTTTGGCAGCCACTCATGTTTAAAGAGCATAGGCAATACATCGGCCTGTATCAAGAAGGTTAATATTCCCATGAGAACATATAATAAAATTCGCATTATTGTGCTCCTTTGACGCCCTCTACCTGGTCGCGTTGTGTTTGCGGTACCAATTTAGGCGTTAAGCTAGGTTTATCCAATTCCCCTTCACGAGAACGCATAATAACAAATACTTCTTCCACATTGCTCAGGTCGGCGGATAACTGCACCACTGCATTTTTAACGAAACCTTCCGCATCATTGTCAATGCGGGTTACATGACCTACCAAGAGGCCTTTTGGATAAATACCTCCATAACCGGACGTAATCAATGTATCGCCGGTCAGTACGTCGCCGTCGCGGGCCACGTTAACCAACAGCGGTTCGTTCGGATTACTGCCGTTGCCTTTTACGATGGATGCAACGCGGGATTCCGGACGTTGTACAATGACGCCGATGGACGTACGAGGATCCAAAATGGTCTGTACACGGGCGGAATTAGGGTATACGTCGCTGATAAAGCCCACTACACCGCCGGGAATCACGACCGGCATGTTAACAGCCAAACCGTCGTTGGAACCGCGGTCAATGGTAAAGGTATTTGTCCAAGAACCGAAGTCGCGCGTTACTACGGCGGCCGCCATCATATCAAATTGAGGATGTTTATTCTGAAACGCCACCAATTGGCGAAGGCGAATATTTTCCGCCACCACTTCATCATAGTTAACTACTTTTTGTTGAAGCTCCGCGTTTTCCATGCGAAGCTGATCTATTTCCTTCGTGCCGTTAATGGCATTATCTATAAGGGCAATGCCTGTGTTAAAGGAGCCCAACAAGCGTGACGTGCCGTAAGTAAACGGCGTCGTTACCTGCTCCATCCCTACAGTCACATAGGGAATGCTGGTGCGCTGTTTCCATGCGTAACCCAAAAGGGCCAGGAAAATACAGCACAATCCTACGAAGGCAATTAATTTTCTGTCTGACGAAAACATTACGCCCTTCCTTTCCGACTTTTCGATGCAATAATAAAGCGCTCCATACGCTCGAATTCTTTTGATGCCTGACCGAGCCCTACGGCAACGGCAAAGCCCGGATCCTTCGGTATCTGTACCGGAATCCCCAATTCGCCGCTAATGCGGGCACCCAGACCTTCCATTAAGGCCGTTGCACCGGTGAGAATCATACCGCGCTGTAAAATATCTGCAGCCAATTCAGGCGGCGTCTGTTCTACAACAGTTTTAATTTCATCTACCACATGCTGTAAAGGCACCTGCAGCACTTCATATATTTCTGACTTGTGAACCGCCACACGCTTCATAAGACCGTTAGCAATATCACGTCCTAAGAAGGATACTTCCAAGTCTTCTTCCGGCGGCAATGCCGTTCCCAAATCTAATTTAATCTGTTCAACCGTCTCTTCCGCCATCATAACGGAGTAGGTATTTTTAATGTAGCTTAAAATAGCCTGATTGAAATCATGACCGCCAATACGGGCTGTACGGGCCAACACTTTGCCGCCCAAAGACATTACGCCAATGTCGGTAGTACCGCCGCCGATATCCACAGCCATACTGCCCACCGGATCGAACACCGGTAAATTGCAGCCCAACGCGGCCGCCACCGGAGCTTCAATTAAATAGGCCTCACGGGCGCCGGCCTGAATAATCGCATCCGTCATGGCGCGACGTTCCACATCGGTAATTCCGCAAGGTACAGCCATAATGACGCGTGTACGGCCTACAGATCGGGATGCTTTGCCCATAAAATGGCGCAACATAGTGAGCATCACGCGGTAGTCCACGATGAAGCCGTCACGCAACGGACGGAGTTCATCCAGCATGTCCGGAGAGCGCAACAACAAGCGTTCCGCATCGGAACCAACGGCAACGATGCCTTCCTGCTTCGTATCAGTCGCCACTACAGACGGCTCAGAAAGAACCACGCCGCGGCCCTGCACATGAATATGTGTATTTACTGTTCCTATATCTATGCCTAAATCTCGTCCAAGGGACGAAAATAAACGAATCATATCCTTTATCTCCTTATTTTACTCATCATTTTATAATACCATTTCAAGGAGGTTTTGTATATTCCTGAAACGAAAAACGCTATGTATCACATAGCGTTTGACATACTTCTCTTCTATTTTACTACGGCGTGAAAATACTGACAACAGACTATATTTCAGTACTTACAACAGATTAACTTTCAGTACCTATAACAGATTAACTTTCGACACTTACAACAGACCGGTTTTCGCTCTTAGAACTGACCGGCGCCCGCTCTTACAGCTGTCCGTCTTTCCGTACCTACGAGTGACGCTCTTAGATTACCTACCAAAACCTCTCTTTCAGCCCTTATAAGAGCGACTCTTCGCAGAGGCTCAAGTAGATGCCGTCGCCGATGATAATATGATCCAGCACAGGGATTCCCATCACATCGCCGGCGTCTTTGAAAATGCGGGTAATGCGAATATCTTCATCGCTGGGATTCGGGTCCCCGGACGGATGATTGTGAATCAGAATAATGCGGGCCGCATTGGCTTCCAAAGCCCGGCGAAACACGCTGCGCTGTTCCGCCAAACTGCCCGTAAGACCACCGATGGAAATCGTCTCCAAACCGATAAGTTTGTTCTTGCAGTTTAAAAAGGCTGCACAGAAATGTTCCTGCCGCTCATGGCGCAGCCGTTCCATCACATAGGACGCTACGGCTTTCGGATGGCTGAAATCTTCGTACAAGTGCTTCACGCGAAGTTGCCCAAGGCGCCGCCCCAGCTCGATAGCGGCGCATATAGTGACCGCCTTATCGCGCCCGATGCCCTTCACCTTGCGAAGCTGGTCCACGGAAACACCATTCAACCCATAAGCGCCATCCACCACAGAATCTAAAACCTCCTTCGCCAGCTCCAGCACGGAACTCCCCTTCCGCCCGGTGCGCAGCAAAATCGCAATCAACTCCGTATTGGATAACCCCTCTGCACCAAGTGCTACAAACTTCTCTCTCGGACCTTCTCCTACACACCAACTGAGACTTTGATTCTCCATATGTACCTCCCCGTACACTCACATATAAGTAAATTATACGTAGAACCTCATTCATCGTCCATTTGCAGGATACCCGTTTAATCTATTACAATTCGGTTATTCTATTGCACTCTATTTATTCTGTTACAATTCCGTCTATTTGATTATGATTCGTTTAATCCGTTATTATGCGTTTATTCCATTATTGTGTATTTACTCCGTTATTGTGCATCTACTCCGTTATAGTTCGTTTAACTTTCGTAAAACCACTTCCACAGGCAGTCCCACTACATTTGTATAGGATCCTTCGATACCTTTCACTAAATAACCGCCCAAGCCTTGGATGCCGTACGCCCCGGCTTTATCGAGGCCTTCACCGGTAGCGGCGTAAGCCTTGATTTCCTCATCGCTAAGATCGTAGAAAATTACATCCGTCGTAACGCTGAAACTGATGCTCTTTTCGTCCCCGGTCTTGCGATTTACATGGCGCAAGCACATACCTGTAATAACCTGATGGGCCTGACCGGACAACTCCGTGAGCATGCGCACCGCATCAGCCTCATCAGCCGGTTTTCCCAACAACTCGCCATTCCAGGCCACGATAGTATCGGCGCCGAGGACGATGTATTCATCCGGTTCATTTTCGCCCATAATTACGTGAGCCGCCTTGCCGCGAGCCTGTGCTTCCACATAGGCAACCGGATCGGGCCACTGTTCATGAGACTCTTCAAAACTGCTTTTAGCTACAGTGAACTTAACACCAAAACGAGTGAGCAGCTCCTTGCGCCGCGGCGAAGTGGATGCTAACACGAATGGCATATCTTTATATTTCATCTCACAATCCTCCTTTCTATTCTATTTTCCAGACACTTATTTAGTTATTGCTTTAATCACTATTTAGTCTCTGTTCTATTCGTCTGCCTCTATTCGTCTGTCTTTATTCGTCTATCTTTATGTTGTTCTATGACTTCACCTGTCTTTACCCCGACAGGGTCTATAAACCACAACGCGCAGCACCCCAAAAGGTGCTGCGCATCTGTGCACTTGTACATAGTGATACTCACTATGACCAAGAATTAAGTTGTAGTTTTATTATTTTGCCAAACGTTGAGTATCGCGAGCAATCATGATTTCTTCGTTAGTAGGAACTACGAATAATTTTACTTTAGAACCTTCTACGCTGATTTCAGTGTCTTTACCGCGAACGTTGTTGCGTTCTTTGTCAAGAGCAGTGCCCAAGTATTCCAAACCTTCGCAGATAGCTTCACGGTTACCGATACCGTTTTCGCCGATACCTGCTGTGAATACGATAGCGTCAACGCCGCCCATAACAGCTGCGTATGCACCGATAGTAGCACGTACTTTGTAGTGGAACATGTTAAGAGCCAATTGAGCTTTTTCGTTACCAGCTTCAGCAGCTTCTTCAAGCACGCGGAAGTCGTTGGAAACGCCGGAAATACCAAGTACACCGGATTTTTTGTTCATTAATTCGTCAACTTCTTTAGTGGACAAGTTCATTTGATCCATCAAGAAAGGAACGATTGCAGGGTCGATATCGCCGCAACGAGTACCCATTACAAGACCTGCCAATGGAGTGAAGCCCATGGAAGTATCTACGGATTGACCGTTTTTAACAGCAGTTACGCTGGAACCGTTACCTAAGTGGCAAGAGATAATTTTCAATTCGCTTAATGGTTTGCCCATTAATTCAGCCACGCGGTCAGCTACATAGCGATGGCTTGTGCCGTGGAAGCCGTAACGACGAACGCCGTATTTTTCATATACATCATATGGAAGACCATATAAGTAAGCTTCAGGAGGCATGGATTGATGGAAAGCTGTATCGAATACTGCTACCTGTGGTACGTTAGGCATAATGGACTGGCAAGCTTCAATACCTTGGATATTTGGTGGGTTGTGTAAAGGTGCCATTTTAGAGCATTCTTCAAGAGTAGCCATTACTTCGTCATTGATCAATACAGACTTAGCAAACTTTTCAGCACCATGTACTACACGATGACCTACTGCATCAATTTCATCCATAGATGCAATTACACCATATTCTTTGTCCACTAAAATATCAAGTAAGATTTTAAGTGCTGCTTTGTGGTCTAAAACCGGTTGGATTTTTTTCAATTTGTCGCCTGTTGGGCGTTTGTGAGTGAAGATCGCATCTTCTGCACCGATTTTTTCAAATTGCCCTTTTGCCAATACGCTTTCATTTGTCATGTCCACTAATTGGTACTTTAAGGAAGAGCTGCCACAGTTTACTACTAAAACGTTCATTACTTATCCCTCTTTCTTAGTAATTTGAATTTTTCCTACCACCATGTCAGAAATCTGAGCTCCCATTGTACTGTCAATAGGATACTGGTAGGTAATATTCCACAATACACCTTTGTCTACAAATGTGTATTGGAAGAAATGAATTTTTGCCTGGTCCGCCATCAACGATGCGTCAGCTTTTACGCCCGGTACGCCGTCAATAGTCGTGGCACTTGCTTGCCAAGTCAATTTAGTTCCGAAATTCTTTTCATAAAAACTCTGTGTTTCCTTCGCATAAGCTTCTGCCGTAGGCAAGGCCTGACCGGCTTTCGGCTGAATCGCTTCAATGGAAACGAGGAAGTTTTTATCGGCTCCTAAATAAGTCGTTACAGGATAACCAAGTGCATTTTCCTTCGTATTTGCTTGTACACCAATATCGAAAGGCAGCGCAAAAGTTACCTCAGAATTACCACTTTTTATGACTTTATGACCAAAGCTGTAATTATCTATGGCATTATCACTGCCACAGCCGCTTACAAAAACTAATAGAATCCCCATACAGAGGATAGTCAGCCATTTTCTCATACAATTCCTCGATTCATATCTTTTGCATTCACGTATACATGCATTCTCATTATAACACTTTGTCTGATATATTAGCCACCCTATTTTAGCAAAATCCAGCATAAAATTAATACATACATGCCATACGTCAAATTAATACATGCCCTTTTCAAATATTTTGATGTCTTTTATACTCTTCTTTTTTCAACTGTTAAAATCCCATGACGAGCAGTAAATGATAATACGCCAACATTAATCCTGTAAACACAATGACTACGGGAATGGTTTTGCGAATGAGTTCGCCCAGCGTAATATTGAAGTAGTCTGCAGCCACTACAATACATACATGAGTTGGCGATATTTGGCTCGCTCCATGGGCCACACACATGAGCAACACCATGAAAGGCATCCCGCCTTGTACCGTAGCAAAAGCAATCGGCGCCCCCATGGCAATAATCCCGTTTGACCCGCTCACAATCCCGCCAATTAAAAACAAAATAGCGAAAACTAAGTAGTCCGGTATAGGTAAGGTGGAGAGTGTTTGCGGCAACGTGGTCAGCATGCCGGAAAACACGATAAATTCTTTTAACACCAGCACGAGGAATGTATTCAAGAGCAACTTTACCTCGAAGGCACTGCGGCTCATAGGTACTAACTCGTCTACACGGAAGCGGTATACGAAAATCGCCAATCCAATTACGATAGCCACGGCAGGCACAACGGATAATTTAAACACTAGAATTAACACTAAAATAAGTATCAGTGTCCATAAATGTCGAAACAAATTGAGCAAATCTTTTTTTCTATTTTTACTGCGCGGCGTGCCGGGATCTTTTGGCACTCGCATCAGATAGGGAAACACGCCTAACAGACTCAGTACAATCATGGGAATTATCATGCCCAAAATAAACTGACCCAAGGGAACGCCGGAAATACTTGCCATAAGCAGCACGCCTGCATAGGTAGGCAGCGTACTTTCCGGAATATGACGAAACCAGCTTGTTACAAAAGCCTGCTCCTTCGGCTTTAAATATCCTTCAGTAGCTCCCTTTACGATGTCTCCACAAAGAATCATCGCTGCCGCTGAAGGTAGCAATCCGATAAATAAGGCGGACCCTACCGCCGTAATTCGGCGATTATGAAACAATCCGTCCAAGTCTTGTTGAGCTAATTTAATCTGACTGCGCGATTCCAACATACGCTGCAAATAAGTAATTAAATACAAAGAAACCAGTATGGAAAATGAGTTCCAATCTATAAACACATTAGCGACCAGTGCCGGCCATTCCCCAGGTCCGATCTGATACGCTGCGGCCATCACAACCAAACCGGCTAACACAGCCTGCCAAAGAGGCCTCTTCATCCATAGTACCAATATAATGACGGCAAACAATATAACTAACTTCAATAAATCCATGATAGTCCCCAACCTCCAACAAGTATTCTTCCACCCAAACACATACACTTGTAAAAACATTGACAGGTGTATTAGTTTTGAATATTATTATAGTTAGAGATAAATTTGAAGTCAATCGATGGCACATAAGTCATTCACACTGGTAAATGTGTCAAATTTTATGTTAAAAGCTCATACGCATCTGAAGATATATTGAATATAATCCCAAGGAGGTACTCTATGTATACAGGTACAAATCCATCGGCCCTACGATCCCGCAACGAAATCGTTCCGGCCTTTTTTAATCTCTTATCTGACTATTCCTTTGAAGAAATTACTATAAAGCAGATTATGGACGCCACCGGTCTATCCCGTCAGACCTTTTATCAAATTTTCACCGACAAAGAAGAAATTTTAGAATACTATTTGGACACTTTGTTCGGTGAATTCATGACTCATGTAAAACAGTATGAAGTAAAAAACTTGTGCCACGCGGCCAAAATATTTTTTGCGTTCTTCCAAGAGTATAAGGAAATTTTCAGTCTTATTATAAAAAACGGAAAGAGCGGTGTACTGCAACGAAAATGTAGCGAGTATTTGCAAAAAAGCGAGTATATTCGGTATGATCTGCACGGAGTTGAATCGGATTGGGATAGAGAGTACGCCACCACCTTCGTAATCAGCGGCATGGTCTCCATGTTAGAGAAATGGATACTCTCCCCTGAGTCGGAAAAACAAGGTGCTACTGAACTGGCTAAACTCGTTTGCCGCATAACGGGAACCGACTAAGCGCTGTGGTATAATGATGTAAATGCTGCAGAGATTATGAAGGAGATTATTATGAATTGTATCGGAATTATTGCCGAATATAACCCGTTTCACATAGGCCATGCTCACCAGCTTGAAATGGTAAAAACTAAATACCCTGACGCCCTCATTGTAGTGGCTATGAGCGGTTCCTTTGTGCAACGCGGCGAGCCGGCTCTTTTCGATAAATTCTCCCGCGCTCGCTGGGCCTTGCTCAACGGAGCTCATGCGGTGGTGGAATTACCGACCGTATACGCCACGGCCAATGCGGAACGCTTTGCAGCCGGCGGCGTTCGCCTGTTAGCTAAGCTGGGCGTCACTACCCTTGCGTTCGGTTCCGAAAATGATAATGCCGAAGTTCTTTGGCAAATGGCATCTCTAAGCCGTTCTGAAGAAGTGCAATCTGCCTGCCGCACCTATTTACAGGAAGGCCTATCATACGGCTCCGCTTTGCGCCGCGCCTTACATGACATCATGCCTGATGCGGTTCATAACGGACCTAATACGCTGTTGGCCTTAGAATATATTAAAGCAATTCAAGCGTACAAGCTCTCCATGGATATTCTTCCTATTAAGCGCACTTCATCCCATCATGCAACAGATGTGGATGTGACAGCCCCTTCCGGTTCCGCATTGCGCCAAGCCATTTCAACGCCGGTCACTCCTACAGCGGACTCCCTTAAGGCGGACTCCCCTACGGCAGGCTCCACTACAGCAGGCTCCCCTACGGCGAATTCCCCTATCGAAAGATTCCAACACATTCAACCGGCCTTTCCTCCTTCTATTCGCAGTGAAGTTAAGGATTTGCTGTCAGGGCAAAACGTAACGGACTATGCATTATACGAAAGCTTATGTCATTTCGAAAGTCGTCGTCAACATTCGGACGACCTCCTGAAGTATCCGGATTTTTCAGAAGGCCTGCATACACTTTGGACCAAGGCCGGTGCCGCTACTGATTGGTCAGCCGCCGTGGAAATGATTAAATCGAAACGCTATACCTATGCACGCTTGCGCCGCATGGGCTCTTATACGGTACTTAATCTCACGAAAGGCCTGCAAGATCAGGCTCATTCGGAGGGACCGCTCTATGGCCGCCTCTTAGGATTTACCGATGAAGCCCGGCATTGGCTGAAATCTCAATCAAGCCAATTTCCAATTGTCCAAAAATGGAGCCCTTTCGTGCAAACTGCAACAGGTTTGGCGAAAAACATGGCACTCCTCGATACAAGAGCCACCGATATTCGCGCCCTCTGCGAAAAAAATCCCGAATTACGTAAAGGACATATGGATTATATGCAGTCCCCTTTATATGTCCCAACGAAAGAGCAATAATAAATTAGACTCTCTACACAAGAAGACTATAAACAAATCACAGCAAACATAAATTTGCAACTTGAATAGCAACCTCAACACAAAAAGCGTCTCAGAGAACCTGCTTCTCCAAGACGCTTTATTTTTATTGCAAAGTTATGAAATTGTTACGCTGTCCACGCCGTCCTGTTCGACTACGTTAACGCGTACTTTTTCAGAATGAGATGTAGGAATGTTTTTTCCCACGTAGTCCGCTCTGATTGGCAATTCACGATGGCCCCGGTCAACGAGTACGGCCAATTGGATGGCACGTGGACGGCCGGCCTGCATCAATGCGTTCAGCGCCGCACGAATGGTGCGTCCTGTATAAAGCACATCGTCTACGAGGATAACCAGCTTACCGGTCGTATCCAAGGTAAATGGCGGTCCTTCTTTCACCTGTGTGCTGCGGTCATCACGATAGAGCGCCACATTAATTGTGGTCACATCAATGGACGTACCTTCGATAGCTTCAATCTGCTTCTGCAAGCGATATGCCAGATGAACACCGCGCCGTTCAATCCCTACGATAAGTGCATTATCCAGCCCTTTATTGCGTTCCAGGATTTCATGACTGATGCGGCGCACAGCTCGCATCATAGCCTGTTCATCCATAAGAATGCGTTTGTCATGTGTGGTTTCTTTTATTTTTTCAGGCATCTTACCCTCCCGGCCAATCTGCTCCTAAGATTCCATATCCCCTATACACGCTGAAGTTACATCAACAACTCGAAATGCCAAGCTTACGCTCTTAATATGTCTCAAGCGTCTCAACCTCAAGTGTCTCAATACTATTAAACGGTTTCAACAATTCTAACGATTATGTTCCTTCGCAAATTCAATGCACGCTTTAAAATCATCAGGTAATGGGGCTTCAAAATAAAGTTCTCCCTTCGTAATCGGATGTTTTACGCGCAAGCTGTGTGAATGAAGTGCCTGCCCTTCAATAGGAAAGTCCATTTTTCGGTAGCCGTAGAACGGATCGTTAACTACAGGGTGACCAATATGGGCAAAGTGAACGCGAATCTGGTGTGTACGACCTGTTTCCAGACGGCATTCCACCAATGTATGCTTGCCATAGCGTTCCAAAACGGTAAAATGAGTGACCGCCTCTTTGCTGTTTTCAAAAACAACGGCCATTTTCATGCGGTCCTTCGGATGACGTCCGATAGGCGCGCGAATGACACCGCGGTCTTCCACAATATTGCCCTGAACCAGCGCATAATATGTACGCTGCGCCGTATGCGCTTTTACCTGTTCCGCCAAGCCGATATGAGCCGCATCATTTTTAGCCGCCATCATAACGCCGGACGTATCCTTATCAAGGCGATGTACAATGCCCGGGCGGATTTCACCATTAATACCGGACAAGTCTTTGCAATGATACAACAAGGCATTTACCAGGGTACCGCTATAGTTGCCCACGGCCGGATGCACTACCATGCCGCGTGCTTTATTGATGATAATAATATCATGATCTTCAAATAAAATATCCAACGGAATATTATCAGGCTTAACTTCTACGGACTGAGGCGCCGGAATTGACACGTGTACCGTAAGCCCGGCAGACAATTTCATATTGCTCTTGCCTGTTTTTTCGCCTACTTTTACATGGCCGTCTTTCACCAATTGCTGCACATAACTGCGAGAACCTTCCAACAGGCCTGTTAAAAATACGTCCAAACGCTGCCCTTCTCCATCTTCAGGCACTGTAAATGTCTTTACTTCCTCAATCTCCGTACCTTCAGTAAGCTCATCTGATTCATTCAACGAATCCAGCATTTCATCATCTCCAAGAAAAAGCGATTCTTTCATTTATTTATCTCCTTTCTCTGAATGTTGCCACACATGCCAGATTAGCGCAACTACGCCTAAACAAATTCCAATGTCAGCCACATTAAAAATCGGCCACACTCTAAAGTCAAAAAAATCTACTACTGCATGCAAATGGAATCGATCCCATGCATTGCCCAAGGCGCCGCTCACCAATAAAGCCGTTCCCAGCTTTAAAGCTACAGATCCGTTCGCAATGTATTTGCGAAGGAAAAATAGAGCGACCAGCAAAACGAATACGATAGCTAAGAAAAAGAAACGCTGCTCACTTAAAATACCAAAAGCAGCCCCTTTATTTAAAATATAGGTGATATGGAACACATCGGGAATCACCGGTATGCTCTCACCTAATGCCATATGTGTTTGTACCCAAAACTTTGTGAACTGATCGGCAATCAGCCAAATAATGCCAAGTATTATGTATAAAATCATTGTGTTCTTACTCATCCTTCTATTAGTCTATTATTTTATTATAAAGGCAAATAGACGGTTAAGGCAAATGGAAAGGTGATTTTGGGCAATAAAAAAAGCCCTCATCTGAGGGCTTTTACATCCAAATTATTCAGCTGGATGAATTGTACCAACTGGGCAAACGGATTCGCAAGAACCGCAGTCGATGCAAGTGTCATTGATTTCGTATTTAAGTTCGCCTTCGCTAATAGCGCCTACTGGGCATACGGAAGCACAAGAACCACATTTAATACATTCATCACCGATAACTCTCATAATTGGACACCTCCAAAAAATATACTAGGATAATTTCTGATTATCAATTCGTTAAGGAACTTACCTTAAATTTATATTCTCATTATGCCATGTTTTTTTCTGAATGTCAAACTTATGGAGAATGATTTCTTATTATTTTTTAGCAAGTGCCTAAAACTATTTTGCATAGAAGAATCGCTCAACCACGATATTTGATATGTATTTTCAATTGAAATCAACCTATATACTTAAGGAGTATTGGAATTACTTAATTCTCATTTAATTTTACATCTTTTGATTTCTAATTGGGTTTCGTTCTCAATTAGTCTTGACCTTCTTTTTCAGGAAATGCGGCAACTAATACTTTAGTAGCTATAATAAACCCGCAAATAACCATGAACATAACCGGTAAAGCTATAATCATCTGTAAGGTAGCCGCTTCAACATCAGTCATTTTGATTCCTCCCTTAACAATAATTCTTAAGTACATCACTCAACGGACACTCAATTAATGTGCCAACAGCTGTCCCAATGCAGGAATAAGAGCCAATACTAAACCGCCGGCCACAACGGAAGCAATCTGCCCCGCTACGTTAACGCCGATAGCATGTTGAATGATGAAGTTTGTATTATCTTCTTTAAGAGCCATTTTAGCTACTACACGACCGGACATTGGGAATGCGGAGATACCGCACGCGCCGATCATAGGATTAATTTTCTTCTTCGCAAAGAGATTATACAATTTCGCAAAGGCAATGCCGCCCACTGTATCGAATACGAAGGCTACCGCACCTAAGCAGAGAATTTTAAATACGTCAAAGGTTAAGAAGTTGGCTGCTGTCATTGTGGAACCGATAGTAATACCTAAGAGAAGCGTTACCAAGTTGGATAACTCATTTTGCGCCGCCTGGGATAAAGACTCGGTTACACCGGATTCTTTTAACAAGTTACCAAACATGAGGGCCCCGATAAGAGCTACAGAGATAGGTGCCACGATGCCGGCAATAATTGTAATCATAATAGGGAATAAAATTTTAGCAATCTTGGATACCGGTTTTTCTTCTACGAAGTCCATGCGAATACGACGTTCTTTCTGAGTCGTAATGGCTTTAATAACCGGTGGCTGGATAACCGGTACTAAGGACATGTAGCAATAAGCGGCCACGGACAAAGGTCCCAACATATCTTGCGCATAACGGGAAGCTACGTAAATAGTCGTAGGGCCGTCAGCAGCACCGATAATGGCGATAGCCGCCGCATGAATGTAATCGAAGCCGAGGAATGCGGCGCCGATAGCTGTTGCGAAAATACCGAATTGAGCCGCTGCGGCGAAGAGCATTACGGACGGTCTGCGCATAAGCGGTGTAAAGTCACACATAGCGCCAATGGCAATAAAAATAAGTACCGGAAATAACTCATTGGCGATACCCGACTGATACAACGTAATAAGAAAACCAATCGCGCCCGCTTCTTCTGATACAGCGGAGGAAAATGGAATGTTGGCCAAAATACAGCCAAAACCCATAGGTAATAACAGAACCGGCTCATAATCGTAACGAGCGGCCAAATAAATCAACAGACCGCCAATACAAATCATAATTAAATGGCCGATCCCAAACCCCATAAAACCCATTAACAACTCATTTAGCCACGGATATTGTGCTATTAGCGAACTCATAATAAGCCCTCCCAGTCAGTTTTTTGTACTTGCAACTTAATCCCCCGTTAAGCCGACCTCTACGACAAAAACTTAAATACACTTAATAAGGTCTATAATTTATTTTGCTATCTAATTGTAAAAAAAGGGAAATTACTCAACGGAGTAATTTCCCTCGTTTTAAACTTAAAACGTAACGTCCCAGTCCATACCGACGTAAATTACTCGATTACAACAAGAACTTCGTGAGCCTTAACCGACTGGTTAGCTGCGATGCGAACATCAGCTACTACGCCGTCCTTTTGTGCCACGATTTCGTTCTGCATTTTCATGGCTTCAAGAATACATACTACGGTATTGGCTGTTACAGTATCTCCAGGTTTTACTGCTACGGAGATGATTTTGCCCGGCATTGGAGATTCTACAGTGAATGCGCCGGCCGCTACAGGTTTAGCCGGAGCCGGTGCTGCTGCCGGAGCAGGAGCTGCTGCAGGTTTTGCTACCGGTGTAGGAGCCGGAGCCGGTGCAGCCGGACGTACAGGCGCTGCCGGAGCAGCCGGTGCTGCACTACCCACTTCATTAACTTCTACATCATATGCTGTACCATTGACAGTAATAACAAACTTTTTCATCCTTATATCCTCCTCGATTATCCTTGACGTCTGCCGCTCAGGCGAGCTTCCAATGTCCAATTTCTTAATTTTGCCGGTCTGATTGAAGCAATCTGATGGGAATCGTAACCCATAGCCGCAACGGCTGCAGCGATAACTGCAATTACTTCTTCCGGAACATTAGCATTTGCTGCATTTGGAGTCATGCGTTCCTCCTCAATTGATGTCTTCGGTTCGGCTGCCACCGTTGCCGCTGTATCAGTAGCTTCAGCTGTTGCAGCGGAAGTCTGACTTTCGGCGGTTGAAGCCGCAGTACTTTCTGTTGCCGTTTCCGAGGACTTATTGCGCTTCAACAGTTTTACAACTATGAAAAGTACAATCAGCCCCGCTACAGCAATCAGCATATTTTGAGTGTCCATACCTTACATCCCTTCTACACTAGTTAACACAGAATACCTATTATAATGGAATATTACCATGTTTTTTAGGTGGTCTGGTTTCACGTTTACTTGCCAGCATAGCCAAGGCGCGAATGATAGTAGGACGTGTTTCCTTCGGTTCAATTACAGTGTCAATATAGCCGCGTTCAGCCGCTTTATAAGGAGTTGCGAATTCTTCAACATATTTAGCTGCTTTCGCATCGCGGTCTTCGTCGCGTTTGAAGATAATATTAGCTGCACCGGCAGGGCCCATTACAGCGATTTCAGCTGTTGGCCATGCATATACCTGATCGGCGCCCAAATGTTGGGAACACATTGCGATATACGCGCCGCCGTACGCTTTACGAGTGATAACGGTAACTTTTGGCACAGTCGCTTCGGAGTATGCATAAAGCATTTTAGCACCGTGGCGAATGATGCCGCCCCATTCCTGGTCAGTACCAGGCAAGAAGCCGGGTACGTCTACGAACGTTACCAACGGAATGTTGAACGCATCACAGAAACGGATGAAACGAGCACATTTGTCGGATGCGTTAATGTCTAAGCAACCGGCCATAACTTTTGGCTGGCTCGCAATAATACCTACGCTCTGGCCGTCGAAGCGGGCGAAGCAGGTAATAATATTTTGTGCGTAGTATGGCTGTACTTCATAGTATTCGCCATTATCCACCACATTGGCAATGATGTCGAGCATGTTGTACGCCATGTTGCTGTTGTCAGGGAGCATTGTGTTCAATGCTTCGTCTGCACGAGTTGGGCTGTCGCCTGTTTCAACAAGTGGAGCGTCTTCCATGTTGTTGCTTGGAAGGAATGTTAACAAGTAACGAATCTGTTCCATGCAGTCGTCTTCATTTTCAGCCGCGAAGTGAGCTACACCGGATACACTGTTGTGTGCCATAGCGCCGCCCAAGTCTTCAGCAGATACTTCTTCCGCCGTAACGGATTTAATAACGGCCGGACCGGTGATGAACATCTGAGATGTATTTTTAACCATGTAAATGAAGTCGGTAATAGCCGGAGAATAAACGGCACCGCCTGCGCATGGCCCCATGATTACGGAAATCTGAGGAATTACACCGGATGCTGCTGTATTCTGGAAGAAGATTTTACCGAAGCCGCTCAATGCGTCAACGCCTTCCTGAATACGCGCTCCGCCGGAATCGTTGATACCGATAATAGGTGCGCCCATTTTCATAGCCATCTGCTGTACTTTTACGATTTTAGCCGCATGCATTTCGCCAAGGGAACCACCTTCAACGGTGAAGTCCTGTGCAAACGCATAAACGAGACGGCCGTCGATTGTACCATAGCCGGTTACAACGCCTTCGCCAGGAAGCTCTTTCTTTTCCATGCCGAAGTTTACGCAGCGATGTTTTACGAATTGGTCGATTTCTACGAAGCTGTTAGTGTCAAAAAGTTTTTCCAAGCGTTCGCGAGCTGTCAATTTACCTTTGCTGTGTTGGGAAGCAATGCGCTTTTCGCCGCCGCCCTGTTTAATAGTCTCAAGTTTTTTATGTAATAACGCAATCGTTTCTTGGACTGTTGCCATTACTGTACCTCCATGTTTCAGTTAATATTGTTACTGTATATACTATAACCTATATTGGCGCCACAGCCTGTGTAAGCACTCTGACTTCTATAAGTACCATAGCCTTTATACGCCCTGCCGCCTCAGTGAGAGTCCGCAGTGTTGCCAACTATTTCATTCGTTGACAAAGTTCAAGCAAAATGCCGCCTGTCGCTTTCGGATGAACGAAGGCGATCATGGATCCGCCGGCGCCATAACGAGGTTTTTCGTCGATCATGCGCACGCCTTTTTCCATTAGGTCTGAAATGGCATTTTCAATGTTGTCCACGCGCAATGCAATGTGCTGAATGCCGTTGCGGCCGCCGTTCTTTTCAATGTAACGGCCAATCGGTCCGTCCGGTTCCGTAGTTTCCAAGAATTCCAACTCTGCGTCGCCGCAAGGGAAGAAACTTACTTTTACCTTCTGTTCTTCTACAACTTCATCTTCAGGCAAATGCTCCATGCCGAGAGTTTCTTTGTAAAACGCTTTCGTCGCTTCCAAATCTGCTACGGCAATACCAATGTGGTCAACTTGCAATACTTTAAAAGCCATTATGACACACTCCTTATTTTTATTAGTTACTAATCTATGTAATCCTAACTGTTTCAGTCATATAAAACATGCAAATTACATATTATATACTACTATAATACCATTAAGTAGGCATTTAGTGGAAACTTTTCAAAAAACTATAGAATGTAGAATGGACCTACAGTTTTTTCGGAAACAGGGAAGTTACGATTGTATTTACCAGGCTGTATGGATCATTATCACGCGTTTCCACTTCGTGAAGGTGACGTTTAAACTCTTCATCCTGTCCGACCACACGATTTACATATCGTGCAATTTGCTCTTCCAACATGCCTAAAATCTCGGAACGTGTACGTTCCTGACGGCGTGTTTCCAATTCGCCGGTCTCTTTTAAATGTTTAAAATGAGCTTCCAGGGATTCAATAAGTTCCGCCACGCCTTCGTCGCGACTGGCCACAGTGCGTTCAATCGGCGGTCTCCAGCTTCGTGGGCGCCCGTCCAAATCAAGCATCATTTCAATTTCCACGTTTAATTTATCGCAGCCGTCCCGATCCGCCTTATTGATGGCAAACACGTCGCCGATTTCCAAGATCCCCGCCTTGATGGCCTGGATGTCGTCACCCAGCCCCGGTACCAATACAACCAGCGTTGTGTCCGCGCTCTTCACAATATCTACTTCCGACTGGCCTACGCCTACGGTTTCAATAATGATTAAATCCATGCCGAATGCATCCATCAGCTTGGCCACATCGGAGGTTTTGCGGGATAAGCCGCCTAAGCTGCCGCGGGTCCCCATGCTTCGAATAAAGACATTTTCATTCAATGTCAAATCGTTCATGCGGATGCGGTCGCCCAAAATAGCGCCGCCGGAAAACGGACTGGTCGGATCCACCGCAATGATACCGATTTTCTTGCCTTGTCGCAAATAGTGTTTTACCAGCTTGTCGGTCAAAGTACTTTTGCCGGCCCCGGGAGCACCGGTGATGCCTAAGATCTGCGCCCGCCCCGTTTTAGGGTAAATAGCCTTCATGATCTCTCCGGCATTGTCATATTCACTTTCTACCGCTGTAATAGCTCTCGCCAATGCTAACCGCGAGCCTTTAAAAAGCTCGGTGATTATATCCATACGTTCACCGCCTTAATACACTAAGGCTCGAACGAAACATTCGAGCCTATATGTCTTATACATGTTTTTATACATGCGCCTTTACGAAGTCGATAATATCCCCTGTAGGTGTGCCCGGAGTAAATACTTCCGCTACACCGGCTTCTTTCAAGCCCGGAATATCAGCATCAGGAATAACGCCGCCGCCAATAACGAGGACGTCGCCCATGCCTTTTTCTCTCAGTAAATTCACAATTTTGGGAAATAATGTATTATGTGCCCCTGATAACAAGCTCAAGGCCACTACGTTAACGTCTTCAGACAAAGCAGCTTCCACGATTTGTTCAGGAGTCTGACGGAGACCTGTGTAAATAACTTCAAAGCCTGCATCACGAAGCGCACGCGCTACTACTTTTGCACCGCGGTCATGTCCGTCCAGGCCCGGTTTTGCTACTAATACACGAATTCGTTTTTCTGTCATGATTGTCCCTCCAAATTATAATGTGGAATGCGCCTGATATTCGCCAAACACTTCGCGAAGCACATTACAAATTTCACCTAATGTTGCATAGGTATGTACTGCATCCAGAATAAGCGGCATCAAGTTAACGGATTCATCCTGTGCCCCTGCTTTCAAAGCGGCCAATGCTTTTGTTACTGCTTCATTGTCGCGTTCTTCACGCACTTTCTGCGTTTTCAGGGACTGGTTCTTACCTACGGATGCGTCAACGCGCATTAAACCTTCCACCGGTTTTTCTTCAACTTGGAATTTATTTACCCCTACGATAGTACGTAAGCCGGATTCAACTTCCATCTGCCATTTATAGGCGGATTCCTGAATTTCCTTCTGAATGTAGCCTTGTTCAATCGCTTCAACAGCGCCGCCCATTTCGTCAATTTTACGAATGTATTCGAGCGCTTCGTCGTAGATAGCATTGGTCATAGCTTCTACATAGTAGGAGCCGCCCAATGGATCGACTACGTCAGCCAAGCCGGATTCATAGGCCACAATCTGCTGCGTACGAAGAGCGATTTGTACAGATTCTTCTGTAGGCAATGCCAAGGCTTCGTCGCGGGAGTTAGTATGTAAGGACTGAGTGCCGCCCATAACAGCAGCCGCTGTCTGCAACGCTACGCGGACAATGTTGTTATCCACTTGTTGTGCCGTAAGCATGGAGCCTGCAGTCTGTGTATGAACGCGGAGCATCATGGATTTTGCTTTCTTAGCGCCGAAACGTTCTTTCATAATGTGGGCCCACAAGCGACGGGATGCACGGAACTTAGCCACTTCTTCAAGCACATTGTTATGGGCGTTCCAGAAGAAGGAGAGACGGCCTGCGAAGGCGTCTACGTCAAGGCCTGCAGCCAAGGCTGCTTCAACATAAGCGATACCGTCCGCAATAGTGAATGCGATTTCCTGTGCCGCAGTAGAACCTGCTTCACGGATATGGTAACCGGAGATGGAAATGGTATTCCATTTCGGTACGTTTTGTGAACAATATTCGAAAATATTAGTGATTAAACGCATAGAAGGTTTTGGTGGGAAAATGTACGTGCCGCGGGCCGCGTATTCTTTAAGAATATCGTTCTGAATTGTCCCTTTCAGTTCGCTGGCAGGTACGCCCTGTTTTTCTGCTACTGCGATGTACATAGCCAATAATACGGCTGCCGGTGCGTTGATAGTCATGGACGTGGATACTTTGCCCAAGTCGATGCCGTCAAACAAGATTTCCATGTCCTTTAAGGAGTCAATGGCTACACCAACCTTACCAACTTCCCCTTCCGCCATAGCATCATCGGAGTCATAACCAATCTGCGTTGGCAAGTCGAACGCACAGCTCAGGCCGGTAGCGCCGGACTCAATGAGATAGCGATAACGTTTGTTTGATTCTTCCGCCGTAGCGAAACCCGCATACATACGCATGGTCCAGAAACGACCGCGATACATGGTAGGTTGTACGCCGCGAGTGTAAGGGAACTCACCCGGGAATCCCAAGTCCTTTTCGTAGTCGAACCCTTCCACATCAAGCGGAGTGTACAAGCGGTTAAACGTTAAGTTTTTACGCTCCGGGAACTTTGCCGTTACTTTTTCACAAGCCGCATCATAGGCCGCCTGTTTGGCTCTTAAATCATCAGTAGACATTTTACCTATCCTCCTAATCGTGCTGCAATTTCATGGTTCCTGTTTCTTTATAACGCTTATGCCAGGAGAGTGCTTCGTCCAGAAGAATCGGGGTATGGGCGTTCTTCGTTTCCGCAATAGCACGCTCTAAGTAATCTTCCAGCATGTCTTTATAATCAGGATGCGCACAATTCTTAATAATAAGACGCGCTCTTTCGATTGGTGCCAACCCTCTCACGTCGGCTATACCCTGCTCCGTGCAAAATACCATTACATCGTGTTCCGTATGGTCAATGTGTGAACAGAACGGAACGATGGAACTGATATCTCCATTTTTTGCAACAGAACTGGTACAGAAAATCGAAATGTACGCATTGCGTGCGAAGTCGCCGGACCCTCCAATGCCGTTCATCATACGGCTCCCCATAATATGAGTGGAGTTTACATTGCCGAAAATATCGAACTCGATGGCCGTATTCATGGCAATAACGCCCAGACGACGGGCAATCTCAGGATTGTTGGATACTTCCTGAGGTCTTAAAATAATTTTTTTAGAATACTCATCTATATTTTCATAGAAGCGCTTCAAGCCGGCCGGTGATGGCGATAAGGAAGTACCTGAGCAAACCTCAACCTTCCCTTCATCAATCAGGTCCAACATACCGTCTTGAATAACTTCCGTATAGATTGACAAGTTAGTAAAGGAGCTGTGTGCCAACCCGCTGATAACCGCATTGGCTACAGAACCTACGCCGGATTGTAACGGCAATAAGTTCTTAGGCAGGCGACCTGCCTCAATTTCTCCTTCGAAGAAATGAATCAAATGCTGACTCATGGCCCGTGCATCGTCATCGATAGGCGCTAAATCGCGCGTTCCGTCAGGAATATCGGAATACACAATGGCTACAATTTTTTCCGGATCGCATGGAATATATGGTGTACCGATGCGATTGCCCGCTGCATAGATCGGAATCGGTTGACGATGTGGCGGATCCTGCAGTTCATAAATATCGTGCATGCCCATGAGTTTCATGTCCTGCACTTCGTTAATTTCAACAATTACTTTCTTTGCATGGCTTACATAGGTCGTCGAGTTACCTACGGCTGTAGTCGGTACGATACCGCCATCTTCGCGAACGCAAACCGCCTCAATAATCGCTACGTCGCATTCACCTAAGAAACCATAGCGCACTTGCTGCGCCATATGGCTCAAATGAAAATCGCTGTACAGTACTTTGCCCGAGTTAATCGCATTACGCAAATCGTTATGTGTTTGATACGGATAACGGCGGTGAAGACCGTCAACGCGGGTTAACGCACCGTCAATCTCATCGCCCAGTGATGCACCGGACCAAACGTCGATCTTAAATGGTTCCTTTTCCATACGTTTTGCCAATGCCAATGGAACAACTTTAGGATAACCTGATGGCGTAAACCCACTAACACCAACTCTGTCATTAGGGTTGATAAGCAAAGCGGCCTCGTCAGCACTCATAATTTTCGACTTCAAAAACTCACTTTGTACACGCTCGTGGATATTGGTCATCGTTTAAATCCTCCTTTAAATGTTACGAACTAACGTTATAACTATAACTAAGTTGATGATTATACTTTCTATATCTATTTGTAAAACTTTATTTCAAAAAATTCGTAGTTTCACACATAGACATATACATTACAATTAATTCGACAAATAATGGAAAAATCCTCTTTTATATTAACCTTTACCTATGCTTATAACTTATAAGTAACGCCTTGACAAAAGGCATTTTATTAATTACGAGCCTCCAACTTCTCATGTTCTCGCACTTCTTTTTCATCCGTACTCACCTTATCAAACTTATAAGCGTAGAGTACCGCTGAAGCCCAGCCGAGAATCTGCCAGAAAATAACCGACATCTGATGGCTGTACAAGTCGTGATCGGAGAAGCCGCTTACAGTAACGCCCACAACAACGGCGCAAATACCGTATTTTACAATATTGCTGATTGTGGCGCGCGGCAAGCGCAAGGCGTGTACGGCATGGCCATAAATGGCCGCAAAAAAGAATAATGCACCGGGTATACCGATTTCCGCCAACACGTTGAGGAACATGTTGTGCGCGTGATAAATAATCACGTGCGGTGCCTGAATGTAGTAATTATAATGGGGATACTCAAACTTAAACGCATCCCAGCCGATGCCGAGGATTGGGAAATCTGCAATCATGTAGGTCGTACTGTCCCACAAGGCCCAGCGCAAACTGGCCGATGTGTCAGTCCCGTTAAACAGGGACCACAAGCGGGACGCCACCTCTCCATGATAGCCGAACAGAATGATGGGAACGACCAGCAATGACAATAAGAGTCTGCGGTCTACCGCAATCCCCCAATAAATGATTACGGCCATAAAACTGAGCCAAATACCTCGTGAATAAGTCAGTGTCATGCAAACTAAGAATAGCAGACAGGCCGGCACCATCCAGGCCAGAAGTCGCCAACGCTTCTCCCGAAGCCCCTGAAACACACCGGTGCCTCCCACCGATAAAACAATCAGCAAGTACTGCCCCAATAAATTCGGATTTTGCAAGGTGGAAAACATGCGTCGTTTCAACAGCGGAAAATGTTCCGCATCCACCCACTGACTTAATAATTCCATCGTAATGGTCATATATTGATATATGCCCACTACGCAAACCAGAACGGCCGCCACCATGAGTAGTCGTAAAAAGATGCGCCACTGATGGGGCTCCCTCAAATAACGATACGTAAGAAAATAAACAGCACCGTACATCCCCACGTTATAGAGCCAGCTGAGCGAACTCATTAGCGGCTCCGACGATGCTAAAGACGATAATAAGCTCCAGCCCATAAATCCCAGCACACACCACTGTAACCAGGAGACAGGCTTTGACAAAGGAGCAAATCGTACAGTATCCACCACACTCAAAATAAGTGCGGCCACCACCAATATATCGCCGCCCAAGGGATATAAAGGCATAACAAGAACAATCGCATAGAGCAGCTTAGTAATAAGCTGTCTAAGTCCCTCTCTCTTGTTATTAATGATTACATCCGTCATAAAATATATCCTTTACTGCACATTGTGAAGCGCTGTCTTCAACCAGGCTTTCGCTTCACCTAATATATACAAGGAACCTGCTACTGCAATTATATCATTATGACCTGTAACTTTCATAGCTTCAGACAATCCGTCCCCTACAGACTGCATCGGTATACCTCGTCCAATTGCCCGGGCCAGCTCTTCCGGCTCACTGCTGCGCGGTGTTGGCGCAGGCACAGTAAACACAGTGTCGTCAGATTTTACCAAGTAGCCGATCATGCTGTCCACTTCTTTATCCTTTAAAATGGCCATTACCATCGTCTTAGGCGTTGTACCGTACCACGCACGATAGGTCTCATCAAAGGCTTCTGCGCCGTCGCGATTATGTGCTCCGTCAAAGATAAAGATACGGTCCAAAGCCTGTACCACTTCAAAGCGCCCCGGCCAAACAGTCTTGCGAATACCTTCGTAAACTGCTTCATCCGTAATGGCACTATCTGTTTCCTGCAACACTTTCAGAGCCCCCAAGGCACACACCAGATTGGCACTTTGATATACGCCGCGCAAGGCCGTAATAAACGGACGATCATAGCCGGCAACGGTAATAGATTGTCCCGCATCAGTATGACTAACCTCTTTAATCACGGACGGCACATCGATAATACGAATCGGGGATTTCTTAGATTCCGCCGTTTTCGTAATCACATCCAGCGCTTCACCGGTGGCTGTAGTTACAACCGGACGGCCCGGCTTAATAATCCCTGCCTTATGCGTGGCAATTTCCGGGATAGTGCGGCCGCAATAGGCCTGATGGTCAATGGTTACATTCGTAATCACCGCCACTTCCGGCATAACCACATTCGTAGAGTCCAATAAACCGCCCAGGCCTACTTCCACTACGGCATAATCAACGCCGGCCTCTTTAAAGCAAAGGAATCCCATAGCCGTCAACAATTCGAATTGAGTCGGACTTTCCATACCGGTGGCCACCAACTTGGCTACTGCGGGCTGAATCGTCTCCACCAGCTTAATGAATGTGTCATCGCATATATCTGCACCGTCAATGCAAAAACGTTCCGTATAACGCGCCAAGTGAGGCGATGTAAATCGCCCCACTCTGTATCCGCTTTCAGTCAATGCGCTTGCTATAAAGGAGGTAACGGAGCCCTTGCCGTTTGTGCCCGTTACATGCACAATTTTGTAGGCTTTTTCAGGATTACCCAGCGCCTGAAGAAGACGCTCAATGCGCTCCAGGCCCGGTTTAATTCCGAAAGAAGCACTCTGTTCCAAATAGGCTATCGCCTCTTCATAAGTCATGAACAGTCCTCCCTTACACTCTCTTATAAAGTTTTAAGGAACTCTTCGCGTTCCGCTACTGCCTGTTGTTTCTGTTTATATTCAGCCAATTTAGCCTGTTCTTTTTCCACAACGGCCGCAGGTGCTTTCGCAACGAAGCCCGGATTGTTTAATTTACCTTCCAAGCGGGCTACTTCTTTAGCCAAAGTTTCTTTTTCTTTGGTCAAACGTTCGCGTTCTTTCGTTACGTCGATCAAGTCTTTGAGCAATAAGTAGGCTTCCAGACCGTTCACTACAGTTACAGTAGCGTTTTCAGGTTTTGCCGCATCTGCATCCAAAATAGTTACATCGTCAGCCCAGCAGAGAGTCTTGAAGTAATCCTGGTGTTCAGCTACAACCGGACGCAAGGATTCGTCGGTTACTGCAAGGATAACCGGACTCTTCTTGCCCATAGCTACGTTCATTTCCGCACGCATGTTACGGATACCTTTAATGGCATCCATCATTACAGTCATCTGAGCGGCAGCTGCGCTTTGATCGCCGAATGGCAATGCTTCAGGCCATGGAGCCACTACGATGCTTTCCCCTTCATGAGGCAAGTGCTGCCAAATGTGTTCTGTTACGAACGGCATGAATGGATGTAACAATTCCAACATCTGACGAAGAATGGTTACCAATACATACTGTGCTACTGCACGGTCACGGCCGCCTTCTTTGTTGTACAAACGTGGCTTAGCCAATTCGATGTACCAGTCGCAATAGCTGTTCCAGATGAAGTCGTATACGCCGGCAGCCGCTTCGCCCAATTCGAATTTATCAAGATTTGCTGTAATCGTGCTTACCGCTTTATTGTAGCTTTCGATAATCCAGCGGTCAGCCAATGTTAATTCAGCTTCTTCAGGAACGAATGCAGGATCGTAATTATCCAAGTTCATAAGTACGAATTTTGCCGCATTCCAAATTTTATTGGCAAAGTTGCGGTTCGCTTCCACACGTTCCATGTAGAAACGCATGTCGTTACCAGGCGTGTTGCCTGTTACCAAAGTGAAGCGCAATGCGTCGGCACCGTATTCGTTGATTACATCAAGAGGGTTGATACCGTTGCCCAAGGATTTACTCATCTTACGGCCCTGGCTATCGCGAACGAGGCCATGAATAAATACATGTTTGAATGGAATTTCTTTTTCAAATTCGAGACCCATGAAAATCATGCGGGCTACCCAGAAGAAAATAATGTCATAACCGGTTACCATTACGCTGGTTGGGTACCATTGTTCTAATTCCTTGGTCTGTTCAGGCCAGCCCATAGTGGCAAATGGCCATAAAGCGGAGCTGAACCAAGTATCAAGAACGTCTTCTTCCTGATGTACATGGCCGCCGCATTTAGGACATACAGTAACATCTTCTTTGGATACGATAACTTCTCCACAATCATCGCAATACCAGGCAGGGATACGATGGCCCCACCAGAGCTGACGGGAAATACACCAGTCGCGAATATTTTCCAACCAGTTTGTATAGGTCTTAGTGAAGCGTTCCGGTACAAACTCGATGTCTTTATCTTTAACAACCTCTAATGCCGGTTTAGCAAGAGGTTCCATTTTTACGAACCACTGTTTCGATACGAGCGGTTCTACGATAGTGTTACAGCGGGAGCAGTGACCTACGCTGTGATCATGTTCTTCGATTTTTTCAAGGAGGCCCTGTTCTTTAAGTTCTGCCACTACTTGTTTACGAGCTGCTTCGCGAGTCATACCTTCGAAATGACCGGCTTCTCCGTTCATGGTAGCGTCAAGATTCATAACTACGATAGATTCCAAGTTATGACGCTGTCCCATTTCAAAGTCGTTAGGGTCATGAGCCGGTGTAATTTTTACGCAGCCTGTACCGAATTCAGGGTCTACATATTCATCGGCAATAACAGGAATTTCGCGGTTTACGAATGGCAACAATAATGTCTTGCCGATAATATCTTTATAACGATCATCTTCAGGGTTTACCGCTACGGCCACGTCGCCGAACATTGTTTCCGGACGAGTTGTAGCAACCGTTACAAAGCGGCCTTCTTCGCCCACTACCGGATATTTGATGAACCATAAGTGACCTGCTTCATCGCTATGTTCTACTTCAATATCGCTCAGTACTGTATGACAGCTTGGACACCAGTTGGCAATGCGTTCGCCGCGATAGATAAGACCTTTTTCATAAAGGCTTACGAATACTTCGCGAACAGCTTTATAGTAACCTTCGTCCAAAGTAAAACGTTCGCGGGTCCAGTCGCAGGATGCGCCTAAGCTGCGAATCTGTTTTACGATGGTGCTGCCGTATTCTTCTTTCCATTTCCAAACGCGTTTTACGAACTCTTCACGGCCCAAATCATAACGAGTTTTGCCTTCTGTTTCTTTCAGATTCTGTTCAACTTTTACTTGTGTAGCAATCCCTGCATGGTCAGTGCCCGGCATCCACAATACATTGTATCCCTGCATGCGTTTAAAACGGATGAGAATATCCTGTAAAGTGTTGTCCAACGCATGGCCCATGTGAAGCTGGCCGGTTACGTTAGGTGGTGGCAATACAATACTGAAAGGCTTTTTACTTTTATCTACTTCTTCATGGAAGTAACCTTGTTTTTCCCAAAATTCATACCAATGTTGTTCAATCTCGCCGGGGTTATAAGTCGTTAAGTTTTCAAATTCACTCATTTTGACGTCCTCCTCTAAACATATAAAAAAGCCCTCTCGTCCATTAGGACGAAAGGGCTCAACTTCCGCGGTACCACCTAGATTATTGCCGGTGCAATCACTCATTACCTTTAACGGAGTTAACCGGAATCAACTACTATGAGTTCATCGATTCAGCTCAGAGGCTACCCTTCTCGTATTCCGTGTACCGCTCTCACCTTACCGGTACTCTCTGCAACGTGTTCGGAGAATTTTTCCTCGTCCTTGCTTTTCTTCTATATTGTATATGATAGCTAAACCGATAGATTCTGTCAATTAAGTTTTTATTATTACCGATCACGCCGTACATACCATGCGTTCCGTAATTTTCATTAACAATCGCTACCTGCTATCAATTCAATTTTACTTTTTCATGACTACCCGCACAAGGAATAAGCTGATCTCATAAAGGAGCATCATCGGCAAGGCAATCATGGTCTGTGAAAATGCATCCGGTGTAGGAGAAATGAAGCCCCCTACAACGAAGGCGATAAATATAAAGAACTTGCGCTTTGTCTTCAGGAACTTCGAGCTGATCAAGTTAAACTTGGCCAAGATAATCATGGCGATAGGCAGCTCGAAAATGAAGCCGAAAGGCAGCACAAAGGCAATAACAAAATCTAAATACTGACCGATGGAGAACAGTGGTTGTAATTCATCGGTAGCGAAGCCGATAAAGAATTTTATGGCTACCGGCAACACCAGGAAATAGGAAAACATAATACCTACGAGAAATAGAAATATAGATAATGGCAAAAACCAATTGGTAATACGTTTTTCCTTTGATGTCAGTGCCGGGATGACGAAGGCCCACAATTCATAGAGCCATACGGGACTGGCCAATATAATGCCGGCCACGAAAGCTACCTTCATATACGTAAAGAAAGCTTCTGTAGGTCGCATATAATATAAAGTTCCTGCCGGTGCTACTAAAACGGCGAGAATCTCATCTACATAGTAATAGGCCCCACAAAAACCAACTAAAATAGCGACAACACTTATGATAATTCGCTTGCGCAGCTCACTTAAATGGCCCACCAGCGACATAGCTTTGCTTTCTTCCATAATTTGCGCTTCCAGAGGAGTATAGTTAGCCTCCACCGTCGTTGTACTTACTTCCGCCGGCACATTGGTACCGGAATTTTCAGCATCGTTTAGCGATTCGGATGCATCTTGACTGTTGCCGCCGTCCGCCGGATTCTGTTGCTCACGACGGGCCGCTTCCAGCCGCTTCTTATGAGCAATCACACTATTTAAAGAAGGTTTTCGTTTCGGGTCATTAAAATTTCTTACCTGAAACGATTGCATAGATTATACCTTTCTATGAGCCAAGGAGTTTAATACATCATACAACATGCCCTTACCGTCAAACTCAGGCAAAGCATCCAGTGCTTCGCCGGCCTGCTTGCGATACGTCGCCTCCAATTCAAGAGTGCGCGCTACGCCGCCATGCTCCACAACATATTGAATCAATTCGTCCTGTGCAGCCCCATTGGCAATCTCGTGCACAGACTTAATCAGCTGTTCTTTATTCTCATCAGTAACTACCGATAATAAAGGATAGGTTATCAACCCTTCCCGCAAATCCTTGCCTACAGGTTTCCCGGTTGTGTCCGATGTGGCACTGTAATCCATAATATCATCAGTAATTTGGAATACCATCCCCAGGCCATGTCCATAGCGTTTCAACAACGCAATGTCATCTGCCTGCCAATGGCCTAAAATACCGCCCAGTTCCATACAGGCTTCAATGAAATCGGCAGTTTTTTTCTGCGTTTTCGCCAAATAGCGGTCAATCCCCTGATCGACTTTAAACACATCTTCCATCTGCATAAATTCCCCTTCTACCAGGGACGTTATGATAAAGGAAAATGCCTTTAAGCATGCCACGTTGCCCACATCAGCTACAATGTCAAAGGCTTTGGCAAACAGATAGTCACCGCTCAGGATGGCTACTTTGTTCCCCTTACTGCAATGAATGGCCGGTACGCCGCGGCGCACTGCCGCCTGGTCCAACACATCATCGTGAATCAATGTGGCTAAATGAAGCATTTCTATGGCCGCCGCAATCGGGATGCGCTCGTGGCGCTCCGACTTGCCGGCAATGGCAATCAACAAGGCCAGACGGGCCCGGAGGCGTTTGCCCCCGGCCGCCGACAATGGCCGAATTAACTCATTGAAATCATCTGAACCGGTCTGTAAGGACTTTGCCAAATATGTTTCCACCTCTACGAGGTCGGTCATCACTTGTGCAAGAATTTGCTCATCTCTTTCCAAACTCATTCATCTTCTCCCAAAATTACCTGATTAATACGGGCCAATAACAATTCACGCCCCGTATGCTTTAAAGAACTGTAAAAGATAGGCGGATTTTCCGTAGAAAACTGCTCTTTAATCTGCTTTAAGCTCTGCTGGCGCTCTTTATTATTCAGCTTATCCGTTTTAGTTACAACAATTTGTAGCGGCACGCCTGCGTCCCTTAACCAATTAAAGGCTTCCTGATCAATAGGCAGGTCAGGATGACGAGCATCTACTAATAAACATAGTAACATAAGACGGTCAGATTTTAAAATATAATCTGCAATAAAAGATGACCAAATGTTGCGGTTCCCCTTATCAGTCTTCGCGAATCCATAACCGGGTAAGTCCACCAAAAACCATTCATAACGGCGTTCTTCCTCTTCACTGATGTCCTCTTTGGACGTAATGTTGAAGAAGTTGATTGTCTTCGTTTTACCCGGCTGCCCGCTCACCAAAGCCAGCCCTCTGTGATTGCACAGGGAGTTGATCAACGATGATTTGCCCACATTGGAGCGTCCCAGGAATGCGATTTCCACCGTATCCCCTTCAGGATATTGGTCGGCACGCACCGCCGAAGCGACGTACTGAGAGGCAATAATGCGAGGACCCTTAGGCTCTTTACGCGTATAATTCGGTTTTGGCTGTCTTTGTGTCTGCTTCTTTTTCATCATTTTACAAACGCTCTTGCTAACACTTCGTCCATAGTTTTTACCGGAGTAATAATCAAGCCTTCCGTTACGGAAGTTGGCAATTCTTCAATATCCTTAATGTTGCCGTGAGGAATGAAGACTTCCTTAATGCCGTAGCGCAATGCGGCGAGAAGTTTTTCTTTCAAACCGCCGATTGGAAGCACTCGGCCGCGCAATGTAATTTCACCGGTCATAGCCAAATCGGAGCGAACCTTGCGATTCGTTAAGGCCGATACGATAGCCAATGTCATAGTAATACCTGCCGACGGACCGTCCTTAGGTGTAGCACCTTCCGGTAAATGTACATGAATATCCAAGGTCTTGTGGAAATCTTCAGCAATGCCCAATTCTTTCGCATTGTGGCGAATGTAGGACATGGCCGCCTGACCGGATTCCTGCATGACTTTGCCCAAGCTGCCGGTTAAGGACAACTTACCGGTACCTGCCATAGTGGTTGTTTCACAAGGAAGTACAACACCCCCTACGGAGGTCCATGCTAAACCGCATACAAGACCGACTTGTGCCGCTTTTTCACGTTCCTGTTCCAAATAGATTGGAGCGCCCAGGTAATGGGACAAGTTGCGTACGGTCACCTTAGGTGTAGTTTCTGCACCGCCAACCACTTCGAATGCCACCTTGCGGAGGATTTTAGCGATTGTTTTTTCTAAGGTACGAACGCCCGCTTCGCGAGTGTATTCGGAAATTACTTTGCGGAGCACCGCATCGGATAATTTTACCCCTTTGCCGGTTAAACCGTTTTTCTTAATTTGTTTCGGCACTAAGTAGCGCTTCGCAATTTCCAGTTTCTCGTCTTCCATGTAGCTGGACAGTTCAATCACTTCCATACGGTCCATAAGTGGTCCCGGAATGTTGCCCGGTACGTTGGCCGTAGTAATCCAGAATACATCGGAAAAGTCGAACGGCAATTCAATGAAGTGATCACTGAAGGATTTATTTTGTTCCGGATCCAATACTTCCAACAAAGCGGAAGACGGATCACCTTTATAATCGGATGCTAATTTGTCAATTTCGTCCAATAGGAATACAGGATTTCGTGTACCTGCATTCTTAAGTCCCTGAATCATGCGGCCTGGCAATGCACCGATGTAGGTACGACGATGACCGCGAATTTCAGCTTCATCGCGTACGCCGCCCAAGGAGGCGCGGATGAACTTACGATTCATGGATTTCGCAATGGATGTGGCCAAGGATGTTTTACCAACCCCCGGAGGTCCTACGAGACAAAGAATAGAACCGCTTTGGGCATCGGACAGTTTGCGCACTGCCAAGAATTCCAAAATACGTTCCTTAACTTTCTTAAGTCCGTAATGATCTTCATCTAAAATGCGAGCCGCTTCGTTAATGTCGAGGCGGTCTTCGGTTTCCTCGCTCCAAGGCAAGCTCAATACCCAGTCCAGATAGTTGCGCAGAATGTTAGCTTCCGGCATCATGGACGGCATGCGGCTGTAGCGGGAAATTTCCTTGTCGATGCGCTCGCGAATTTCGTCGGACACATCGAGCTTGCGCAATTGTTCGCGCAATTCCTGTGCTTCTTCATCAGGATCAGATTTGTCGCCCAATTCGTTGTGAATTACGCGGATTTTTTCACGAAGGAAGTATTCCTTCTGTGCCTTTTCCATCTGCTGACGCACTTGGTTGTTAATGGAGTTCTCCAAATCGGAAATTTGAAGTTCCATGTTTAATGCACCTACTACCATGTTCAAACGGCGCAGTACATTGAGTTCGCTAAGGAAACTCTGGCGCGTTACCATTTCAGTCTGCAAGAACTGCACGATCTGGTCCGCTGTTTCCGACGGATCGGTACGCTCCATAACGCGACGAATTTCGTCGTCAGTTACTAATTTAGTTTCTTCCGCCCATTTAATAAAGTTGGATTGTGCCAAGCGGCGATACGCTTCGGTTTCCACTTTATCGTCATATACAGGGACTAATGTTTCCATAGTCGCTTCGTAGTATACCGGCCCCTCTTCGATACGCACCACTTTAGCGCGGGTAATCCCTTCTACTAAAATGCGCACCAATCCGCCCGGCAGGCGAAGCATCTGTTTTATTTTAACGATTGTACCTACTTCGGCGATTTCGTCCTTTGTAGGGTTCTCGATTTCATCGTCAATCTGCGCGGAGACTGCTAACAAGCGATCATTCGCCATAGCCTCTTCCACGGCCCTAATTGATTTGTCACGTCCGATTTCCAGACGCACTTCTACTATTGGAAATACTACCATACCGCGTAGGGGCACTAAGGGTAGGCAAAATGTGGTCTCACTCATATAGACTCCTTTCCCAAATTTATATTTATAAAAAGAAACTCATTCCCGAAGAAATGAGTTTCTTAAACTTACAATTAATTCGTGCCTTTAAGGGCTCACTCATTCTTGAGTAACGGCTCTGCTGTGCCCTTCACAGCAGCACGGGTAATTATACATGTTTTAATGTCTTCTTGCGAAGGTATATCGTACATAACCCGCTTCATAACTTTCTCAATAATCGAGCGAAGTCCGCGGGCACCGGTGTTGCGTTTCATCGCCAACGTAGCAATTTCGTCCAACGCTTCATCTTCGAATACGAGGTTAACGTCTTCGAGGGAGAGCATCTTCTGATATTGTTTTACCAGCGCATTGCGAGGCTCGGTCAAAATCTTAATCAAACCGTCTTTATCCAGCGGATCAAGCGTTACCATAACCGGTAAACGACCGATGAATTCAGGGATTAAGCCGAACTTTTGCAAATCTTCCGGCACTACTTCTTTCAAAATAGCGGATATATCTTTTTCTTCCTGCTTCTGAATGTCTGCGCCGAAACCTAATGTTTTCTTTGCAGTACGTTTGGAAATTACTTTTTCCAAGCCGTCAAAAGCACCGCCGCAGATGAACAGAATGTTGGTCGTATCAATCTGAATGAGTTCCTGGTGCGGATGCTTACGTCCACCTTGTGGTGGCACCGATGCCACAGTACCTTCTAAAATCTTTAAAAGGGCCTGCTGCACACCTTCACCGGATACGTCGCGCGTAATGGAAGGGTTTTCCGATTTACGGGCAATTTTATCGATCTCATCGATATAGATAATACCGCGTTCCGCCTTTTCTACATCATAGTCGGCAGCCTGGATAAGTTTTAAGAGAATGTTTTCCACATCCTCGCCTACATAGCCGGCTTCAGTCAAACTGGTGGCATCAGCCATGGCAAACGGTACTTCCAAGTACTTCGCCAATGTCTGCGC
Organism: Veillonella sp.; assembly: GCF_018364065.1. Classification (GTDB taxonomy): domain Bacteria; phylum Bacillota; class Negativicutes; order Veillonellales; family Veillonellaceae; genus Veillonella_A. The sequence goes on from NZ_JAGZMO010000008.1 coordinate 47,303, forward strand.
CAATAAAGTTTTACCGCTGCCTGTAGGGCCAATGAACAATACGTTGGCTTTCTGGAGTTCCACATCGTCAACCGTATTATTCACCTGCAGTCGTTTATAGTGATTATAAACGGCTACGGCCAAGGAAATCTTGGCTTCATCCTGTCCAATTACATATTCATCCAAATATGCTTTTATTTCATGAGGCGTAGGCACATGGGACAGGGCAAAGCCACTGTCCCCACTGTTGCCTAATTCTTCCTCAATAATATTCTGGCAAACTTCGATACATTCATCACAAATATATACGTTCGGACCTGCTACTAATTTTCGAACTTCATCGCTCGTACGTCCGCAGAAACTGCAACGCAACGTTTCTTTTTCGTCTTTTTTCAAGCCTAGTCCTCCTAGTTATCATTATTTACTAATTGATAACGGCCGTTCTAGCACTTCATCAATTAAACCATATGCTACGGCATCTTGTGCACTCATGAAGTTGTCACGATCAGTGTCCGCTTTGATGCGTTCAATGTCTTGACCGCTGTGAGAAGCGATGATGCCATTTAATTCTTCACGCATACGTAAAATTTCACGGGCATGAATTTCAATTTCCGTAGCCTGACCTTGTACACCGCCCAATGGTTGGTGAATCATAACGCGCGCATGTGGAAGGGCATAACGTTTGCCTTTCGCACCGGCAGTTAAGAGCACGGCACCCATACTTGCGGCGGAGCCGACACAGATGGTGGACACATCAGGTTTGATGTACTGCATTGTATCATAAATAGCCATACCTGCAGTTACAACACCGCCGGGACTATTAATGTATAAATGAATGTCTTTGTCAGGATCTTCGGCCTCTAAGAATAACAACTGGGCAATAACGAGATTGGCCACTTCGTCATTAATAGGACCGCCTAAAAATACGATTCTATCTTTTAATAAACGGGAATAAATATCATAGGAGCGCTCGCCGCGTCCACTTTGTTCTACCACGATTGGTACGTACATATCATACACCTCATGTCCATGTACCATGATGGCTCTTCCCTTTATATGTAGCTATAATTATTCAGCTTTAGGAGCTTCGTTACCTTTAGCGTTTGCAACGATGAAACCGGCAGCTTTTTTACGTGCTACAGAGTTAGCCAACATAGACACACGGCCTTCTTTAGCAATAACGTTCCAAACTTCTTTTGGATCTGCGCCGAATTGGTTAGCCATTGTGAATACTTCCATGTTGAGGTCGTCAGGGGTAACTTCGATGTTTTCCGCCTTAGCGATAGCTTCTAACACGAGATCAGTACGCACGTTTTTAGCGGCACTTTCTTTGTATTCAGCTTTAAGACCGTCTAAAGTCTGGTTAGAGAATTTGAAATATTGGTCTAAGCTTAAACCGCGGCTTTCCATGTTCATGGAGAGTTCCTGGATCATTTGTTCCACACGTTCATCTACCATGATTTCAGGGATGTCTACAGTAGAAGCTTCTACAGCCTTCTGAACGAGTTCAGTAGCATAAGCGTCCATTACACGACGGTTTTTGTCTACTTCCATCTGTTTGCGAAGGTCTGCTTTTAATTCTTCGATTGTGTCATAGGAACTTGCTTCTTTAGCAAATTCGTCGTTTAATTCAGGAAGTTCTTTGCGTTTAATATCGTTGATATGAACTTTGAAGATTGCTTCCTTACCGGCTAATTCAGTGGCATGATATTCTTCAGGGAATGTCACTTTCACTTCTACGTCTTCACCGGCTGCATGACCGATTAACTGGTCTTCGAAGCCAGGGATGAAGTTACCGGAACCGATTTCCAATGGATAGGATTTAGCGGAACCGCCGGCAAAAGGTTTTTCGTCAACGAAACCATCATAGTCGATAACTGCGAAGTCGCCTTTTTCTACTTTAGCGCCTTCAGGAGCTACAACCATTTTAGCCTGTTGGTTACGGATATTGTCTAATTGTTCCTGAATTTCTTCTTCGGAAACAGTCATATCGCCTTTTTCGGCTTCTAAACCTTTGTATTCGCCAAGAGTTACTTCAGGGCGTTTTACAAAAGTAGCTTTGAATACTAAATCACTGCCTTCTGCAAATGTTACCTTTTCAATTTCAGGTTCGCTTACCGGAGTAAGTTCATTAGCACGAAGTGCTTCTTGGTATGCACGGCCTGCGATTGTTTCAAATGCTTCGTCAAGAATTGCTTCTTTACCGAAGTTCATTTCTAAAATACGGCGAGGTGCTTTACCTTTACGGAAACCAGGGATGTTAACTTGACCGGCAATACGTTTTACCGCCTGGTCAATGCCTTTTTTTACGTCCTTTGCAGGAACTTCAATTGTTAATGTTACCTTATGTTGATCAACAGGGGTTACAGTTGCATTCATGAAAATATGTCCTCCTTGAGGGCGATAGCCCAAAATCTGTTTTATTATATTGCATTCCTAATCTTATCATAAAATTTCATTGATTGCAATTTTCTACCGGAATTTACTAAATTTGTTAAAATTTCAATCAATTTATATAGTATGAAAATCATTTTTGCCGTGTTTTAACAGCGAATATGGGCTTGCCGAGTATATTTGGCAAACCCATATGTTTTATGTCAGTGTTCGTTTATTTATAAACCTGTTTGATTACTCAAACCTATCTTAAACTCACGTCTGTTCTATTCTTTACCTTCTCTACATTCTTTGGCAATAAGTTCTACTACGTCCTGACGACTGAAAACGCCGGTGACTACATTATTAGCGTCTACAACAGGCACTGTTTTCAAGTGTTTTTCCAGCATAGTGGCAACTACAACTTCCACCTCTTCGTCTCCGTGGCAGGTAATGACATCTTTCGTCATAAGTTCTTCTACGCGAACAGCCAGGAGTTTCTTGAAGGAAGCATTGTATTCGCCGATACCGCTGTAATAGATACTGGCCCCCAGTACGTTTACATAATGTGGAGCGTGAGGTCTTACTTTCTTATAGAGCAAGTCGCCTTCCGTAATAATGCCGATTAATTTGTCTTCGCCGTCCACTACGGTGATGGCATTGATTTTATACTTAACCATCAATTGAGCCGCTTCATTAATTGTAGTGTCTTTTGTAATTGTAATAGGATATTTATTCATAACTTCAGAAATTAACATATAATCTCCCCCTTCCGAAGTGAGTCAGCGTTAAATATCGGCTACAAACAATAATCAATGTATAGCTGCGACTTATAATTAGTATATAGGCAGTCCTAATAACTACCTATATATGTATAGTTAGACACGAGATATCAAATCTCCTTCTAAATTTTTTAAATTTTTCAAGAAATTTTTTAACTTTCGCTTCAGCTTTTTCCAACGCGGTTTTCTTCACTACATTACTTGCGTGGCGCTCTTAATTCTAACGGGCACCCTTCAGGAAAATGTACACAATGATGCCGATTAAAACGATGCCCAGCAAAATAGCGCTTACCATAATGCCTCGCTTGTTGCCGCCCTGGCCACCTTCTACGGTTTCCACCAAGTTGCCCTCTTCATCGTAATGATGACGATACTGGCCTTCCAAGTCTTCGTAATCCTTTACATCTTCTATGGTTTTCTTATACCTCTGTTCGGCAATGGCTCTGCGTCGATCCGCCGCCTGCTGTTCCATTTGATGGACCTGCAAATTCGTAACATCCACCTTCAACGCCCGAAGAAGACCTTCAATGAAAATGAGGCGTTTTTCCAACACGCTGTTCACTTCAAAGGTACGTTGCAGCCAGGACTGATAAATTGCCAGCTGTTCCCCATGTGCCGCCTGTTTCTGTGCTTCCCGCCGTAAAACCTCTTCCTCAGACAGTTCCGCATCAGTGCTGCCATCGGCCTGACTTCCGTCAGACGCAACTACATCACCGTTAGCCGCTACCGCTCCATCGCCGTCATTCGACGGGGCACCATTTTGGCCCATGCCCAATTCAGCGACTAAGGTTTCAATGATAACCTGCATATATTGGCTCAATGTAGTGAGCAACAAGTTGAACTCACCATTTTGTTTAATCAGTTCAATTTTTCGCTGATTAATATAGTTCGCTACGAAGCCGCCCTTTTCCAAGGTTTCAATCATATGCGATGCATCACCATAAGCGCCCAGAGCGGACAGCACGATGCGGTTGGAGTTCGCAATATCGCTTACACCGCGCTCAATCATATCCTTGCGCTCCGCCGCCAATTCCGACAATTCTTCAGAACTGTGCAGCGCATCGTATTTCGCCTTCAACTCCTCAATATACGCACCGTTTTCTTTAAATACATCTTGAGCCGTCTTAATCGAGCTGTTATATAATTCGTAAAACGCCTCCGAGCCTTTCAGTTGCTGTGTCTGCATTAAACGCTCCGGCAACGGCAATCCGAAAAAATCATTTTGATTCTCCAAACAAGTCATCCTCCTTACCAATGATATGGTTCGTTTTTATTTATTTTGCAAGCCCGATAAATTTGTTCCACTAACAATAATCGAACCATTTGATGTGTGAATGTCATAGGGCTGAACGAAAGTGCCAAGTCCGCCCGCTGACGCAAGTCCCGGGACACGCCGAAGGCTCCGCCGATGACGAAGGTCATCTCACTGATGCCGCTCACTTCCAGCTCGCTGATCTTAGCGGCCAGTTGTTCTGACGAAAGCATCTTACCCTTAACATCGAGAAGCACCACATAGGATTTATTGGTGAGCAGCTTTAAAATGCGGCCCCCTTCTTCCTCTACAATCGCTTCCCGTTGAGAGGCGCCTTGACTGCTCTGCTTACTTTCACTCACTTCCACGATGGTGGCACCGCCATAAACGGACAGGCGTTTCACAAATTCCGCCACACCGTCGCGTAAATAGGCAGTCTTAAGCTTGCCCACTGTAATTATCGTAAACTTCATGGCCTACTCCTTGTCAGGCATTGTGCCGAGAACAAGACTTACGCGGCGTTCCGTACCATTGCTTACAATCGTCAACTCCAATGTTTCCCCCGGTTTGTGGCTGTCGATGATTTGCTTCAATTCCACCAGGTTTGTCACCTGTTTTTCGCCGATAGCAATGATTACGTCCCCTTCGTTAATGTCCACGTTAGCCGCCGGACCGTCACCATATACCTTCGCTACAAGAAGTCCGTTCTGTTTTAAGTTAAAACCGTATTTAGCAGCCCCCACTTTGTCCAAGAGCCCCAAGCCTAAATAAGGTCGTACCACTTTGCCCTTTTCAATTAATTCTTTTACAATCGGCTTCACTTCGTTGATTGGAATGGAGAACCCCATACCTTCAATACCGGTCTGCGCAATCTTTTCACTGTTAATACCGATAACATCGCCATCCGCATTAACAAGAGCACCGCCGGAGTTGCCCGGATTGATAGCCGCATCAGTCTGAATGAGTGGGAAACGCTGTGTTTCCATATCTATCATGCGATGTAATGCACTGACTACGCCGGCCGTTACAGTACCTTGGAATTCAAGGCCCAGCGGATTGCCGATAGCAATAGCCGGTTCACCGACCTGCAAGCTGTCCGAGTCGCCTAAGGTAGCTACAGGTAAATCCCCTTTAGGTTCAATCTTAACAACAGCCAAGTCAGTGAGCGAATCCACGCCTACAATCGTACCCTGTTGCGATGTACCGTCAGACAGGGAAACGATAACTGAATTGTTAGTAGCCGGAGCCACTACATGATAGTTAGTAACGATATAGCCCTTTTTATCAATGATTACGCCGGAGCCTACGCCTTCACCAACTAAAACTTGTTGATTGAAGAAATCACGTTGGTATACCTTTGTCGTAATGCCTACAATGGAAGGGCCGGCCTTTTTAACCGCTTCTACAATGGCTGTATCGCGATTAGCTGTAAGCGGCACGTCCTTTTTGCCCCCTACGGACACAGTCTCCTGCGTCGTCTTCTGCGTAGCATTGAAAAAGTCTCTGGAAATGTAACCGCCTACACCACCTACAACAATGAGAATAATGGCAATAACTGCAATAATGTATCGTTTGTTTGAATTCATAATAAACCTCCATTCGTACTACGATAACATCAGTCTTGACGAATACTTACAATGTCTTTCGGTTGTCCGTGATAAACCTGCAAATCAGTCCCTACAGAAAGGCCTTCCTGTTCAAGTAACTTATTCAGTGTATGATTAACTACCGGTTCCGCATTATTCTTTTCCGACCGGTGTGCCATAACAACCTTCAGGTCTCGAGGGCGCTTCATCATCACCAACGCCCGTGCCGCACATTCATTACTCAAATGGCCTTCGTTACCGGCTACGCGGCGTTTCAACTCCGCCGGATAAGGTCCGTAACGAAGCATCTGCGGATCATAGTTTGCTTCCAGCACAAGTAAGTTGCTGTCATCCATATGTTTCAACATAGATTCCGACACAAAGCCTGTATCGGTCATAAATGTCACTTTACTATCGCCGCCGTAACAGCTGAGCCCGATAGGATCGATGGCGTCATGGCTGATTTTAAAAATATCCACCGCCAAATCGCCGATCGACAAGCTATTGCGGGTCAACTCGGTAAACTGTTTACTGTTCACCCCTTTGCGGCGAACAATTTCGCGCATAGTCCCGGTCTTCGTGTACACCGGCACATCGTACTGTTTCACCAGCTGCGCCAGGCCGTTCATGTGGTCCGTATGCTCATGAGTAATACAAATCCCGGTTAACTGCTCCGGTGTAAGGCCTACAGAACGGATTCCCTGCACAATACGGCGCGCACTAATTCCCGCGTCTACCAAGAGAACCGTGTTTTTATATACAATCAATGTGGCATTACCTTTACTGCCACTGGCCAGTACATGGACCGCCATTTTATTCAATGAATCTTCCACAATAACTCCAACTCTTTATCTATAACTTCTTTATCTATAACTTCTTTATCTAATAATTGCTCTTTTTATATGCGTAATCTTGTACAGCCGTGATGCCACGCATCTTCAATATAGCCGGCAGGTCTTACTACTTTGCCTCAACTGTGCGGTTCAGATTACCGCTCTTAAATGGGGCCAAGTCAATGCTTACATAGGTAAAGCCAAGTTTGCTGAAATACTCATTAACCTGTGCTCTGAACTGCGGTTCTGCAAATAACGCAAAGGCTTCTTCACTCACTTCCAAACGGGCCAATCCTTCGTGATAACGTACGCGAAGAGGCGTGGAAATGTAATTGTGAAGATAGGCCTCGCCGGCCTCAATCATAGACAAGGCTTCGCCCGTAATCACATGATCGTACGGAACGCGGGTAGCCAAACATGGGGAGCTCGGTTTATCCCAAACTTCCAACCCCCACTCTTTAGCAACCGCACGAATATCTGCCTTGGTAAAATTATTTTCCAACAGCGGGCTTCTGACAACCTTCAATTCTTCCAAAGCGCGCATGCCCGGACGATAGTCTTTCGTATCGTCCAAGTTACCGCCGTCAAGCACTTCCTGCACACCATTGGCCGCCGCCCAGTCGATTAACTTCTGGAAGCGGTTTTTCTTACAGTAATAGCAGCGGTCTTTATCATTGCGTACAAAGTCAGGAAGCTGTAATTCATCAATTTCCACCACCGTATGCTTTAACCCGATAGTCTTGGCAAAACGGATGGCATCGTTGATTTCCGCTTCCGGCAAGGTAGGTGATTTTACTGTAAAGGCCTGCGCCTTATCGCCTAACGCCTTGTGAGCCGCCGCGCCTAAAAACGTGCTGTCCACACCGCCTGAAAAGGCAATAACTGCACTGCCCATAGCCGCCAAATCGGCCAATAAACTATCTACCTTTTGTTGTAATACTTCATTCATTCTCTATCGTCTCTCTTTATTCATACTTATGTGACGCCAGTATTTCTACAAACGCCTTCGTGTTCTCCTGTAAATCATGACCGCGACGGAACATGTCGCCTCCTACAAGGAACATCGTGTCTTTTCCATACGCATCCAACAGTTCCGGAAGTCGCGCCTCCGTCACGCCGCCCCCGGGCGCCGCACAGGCCGCTTTTAAGCCGTCTACCGGCTTATTACAATATTGATGGATACGCTGACACGCTTCTTTCGAAAATGTAAAGCGTCCGCCATAGGATACAAATATGTTCATATCGGATCCGAACAAGCGCGGCCAGTAGGCCATCCATAAATAGTCTGCTATACCTGACACACCGGGAAGGACAAAACCGCCCATAAAGGCCGGATGCGAAATAATCGGCAAGCCCAGGTTTTCATCATTGGCCAAACGTTGTAGCCAGCTGTAGCCCACCAGTGCCGGCGCAATCATCAATGCCGTAGCACCTGCCTTTTTCGCCGCATAAGCACGCTCCAATACAGCGTCCCCGTCGGCGGACACATTGGCCGCATACAAGGTATGACGTCCACTTTGCTCATTGGCTTCGCGCACCGCATCAGCACAGCGCTGTACACGCTCTTTAAACGGCGCAAACGGCTGATTGGTAATGCCGTGATCATCTTTAATCACGTCCGCACCGCCCAGCACATATTGACGGCACATATCCGCCAAGGTATGAACAGACAGGCCCATAGGCTTTACCACGGCCTGTAAAAAAGCGCGGTCATGAGTGCCTGTCAACCGGCGAAGTCCCTCCACGCCAAACCGCGGGCCGCCATAATGTGCAATCATGGACGGCGGAAGGTCTATGTCCACTACCCAAATATGAGGTTGCAACGACGAGTTGCCGAAGATAACATTGAGCAGCTGCGTTACCTCAAAAGCAGTCGTCTCCACGCCATAGGAAATACGCGCTTCGTACACGCCGGATGCCACTTCGTCGAGCGACTCCAATCGTCCCGGAATATCTCGCTTAATGTCTTCGTCCCAAAGAAAAACATAAGGAAATTCAATAGTCTGCTCCACCTGAACCGACCAGGCTACCGCCTTAGCCTCTTCATAGGTAGGCGCTTCAATTCTATATGTAACAGTAAATCGCTCTGTGCATAACTGTGTCATACAAACTCCTTTACGCTGAAACGTCATAAGCCGGCACAATTTTTCAACTTGTACGCGGCTCATATCGTTCTCTCTTATAAGTACATCTATCGTATCTATTTTACAAGACTTACGCATAAAATTCCACCGGTAGACGAAAATATTCCCCTAATCTGAGGTGTTATTTATATAGATGCTCCCAATTAGCCTGTCTGTCCTCACATATTTATGTTACACTAAATACAGGTAAAAACGATTGTATTTTTCTAATAGACTATACACCCCGTTTTGATATAATTGCTATAGAGAAGAAAGGAGTGTTAGCAATGAATTGGGATTCATATATTTCCAACACCGCTAAACAATTACCCCCTTCGGGGATTCGAAAAATATGGGAAATGGCATTGACCATGGACAATGTGCTGTCCCTCGGCGTGGGCGAACCGGATTATGCGCCACCTGAAAAGGTGTTAGATGCGTGTATTGCCAGCTTGCAGCGCAAGGAAACAGGCTATACGAGCAATGCGGGCCTCTTCGAACTGCGCACGGCCATTCGCAAATGGTATTACAATCGCTACCACGTAGATTACACGGAAGATGAAATTATGCTCACCATCGGCGCCAGCGAAGGTATCGACCTGTCTATGCGCGTGCTCGTCGACGAAGGCGATGAAGTACTCATTCCGGATCCATGCTATGTAGCCTATCCGGCGGAAGTAAAACTGGCCGGCGGCGTACCCGTAATGGTGCCGACTACCTTGGAAGACGGCTTTAAAATTACGCCGGAAGCCATTGAAAAAGCAATTACGCCTCGTACCAAGGTATTGCTCATGGGCTACCCAAGCAATCCGACCGGTGCCATTCTAAGTAAAGAAGAACTGGAAAAAATTGCTGCCGTCGCAATCAAGCACGATCTGATTGTGGTTAGCGATGAAATCTATTCCGAACTTACCTACGGCCGCAAACACACCAGTATTGCGTCCTTACCGTATATGAAAGAGCGTACAGTTACACTAAACGGTTTCTCCAAAGCTTACGCCATGACAGGCCTTCGCATCGGTTTCATGTGCGCTCCGAAAGAAGTGATTCAACAGGCCTTGAAAATTCATCAATACAGCATCGTCGCACCGGCCACACCGGTTCAACACGGAGCCATCGTAGCGTTAAACGAATGTGATGATGCTATTGAAGCGATGCGCGAAGAATACCATGCACGACGCGACCTCATCGTGAGCGGCTTCCAGCGCATGGGCCTTCCAATTGCTGTGCCGGATGGCGCATTCTACGTATTCCCTAATATTTCACAATGCGCGGACAATGACATGGACTTTGCCGTTAATCTGCTTCAAAGCGAACATGTAGCCCTCGTTCCGGGTTCCGCCTTCGGTGCCTGCGGCCGCGGTCACATCCGTTGCTCCTATGCGTCCTCTCGGGAAACGATCAAGGAAGCATTAGAGCGTATCGAACGATTCATTAATAGCACTAAAGCAAAATAACGTTAACACCGCTAAATAAAATAACTTAACTATATCTAAAGGGACATATATACCTAAAGAGATACATGCCTAAAGAGATACATCCCAAAAGACATATATATCTAAAGAGACTTATATACCTAAAGAGCTGTAAATATCTAAAGCGGCATAACAAAAAGGACAACAAGAAAATCTTGTTGTCCTTTTTTATATAGCTTCACAAGAACTCTATCAAATCACAGGAGGGACTTGAGTTCTTATATATATATACATGTATGTATTTATGCAAATCAGCCGTTGAAGTTACGCGTTAGCCAAAGCCTGACCAAGAGCTACGCAGTCAGCTTCGTCTTCAGGAGCACCCAAAATAGCCAAGTTGTCAGCTACAATAGTGGCACCTGCGCCTTTTACGCGTTCTGCCCAGTCGTCAAGCCATGTACCGCCCCAGCCGTAAGAGCCGAAGAGTACTACTTTTTTACCGCTTAATTTGCCTTCTAATTCTGCGTAGAATGGTTCGAATTCCATTTCTTCCAATTGTTCAGCACCCATGTCTGCACAACCTAACGCAATTTTATCAAAAGCAGCCGCTTCATCTACAGTAATTTCGGAAACAGATTTTACAGTTACTTCCTGACCTGCTTCTGCAATACCTTTACCAATAGCTTCCGCCATTGCTGCTGTGTTACCTGTACCGGACCAATAAACTACACCAATCATGTTATTACCTCCTACTAGCATGCCGTTACGGCTACTAATGAATCTAACTGTTTACCATTTAAAAGCTGGGTATGGCAGTAATCCCTACACGCCCGAAAACAATAAAATGAATGCATGGCCGACATGGGATTTCCGTATACTTTCCACTCGCCGCAAAGTTTGTAGCCGTTCCCTTTAAATCGTATAAAGGAACGCACATCATGGAGCGGATAGCCGAGAAAAAGCCCAATTTCGTGTGGGAAACCGTCTTGACTTTCCAACCGTTTGCCCAGGCGCGCAAGCCATGTTTCCAATGACTCGCCCGGCAAATAGCCGTACAACTTTAAAAATGCCAAATGTTCAGCAGAACGCAAATACGTTTCCAGCATGCGTTTGCGGAAGACTAACAGCAAGCGTCGCTGGTCGCAATGACACAATTCGTAAAAAAATAACCCTTTTTCATTAAACTGAGCATTATACCCCGACAAAGCCGTTGTCAATTGAACATCCATATCCCGTGGTATGGCCACAAGATTCGCCACCTTGATTCCCCGAATTGCCGGCGCACAATGATATCCGATAATCGTTTCAATCGAGTTCATCATGATCTACCTGCCTTTTTTATTGGTTTCAGGAGAACACTTGTCCTCAAGGCTGTCATACTAGTAAATCCGGATTTAATTAATAGTTTTTCTCAAAAATTTATTTCGTTTTATTTTTTCGAAAATAAAATAAGATAACTATCTTCTAAACACATGATACAATCAATGACCCGTTCTGTCAACATAAACGATAATAATTTTCATTTATCGAAAATTACTGATATGCTCGTAATTATACAATGGTTTAAAGTTATATTAAGCACTGCATTTTGGTATTTCTGTCAATAAAAAAAACAAAAAGCAGTACCGGGATAACCCGGTACCGCTCGTAATGCGCGTACCATTGTACGTATTGATTTACAAGGATTGCCTTGTTCTTACAGCAAGTATAGCTTAGTGACTCTGATTATCCGTCACTACGATTTGCCCCGCATCATTTGTATTTGCTCCATTTGGAATCTTCACAACGATACCGGGCTCTTTGTGGTCGTTTACAGCCGCCTCATGCCCTGCCGGTCCATTCACCGCAGTCGTCCCTACCGATGCCATTAACGTGGCCCCCAATAAACTATACCAGTGTCTTCTCATTACATGTCTCACCCTTTCCAGATAACCTGTACCAAACCTCTCATATCCTAATCAGTTTGGTGACGACATTACTCCGTGAGTAATCCAATCGGCACTCCATTACTATGACCTCTTGCGGTTATGTCGGTAAGAAAACTCCCTACCCATACCTGCATTACAAATTCCGATTCCCAAAGAGTGTGACAAATTGTAAATAACAAGTAAAAATAAGAAGATTTATTTTCCTAATTTTGACATAAACCTTTCACTATTTATAATAAAACGTTCGTGGCTCCCTTGTCCAATGACTTTATCGCCTTCATAAGCTGCTACGCTAAAGGAAATGCACCGATTATCCACGGAAAGCACTTCTGCCTTCGCCGAAACGACCGCACCAAGGGCGGTAGGGGCATCATGCGTTATAGTCAACTTAGTGCCTACCGTAGTCTCTCCTTCCCCTAATTCAGCCTGCACCGCATTCACTGCGGCCTCTTCCATAAGGGCACACATAGCAGGCGTAGCGAACACTTCAAGGCTTCCGCTCTTCATAGTTTTCGCCGTATTAGCTTCACTTACCACCGTCTCTGCCGTCCCAATCAATCCTTCACGAATCGTGCTCATCATAAACCTCCCGTAAAAAACATGTAAAAACCTATTTATTGTTTTCCTCGCCTACCAGCTCTTTATATACCGGACACGTCACTATGTGATCGTTCAATATTCCGATGGCTTGCAAGAAGGAGTATACAATCGTAGGGCCCACAAAGGTAAATCCCCGCTTTTTCAAATCCTTGCTAATCGTCTCTGCCAATTCCGTTTTCGCCGGTACATCCGACTGATTCGCCCAATGCCCGTGGATCGTCTTTCCTTCTGTAAAGCCCCAAATATAGGCATCGAAAGATCCGAATTCAGCCTGTACATTTTTAAACGCCACAGCATTCTTACGAAGGGATGCGATTTTTAAGCGATGACGTATAATCTTGGGATTTTCCAGTAACTCCGCTTCCTTCGCCGCATCATATTGCGCCAGCGCATCCACATCAAATTGATCGAAGGCTTCGCGCATAGCCTCTCTGCGCTTCAACACCATGGTCCATGTAAGCCCGGCCTGCATCGATTCAAGTACGAGAAACTCGAAGAGTCGCCGCTCATCATGCTCGGGGCGTCCCCACTCCGTATCGTGATACAATCGCTCCTCATCACTGCGATTGGCCCAGGCGCAAGTTTTATCAGTCATAGTACCACCTCAATTCATTTGCATATAGACACATCTGTTTCAATACAAACATCTGCTAATTTAACATATCCGCTTCGATGCAAATGTCTGCTAATTTGACATATCTGCATCAATACAATCTTTTACTTCAATGTAATATTCTGCTTAACTTTAATCTAATACTATACCTATTTTACCGTATTATCAGACATTATTTCATCACTAATCATACACTATATTTTTCTATTTACACATACTTATTTTGCATTTATGTAATATATATGTAGCAATTTTTTATAATTTCACGTATCATAGTATATAGTTATTGGCTCTGTCTTAAGGTCGCTTAATGATTGGGGGCCACATAAGCAACCTTGCTTCCACGATGACGAGCAATCACTGTACAGGCAGTGATTTTCGTATGTTTCTAGAAGGAGTGTAATTCATGATTAACGAAGAACGCGTATTGAAAGAGTTTTTTGAATTTATCCAAATCCCTTGTTCCAGTTTGAACGAACGTGAAATCGCGGACATTTTGATTAAACGCTTAACCGACTTAGGCTTCTCCATCGAAGAAGATGACGCCGGCAAAAAATTGGGCGGCAATACAGGCAATATCGTAGCCACTCGCAAAGGCAATGTGCCATCAGCTCCAATGATTATGTTAACAGCTCATATGGACTGCGTAGAACCTTGCGCCAACATCAAACCTCAGATGAAAGACGGTTTAATTACCTCCGACGGCACTACTATTCTTGGCGGCGATGACAAAGCCGGCGTAGTAGCCATTTTAGAAGCCCTTCGCGTTATTGAAGAAAAACAATTACCTTGCGGCGATTTACAGGTAGTGTTCACTATTTGTGAAGAAAAAGGCGTGCAAGGTTCCAAAAATATGGACTCGTCCCTCTTAAAAGCAAAACACGGCTTCACTTTCGATACATCCGGATCTCCGGGTCGTATCGTTCGCAAAGCACCGGGCCAAAACAAGTTAAAATTAGTTGTTACCGGTAAGGCTGCTCATGCGGGCAATGCTCCTGAAAAAGGGATTAACTCCATTATTGCGGCAGGCAAGATTTTAGCTAAATTCCCTCAAGGCCGTGTAGATGACGAAACAACTTGTAACATCGGCACCATTACCGGCGGCAGTGCTACTAACGTTGTAGCTGAAACTACCACCGTTATGTTGGAAACACGCAGCCGTGTAAAGAGCAAATTGGAAGCCTTAACTAACGAAGTGGTTCGAATTTTCGAAGAAGGCGGTAAAGAAACAGGTACGGAAGTGGAAGTTACTGTTATGCCGGCTTACGATCCATTCGATTTACCGGAAGATTGCGAAACAATCCAAATCGCCAGCAAAGCGGCGGCAGCTCTCAACTTCCCTGTATCCGTTGTTGAATCCGGCGGCGGCAGTGATGCGAGCTTCTTCAACGCTTACGGCGTTCCAACTACCGTATTGGGCGTAGGCATGACCAACGTTCACACAAAAAATGAATGCATTTTAGAAAAAGACCTGTACGACTCCGCTCGTCTCGCTTTACAAATCATTCAAGAAGTAGCTAAATAATAAGACGTCCCCCTACAGTAACATGGCTGTAGGGGGATTTTTTGCATCACCTAAAAAGTGTTCTTCCTGATTAGACAGAACGAATAAGTCGTGTTACAATATATGGCGTAATAAAAAGTACCTGAAAATTCAGAAATTTAGATATGATACGAAATACAAGAAGAAGTTCATGAAGCTTGATTTATAACTTGTTATGCGTACCAAACAGTAAATAATGTAATTGCCTGTTTTTGTCGCCGGATAAAAACAGAGTGCATCAAAGAATCTATCGTAGGCCATAGAAGATAGATGATTTGGCGCTTTTTTTAGTTTTACTTTAGTGTTAATAAATAAGAAAAGGAGTCATTGCATTTATGGAACACAGTTTAACCTTACAACAAAAGATTATAGCCTTCATAAAGTTAACCATCCCGGTTATTTTGACGCAATTTGCTTTGACCGGCGGCTCCTTTATCTCCATTGTGCTCACAGGTCAATATAGCACCGTCGACTTGGCGGGCATTTCCGTAGGTTACAATCTTTGGACCGCCTGCTTCTACGGTATTTCCGGCGTGCTGCTCGGTATTCTGCCAATCCTCGCTCAACTGCGTGGAGCCAATAAAATCGAGCGCATTCCAACTACCATCAGTCACGGTTTCTACGTAGCCACCATCTTAGGCCTGGTCATGATTCTTGCCGGTGTATTCGGTCTAAAACCGGCACTGAACTATTTAAACTTGGCTCCTGACGCCTATGAAATCTGCCTCGCCTATATGAGCGCCATCGGCGTCGGTATTTTACCGCTCATCTGGACCTGTACCTTGCGTAACACGGTAGACAGCCACGGTTATACACGCTACTCCATGGCCATCATGCTCTGCGGTATCGCCTTGCATATTCTCCTGGATTTCGGACTTATTCTCGGCTATTTCGGACTTCCTGCATTGGGCGGTCTGGGCGCCGGTATCGCCACGGCCATTGCATACTGGTTCAACTTCCTCGCCTTCATGGCCCTTCTCGCCTGGGGCAAACCGTTCCGTCCATACAATCTCTTTAAACAGTGGATTCCACCTCAATTCATCTACATTAAGGAACAATTTACCATCGGCATTCCAATCGGTCTTGCCATCTTCTGTGAAAGCAGTATTTTCAGCGTCGCCGGTCTTGTGATGACCCAATACGGTACGGAAATCATTGCAGCCCATCAGGCGGCCGTAAGTTTCGCCAGCCTCTTCTACGGATTCCCGCTCAGTATCAGTACAGCCGCCACTATCGCTGTGGGCTACGAAGTGGGCGCCCAGAAATTCGGCGAAGCGAAAACCTACTCTTATATTGCCAGAGGCATTGCTATTGTAGTGGCTATCATCATCAGTTCCTACACATTTACCCATTTGGATCAAATTGCCAACCTGTACACCAATGATCCGAACATGGTCAGCCTCATCGGCACCTTCTTGGCCTACGCCGTGTTCTTCACCATTATCGATGCATTCGGCACACCACTGCAAGGTGTTCTTCGCGGATACAAGGATGTGAAGATTATCTCCACCATCGCCATCGCCTGTTACTGGGGCGCCAGCGTGCCTATAGCGGCCTTCTTCATGTACGCATTGGATTGGGGCCCTTACGGCGTGTGGATGGGCCTTCTGGGCGGCGTTTTCGTAGCCGTATTAGGTTATATCTGGCGGACCTGGTACATTCAGACCAAGAAATTCAACGATGCCTTACTAAGTCGTGCCGGTGTTTAGTACGCTGTAGCACATAAACTATACAACGCACATCTAAAATATAGCTTTACTAAAAGCACGGAATGCTAATTCCCCATAAAATAAAGCACTATAGAAATCCTAAACCACCTGCTCGCAGCAGTAGTAACAACGGATTATCTATAGTGCTTTTTCATTTGATTACACCATTTAGTTTGTAAAGGGATTCTCTTAAATCACTTATTGAATATCAAACGTATGATACTAAATTTATAATACTGAAACTATGATACTAAACCTATAATCTTAAGCCTTATTTGCAAGGTTTTTTATACTAAACCGAGCCAATGCCAATAAGTGGCCGCGTAAATCAGTAACATTACGTAGCCGATAATGGTAATTGGAATACCGGTTTTCATAAATGTCTTAACTTCAAAGGTGCCCGTACTGAAGGCCACCATCCCTTGCGGTGAGTTAACCGGCAAGATAAAGCCGAAGCAGATGGAGAATTGGGCAATCATAGTTAAGCCTACAGGGTTTACGCCCGGAATATTAACAGCCGTTACAATGGAGATTACGATTGGAATCATGGCCGATGCCAAGGCTGTGGCTGACGCGAAGCCCAAGTGAATGGCGATAAGGAATAACGTAATCGTACCGATAAGGGCGAATACGGACAAGGATTCCAATGTAAACATATGAATGAATGCATTGGCTAACCAAGTAGCCGCTTTTGTTTTCAATAAAGCGGTACCCAAACTGATACCGGCACCGAACATTACGATGGAACCCCAGTCAATACGGCTTTGTGCGTATTTCCAATCGATAATCCCGATACCCGGCATTAAGAAAATGGCAATGGCTACGATAGTCGTTGTGGATGTATCGTATTTGTGTAAATAGTTGCCGGTTGCCCAGAAGCCCAATAAGATAATGGAATAGGCAAGTAATTTCTTTTCATTGAAGCTCATAGGTCCCAATTCTGCCAAATGTTTCTGCAATTGAGCCTGTGAACCGGCCAAGTCCAATTGATCCGGTTTTAAAATCTTCATGGACAAGAAGTAGTAAATAACGATCATTACCAAGGAGTACGGACCGGCGGCGATGAGCCAGTCAATCCAGGATACGGTGGTATTTAATTGTTGTGTAATAAAACCTACCGCAACCAAGTTTTGAGCCGCTGCTGTCTGTACCATAATATTCCAAAGCGTATCGCCCTGGGTGGCACCAACAACTAATAAGGCGGCCAACTTACTCGTACGATTAATACCCAAGCTGTCCAAAATACCTAAAATGATAGGTACCAAGCACGCTAAACGGGCGGTTGCACTCGGAACGAAGAAGGCTAAAATGAATCCGGTAAAGAGAACCCCCATATAAATATGGCTTGTCTTCGTGCCGATTCGGGACAATACATTGAGCGCTATGCGTCGATCAAGTCCGGTCTTAGTCATGGCCACCGAAAAAAACATAGCGGCCGCAACCAGCGCCCAGGCCGGTGTGGAATACCCGGAAATAGCAATGCGCAAGGCCGCTCCTGTTCCCAGAAGTTTAGCCGGCGCATCAATATTTGGTGCCGTCCCCAGGAGAACAGCTGTCAACGCTGTCAACAACGTGGCACTTACCGGATAAGACACAGCACTGGTAATCCATAGTACAATGGCGAAGAAGAGAATTGCGATCATGCGATGACCTGCTGTAGATAAGTCAGCAGGAGTCGGCAAACATAAAATAGCAATTAAAACTAAGAAACTAATAATAAGGCTAATGTTTTTAGTGTTCGATTGTTTAGCCGGCGCCGTAGGAGGTGCAGCTTCTTTTGACATACTCACCATCTCGCTTTCAATTAGACAAGGTACATAACCTAAACCTAACAGACTCCCTTTACATTTAACACCTATCCTATATTCATACCAACAACATATTGTGTTGCACATAGTGATGTACCATAGTCTAAGTAGCTATCTTAGCAAGCTATAATCACTATCTTCGCCCTGTGCCCTCTCATTGTAGTGATATAAATATGTATACTTATAACTATTCGACGCCTCCTTCTAAAACACCTTTGTATACTCCAGATTTATAATTAAAATTATTTCATATACTTATCAACAAGTAAACGCCTTTGTTTCCCTATATTTCCCTTGTATTTATCGAAAAAAATCTTCTATTCTCTAAAAAAGTCTCTTATTTCTATCAACTATATCTCCACTTTTTAAGCCATTTACAATATAAAAAATACAACATGTACCGCTACAAGATAAGATGCTCTGAGACTGCAAGAAAAAGTACTCTAAAACTGCAAAAAACACTCTGAGGCTACAAAAAAGACCCACTAAAACTACAAAAAAAGACCCACAGTTATGAGTCACTTCCCTGCCGGACACGAAGCCCGGCAAGAAAATCACATCACTATCTGTGAGTCTTTTAATTTAATTATTTAGTTGATCCACATCGTTCTGTTAATTCACAGTACGCCATTGACCTACATTACCAATTAGTAGTGTAAATCATCAACACCGATACGATGACGGAATGTCCAGTATGTCCAAGCTTGGTAAGCAAGAACGATTGGAACGAAGATTAATGCTACGATAGTCATCAATGTCAATGTGTATTGAGAAGATGAAGCATTAGTAATCGTCAAGCTGTATGCAGGGTTTAAGCTGGATACCATGATGCGTGGGAATAAGCCGGCGAAGTAAGCAGCAGTGATGGAGATAATAGTCAACACGCTGAATGTGAAGCCCCAGCCTACGCGACGCGCACGAGTGCAAACCCAGGAAACGATGAAGAGAACAATGGCTGCTGCGTAGCAGATTGTAGCCAATGTGCTGTTGAATAAGTCAGTGTATACATAAGTAGCACCAACTAATACTAAAGCACCTACGGCAGTGATTACGCCTTCAACGAGTGCAAGTGCACGAGCGCGTTCGGAAATATCACCCAATGTTTTGAGGGATGTATATAAAGCGCCATGGTAAACGAATACCAAGATGAAAGCTACACCGCAAAGAATTGTGTAAGGGCTTAATAAATCGAAGAAGCCGCCTACAAAGTTCATGCTGCCGTCGATTGGAGTACCTTGAATCAAGTTACCTACGGTTACGCCCCAAAGAAGAGCCGGAATCAAGGAACCGAAGAAGATACAATAGTCAAATGTTTTACGCCATGCCAAGGATTTATCCTTACTGCGGAATTCGAAAGCAACGCCGCGGGCAATTAAGGCTGCCAACATTAAGAACAATGCTAAGTAGAAACCACTGAACAAAGTTGCATAAACATGTGGGAAGGAAGCGAATGTTGCACCACCTGCGGTGATCATCCAAACCTGGTTACCATCCCAAACAGGACCTACCGTGTTAATCATTTGACGGCGTTCCACATCAGTTTTACCAAGGAAAGGTAAAAGAATACCTACGCCATAGTCAAAACCTTCTAATACGAAGAAGCCGGAGAATAAAACACATACGAGAATAAACCATACAACATCTAAGTTATTCATAATTATTTCCATAATGCTGCCTCCTCTCTTACATCATGAGACGGATTGCCTTCTGGACCTTTTTTAATGTGTTTTACGGCTAAGTAAAGAGCGGCAATAGCAGCTAATACATATACAGCTGTGAAACCGATAATTGTAGTTAAGATTTCACTTGCTGTAACTGTCGGAGATACACCGGCAGCTGTTTTTTGTAAACCGTAAACAAGCCATGGTTGACGGCCCATTTCAGCCACATACCAACCGCTTGCGTTTGCAATGTAAGCAAATGGCAACATCCAGAACAACAATTTTAACATGCCGCGGGATGTTTCAAGTTTGCCGCTGCGATGCATTGCGAAAGAAACAATAGCTACTAAGAGCATTAACGCGCCGGAGAATACCATGGCACGGAATGTCCAGTACATAGAAGTTACATGAGGTACATAGTCCCCAGGACCATATTTAGCTTCGTCAGCTTTCTGAAGATCTTTCATACCTTGTACAGTACCGTTGAAATCATCAGTTGCTACAAAGCTCAACACTTTAGGAAGTTCGATAAAGCTGTTTGTTGTTTGATTTTTTTCATCAATTGTGGCAAACATACTGAAGGATGCACCTTGAGTTGTATCCCAAAGACCTTCAACAGACGCAATTTTCATTGGCTGTACTTTTGTTACATATTGGCCATGTAAGTGACCGACACCGGATACTAAAATGCCACCGATAATAGTAAATACTAAGCCCCATTGCATAGAGCGTTTATAAAAGTCCAAAGCATTATTACGTAAAATGTGCCAAGCACTGATGGACGCGATGATAACACCGGCAGTCATTAAGCCGTCAGTGAAAATGTGTCCAAATTGGCCAGGTACGTAGCCGTTAGATAAAATGGCGCCGAAGCTTTCCATTTCCGCACGGCCGTTGCGGATAACGAAGCCTACCGGATTTTGCATGAAGGAGCTTGCTACCAAGATCCAGAATGCGGATAAGTTAGTACCGATAGCTACGAGCACTGCTACTGTAGCATGTGCTTTTGCGGAAAGGCGATCCCAACCGAAGATCCAAGCACCCATGAATGTGGATTCAAGGAAGAATGCGGTTAAGGCTTCCAAAGCAAGTGGTGCACCGAAGATATCACCCATAAAGCGGGAATATTCAGACCAGTTCATACCGAAGTGGAACTCCTGAACAATACCGGTTACAACACCCATGGCAAAATTGATTAAAAATAATTTCCCCCAGAATTTTGCCATTTTTTTGTACGTTTCGTTTTTAGTAGACACGTATGCGATTTCCATACATGCTACGGCAACTGTCATCCCCAACGTCACAGGAACGAACAGCCAATGATAGATCGATGTCAACGCAAATTGCAATCGAGCTAACATAATTGCATCCATCATAGTAATACCTCCTCACTTTTAACAATCGCGCGCTTGCGCCTTCGATGGACATCCTCGATTAAGATGAATCTCACGTTCACGTTTAGCCAAGGTTTCAAACTCTACTGCCTTCAGTTCAGTAATCAGATTTCTCTGGATACGTCCAAAGCTTTCCTGCACTGAACAATTGCCATGACATCCACGGGAACAGGTCTCATTGTCGTATAAGCAGCGCTGCAAATAAGTAGCGCCTTCCACGGCCTCGATAACATCGAAAAGTGTAACATCCTTCGGTTTCTTTGCCAAAGCGAATCCGCCGTCAACGCCGCGGAATGATTGCATTATGCCGCTGGCGATTAAAGGACGCATAATCTTCAACAAGAAACGGTCAGGAATTTTTTGAGCTTTCGCAAGTTCACTTCCTGTTATTTTTGTTCCGTTAGGCAATAGTGCCATATGTAAAACCATGCGAAATGCATAGTCCGTGGCCGTATTCAGTTTCATAGTGTTTTCTCCCTACCTAATCACTTCATGTGCAAACTAGAACTATTTCGAAATGTTTCGATTTGTTACTAATTTTTTTACATAACAAAAATAGTATACTTTATATTTATAAAAAAATGCTCATCCATGAGCACTTTTCTATTCTCAAATACATTATAGTAAATACTGCAGGTAAATGCAATAACTTAATGAAAATTCAACTGCTTTTAGTACCCTATAACAAAGCCTTATCAAGTTAATTCCTACCGTCATTATATGGATAAATATGTAATGCGCTGAAATATATTCAGCGCATTTTATGTCATGTTCCTATTAAATTAAATAGATAACTCCTTGAATTATTGAGTATGCAATGGCCGACATCATGGCACTTAACGGGATCGTCACGAACCATGCCATAACCATGGAACGAGCTACGCCCCAGTTAACCGCTTTCACACGTTTCGCCGTACCTACCCCCATAATCGAGCCGCTTACTACGTGCGTAGTCGATACGGGAAGATGAAGGAATGTAGCCGTGAAAATTGTTAAAGCCGAATTCAAGTCCGCCGCAAAGCCGTTAATTGTTTCCAACTTGAAGATTTTCGTCCCCATAGTGGAAATAATTCGCCAGCCCCCTGCAGCCGTACCTAAAGCCATGGCGGTCGCACAGGATAATTTTACCCACATTGGCACGTCCAGCGTTTCAATATAGCCGCCGCTCACCAATGTTAGGGTAATAATCCCCATCGCTTTTTGCGCATCATTAGAGCCATGAGAGAACGCCATCAATGTGGCAGATAATAATTGCATGTTACGGAACCCGTCATTGAGGACAATCGGTGAAAAACGGCCGAAAATCATCAATAAAATGTTCATAATAATATAACCGAATATCATGGCAATAATAGGAGATAAAATTAAGGATAAGAAAATTTTACCAATCCCTGCGAAGTTAAGTGCTTCATGACCGACAGATACCATTACGGCACCAACAACACCGCCGATCAGCGCATGGGATGAGGAGCTTGGAATCCCGTACCACCAGGTAATCAAGTTCCACGCAATCGCCCCCAACAGGGCGGCACTGATTACTTCCGCATTAATGAGACTTGGAGAAATAACTAAATCGCCGCCGATTGTTTTAGCAACGCCTGTACTTACAAGAGCACCGGCAAAGTTTAAAACAGCCGTCATCATAACGGCTTTACGCGGCGTAATTGCACGGGTTGATACAGATGTGGCAATCGCGTTGGCTGTATCGTGGAACCCGTTGATATAGTCGAACGCCAACGCCAAGAATACAACCAGCCACACTAACCAATGATCAAGCATACTTCAACACAACCCGGCGGAATGTGCCAACCAAATCCTCACAACCGTCAATAACCTCTTCGATAGAGTTAAGGATTTCCTTCCACTTAATTAATTCAATCGGATCTTTACAATCGCGGAATAAAGTCGCCATTTCTTCATGATATACACCATCGGCCACTTCTTCCAAACGCAATACTTCCAATACACGGCCTTCTACGCGCACGTGATTCTTTTTCAAACTGTTCATATACGAGATGGATTTTGTAATATGTTTCAAGCATTTCTGTACAATCTGGATAAGTTTAACAGACCCTTCATTAGGCTTACCCACACTGTACATACACATTTTATCCATGATTTCTTTCATGCTGTCAATTGTTGTATCCAGCTCTTCAATTAAAAGCTGAATGTCTTCGCGATCCATAGGCGTAATGAATGTGGAACGCAACTTTTCAATAGTTTCATTTACAATTTGATCCGCATCTTTTTCTTTTGCACTAATTATCGCCAATGCTTCTTCTTTGTCTACTTCGCCCTGAAACGCCTGCTCCATAACAATCGCCGCTTCATGACATAATTCAGCATGAGCATTTAAAAGATTAAAGAATTTTTCCTCTTTGCTTTTTAAGTGAAACGCCATAGCATCCTCCACAACTTTTGATGGCTCCATTAATTGATAATGAATTGTAACAGTTCTATTTAGCGACTCCGTGTCTCCCTACTACTTTGTCACTTCGTAAACTAAATGATTTATTTCCGGCAAAATCAAGCGATTCATGCCGAGTGTAACAGCTCCCACGGACCCGGGTAACGCAAATATTAGAACTTTGCGGGCCACGCCGGCCAATGCACGCGACGCCATTGCCCTGGTCCCGATGTCTTCTGTCAAACTTAAGTATCTAAAGAATTCACCGAATCCGGGAATTTCTTTTTCAATCATTGCCGATACCGCTTCAATCGTTACATCACGGTACGCAATGCCGGTGCCGCCGGTAAGAATAATTCCATCCAGGCTCTCTATGGAAATCCAACGATCAAGGACCTCCATGATCGAATTGGCATCGTCCGGTAATAAGGTGCGAACTTTTACTATATGATTAGCGGCTTCCAGTAGTTCGACAACCGTATCTCCACCTTTATCCGTTGCAGGAGTTCGCGTATCCGAAACTGTTATAACGCCTAATACCAATGGACGATTTTGGACTTCTTGCAAGGACATAAAATTATCCCTCCTTCTGCTGAATTGGCTTTGTAAACCTTTTGTAAAATTATTAACCGTCACTATATATAGTATACCATGTTAAACTATAAGACCATACCGCTATGTAAAAATTCTGTAAATTTTTTACAATTCTATAAAAATATGCCAAAAATCATACCGTCTCCTACAGATTTACAAAGAAAAAACAGCAAATCTGAACAGATTTGCTGTTTTGTGTTATATAATATGTTGCAATTCATATGCAATCAACTAAATTGTGAAATAGCGATGTACCACCTCAACAACACCGGCTTCATCATTAGTCAATTTTGTTACATAATCGGCCTGGCGACGTACCGGCTGCGGCGCATTTCGCATAGCCACGCCCATATGAGCATATGCCAGCATAGCCACATCATTGTAGCTGTCACCGCAAAAGACGGCCCGTTTTCGTGAAAGGCCCAGTCGTTTAAACAAGTAGTCCACGCCAACGGACTTATTCATACCCGGCGGGCTTATTTCAATACAGTATAAATCGGAATGAAATACTTCGGCCCGACCGTCAACCAAATCAATCAACTGAGGCACCAGCTTACTTAACTGCCCTTTATTCCCTGTAAGTAAGCACTGATGAGGATTGACCGGCAACTGCGATATAAAATCCTCTGTTCGGACCAAAGGCAAACCGCACCACTCGGATTCACCACGCATATACGCATCCGGTTTTGTGCCGGCTAAAATTCGTCCCTCATCATAGGTCATAATGCCTAATCCTAATGTTTTCGCCGTGTCATACATCAATTCAATGACCGAATGATCCAAACAAGTCTCATGTAAGCACACTTTATCGGTATAACGCATCACCTTTGCTCCGTTAAAGGCGATAAAGTGTCCGTTGAATCGGTCAAATTCCAATAGTTTTGCAATAGAGTATACACCTTCAGGAGGGCGTCCGGAGGCGAGAATCACCGTAGTTCCCGCTTCCTGCAAAGCAATGAGCGCCTCCTGCGTCCGCACATCTACTTCTTTATTTGAATTGACTGTGGTCCCATCAATATCCAATACCAGAACATCGTAGATTTTTGCCAT
Organism: Veillonella sp.; assembly: GCF_018364065.1. GTDB lineage: Bacteria > Bacillota > Negativicutes > Veillonellales > Veillonellaceae > Veillonella_A. The sequence goes on from NZ_JAGZMO010000008.1 coordinate 72,953, forward strand.
AGTCATCAAACTCCCCGCTAAGTAATTGCTTATTTTTTCAAATATTCGGCGCGCACATCTTCAGGAACCATGCTGCCGCCGGTAGCCCACACAATGTGAGTTGCTTTATCCATAACATTTGTCAGATGATTCTGTTCTACATAAGCCTGTAAAGTAGGAGCTTGTAAGAAGGCCGCATAGCCTGCACAGGAGCTTGGTTCAATGAATAAACCTTCCCGTTTCAACAATTCTTTCATTAACACATATAATTTGTCGTCTTCAATTGTGGCAATACCGGATACAAGCGGTTCCATGATTTTGCCTACGAAAGCGGATGGACGACCTACGGCCAATCCGTCGGCTTCAGTTTTACCAGGCATACCGATATCTTCTACGGCGATCTGATCATGTAATTCAGTAGCCATACCTAAGAGCATGCAGCAAGCTTGTGTCGGTTCGGTAAAGAAGCAATGTACATTGTCGCCATAAGCTTCTTTAAGACCATAAGTAACACCGCCCGGAGCGCCACCGATACCGCATGGAATATATACAAAGAGCGGATGCTCTTCATCAACTTGAATGTTAAGGCTTTCCAATTGAGATTTTACACGAGGACCGGCCACGCTATAACCCATGAACAAGTCTTTGGATTTTTCGTCGTCTACGAAGTAGCTCATTGGATCCGCATCAGAGTTGCGACGGCCTTCATCAACAGCGGCACAGTAGTTGTCGTTATATTCAATAACAGTTACACCGCGGCTGCGAAGTAAGTCTTTTTTCCATTGTTTTGCATCAGCAGACATATGAACAATAACTTTAAAGCCTACTTTAGCACTCATAATGCCGATACTCATGCCCAAGTTACCTGTACTGCCTACCTGAATTGTGTAGCGATTGAAGAATTCGAGGAAACGAGGTTCCGCCATAATCGCGTAGTTGTCGGATTCTTTCAACATGCCTTCTTTCATGGCCAAATGTTCCGCATATTTCAATACTTCATAGAAACCGCCGCGGGCCTTTACGGAACCGGAGATTGGCAAATCGCTGTCCATTTTTAAGAATAAACGGCCTTCAATGTTGGATTGGAATGCTTCGTTCAAGTATTCCTTCATATGTGCCGTTTCAAGTAAGGCGGACTCAATTAAACCATGAGTTTCTCTCAATTCAGGGAATACTGTTTCCAAGTATGGTGCAAAACGCTGCAAGCGCTGTTCCGCATCATCAATATCCGCCTGAGTTACTGCAGTAAGATTCCAGTTGGAACGAGTTGTTTTCTTAGGGTTCAACCAGAATGTTTCTTTACCTTCTGCCACTTCACGAACAATCGGACTTTTTTTTGCTAATTCATCAATATTGTATTTCATTCTATATAGCTCCCTTTATTATATGTGTATTACACTTGTTTATCTGATTGTTAAACGCCGTTGCATACGTTTTTTCATATGCTTTTCCTAACGTTTCACACTGTATATTTTAATTCGTATCTATTATACGTTTGCACGTTTCATCACTATGTTTTTTGTGCATCACTTTTATCTAGAAGATACCCATTTTTAGGATTTAAAAACTCTTTAGTTAATCGTCTTACTTCACCACTGAGCATAAACATAGCCAGTATATTCGGTAAAATCAGGAATGCCAACGCAATATCCTGAATGGCCCATACCATTTGTACAGTCCCCAAACTTCCCAGTACGATCAATACAGGGAACACATAGCGATACCAGCTGTTCCAATGTTCTTTTCCCAGGAATGTAAGACTTACATAGCCGAAATACCACTGGTTCATTATGGAGGTACCGGCGAAGAGGATTAAACTGATGTACATAATGTAGCGCAATCCCGGATACACCGTATCAAATGCGACCGCTGTTAACGTAACCGCATTTGAATGGTGCAGATTAGCTCCGGTCAACAGTACAACAAGGCCGGTAGTGCTGCAAATCAGGAATGTGTCAACAAAAACTTCAATAATACCATAGAAACCTTGTCGTACCGGATGATCCACCTGGGCCGCCGCATGAAGTACCGGCGCCGTTCCTTCACCCGCTTCATTGGAGTAAAGGCCTCGGGCCACACCATAACGCATAGCTTCCTTCATCGTATGGCCCAGAACTGCCCCGGTGGCAGCCTCAATAGAGAGCGCCTGCTCAACAATAAGCGAGAAAATATGTGGAATTTCGCGGCTGAACATAATAAGTACCAGTATGCCCCCTCCAATATAAAGGGTCGCCATCAAAGGTACAATGCTCTGCATAATATGTATGAGTCGTTTAAACCCGCCGCTAATAGCTAAGAAAATAATCGCTGCCACAATGAGTGCGCAAATCTGTGGCGATATAAAAAACGCGCTTGATGCAACCTGAGCGATTGTGTTGGACTGAATCAATGTGGCACCGCTGTTCTGAACAAATAGCAGGCCTGCCACGGCTAAGGCCATTTTATGCCAACCCAAACGCTGTGAAATATAGTACATGGAACCGCCCACAATGTTGCCCTTTTTATCATGCCCGCGATACTTCACACCCAGCACGATTTCACCGAACTTGGTAGCCATACCGAAAAAGGCCGCCACCCACATCCAGAACAGAGCTCCTGCGCCGCCATATAAAATCGCTGTACTTACGCCCACAATATTACCGCTGCCTACACAGCTTCCCAAAGATGCGCAGAGAGACTGCCAGGACGTACAACCTTTATCATGCGACTCGGACTTTTCATGTCCCTTACTAAATATACCCTTGCGAATTAATCGAAGGAAACGAACCTGAATACCGCCTGTTATGCAGGTATACCAAAGGCCCAATCCGATTAATGCACATAACAGCCAATCACTCCATAGTAAATTGGCTATATATACCACCATCGCTTCTATATTTGCCACCGTATTACTCCTTATTACAGTATACTTCGACCTTCAGCATGCGGTAACACCGCTCCCATTTGCGCTGCCAGTGTCGGTGCCACATCGATAAGTCGCACATCATGTACCACCTGTGGCTCAATACCGCGGCCCGCAATCATGAACGATGCTCTCATTTCAGGAAACTCTTCGTTATATCCGTGCTGCGCTTTCTGCACAAGCTCGGTGCGCACGTATTCACCGTACGCCTCATCGCGAATTTCGTAACCTTTCTTGGCAATTAAAATATAGTCGCCTTTAGGGAAGCCGCCTCGTTCACGAGCCTGTTCCCCAGTAATCACTTCTAAAATGCCGCTGTTTTCATCGGCAGCCAGTTCTTTTAATGTGGCTTCCAATACATGGCGATCTTCTTCCGTTGCTTCCGGTGCAAGGCGAATTTCAGAGATGCCGCCGGCCCGTTGGCTAAATGCCTTCCATGCTGTTACCGCACCGCTTTCATCGACTGTAATCAACCCGGCTTTTTCTAATACTACATTCGGGTAAATGCAATGTGTATTGTCCAATGTACCATGATCGGATACTACACAGACGATAAGGTTTGAACCGCTGATTTCTTCTGCAGTTTCTACCAGCTGTTGCACCATGGCGTCAATCTTTTCAAGACTCTGTGCCGCTTCTTTGCTGTATACGCCGAATTGGTGAGCGCTTTCATCAAAGCTAGCAAAGTAAGCACTCATGAAGAACGGACGATCGCTTTTGCTCATCTTTTCACTTAAGAGCCAGCGAGCCGCCTTGAAGCGCTGTACATCACCGGCATCGCTCAAATCAAGACCGCCTGCGTAGCGACCGATAACTTCTTCCATCTCGCTGATGAGGCCCTGAGGCTGGCTCATTACATCGATGAATTCAGAGTCCAGCGCACTGCCGTCCCACCAGAATTCCGGTGCAATATAATCGCCCTTCGCGCCTACCGACGTAGGAAATGCGGCGCTGCCTGACACATAGCCGGCCTGTTTAGCCGCTTCCCATAAGGTTGTTACCTTGCGGCTGGCAAACCAGTGCCACGCCCCTTTATGTTTCTTCATCGGATCAAACATGATATTGTTGGTAATTCCATGGGTCTTCGGATTTGTACCGGTAATCATGCTTTGATGGCAAGGATAGGTAAACGGAGGAAATACGCTTTTCATTCCGTCCACCGCGATGGCTCCTTTATCCATGAAGTAAGATGTTAAAAATGGAAGTTTCACTCCTAATCGATCCTGTTCCAGCAAAAATTCCATTTTTAACGCATCAATAGAAATTAATAACACATTAGGTTTATTATTAGTTTTGTTTTCATTTGCATTCAACACTGCACACATGAATATTTCTCCCTTCCGGAGCGCTTATTCACTCCGTTCCGGTGCTACCACTACAGGGACACCGGCCTGTTCAAAACTTTCTACCTGTTCGCGTGAAATTTTATAATCTGTGATTAGAGCGCTTACGTCTTCAATGCCGCACATGCGAACCAATGAGTTTACCCCCAGTTTGGAACTGTCCGCAATGACGATGGTTCGTCCTGATGCTTCCATCATTAAGTTCTGCACGGAAATTTCATCCATACGCTGATACGTAATGCCTGCTTCTACAGATATACCACAGGTAGTCAAAAAGAATGTATCTACGCGAATCTTCGAGAATAACAGACCCGCCACACCTGAAATAAAAGCTTTTTCATCAGCTTTATACATACCGCCGGTTACAATCAAGTTAATGCCTGCAGCCCCGGCCAATTCATTGGCAATGGCCAGCGAATTAGTAACTACAGTCAAATTTTGGAACCGTCCTTTTAATACCTTGGCCAGGGCCAATGCGGTACTTCCTGAATCAAGAGCAATTACCTGATTTTCCTGTATAAATTGTAATGCTTCACGAGCTATATACATTTTTAGATCAGTCTGACTTGCTGCACGATCGTTAAAATTTGTATATTGATTAACACTAACATTAGTACTTGCATTATCTTCTGTTTCAACCTTCATGGCGCCGCCGCGAATTCGTTTGAGCAGATTACGCTCTTCCAAATTCATTAAATCCCGACGCACCGTTTCTCGGGTTGTATTCATTACATCACATAATGTATTGACTTTAACAATTTGTTCCTTATTAAGTAAGTCTAAAATAATAGAATATCTTTCTTCTGACAACATAATTGCTAACTCCTTTTTCCGTCAAATCTGCTATTGGCCTCATTATAGCATGACTTGACACACGTAACAATTGACTTTTGCTCATTTTGCCAACTTTTTACAATTGCATTTTGCCATTTTGACATAACTTTACACATATTTACACAAATTTGACACAATTTGCCTTGACATGCCACATCATATCACCGTATACTAAGGCTGTCAAATCTGCTAAGTAAACAATTTCACAATGATTCACAGTTGTAACAGTATATTATATATACTAATTTACGCTCTAGTTAACTTGTATAGGGAGGATATTCATGTCAACGCAAGTACAATCAGAAAAACGTGGTTTCGACAAAAAGTGGATTTCATTCGGCACTTTAATGTTGGGGGCCGGTACGATTTACAAATTAGGATTCTTAAAAGATGCTTTCTATGTGCCGATGCAGGAGTTTATGGGGTTAAGCCATACGCAAATCGGTACAGCCATGAGTGTGGCCGGTATTATTTCTACGTTTGGATTTTTAGCTTCTATTTATTTAACCGATCGTATTTCCAAGATAATCATGATTCCGCTGGCATTAATCGGCATTTGCCTCTGCGGTTTGTGGCTCTCCACATTCCCATCCTACGCCATGTTCTTACTTATCTATTGTTTATTAGCTATCTGTGCGGATATGCTTTACTGGCCTACCATGCTTAAGACAGTACGTCTCTTAGGTACGAAGGATGAACAGGGCCGCATGTTCGGTATCATGGAAGCAGGCCGCGGTCTTGTAGATACAGTCATCGCCTTCTGTGCTCTCGGTATATTCTCGGCCATGGGCAGTAATGCGGCAGGTCTGCGCGCCGCCATTCTCTTCTACGCCATTGTTCCCGGCGTTATCGGTGTGTTAATGTACTTCTTGCTTGAACCTGATAAAAAGGAAGAGATGCAAGGTGCAGCGGAAGAAAAATTGAGTGCCAACCAACAAGCTTGGGAAGGTGCTAAAAAAGCATTAAAGAACAAAAATATCTGGTTAGTTTCTTGTAATATTTTCTTAGTTTACAGTGTATATTGCGGTATTACTTACTTCATTCCATTCTTAAAAGAAGCTTACGCATTACCTGCTACTTTGATCGGTGTGTATGGTATCATTAACCAATACGGTCTTAAAATGTTAGGTGGCCCTGTGGGCGGTCTTATTACCGACAAAGTGCTTCATTCCCCAACTAAGAACTTACGCATTGCGTTCTTAGTGACTACTGTAATTATGTTATTATTCGCATGGATGCCTCATGACATGTTAAATGTGTACACAGGCGTTGCCATTTCCTTACTTATTAGTGCCTGCATCTACAGTATGCGTGCCGTATTCTTCGCTCCTATGGACGAAGTAAACGTACCTCGTGAAATTACCGGTTCCGCTATGTCTATGGGTTCCTTCATCGGTTACTTACCGGGTGCTTTCATGTACGCCGTATACGGTTCTATCCTTGATACCTATGCAGGTTTAGCCGGCTACCAAATCGTATTTACATTGATGTCAGCCTTCGCTATTGCAGGTATTCTTTTAAGTTCTTACATCTTAAAACAAATTAAATAAGATACGTTATATAAAAACATTACATTTGAAAACACCTCTAATGTAAATCCAAATATTGTGTGAAGTAAAAAAGCACTGACTATATAAGTCAGTGCTTTTTGTTTTATCTATTCATTTGTCAAGTTAATGTAAAACGCTGTTAAACGGCAATCTTTACCTGTATAATCATTAAATTGATTATGACCTACCGGGTATGCAGTTATGCCTCAGTACTGTAATAGTACCTTTAATGTTCTATAAATGCCAATTAGCGTTCACGCTGGTAGCTGCCTAAGGTCGTCATATACACAGCGCCTAAACTGTCTAATGCTGCCTTAACCGCATAGCTAGGGTCACCATATACATGACAGGATTTTACAGTCCCTAATTCGCCAAACTGCGTAGCGTAATTGTCACCAAACCATTTTAAATGGTTCAATGTAGCTTCATTACTTTCATAATGTTCTACGGTACGTAATATACCGTTATCATAGGACCAGTGATAGTAAATTACGCCCGGATCCTGAGCTGTTTCAGCAATCATAACTTCAGCCAAACGCTTTAAATCCTCTACCTTATTTGGGCGAATCGCCACCTCTAACACGAAATTAATACCTCTACTCACCTTGCATCCTCCTATCTCCCTAAATGATGCCCCTCATGCGATACTAAGGCTACCACGCCGATAACCTTACACTATAACTTTATTATGAGGTTTCCACTTTGTAAAAGTCAATTAAGGAAATAGTAAAAACTAGACTTGAAATAGTGAGATATAGACTTGAGTTGTTGTTTTTCGGATGCTGCGGATTTTTACTTACGCTCGGCTCTAATCATGGCAAATTGGCTGGAGTCGCCCTTAATCAGCAACTTCCTGCTCAGTGGCTGTGGATTTCGCTTCGCGAAATCTTACACACTAAATTAAAGGATTCTACGCGTCGCTCTGCAATCTCCTGAGCCCATAGAAGTTTTCCTGTTCGGTCTCTGTGGATTCTTCTTCGAAGAATCTTACGATCCGAACTACACGATTCACAATAATTTATGCGTCGCTCCGCTCCTATAAATTATGTTCACTGTGTATCACATTGTGGTAAGTTGGCTGGAAGCTATCTTAAATCCTTCACGCTGGCAACTTCCTGTTCGGATGCTGTGAATTTCTACTTACGCTCGACTCTACTTGCTGAAGTTTTCCGTTCATCCCTGTGGATTCTTCTTCGAAGAATCTTACGGTCTGAACTAAGAGATTCACTCATGTTTGCGCGTCACTTACGTTCCTTCAAACATGGTTCACTACTTAACGCCCCTCACTAAAAGATTACACCTATTTGTGCGTACCTTCGGTCCTCCAAATTATGTTCACTGTGTATCCCGGAGCCGCTTATTCTACCTTTTAGATTCTACTGTACTTTTACTAAGTTGGCTGGAATCGGCCTTATGAGATACGAAGTATCTCATAATAAAAGAAAAAGGTCATACCCAATCGGGTATGACCTTTTCTTTTAATTAATCAGCAACTTCCTATCCTTCCGGGCCGCTTCCAGCCAAGTACTTTCGGCGTTTACGAGCTTAACTACTGTGT
>NZ_JAGZMO010000009.1 GCF_018364065.1 Veillonella sp.
GGTCAATAAATTTCGCTGCACCTTGTGAAACAGGCATCAAACGGGAGCGTACTAATGCCACTTTGCGAGGCGGTACAGTAATGTCCGTTTTGATTTCTACGAGACGGCCTTCTTTGATCTTCTGTTTTACCAATACATCAGGTACCAGGGAAATACCCATATTGATTTCAATCAGATCCAGCAACACATCAAGGCTGCCTAATTCAAAGGACGGTTTCTTGCATGCATTGTGAGTAAGCTCGTCGAAAAAGCTGCGGCTCGCCGCTCCGTGCGTAAGGAGCAACAACGGTTCCTGCATGAGGCGGTTCAGGTCGATAACGCCCATGCCTTTATAGAAGGAGCCGCCTACAAAGATGTCCTGTACTGTTTCCAGTTCAATGACTTCCAACTGCGGATTGGATTCCAGCCCCTTATAGGTATTTACAATAGCGATCTGCGCTTCCCGATTCTCTACCATTTCCACACATTGCGGCGACGCTGCATTCGTAATTTGCAGGCCCGTCTCATGTTCCTGATCCTGCCATTTCTTAAAGTACGGGAGCAGGTAGTGACGGCAAATGGAATCGGTGGCCGCCAATTTAAGACTTTCCTGTTCATGTGCCATACGTTCTTTCAATTGCATAACCCCATTATCCAAAATAGAGAACGCTTTAGCTACCATTTCAAACAGTTCTTTACCTTCGGTTGTAAACGATACCGATTTGGTTGTCCGTTCAAAGAGTGTAATATTTAATTCCTTCTCAAGTTGCTTGATGCTCTGGCTGATCGCGGACTGTGATACGCCCAGATCTTTGGCAGCCTTAGAGAAAGATAAATGCAGGCCAACCCCCAGAAACGTGCGATATAAATCTGTTGAAATACTCATACTGCAATAACTCCTTTGTTAACAACTAACCCTCTTTTTAAACAGATAACCCTTATCGATTATTACAAGCAATTTTGTAATAACCGTCCCTTATTAATCATTAGAAATAGTTAACTACATCTAATAAATTTTACCTTTACTAATAAGTTTAAAACGTATATACTAGAATTGTCAATAAGGGCAAACCCACTAGATATATTTATATTATAAATTATACTAGATAATATTACTATTATTATCTAACCTTATATTGTAAATTTATAGTATTTTTTGGGGATTTATATGATTTGAACATTCATCTTGAGAGATGAAGTAAGAGGAGGCGCATTATGTCTATTTACCGTATTTTTGTTCGCAAGCGTACCGCTTTTGCCCAAGAAGCGCAAGCCATGTTGCACACGATTCGTACGGAATTGGGTATTCCGGCCGATGACGTAACAATCTACGAGCGCTATGATATTGAAGGCGTGTCCGCTGCTGATTTTGAGCAGGCCAAGTCCCTCATTTTCTCCGAACCTCCGGTAGATGAGCTTTTTGAAACCTTACCTGTAGGTGAAAACACCCATGTTATCGCCACTGAATACGTGCCGGGTCAATACGACCAACGTGCCGATTCCGCCGAACAATGTTTAGCCATGCTTACATTGAAAACCGGTGCCACCGTGCGCAGTGCCCGCGTATTCTGCATTGACGGCAACTTGTCCGAAGCAGATGTACAGACTATAAAACATTATTATATTAATCCCGTTGACTCCCGTGAAGCATCCTTGGAACTTCCAACGAGCTTACAACTTGAAGTGGAACCGGCTAAACCGGTAGCCATTCTCGACGGCTTCATTGAAAAGTCCGAAGACGAATTGGCTGACGTGCGTCGCGATTTAGGCCTCGCCATGAGTCAGGAAGATATTAAACTGATTCAGAACTACTTCAGCACGGAAGAGCATCGCAACCCTACCCTTACAGAAATCCGCGTACTCGATACGTACTGGTCCGATCATTGCCGCCATACAACCTTTATGACGGAATTGACCGACATTACCATTGAAAATACAGAAAAAACAACGCCGATTCAAAAAGCGTTGGATGAATATATGGCCGGCCGTGCTCAGCTTTACACGGCAAAAACAAAGTTCCGTACCCTCATGGATATGGCGACCTTGGCCGTTAAAGAGTTAAAAGCGCAGGGCAAGTTACAAGAAATTGACGAGTCCGACGAAATCAATGCGTGCACCATCATCGTTCCTGTTGACGTAGACGGTGTTACCGAAGAATGGCTCTTGCTCTTCAAAAACGAAACTCACAATCACCCTACTGAAATTGAACCTTACGGCGGCGCTGCCACCTGTCTTGGCGGATGTATCCGCGACCCATTGAGCGGCCGCGCTTACGTATACCAGGCAATGCGCGTTACCGGTTCCGGCAATCCGCTCACTCCGCTTAGTGAAACATTGGAAGGCAAATTGCCACAATCTCAAATTACGACCGGTGCCGCACGCGGTTACAGTTCCTACGGTAACCAGATCGGTCTCGCTACCGGCGAAGTTCGTGAATACTACCATCCGGGCTATGTGGCAAAACGCATGGAAATCGGTGCCGTTGTCGGTGCCGCTCCTCGCAGCTATGTACGCCGCGAAGAACCGCTACCTGGCGACATCGTTGTCCTCTTGGGCGGTAAAACCGGCCGTGACGGCTGTGGCGGTGCCACCGGTTCTTCCAAGGAGCACGACTTGAGCTCCCTCGCCTCTTGCGGTGCGGAAGTGCAAAAGGGGAATCCCCTTACTGAACGCAAGATTCAGCGTTTATTCCGTCGTCCGGAAGTAACGAAGCTCATTAAACGTTGTAACGACTTCGGTGCCGGCGGTGTATCCGTGGCCATCGGCGAATTGACCGACGGCCTGCTCATCAACTTAGATAAGGTACCTAAGAAATACGAAGGTCTTGACGGCACTGAATTGGCAATTTCCGAATCTCAGGAACGTATGGCCTGCGTAATCGACGCCGCTGACTGGGATCGCTTCAACGCTTACTGCGGCGAAGAAAACTTGGAAGCCACTGTAGTTGCTGACGTAACCGACACCAATCGCCTCACCATGACATGGCAGGGAACCAACATCGTTGATATTTCCCGCGACTTCTTAAATACAAACGGTGCTAAACAGAGCCAGACAGCTCGCGTAACCGCACCGGCTGATACATACTTCGAAACACCGGAAGTAAACGATGTAAAATCCTTCTGGCTCGACACAATGGCCGATTTGAACGTAACATCTCAACAAGGTCTGGTAGAACGCTTTGACAGCACTATCGGCGCCGGCACAGTGCTCATGCCGTTCAGCGGTCTTTATCAGAAGACACCGGTACAGGGCATGGCCGCTAAATTGCCTGTTCTTTACGGCGAAACAAAAACAGCCAGCCTCATGACACACGGCTTTGATCCATATGTATCCGAATGGAGTCCGTTCCACGGTGCTCAGTTAGCCGTACTCATGTCCGTAGCTAAGATTGTAGCCCTCGGCGGCAATCGCGAAACCACCTACCTCACCTTACAGGAATACTTCGAACGCTTGAATCAGGTTCCTGAAGCTTGGGGCAAACCGGTGGCAGCACTTCTCGGCGCCTACACAGCTCAAAAACAATTGGGCGTTGGCGCCATCGGCGGTAAAGACTCCATGTCCGGTACGTTCATGGACCTCACCGTTCCTCCAACATTAGTATCCTTCGCAGTAACTACTGCGTCCGTTGACGATATTATTTCCCCTGACTTGAAAGAAGCGGGCCACGTATTACTTCATGTAAGCGTGCCACGTTTAGCTGACGACACCCCTGATTGGGATGCATTCAAAGCACAGGCCGATACACTTCACGGCTACAGCAAAGCAGGCCGCATCAGCGCCGCTTATGTTGTAGAAGCAGGCGGTATTGCGCCGGCTGTTGCTAAGATGGCCTTGGGCAATCGCTTAGGCGTTGCCTTGGACGCTTCTGTGGAATCTGAATTATTCGCGCCACATATGGGCTCCTGGGTTGTAGAAACCGACGAAGCCACCGCTGCTGAATGGACAGCTAAGACCGACCTTACAACAATTATCGGTAAAGTCGTAAGTGAACCGGCTATTACTATCAACGGCACTACCATTACCCTTGATGAATTGCAAACTGCTTACGAAGCTACATTAGCTCCGATTTTCCCACTACATGCTCCATCCGGTACGGGCGAAGCAGTAGCCTACATCCACGATCAGAAAGCGCCTGCCCGCAAAGCATCCTTAGGTGCTAAACCGAAAATCGTTATTCCTGCCTTCCCTGGCACAAACTGCGAATACGATTCCGCACGTGCCTTCTTACGTGCCGGCGGCGAACCTGAAATCGTATTGATCCGCAACCGCACCGTAGCTGAATTGGAAGATTCCATCCAGGATATGAAACGCGCATTGGACGAAGCACAAATCGTCTTCTTCCCTGGCGGTTTCAGTGCCGGTGACGAACCGGACGGCAGCGGCAAATTCATGGCTACCTTGTTCCGCAATCCGTACTTAACGGAAGCATTGAACAATCTCTTGTACAAACGCGACGGCTTGGCCCTCGGTATTTGTAACGGCTTCCAGGCTCTCATTAAATTAGGTCTCCTTCCATCCGGACAGGTATCCCCTATGAACGAGTCCAGCCCAACCTTGACCTACAATACAATCGGCCGCCACATTTCCGGCATGCTTCGCACCAAAGTTATTTCCACGAAATCACCTTGGATGAGCCTTGCCAAAGCAGGCGAAATTTACACCATTCCGATTTCTCATGGCGAAGGCCGCTTCATTGCCACACCGGAACAAATTGTAGAGTTCAACCGCAACGGTCAAATCGCTACACAATACGTAGACATGGACGGCGTAGCTACTTACGACGCACTTTACAACCCTAACCAATCCGTTGCCGCTGTAGAAGGTCTCTTCAGTCCTGACGGCCGCGTATTCGGTAAAATGGGCCACATCGAACGTGTAGGTTATGGCATCGCTAAAAATATTCCTGGAGAAAAAGTAATGCCTGTATTTGCATCGGGCGTTGAGTACTTTAAATAAAAGGCGTTAAAATCATCCCGAATTTACGCATAATTTCATTAATTGCATAGTAAATCATGAAAAACGGCATCTTCCATGCCGTTTTTTATGTAAAATCAGTTGCACCTGACAGTGATAATTAGTATTATAGTAAGTGGTGAATAAGTTTAGAGACATAACCAGCTCTTGTTATTCTTAGACTGAAAGGACGTAAATATATGCATTGCGCACAAAAAATGACAGATAATATTTATTGGATAGGCAGCAACGACTGGGATACGGAACGTTTTGAAAACCTCTTCCCGATTCCATTGGGCGTTAGTTATAACTCATATTTTATTGACGATGAAAAGACCTGTATCGTAGACTCCGTAGACGACAGCATTCGTCAGGAATTCTTCGATAATGTGGAATATTTGCTTAACGGCCGTCAATTAGACTACGTAATTGTAAACCACATGGAACCGGATCACTGCTCCACTTTGGTAGAGTTGGTAGATCGTTACCCTAACGTTAAAATGGTAGGTAACCGCACTACATTCCGCCTGTTCGAACAATTCTACGGTCGTCCATGCCCTGACAACTACTATGAAGTTAAGGAAGGGGACACCATCAGTCTTGGCAAACACACATTGCATTCCTACACTATGCCGATGGTACACTGGCCTGAAGTAACTTGTACATTCGAATCCACTACAGGCATTCTCTTCTCCGCCGACGCTTTCGGCACTTTCGGTACTATTAACGGTAACATCTTCGCGGATCAGCTCGACTTCGAACGCGTTTACGAAGATGAAGCCCGTCGTTACTACACTAACATCGTAGGTAAATATGGTGTACAGGTTCAGAACGCCATTAAAAAAGCGCTTCCTTTGGGCATTAAAATGTTGGCTCCACTTCATGGTCCAATCTGGCGTACGCCTGAAAGCATCAAATACCTTATCGAAAAATATATGCACTGGAGCACTTACTCTGCTGAAAAGAAAGGCGTTGTTATCGCTTTCGGTTCCATGTACGGCAACACTGCCGAAATGGCACAGCAATTGGCAAAACTTCTCTCCTTGCGCGGCATTACGGATATTAAAATCTATGACGTTTCGAAGACTAACCCTTCCTACATCATCGCCGACGCTTGGAAATACAGCCACCTCGTATGTATGGCTCCAACCTACAACTTGGCCTTGTACTTGACTATGGAAAACCTTCTTTACGAATTGAAGGCATTGAACTTCCACAACCACAAGGTATCCATCGTAGGTAACCACTCCTGGGCATCCGCAGCGATGAAACGCATGGTGGAATACTTCAAAAACGAATTCAAAGACATGGAAATCGTTGGTACTCCGCTCGACATTCGCGGCGCCTTACATCCACAACAATTGCCATTGTTCGAAAAATTGGCTGACGATATCGTAGCTTCCATTGAAGCCACTGAAATCAAACACTTCAGCTTATAATCTAAGAATTATAAAAAGCTACTGCCGATTATATGGCCGCAGCCGTTAAAACGACAAGTAAATACTTACATAAAAAAGAACCACCTCGGTCTTACGACTGAGGTGGTTTTTTATATATCTAGACTTTATCAATAATCTCATCCAGGCTATACCGTGGTCTGGCAAAGGGATGCTCGCCGGGAACGCCGATAGCTACAGCTGCGGCAATATCATGGTCCAAATTAAGCAATGCTTTTGCTTCTTTCTGAATAAAGTAAACATCATTGATCCACAAAGAGCCTAAGCCGTACTGTGTGGCCATTAGTAAAATCGTATTAATAAATCCGCCCAAGGCCTGCAAATCGCTTTTAGCCCAAATGCGTTCATAGTCGTCCGCATCATCGTAGGGATTATATACAATAAGCACAGCACCTGCCGTTTTCATGGCGTGCAAACTGATTTCCAAACTGCCATACTTTCGACCCGCTTCTTTTAACGCCTGTAAACAAATCTCTCCCATCTCTACAAAAGAAGCCTTTGCCGCCCCTTCCAGAATACGAACACGCCATGCCTGTCGATTCTTAGGCGAAGGCGACAGCTTTGCCATTTCAATCATGTGCTCTAACTGAGCCCGTTCAACCGGTGCCGCTTCATAGTGGCGAATGCTCCGTCTTGCCCCAATAGCCGCTTCCAAAGTCATAAAACGAGATAGTTTACTCGGCTCAATAGAGGACGATTCGTTTGCTGTCCTCGCTCCACGTTCTTCCTGCTTTAATTTATCCATCCCATCCATCAGTCCTTCCCGGCATGTTAAAACTTGTATGCTCTGAATGCGCTTTAGTAGATATATAATCTAACAATTTTATTTAACAAGTCTTACTGGTAATAAAATTCCGAGCAACCTGATTCGGTTACTCGGAACTAAGCATTTAATTATTGTATTGGTTCTTACAGCAAATTACTGTATTTGTTGTTACAGCAGATTACCGTATTTGTTTTTGCAGTAGATTACTGCATTTGTTTTTGCAGCAGATTACTGTTGTCGTTCTTACAATTTCTTCACAAATTCGGACTTCAAGGCCATAGCGCCGAAGCCGTCGATTTTGCAGTCAATATTGTGATCACCGTCAACGAGGCGAATATTTTTTACGCGCGTGCCCTGTTTCAATACGGACGCACCTTTCACTTTTAAGTCTTTAATAATGGTAACAGAATCGCCATCCTGCAGTAAGTTCCCATTCGCATCGCGTACGACTAAGCCTTCACCTTCGCCGGCTGCCGCATCAGCTTCCGTCCACTCATGAGCGCACATCGGACAAATATACATATGGCCGTCTTCGTACGTATATCCTTCACCACATTTTGGACAATTAGGTAATGTTGCCATTTAGTTCCTCCTTTATCGGTACATACAGTATACATCGCAAAATATCCTGCAATACGCAGTTTATTTTCACATACACTCTATTTTATCAGAAATTCGCCTTTTTATAAACTGTAGTTCTCTTATTTTATATATTTCCTTACTTAAATCAAAATATATGTACGCTAACAAAATGTCACACCGGCAATTAATTCTAGTTCAAATTCAAAATATAAGACCTTAATTTTGTATACCATATTTCATAGTCAATAGTGCAACACATAATTCAAATTTCCATCTCGGCAATTTTTGCACCCTATGGGACTAGTTAAATCCCAGTATCATTGTTAATAATAAATCCCCTCTATTTTATAACTCATATACGCCAACATCCCTTGCTACAACTGCATTTATACATTAATTTACAAATTAATTAAACTTTTAAATAAATATTTAAAATATGTTTTAAATTAAATGGTTTTAGTGTATACTAATATAATGCAAACGATAGGTACAAGGAGGTTACTATGAACAATATAGTAGTTATCGGCAGTTGTAATATAGATATTACAGTCTTGGCAAAAAAACGCCCTGTTGCAGGCGAAACTATTTTGGGCGATGGACTTAATGTGTCCCCCGGCGGAAAAGGGGCCAACCAAGCTGTTGCCGCCGCTAAGCTGGGCGCTCATGTTACTATGGTCGGATGTATCGGTGACGATCTTTACGGCAAAATGATTTTAGATAATTTACAATTTCATCACATCAATACAGACTACATAACAACCTTACCTGACGAAACGAGCGGTACCGCTCATATTACATTGGCGGAGGGAGATAACAGCATCATCGTTATCCAAGGTGCCAATGCAAAGGTGAATGAAGAAGTAGTAGATAACGCATGGCCGGCGATTGAAAAGGCGGACCTCGTTATGGTACAAAACGAAATTCCTCTTACCACTATCAGTTATATTACGAAAAAATGTCATGACGCAGGCATTAAGGTCCTTTTAAATCCTGCCCCGGCAGCCGCACTTGATTCGGCCTGCCTGGCGGAAGCAACTTATATTACACCGAACGAGCACGAACTGGCATCCCTCTATCCGGGCCAATCAGCGGAAGAGACTATGTTAGCCCATGAAGGTAAAATCATCGTTACCTTGGGCAGCGCCGGCGTAGCTTATGGCGAAGATGGCGAAATCAGACGCGTGCCAAGCTTTAAAGTGGAACCGGTTGATACAACCGGCGCAGGCGATACCTTTAACGGTGCGTTCGCTACAGCCATTGTAAATAATAAATCTATTGAAGAGGCCATTCATTACGGCAATGCGGCCGCTGCACTTTCCATTCTGAAATTAGGCGCCCAAGAAGGCATGCCTACAGACGATGAAGTGGCAGCCTTTCTTGAAGAGAGGAGATAATCATGCAAAAAGGTGGTATTTTAAACAGTCATATTGCTAAAGTATTGGCCGACTTAGGTCACACCGATACCATTTGTATCGGCGACTGCGGCTTGCCAATTCCTCAGGGCGTTCAGAAAATCGACCTGGCTCTTGAATTCGGCACACCTTCCTTTGAACAAGTTGTCCGTTTATTACGTAAGCACATGCAGGTGGAAAGCATTCATATCGCCTCCCCTATGGAGGAAATGAATCCACATAATTACGCTGTGCTGAGCGAACTCTATCCGGAATCGCGCTACGCTTGGACCCGCACGAGTCACGAAGAGTTCAAACAGGCTTCCGCCCACTGTAAATGCATTATCCGCACCGGTGAAACTACGCCATATGCAAATGTAATTTTACAGGCGGACTGCATCTTCAACGAAGAAAAGTAATACTAGATTAGGAGTTTTTTATGGAAATCATTATGACCGGCATTGCCAAGGCCTTCGGCACGAACCAGGTGCTCAAGGATGTAAACCTGACGCTGAAAGCCGGTGAAGTTCATGCATTAATGGGAGAAAACGGCGCCGGGAAATCAACGCTTATGAATATCCTCACCGGACTTCATAAGGCCGACGGCGGCACGATTACGATCGATGGCCAGCTTACGACCTACGCCAACCCTCGTGATGCGGAAAAACA
Source organism: Veillonella sp. (assembly GCF_018364065.1). GTDB lineage: Bacteria > Bacillota > Negativicutes > Veillonellales > Veillonellaceae > Veillonella_A. The sequence goes on from NZ_JAGZMO010000009.1 coordinate 9,798, forward strand.
CGGTATCGCCTTTATTCACCAGGAGTTAAACATCTGGCCTAATTTGAGCTTGTTAGAAAATTTATATTTAATGCAGCCGAAACGAACCGGCCTTGGATTGTTGGATAAAAAATCCATGTTGGCGGAAGCAGAAGCGAAATGTAAGGAATTACAAATTGAACTGCCCCTCACTAAAACGGCGGGAGAATGCTCCGTCGGCCAACAGCAGATGACCGAGATTTTGCGTGTACTTATGCTGAACGCTCAGGTAGTTATTATGGACGAACCGTCCGCCGCCCTTACAGAGCGCGAAACGGCTACCCTTTTCAAAATGATGCGCCAGTTAAAAGCGCAGGGCGTAGCGATTGTGTATATTTCTCACCGCATGGAAGAAGTATTCAGTGAATGTGATGTTATCACGGTTATGCGTGACGGCCACACAATCAGCACGAAACCGGTACAGGAAACGTCCGTAGATGAAGTGGTACGCCACATGGTTGGCCGCTCCATCGATGAGTTCTATCCGGACCGCACCACTACACCGGGCGATGTAGTGCTCACCGTAAAAGACTTAAAACCGAAACAGTTCAATCAGACGATTTCCTTTGATTTGCGCAAAGGGGAAATCCTCGGCGTGGCCGGCCTCATGGGCGCAGGCCGTACGGAAATCATGCGCGCGATCTTCGGCGTAGACTCGCATGACGGCGGCGAAGTCACCTTCAACGGCGAACGACTTCACCTGAAGAGCCCGGAAGATGCCATCAAAGCGGGCATCGCCTTTATTACGGAAGACCGCAAAGGGGAAGGTCTTATTCTGGACTTCTCTATCGGTTCCAATATTACTCTGCCAAACTTAAAGCAGATTTGCTCATCTCATGTACTTAATAAAAATAAACTTGTGGACTTTGCAGATACATTGTCGAAAAAACTCGGCGTAAAAACACAGTCTGTTCATTTACCGGCCTCATCCTTATCGGGCGGTAATCAGCAGAAGGTGGTTATTGCCAAGTGGATTGGGCTCTCCCCGTCCGTCATCATCATGGATGAACCGACACGAGGTATCGATATCGGCGCGAAACGCGATATTTACGACTTGATGAACGAACTGACCGACCAGGGCGTATCCATCATTATGGTATCGTCGGAATTGCCTGAAGTATTGGGCATGAGCGACCGCGTAATGGTTATTCACGAAGGTGCCGTAGCAGGCATTCTGGATCGCCAAGCGGCCACTCCGGAAACAATCATGACGCTGGCCACAGGAGGAGAATAAATGAACAGCAGCATTACCAATTTATTAAAAAAATTAGGACCGCTCATCGGCCTGATTGTCTTATTTATCATTATTGCAAGTCTGAATGACAGCTTCCTGGAATTCTCGAACTTGCGCAACCTGTTACGACAGGTATCCATTAACGCGATTATCGCCTTCGGTATGACCTTCGTTATTTTAACGAGCGGTATCGACTTGTCCGTAGGCTCCATCTTAGCGTTATCCAGTGCGATGATGGCTAACTTCATCGTAAACGGTATGAATCCGGAAGTGGCTATTCTCGTAGCCGCCGTTATCGGTATTATTCTTGGTTCCATCAACGGCCTCATCGTGGCGTACGGCAAAGTGGCTCCATTCATTGCCACCTTGGCGACCATGACGGTCTATCGCGGTGCCACCCTCGTATTTACAAACGGCAACCCGATCAGCGGTCTTACCGATGATCCTTTATTCCATGCCTTCGGTCAAGGTGACGTAATGGGACTTCCTGTTCCGGCCATCACCATGTTCCTCTCCTTCTTCATTCTCTGGTTCGTCCTTCAGAAAACCTCTTTGGGCCGTCAGACTTATGCCGTAGGGGGCAGTGAAAAAGTAAGTTTCATTGCAGGTATTAAAATTAACCGTGTAAAAATCTTCGCTTATGCCTTAACCGGTATGCTCAGTGCCATTGCAGGCGCCATCATTACATCCCGCCTCAACTCCGCACAGCCTACGGCCGGTATGGGCTATGAACTCGATGCTATCGCCGCTGTTGTATTAGGCGGCACCAGTTTAGCCGGCGGCCGCGGTCACATTGTGGGCACCTTAATCGGTGCACTCATCATCGGTACACTGAACAACGGCCTCAACATTCTCGATGTTTCCAGTTTCTATCAACAAATTGTCAAAGGTATTGTTATTCTGCTTGCAGTCCTCGGGGACCGCAAAAAAGCGTAGGAGGTTAGTATGAAAAAATTATTAACAGTCATCGCCATCGTAGTTCTTGCAATCGGCGTTCTGGCCGGCTGCGGTTCTTCCGGCAGCACCGGCGGTGACAGCAAACAAGGAACTATCGGTTTCTCCGTTTCTACATTGAACAACCCATTCTTCGTATCCTTAAAAGATGGCGTAGAAAAACAAGCCAAAGCATTAGGCTTAAAAGTTAAGATCGTAGATGCTCAAAACGACCCTGCTAAGCAGGCCAATGATATTGCCGACTTATTGGAAAGCGGCGTATCCGTTTTAATCGTTAACCCGGTAGATTCCGCTGCTATCGGCACATCCGTGCAGGCAGCCAATGCGAAAAACATTCCGGTAATCACAGTTGACCGCTCCTCTGACAGTGGCAAAGTAGCGGCTCATATTGCTTCCGACAACGTTAAAGGCGGCGAAATGGCTGCTCAATTAATCGTTGATAAACTCGGCAACGGCACTCAAGTAGCTGAAATCGAAGGTATTCCAGGCGCTTCCGCTACTCGTGAACGCGGCCAGGGCTTCCACAACGTAGCCGACAAATCCTTAGTTGTTGTAGCTAAACAAAGTGCTGATTTCGACCGCACTAAAGGCTTAAACGTAGCAACTAACATGTTACAGGCTAATCCTGATGTGAAAGCAATCTTCGCTCACAATGACGAAATGGCTCTCGGCGCTATCCAAGCTGCTAAATCTGCAGGCAAATCTATTTTCATCGTAGGTTTTGACGGTACAGAAGATGCGCAAAAAGCTGTTCAGGACGGCACATTAGCTGCCACTATCGCTCAGCAACCTGAATTAATGGGTACTATTGCGGTAGATACTGCCAGCAAAATCATCAAAGGCGAAACAGTTGACACCAAAATCCCTGTGGACCTTAAAGTCATTACAAAATAATAAAACAGCCTGACAAGACTGATAGAAACTCATATAGAAACTAAGCCTCCCTGCGGTAAACGCATGGGAGGCTTTTATACGAGCAGCACCTTTATATAAAACTCTCTTGTATATAATCCGCTCTTGTATATATTCTCTCTTGTATATGAATGACTTCTTGTCTATATGGCCTTAATTTTCCCCTTACTTATATCATATTTGTATTATTCATATTTCTCCTACAGTGATACAATAATACGTATAGCGTAGGCTATTATTACGATACTAAAAACGGGACCATACCCGCCTTATGCGAAAGGAGTTTTTCTTATGAGTAATGCCAATTTAACAATCACTGACAAAAAACTGCTCGATTTACTCGCGGCAGACGCGAAACTGACACACAGCCAACTGGCGGCCATGCTTAACATCGAGGAAGATGAAGTGGCGGAACGCATTGCTTATTTAGAAGAAGAAGGCATAATCAAAGGCTATCAGGCAGTTATCGACTGGGAAGGCGTGGACGGCAATAAATCCACCGCCCTCATTCAGCTGCAGGTAACTCCGGAACCTGATCAAGGCTTTGATAAGCTGGCTCACCGCATCATGCAATACGAAGAAGTAGAAGGTGTATACCTCATGTCCGGCGGTTATGATCTGACTGTTATCGTTCACGGTGAAAGCATGCGCGACATTGCCCTCTTTGTGGCCCGTCGTCTGGCAACCCTCGAAGGCGTTCGCGGTACCGGTACTCATTTCATTTTAACCCGTTACAAAGACCGCGACATTATTTATCAGGACGATGTGATTAAAGAGATAAGGAGCAATGTATTCTATGATTAATTACGACGAGCTTTTAAACCATGATGTAACCAATTTAAAACCATCCGGGATTCGCCGTTTTTTCGACATTGCCAGTGAAATGGACGAAGTTATTTCTCTCAGCATCGGCGAACCTGACTTTCAAACGCCATGGCATGTGCGCGAAACCGGGATTGATGTATTGAAAAAAGGAAAAACCTGGTACTCCCCTAACCGCGGTTTCTCTGAACTGCGCGAAGAGATTCAGCGCTGGATTAAACGAAAATATGATTTATCCTATGAGGCAAATACGGATATTTTAGTCACCGTCGGCGGATCGGAAGCCATTGACTTGGCGCTCCGCGTATTGATTAACCCGGGCGATGAAGTGCTCATTCCGGTACCAAGCTTCGTTTGCTATCTGCCGCTTACCGAAGTGTCCAAAGGTGTACCGATTCCTGTTCAAACCAGTGCGGAGAATAACTTCAGACTGACAGCCGACGATATTCGGGCTCATATTACAGATAAAACGAAAGCCATCGTTTTACCATTCCCTAACAATCCGACCGGTGCCGTTATGCGCCGCGAACATTTAGAAGAAATTGCGGAAGTCATTATTGAACATAACCTGCTCGTTGTGTCTGATGAAATTTACAGCGAGCTCACTTATGGCGATACACCACATGTGTCTATTGCCGCCATTCCGGGCATGAAGGAACGCACCGTTGTTATTAACGGTTTCTCGAAAACATATGCCATGACCGGCTGGCGCCTCGGTATGGCCTTAGGACCTAAGGAAATTATCGGCCAAATGACGAAGCTTCATCAGTACGGCATTATGAGTGCCCCTACTATCGCTCAATACTCCGCTATCGAAGCGTTGCGCAATGGCGATAAAGACATTGTGTACATGCGCGATCAATACGATATGCGCCGCCGCTTCCTGGTGGATGCATTTAATAAAATGGGACTCACCTGTTTCGAACCGGAAGGTGCGTTCTACGTATTCCCGAATATTACAGCGTCCGGTCTCGATTCGGAAACATTCTGTGAAAAGCTGCTCTACGCTAAACACGTAGCCGTTGTGCCGGGCAATGCCTTCGGCGACTGTGGCGAAGGCTTCGTACGCGTTGCTTACGCGAACTCCTTAGCTAACATTAAAGAAGCGGTCAAACGTATTGGCGAATTCTTGAATGAATTGAAACAGGAAAAACAGTAACGCAAAAGAACATACAAAAAGCCCTCGTGCATGATGCACGAGGGCTTTTATTTTATTCACGCTTGATTTTATTGGTAAGTCTTAGCTTCTTATGGTTTAGATATATTTACCGGCTCATGGCTTAGATATATTTACCGGCTAATGCTTTGAAGTCTTCTTCGTGTGTTTGAATCCAAGTTGTAAACGGAGTTTGAGCTTCGTTTAACACGCCTGCCAATTCAGCGATGAAGGTAGGAATGTCTACTACTGTAATCGCACCTAGGATTTCACCGAATTTAATGTTGCCTAACACTTCACTGCCGCCTACGAACAAGTTGAAGGCAGGTTGAGGTTTTTTGTCTACTAATTTAGCAGTACCGTGGAAACCGATTTCACCGACCTGATGTGTACCGCAGGAAGATGGGCATCCGGAAATATGCATCTTAGGAAGGTATGCCGTATCAATGCCTTGTTCAGCTAAATGGTTAACGATGGATTCCAATAGTCCCTGAGAGTTCTGGAAACCAACTTGGCAACGGCTGTTACCGATACAGCTTACAGACTGTAAGAACTGATCCTTCATGTGATCCCCGGTCATTTCAAGAACCTTTTTAGCTTCTTCAGCAGTAAGGTTGATGAAATAGATTGCTTCATCATTCGTCAAACGACCTTCGCCGGCTTCCAAGGAGCCTACATAGCTGCAAACATCACGGAATGTCTTGTAGTCAGGGTTACCGCCCAATGGATGGTAATGTACAGCGTATAAGCCCTTTTGGGATTGCGCCATTACACGTGTACCATACGCAGCCAATTCATCGGCACTCAATTCTGTAGTGCCCTGTTTTTTAACAGTCATATCAGGTGCTTCGAAGGTTAAGTCTTCTACGCGGCGTGTAAATGTGAGGAACTTTTGGAAAAGTTCGCGGTATTTATCTTCGCCCAAGTTTTCCACTACAAAACGCATACGGTTTTTGCTGCGTGTATGGAAGTCGCTGTTTTCCATAAATAGACGCACCATAGCTTTTACATAGTAAAGCATATCCTGAGGGTCTACGCCTTCAGCCAACAAGAGGCTTGGACGAGAACCATTGCCCATACCGCCGCCTGCATATACAGTAAATGTACCGTCTGCCTGAGCTACAAAGCCCAAGTCTTTACAAGTTGCATGGGTATCATTTTCAAGACCGTTCGTCATGGAAATTTTAAGCTTACGCGGCATTTTAAAATCAGGAATCAAAGTCAACACGAATTCGCTGAGAACCTGTTCGTACGGAGTAATGTCGAATGGTTCGCCCGTTGTTACACCGCGAAGCGGGCTGGCCGCCACATTGCGCACATGGTCCCCGCCACCACCGCGGGAGTAAATGCCGTGTGCATGACAGGCTTTAAATAAATCAGGCACGATGCTGCCTTCCAAACCGTGTAACTGGATGGATTGACCTGTAGTAAAATGAACTGCAGGAATTTCATACTTGTCGAGCATATCTGCAATGAAGTTCAGCTGATCGCCGGTAATACGTCCGCCGGATAAACGCATACGAAACATAGCCGTTTTGGCTCCGCGTTCTGCATACGTGCCGAAAGGACCGGAAATACCTTTGTAATCACCTACAGAAATTTCTTTGTTAAAAAATGCTGCACTTGTTTGAGCAAATACATCAATGTCTTTGAGTAGGCGAGCTTTCACCTCTTCAGTTAAAAATCCCATACTTAATACCTCTCATTCTTTTTAAAACTTATTGGCCACTCCATCCCTTTATTTATTACCCTTTGGATACACCAATCTATATACTACTTTATCGTAACATGGCCATATATGACCGTCAATGACCGTATTCTTCTACAAAATATGATTAAAAGACATACCTTTTTGATAGGAAAATAAAAACGTCATAACCAATGGCCGAGAATCAGCTTCCCGTGCCACATGATTATGACGCTTTTGATTTATGCTGTATATTCCATATTCAATAACGTATGCCAAATGCTCTATCGTCAGTGTTTGCACTAAGTGAGCTACACTGAATAATCTACACGAATCTCTTAGCGGATTCTAAGCCCTCCGTTGCAATGCTTTCGGCCGCTCTAAAATCATAGACCACATAACGCCGGCTTTCAAGCCGCCCGGTGGTAACTTTCCTTTGCGGTGTTTCCCCGGAATATGCAGATATCTGCTATGCTCTCTGCGCTGTCTATACGCCGGATCCGCCGCAGACTGTCTATATTGTCTACTATCCACAACAGCGGCTTGTTCCGCCGCAGTGCGCCAGGATTGACTTTGACCGCCCTGCCCTGCAGAATATTGACCGGTCGGTTGCTGACTTGTCGGATATTGTGCAGTTGGATATGGCGTTCTTGGTACTTGCCGTGTTGGTGCTTGACGCTCCGGCATTTGCCCGGTCGGTGTTTGCCTTGGTGGCATTTGTCCGGTTTGCGTTTGTCGCGGTGGCATTTGCCCCGTTGGTCGCTGCGGCTGTTGTGTTGGCATTGGCTGCCGTGGAATTTGTGGCTGTGGCCGTTGTTCCATCGGTGGTTGTTGCCAACCGGTGCCGGGTTGACCATATGGTCCTTGGCCCGTGTTCGCAGTCTGCCCCTGATTTACTGTTTGTGGCATCTGCAGTGTAGACGGTTTATCCTTGCGTTCTATGCGAATTCCATAATGGCGTTCCATATCCTCCCAGGAACCGGCTTGATTTCCCTTTCCTACTTGGCCGGTGACGCGCCCCTGCGGTTGCGGAGCATTCTGTCCATTATTCGGTGGCATCTGCATTGGACGGCCCATACTATCCCTTGGCTGCATGCCCCCTTGTTGCCCCGGTCGCTGTTGATTCATCGGAACTTGGCGGTTTTGACCTTGTGGGTACTGTCTTTGCGGAGCTTGACCTTGAGGGTATTGACCTTGGCCGTATTGTCCTTGTTGATATTGACCTTGGCCATATTGCCCCTGTTGATACGGTCCTTGGCCATATTGTCCTTGTGAACCACCTTGAGGATTTTGTGGATTTTGCTGATTTGGAGGATAATTTACATTATCCGGATAATTCGGATCTTCCGGATAATTTGTATCATCACGACGGTTGTTGCGACGTCCACGAGAGTTAATAAAGAAGCTGACCAGCATAATTAATATGACATAAAGACCCAGATCCATTATCCAGACCTCCTTCCTTATTTATGCTCGTTGTTGTCAGCAGTTGTTAAATCACTCAACTCGTCACCTGCGATAGTTTCACGCATTTTCGTATCCGCCATAATATTGTTCATATTGTAATAGTCCATAACGCCCATATGTCCGTCACGCAAAGCCTGGGATAAAGCTTGAGGCACTTCTGCCTGCGCTTCCACAACTTTCGCCTGCATTTCCTGCGTATAGGCGCGCATTTCCTGTTCCTTGGCCACTGCCATGGCACGGCGTTCTTCCGCCTTCGCCTGCGCGATCTTCTTATCCGCTTCCGCCTGATCAGTCATGAGCTGAGCACCAATGTTACGTCCTACGTCAACATCGGCAATATCGATGGACAAGATTTCAAAGGCCGAACCGGCATCCAAGCCTTTATTCAATACAGTACGGGAAATGTGATCCGGATTTTCCAATACATCTGTATGCTGCTCCGAAGAACCTACGGTGGTTACGATACCTTCACCAACACGGGCGATAATTGTTGCTTCGCCGGCACCACCTACGAGGCGGTCAATATTGGCACGCACAGTAACACGGGCACGAACCTTAAGTTCGATACCATTCTGTGCCACCGCGGAAATAACCGGTGTTTCAATAACTTTCGGATTAACACTCATTTGTACCGCTTCCAGTACATCACGGCCGGCCAAGTCGATGGCGGCAGCTCGTTCAAATGTCAATGGAATGGACGCACGTTCCGCTGCGATCAATGCATCAACTACGCGGTTAACGTCACCACCGGCTAAGTAGTGAGCTTCCAGCTGGTTAACATTAACTCGTAAGCCCGCTTTATTGGCTTTTACCAATGGGAGCACGATCTGAGCCGGTGCCACACGACGAAGGCGCATACCTACCAAGGTGAAAATGCCCACATTAACACCGGCTGCCAATGCGGAAATCCAGAGTCCTAACGGCACAAAATGTAAGAATATTGCCACGATGATTACTATGGCAACGAAAAGAAAAACAAAACTATAATTCATCAAATCAATCAATGCTGACATAAGTCTCTCCTTTTACTTAATAACTATACTGCACTGCGGGAAACTTGCTTAGGAAACTTTGCGCACCACAACACGTCCGCCGGTAGCATCAACTACGACCACTTTAGTGCCGGGCTCCAAAAATTCCCCATCAGTTACTACATCCACCGGATTATCATCAATATTGATTTTACCGGACGGACGCAATACTGTTACTACAACACCTTCCTTGCCGATTAAATCGACTCGTTCGTCATTCCCCGAATAACCACGCTCCTTTGTAGACTCTAATGTAAGTGTAAGCTTTTGCCCGATACGGCTGTTCGGCAATTGCTTAATGACTAATATGGTGATTGCCAGTATAACAAATGCGGCAACCGTAACAACGATAGCGGCGAACAAGCCGCCTCCCAGTGCATAATATAAAGCCCCTAACAGGGACATCATGCCCAGCAGGCCAAATACGCCAAAGCCGGGAATTGCAAATTCAATACCAAGAAAGACTATGCCGGCTACAAAAAGAACTGTTATCATATGCCCTTCCTTTCTGTGTACTTATTGAGGTAATAGTAAATACATAGTATAAAACAGTACTACATACTATAAAAAGTAACACTATATACAAACCTCTTACTGTTACTTATTCTATAAAGTCCGTTTAAATACCTTTTTATTCCCAAGATATATTCGTATATATTTTGTAAATAAAAAACCCCCTCATTTGAGGGGGTGAAATATTTTTGATTATTAGCCTGATTTTTTCTAAAAATAGGCAAAAAAAATGGCGGAGAGAGAGGGATTTGAACCCTCGGTACGGTATAACCGCACACATGATTTCCAATCATGCTCCTTCAGCCGCTCGGACACCTCTCCATACGTACAAAGTACTTTACTAGTATATCTAAAACCCATATATTTGTCAACAATCTTTTTACGTATTTTTTACTAATTTATAAAGCCCCTTTTTTACCCCTGTTGACAAGTATATTCTTTCATTTTAGTATACAGGTAGTAAGTGATTTAAAAGAGTAAAGGAGGCGAACTGCATGGCGGAAGTCTTTGATTTTGCCAAAGGCAAAGCAGCTTATGAGGCAAAAAAGGCACAACAACAGAATACCGAAGCTGATGCACACGTTCTGTCGTCCGAAGACATTGCAGATCTGTTCGCCCTCACCGAGGAAGAAGCGGCTCGCCTTCTCGAAGAGAATTTAACAGCCGTTTTTAATAAAATTATGGAACGATCTAAAACAGTAGAAAATTTCACCGAAGAAGAGGCCAAGGAAATTTTAAATAAGCACTTCGAAGACCTGTTCGCGCAAGTAATTATGGCCTCCCTACAGGAAGACATTTCGCAGGAAGATGCCATGCAGAAGTTAGATCAACTCTTAAGTCGTCGTGCGCCGCTGTCGTTACGTCTTATAAAAAACAATCCTGACTCGGAAAAATAACAGCACCTCTTCTAACTGTTAACTTATACTAACCATAAAATCTATACAAAAGATAAACCCACATACAAACAGATTTGTATAAAAACAGATTCATATAAAATCAAATCTATATAAAAAAGAGTGTTTCCTTTATCACAGCCCCACTACAAATGGCCGGTAGATAAGTGAAAACACTCTTTTATTTTGCTCTTTTATTTTGCCCGATTATCTGCTTTCCCTATTAAATAAGCCCTTCAATCAGATCTAATCCTGTTGGTACAGGTGCTACTAAAAGCAAACAAACAGCCGCCAAGATAGCCATGGCCATCGCTGCATAGGAGAATGTGCCCTGTTTGCTGTATTCGTAAACGCCAAAAGCCCGTGTGCCCAAAGCTGCACCAACAGCAGCGATTAAGGATGGCATGGAGAACATATTGTACATAGCAAACACCATGAGGGCCCCGCCCAATGCGGCGATTACGGTAACTAAAGGCAACAAGGTGTCAAAGCTTGTACCGCGGTTACGGCGCAGACCTTTAATATAAGTACTGAACTCCAATCCGAAGGCGCCCAGGAATATTGTCATGAAGCCCCAAACTTGTGCCCAACTTGTACGGAACGCATCACGATTTTTACCGGCGTACCAGGTAAATGCAGTAATCACCAGCATCACTAAGCCTACAACGCCGTAGAAGTAATTGGCCGGAATCCAAGGTAAGATAGCAACGCCGACTACACACCATAAAAGCGAAATAATCGTAATAAGGCCAAGCTGTCCCATGGTTGGACGGTGTCTAGGCTCAATCTTGCGATATACATTGGCCCCTAATTCCATAATAAAACAGATAATAAAGAATGCTACCGAAAGAGGCGGTGCCACGAAAGCCAAAATCAATGCCACCACTAACGGTAACGCAATACGCCATCCTCTAAAGAAGGCAAGGTTTTTCATTTCCAGGCGCATATCCTGTGTTTCCAATGTAAAGTTGTTATACACTACAAAGGTCAGCATAAAGGCTACCACTTCCAAAGGTGTGGCGCCCCAATACAACAAGGTAGGCACTAACAAAAACGACATAGCTACACCGGTAAACCGTGCGAGGACGGCAACGATAAAGCCAAGGCCGAAATACGGCAAAGAGGCAAGTAAAATATCCATAAAACTCTCCGTTCCACATATATAAGCACGCTAGTTATTCAGCTTCAACTTTAATTTTATCCGGCTCATATATGTAATTAAATTTGTATACACCTAAGTATACAAAATTTCGGGAGTCCTGGGAAGTAATGCCGTAAACGTATAAAGAGATTTATAATACGTAAGTATGGCTATAAGTATAGCTAGATGGGATTATCTTACTTGATTTATCTTACAGGATTTAACTTACCACCCGTTTATACCGTTTCCACTTCTCCAGACGGCGCCTCACGGCTGTATAAGAGCATCCGAAGTGTTCCGCAATCTGCAAGGGACTTTGCCCTTGGTCATAGCGATAGCAGACTTCATAGGCATTGAGGTCCAAATTGTGGCCCCGTAATTTTACGCCCCGTTCTTTTAAACGTTCACCAATAGTCCCGGCTTTCACATTATAAATGCTTTCCAGATCTGTAGTGGAGTAGCCGTGAACTTTATATAAATACATGAGTTCGTCCACATTCACCGCTATGCGCTTATTGCTGTGGCGAATCCGAATGCCTAACCGACGCAAGGCTGCCAGCACGAGCCAGCGGGATACGCGGAGGTCCTTGGCAATCTGATTGGCGCTTTGTCCACTCTTGTAGAGCCGGGCAATACGACGCTCCATAGCAGGAGAAAATTTAGTATTCTTCGGCGATTTTACATAGCGCAAAACACCGGCTTTTCTCAGTCGGTTCGCAAGTGTAGTATGTGAGCATTGATACCGCTGAGCCAATTGCTTGACTCCAATTCCCTTTCTGTAAAGTGTGACCACTTCATCCATGGGTAATTCCAGTTTTCGCGTTCGAATAGGAATGCGATATTCATGGAGTCGTCTTACAATCGTGTCCTGACTGCAATGCAATTTTTTCGCAATCATCCATGATGACTGCTTCTCCTCCACGTACAACTGAAATAGTAACTGTTCCGGTATGACGATACGTTGTGATGGTCTTGGTTCCATATGATCCTCCCTTATAAAAGATTTGGATTATAAAAAACGTCCCCCTCAGAAATTCGTCGCTGCTCTTTTCTTCAGTCAATCTTTTTCAATTATAACGAAGCCGCTCTGTCAAAAACAACCCATCCACTCGTCCTAATAGGGCGAATCGTATACGGAATTAGCAAAAAGACCTTGATTTTTACCTTCATCTTGATTGTTTCTCATTATTAACCAAATGACAATTACACGTAATGTTAAACTTCACTAAACAGACATCTTTCGACTCAAATTTTTTAATATCACACTACCTTCCACGTATTAAAAATTTATATATGCCTTATTTTGCTTATATCGAAAATTTGCGGTATACTATAAAAGCAAATAATAACTATTTATTTCTATATTTATATATAAGGAGTCTTTATGGACAATTACTATATTATGTCGATGATTGCCGCCTTGCCGGCCATTGTCGTTGCCATGTCAGTTCACGAATACGCCCATGCCCAGGTTGCCACCTGGCTTGGTGATGATACACCAGCCCGTTACGGCCGCCTTACCTTAAACCCATTCGCCCATGTAAGCTGGCTCGGGTTCCTCATGATTTTGCTCTTACAGTTCGGCTGGGCAAAACCGGTTATTATTAATCCGGCCAATTTTAAAAATAAAAAACTGGGCGATGTGCTCGTTTCGGTGGCCGGCCCTATTGCCAACCTGATCATTGCCTTTATTGCGGCAATCACTCTCGTTTTAACCATGTATTATAATGTGGAAATGTCTGACGGCCTCGTACGCGTACTGCGTGCCATGCTGATTCTCAACATTAACTTTGCCATCTTTAACTTATTGCCAATCCCTCCATTGGACGGCGCACATATCGTTTCGTCGTTCCTGTCTCCAGACTTACAGATGAAATATTGGCAGTGGCAACGTTTCAGCTTCATCATCCTCATTATCTTAATCTACTCTCCATTGTTGAGTATGATTTTGATCCCTATGAGTAACTTGATTTTAAAATCATTTACAGGCATAGCCGGGCTTATCCTTTATTTCTTATAAGTCCTATAAGTCTTAAGTTTTCAAATTAAGGGCCTGAAAGCTAAAACGAACCAAGCTCTGAATACTTAATACCAAATACTAAAAGTTAAACCACTGCCCCGCCGCTCCCTCAGAATTGTAATTATATACTTAGCGTGCTACACTCTAAGTATACTGATATTTAGCGAGACACGATGGGGGAGGTGCTGCGCCATGTTATTCCAACAGGCTACAGTCGATGAGTTTGCACGTATAAAAACTTTTTATTGGGATTTGATTGATGATATGGCCGATCAGAATGACCGTATCGGCTGGAAAAAAGGCATTTATCCTACTGATGAATTTCTGAAAGAGAGCTTGGCTAAAGGCGAATTGTACACGCTGAAAGAAAATGACGACCTTTACGCATGCGTCATCGTTAATAGCGATTATAATGAAGGGTATGAAAATACGCCTTGGACCTTGGAGTGCAAACCGGAGGAAGTGTTAATTCCTCACGCCTTGGGTGTTCGCCCTAACTTACAGGGCCGCGGTATCGGCCGTCGCGTTGTAGAGGAAGTACTTAACCTGGCCCATAAAATGAATAAAAAGGCTGTACGCCTCGATATTCTGGGTACCAACATTGCTGCGGAAACCTTGTACACAAAATGCGGCTTTGTCTTTGTGGAAGCAAAAACCATGTTCTACGAAGACACCGGCTGGACGGAGTATAAATTATACGAATACAATTTATAAAACTTGTCCTACAGCCCTAACCTTTAATAAAAACAAGAACATAATAACAGAGCAGAAAATAAAAGAATATAATAAAAGAGCAGAAAATAAAAAATCTGTATCGCACTACTTCACTACTGCGATACAGATTTTTTTATTATTTATAGGCATTATCTGCCCTATATTCAGTTGTTGGCTCTTTCGTTATTGCCATTTATTATCAGCACGGGCCGGTGTGTAATTATTATCTATACTAACTGAAATTATTATTGGTTTTCTAAATCGAACTTCCAAGTGCGGACCATTTTTACCCATTTAGGATCAAAATGGTTAACGATTTCACTGTGGCCGATGTCTAATTTCTTAATTTCATCCATGTCTTCTTGAGACAATGTGAAGTCAAATACATCGAAGTTCTGTTGCATGCGTTCTTCGCGTACAGATTTAGGGATAACTACAACGCCGCGCTGAATATTCCAACGAAGTGCTACCTGCGCAGCGGATTTGCCATATTTATTGCCAATGCCTGTCAATACAGGATGGGTAAAGAAATTATGCAAACCTTCATTAAATGGGCCCCATGCTTCCGGCACTACATTGTATTCTTTCATAGTTTCCAAGTTAACTTCCTGTTGGAAGAACGGATGCATTTCTACCTGATTAATCATAGGTTTGATTTCAAAGGTTTCGCAAAGATCAACTAATACTTGAGGGTAGCAGTTGGCCATGCCGATAGCTTTGAAACGGCCCTCTTTGTATAATTTTTCCAAGCCGCGCCATGCACCGATGTAATCGCCCATTGGTTGGTGAAGCAACATTAAATCAATATAGTCTACGTCTAAACGCTCAAAAGATCCTTCTGCCGCTTTAAGAGCACCTTCGTAAGAGAAATCTTGTACCCAAAGTTTGGTGGTAATGAAGATTTCTTCGCGTGGAATGCCGCTTTCTTTAATCGCATCCCCCACTGCACGTTCGTTCAAATACGCTTGTGCCGTATCGATTAAACGATAACCGGTTTTCAATGCAGTTAATACTGCTTTTTTACAATCTTCGTATTCGGGAATCTGGTAAACACCGAATCCGAGCATCGGGATTTTTACCCCGTTATAAAACTCTCTATATTCCATGGGAATCTCCTCTTTCAGTAATCGATTATATAGAGAGTGCATGTGTCACATACACCCTCTATAGGTCTAACCATTTTTACTATTTTAACTATCTCATATACAACAATCAGCTGTTATATTATTTTTCATCGGCGTGAATGTCATAGTTTGCCAACAAGAACTCCGCTACACCCGGAGCGTCAGGATTATGACGGCCTTTGCCGGTATCAAGAGCACGCATAGCGTTCATTTCGTCTTCAGTTAATTCGAAGTCGAAAATTTCCATATTGCTCTTCATACGTTTAGGGTTTGTAGTTTTAGGGAAAATAATGATACCTTCCTGTACTTCGAAACGTAGGATAATTTGGCCGTTCTCCTTGCCATGAGCTTCCGCAATTTTGCTGATTACAGGATTATTTAATAGATCAGGATTGCCTTGACCCAATGGAGCCCACGCTTCAAGACGAACATTGGCCGCGTCTAAAATTTCACGCAATTCTTTCTGCTGATAGAATGGGTGGAATTCTACCTGGTTAACGGATGGAACTGTGTTGAACTGAGGTACAAATTCGTTCCAGATTTTTGGTGTCATGTTACTTACACCGATGGAGCGGATTTTACCGGCTGCTTTTGCTTCTTCCATGGCTTTCCATGCGCCCGGAACATCGCCGTATGGCTGATGAATAAGATATAAGTCCATGTAGTCCAAGCCTAATTTACGAAGAGACGTTTCAATCCCTTTTTTAGCTGCTTCATAGCCATAGTCCTGTAACCAAAGTTTGCTGGTTACGAAAATTTCTTTACGATCAATACCGCTATCGTTGATAGCCTGACCTACTTCGCTTTCGTTGAAGTACGCAGCAGCCGTATCGATATGACGAATACCTAAATCTAATGCTTCACGCACAGCTTTGTATGTGCTGCCGTCTGCAGGAATTTGGAATGTACCGAAACCATATACAGGAATTTGAACGCCATCGTTTAATGTTACAGTGTTAATTTTCATACTCTTGTCCATCCTTTCTACGTTGATTAAAATCAAATAGAATTTATAAAATACAATAAAAATACGTTACTTCTAAAAACACTACTTTTTAAAAATCACATTATTCTTACTAAATACATTACGTTAAAACTAAATACAATCTGGTTTACTAAAACACATTACTTCAAAATTAAATACGGTGTTACCAAGCTTGGCAGGAAATGCTCGCAAAACTCACGAGTTCGCGCTTCAAAGCTGTAGGCGCCGCCGGACATATCCCAGCAGAGCATTTGCCCGTACAGAATGTCGATAATTGTATGGGCTAATATTTCTACAGGCGTATCGTCCTTCAGCTCGCCTCGTGCGATACCGTCATTAAAAAACTGTCGCATGGATTTTATATCCAGATACAGTTTCGTGTCCTCAACCGGTACATCCAGTAAATCAGGATCCACCGTGTTGCGCACCCATTCCTGACAAAGCTTTAGACTGCTCTTTTCAATATATCCTGAAAAGTTGCCCATAAAAAATGTGAGGCGCGTTATAAAGTCACCTTCATGTGCGAGAGCCTGTTTCGTAATCTCTTCGTACATTTCGTAACTCAGTTCAAAGATAACATCTTCCTTACGCTTAAAGTGCGTGTAGAATGTGCCTGTTGAAACGCCGCTGGCTTTGGCAATCTCCTCAATGGATGTATTAACCAGTCCTTTTTCAGTGACAAGCTTTTTCGCCGAATCCAGTAACTTTCTCTTAGTTTCTAACGCTGCAAGCTGTCGGTTCGTTAATTTTGTTGTCATCGACTCACCTCCCAAATCTTCTTGGTGAGTTCATTATAGCACATTCACTGAATTGAATTCAATGAATTTAATTCAGTATTTTTAACTTTTTGAATATAAGGAATATGTTATCAATGATAAAAGCGCTCTCAAAAAGACCTTAAATCCTGTATCTGCCGATATTCCGCCCTATCTTCCATAAAACACTTTGAGAAACGAATTTTTTATAGCTTTATGAAAAATATCATCTCTAATTCTTATAATAAGATGTATTTTTCAATTATTTAGAGTACAATATCTATATAGAAAATTTTAAATATGTCGTTGACAGGGAATAAAATAAAACATATAATAGCCTCAGATATATATTTATATCGCGAATTATAGATTTAATAATTAGAGAGCACTCTTCGGGAATGAACGAGTATAAGGAGAGATATATAATGGAAATAAATAAACAGGATACACAAGCACCGCTAAAGGTATCTATATTGAATTTGGTGCCCTTGCGCGCCGGCCAGACCTATTCGGAGGCCTATAATGATATGATTGCCTTGGCGCAAGCGGTTGAAAGTTACGGCTACGAACGTTATTGGATTGCTGAGCATCACAATATGCGCTCCTTGGGGAGCAGCGCTACCCAACTTTTGATTCAGCATACATTGGCTAACACCAAAACAATTCGCGTCGGTTCAGGCGGTGTCATGTTGCCGAATCAGAGTCCATACTTGGTGGCAGAACAGTATGGTACTTTAGAAACCTTATATCCTAATCGCTTGGATTTAGGTTTAGGCCGTGCTCCCGGTACAGATCAGGTGACAGCGCGAGCCCTTCGCCGCACGCATAATCTATATACTGATTTTGCCGCCGAGTTAAGCGAACTAAAAGGCTATTTTGATGATACAAACGGTGTTCATGCCTACCCTGCTGCGGGACTTCAGGTACCATTTTATATACTGGGTTCCAGCACTGACAGCGCCTATTTGGCAGCTGATTTAGGCTTACCATATTCCTTTGCGTCTCATTTTGCACCGGCTATGATGGAAGAAGCGGTAGCAATCTATCGGGATCGTTTTAAACCATCCGATGTATTATCAAAACCTTACGTTATCTTGGGCGTTAACGCCGTATTAGCAGATACAGATGAAGAAGCAAAACGCTTAGCTACCACTCACACACAGCGTTTTATTGATATTGTTACCGGCAATAACCAAGGATTACAGCCACCGGTAGAATCTGAAGATGAACTTTGGGATAATTATGTGGCAGCTAAAGCGGCACCGCATTTTGGTCCAATTTCCTTTAGAGCGGAAGATATTGCGTTCCGCGAGCAAGCAGTAGTTAGACAGATGACGGCCGTTTCTTTGGTTGGCAGCCCTGCTACGGCGGCTAAACAGTTACAGGAACTGCAAAAACGCGTAACATTTGATGAAATTATGGCGCAAAGCTTAATTTACGATCAAAAAGCACAAGCCTATTCATATAAATTATTGGCTGATGCGGTAAAATTGGTATAATCACATCATATGTAATAAAAAAATAAGGTCATTAAGCCTATCTATTTCATATTTGAAGTAGATAGGCTTTTTTATATTTCAAACAGATATAACAAAACCCCGGCGTCACCGGGGTTTTAAATTAATATTTATTATTTTATTATTTAGTGGAACCGCTGCTCCGATACTCAGACCGCTAATCACAATCAGCCCAATCAGTCTAACCGGACTAATCGCTTATGACTTCGCTTCTGTAGTCGCTTATGGATTCTCTTCTGTAATCGCTAATTACTTTTGCCCTGCCAAGTCATGTTTCTTAATATATTCTAACAAAGCATCACAAGCCACACTGACATCATCGTAGGTTTCATCAAAGTTGCCGGTATACCAAGGATCCCGTACATCGCGATTTTCATTCACAAAATCCAGCATTTTATACACTTTATTCTCAGTGTCAGGACCTAAGAGTCGAACTAAATTGCGTCGGTTATTTTCGTCCATAATAATAATGTAATCAAAATGAGCATAGTCCTGCTTCGTGATTTGACGGGCCTGGCGCGGACCGAATGGAATATGCATTTCCTTCAGCTTTTTCTTCGTGCCGTGATGCGTATCGTTACCTATCTCCTCACGACTCGTAGCTACGGACGCAATTTCAAACTGATCAGACAAGCCGGCCTGCTTCACAATGTGCTTAAAATAAAACTCCGCCATAGTGGAACGACAAATATTACCGTGGCATACAAAAAGCACACCTATTTTCATATGATCTCCTTTCAAGTTACACTACATTATTCGTACAAAAATTATTTTGATTTTTTAACTTATCTGTAAGCAAACGATTTACTACTTCTTACTATAAGAGTCCGCATCAGGATCAGCAACCATTTGCATCTGTTCCCAATCTTCCCATTGATGAACTGCCTCTTTTTCTTCCGGTTCAGTAAAACTGGATGTGCCACCAATACCAAAGTATTTCTCAAAAAACGCCTTAAACTTATCAATAATACCTTGCTTCTTTTCAGCACGATTGTTACCACCGCCGAAGCGGGAAATTGCAGGCATAAGTTTATCAATTTCAGTACCTACAGTCTTAATCTCACCGTCACGGAACGCATTTTCCATAAATTTACGCGTATCCTCCGGTTTTAGTTTTTCCTCAGTAATAATCTCTGTAAGGTCGGCGTTTCTTCGTTCCACTACATAGGTCTGCCACTCAGCCATTACATCGTCCACATCATTAATACGAGCAATAAACGATTCTATCAAATCCTTTTTGCTACGTAGTTCCGGACTACTATAAATAGCCTTATCGATTGTGATAAGCACTTCCTTATCTTCACAGTTTGTATCATGATACTTCTTAACTAACATCAGAATATAATCAATGTTTATCTCTATCTGACGAATCAATTCTATCTCGAATACTACATCATCGTTAATATCTTTACTAGGTACGCGGTCCACCTTCATTTGATCCCATATATCTTGATAGCGTCCCTGATAGTCCTGAAAATCTCGTTCTGAAATTAATTCTTTACCTTTAAATTCATCAAATGACCATAGCAAGTTACGCATCCGAAGAATAGCTCCAAACAGCGCAACAAACTCTTTCTGTTGCTTTTCTCCAATGATTCTTGGCTCAGACAACGGGAATTTATTTAATAGATCATTTATCATATCTACATAGCCAGGTATATATGTACTATCATCAGCTTTATAACCGTTGTAATAATCGCTAAATTTTCGAATCAGTACAACACCGCCTGCCTCTTTATCTCCGAAAAGAGAAATAGCAGCGTCTACACGTTTTTGCAGATTTCTAAAGCAGACAATATTGCCGAATTTCTTAATAGAGTTCAAAATTCGATTCGTACGAGAGAATGCCTGAATAAGTCCATGCATTTTTAAATTCTTATCTACCCATAAGGTATTTAAAGTTGTAGCATCGAAACCTGTAAGGAACATATTCACTACAATAAGAAGATCCAATTCCTTATTCTTCATACGAAGTGATACGTCTTTATAATAATTTTGGAACTTATCAGATGAAGTATCATAATTGGTTTTAAACATACGATTATAGTCTTGAATAGCTGCTTCCAGAAAATCTCGAGATGACTGATCGAGGTTAATGGTATTCTCCGAATTTTCCTCATCCAAAATACCATCTACTTCAGCCTCATTAGCACCATAGCTAAAAATAGTAGCAATTCTCAATCTTTTTCTTGGACTTTCCAGCATTTGCTTCTTAAACTCATTATAATACAGCTTCGCCATCGGTACGCTGGCTACAGCAAAAATTGAGTTAAATCCATTTACCCATTGTCTACTCTTAATCTCTTCAACGATTTTACGTTTATTAGTTGCACTAGTATCATTAGATGTGCTTCTCTTAGAACCTGCCACATCCGCAATATTTATCAATTTATTAAACTCATACGATTTATCACCGCGATACGTTTTTTGGTCAAAATGATCCAATATATATTTTGTAACCAGACTGATTCGCTCCGGTGCCATCATTACCTTTTCACGGTTAATATCATATACCATTTCGTCTGTGACTTCTTCATCCATTTCCATGGTCTTAATATAATCTATACGAAATGGTAGCACATTAGCGTCATTAATAGCGTCTACAATTGTATACGTATGGAGTTGGTCCCCAAAGAGTTGCGCCGTAGTAAACAAATGCGGATCCTTAACTCGTCCGGAATTAACCGGAAAAATAGGCGTGCCTGTAAATCCAAATAAATGATATTTTTTAAAGCTTCTCACAATATCAGTGTGCATACTGCCAAATTGGCTTCGGTGACATTCATCAAAAATAATAACGACATGCTTATCATATACATTATGTCCACTATTGCTTTTTATAAAGGTAGACAACTTTTGAATCGTTGTAATAATAATTCTTGCATCCTCATCCTCAAGTTGTTTCTTTAAAATAGATGTAGACGTATTCGAGTTGGCCGCTCCCTTTTCAAAGCGGTCGTACTCTCTCATTGTTTGATAATCCAAATCCTTCCGATCCACAACAAAGAGTACTTTATCTATATAAGGAAGTCTTGAAGCCAATCGAGCTGTTTTAAATGAAGTCAACGTCTTACCGGAGCCTGTTGTGTGCCAAATATAGCCGCCACCCATAACACTGCCGTATTTCTTATAATTATTAGCGACCTCAATGCGGTTAAGGATTCGTTCCGTAGCCGTAATTTGATATGGGCGCATGACCATTAATAAGCCTTCAGATGTAAAGATACAATACTTCGTAATGATGTTCAGCAATGTATGTTTTGCCAAAAAGGTCTTAGTAAAGTCTATTAAGTCAGGAATAATACGGTTATTAGCATCGGCCCAAAAACTAGTAAACTCAAAGCTGTTACTTGTTTTGGTCTTACTGCCTCCACGTTTTCCTTGTTCTTTTTCAGCATTCCGCCTCGTACTGTTTGAATAATACTTTGTATTTGTACCATTGGAAATGACAAAAATCTGAATATACTCAAATAAACCTGAACCCGCCCAAAAAGAATCACGCTGATAACGGTTAATCTGATTAAAGGCCTCACGAATCGCAACACCTCTACGTTTCAACTCAACATGTACCAGTGGCAACCCATTCACCAATATAGTAACATCATAGCGGTTATCATGCTTTGCACCATCCATTTTCCCAACGGCATATTGGTTAATAACCTGCAAGCGATTATTGTGAATATTCTTCTTATCAATGAGCGTAATATTCTTGGTTTCACCGCTTTCACGTTTTAGGATTTTAACATTATCTTCCTGAATCGTGCGTGTTTTTTCTACAGCTGATTCATTGGCATTAGCAATGGAGTTCTTAAAAAAAGTATCCCATTCAGAGTCTGTGAACTTGCAACTATTTAATTCTTCCAAACGTTCACGCAAATTACAGATTAAATCCTTTTCAGTGTGAATCGGCAAATAGGTATATCCCTGCTCGCCAAGTAGCTTAATGAACTCATTCTCCAGCTCCGCTTCACTTTGATACGCATCAGAGCGCTTTTTGACTGGTTCATATTCCGTTACAACTGTATTTTCTGATGTTTCTGCCACAATATTAAAGTACGGCATAACATCCCCCCCTTAATTTGGTAATTCTTTAAAAGTTAACAACTTATCCCTATAGTATTCATATTGCTTTTTACGTGCTTCAATCTCAGCAGGCAGACCGGTGGACAGATCATTGCAGAGAGTGTCAAAACGGTCGAGGATAGAAACGATTCGTTCTTGTTCTTCTATTGTTGGAATGGATATACTAAACTTTCGAATTTTTTCCATTGGTATATTTTTCATAGACGATGATTGAAGCAAACGACTTATTTGTGTCATCCAAAATTGATTCGTTTGGAACAAATAACGTAAATAATCTGAGATTACAATATTTTGATTTGCTCTTATTAAAGCAACATTCGGTGCAAGATAAAATCTATTATCCTCACGAATTACAGCTACTTCTCCAATAGTGCCAACATAAGTAAACAACATATCTCCGTTAATGAGCTTACTTCTAGACAACTTTGACAAGTCACTTTTATCTATATATTTTACATCACTCAAATCCAGTTTTCCCGATTTAACATTTAAACCACGAAGAGCAATAATTTCGCCTTCATCGGAATAGACGACATACTTAGTAAATTCATAGCCTGCTAGTTTTGTTACAGTCGAGATGTATCCAAGCTCAACTGTAACAAAACCAAACACATATTGAATAAGCTTAATAGCATTCAGAACTGTCTGTCTGTCTGTCTGTCTGTCTGTCTGTCTGTCTGTCTGTCTGTCTGTCTGTCAAGCATGTTTCCGCTCTCAGCGAATGTCAAGAGCACATCGCGATAATACTCGTATTGCTTCTGACGGGCTTCAATTTCGGCCGGTAATCCTATATTTAAGTCATTGCAGATAGACTCAAAATTATCGAGAACATTGACAATTTTTTGCTGAGTTTCCAGTTTAGGGACAGGAATCTTTGTGCTTAATATCAACGAAGAGTTTAAATCTCCCCTAGCACCTTGCTTCTTAGCGATTAATTCATCTTGTTTACTACAAAGACAGTAATATATATATTTATAAAGAGCCTTTCCATCATCAATCTGCATATTAAGGCAATGTTGATTAGTTGTTGCTTTTATCTTATTAATAGCGCATCTCCCTGCAGTCGCTCCTGATATAGCTACAATAACACAGTTTTCGGGTATCCATTTCGCTGCAGTCTCTTCCAAGGCCTTTTCTGTAATAAACGAGTCAACTTCTGTTATTTCATTAAAACGTACATCTTGCGTCCTAATCCAAGGTATACTTCCATTTTCGTAATATTCACTCTTTCCTTTTGCTGGAGTTGCTCCAGAGTAACTCTTTTGGACTACCTCTTTCAAGGCCAAAACTGGAGTATCGTTATCAAACAAAAGTAACTTATCTCTATAAAACTCATACTGCTGCTTCCGAGCTGTAAGCTCGGCTGTAAGTAACGTGAAAGAGTCCAAAATACGGACTATTTCACGTTGTACCTCCAGCGGAGGTACAGGAAGTTTAATCGCCTTAATTGCTGGTATATTAGAGTGAACCACTTTACTTTTTACTCTTCCCGCACTTTTTTGTTTTTGTGCCTCTACAGTAGATAAAGCATAACTTATATATTTTGGGTCTTCTTTATGCTTCAAAACCACAATATCTCCACCAGCCAAGCATTTCTCATGACCAATATATGCACAACTCTTTGCTATCTCCTCTATATTTTCACCGGTAATAGCAAATAAAATATCTCCATGTTCGAAATACTTAGGCGAAGATACATATTCTATTTGTGTATGAGATTTACAGGCTTCAAACCAAATATTGTATGTAGTATAAATTTCTCCATAACGAACACAAGGCACACCATCTTCAGTTATTTGGTCTCGCTTTATTCCTGATCCTCTAAACATGTCAGTAGCTATCTCACCAATTGTTTTATACTCAACCCCATCAGGACAAAGTTCTTTTATCAACTCATCCAACTTACTCATGCCCCCACCTCGATTTCTGCAATGATTTTATCGATTTCATCACGGAGCATTTGTTCACGAGCAACGATTTCTTTAATTTCTGCATTCAGTTTTACAATATCATTTTTTTCACGTGTGTCTTCGGCCTCCACATAAGTGGATACAGAGAGATTATAGTCATTGCCTGCAATTTCTTCGTAACTTGCTAGATGTGCAAAATGTTTAATCTCTTCACGTTTTGTAAATATTTCCACAATTCGTTCGATATTCTTTGGTGTCAATTTGTTATTATTCGTAACTTTGACACATTCACTGGTAGCATCAATAAATAAGGTTCTATTATCAGTCTTATTTTTTTTCATTACCATGATACACGTGGCAATAGAAGTACCAAAGAACAGATTGCTTGGTAATTGAATAATACAATCTACATAGTTATTGTCTACCAAATATTTTCGTATTTTCTGTTCCGCACCGCCACGATACATGATTCCCGGAAAACATACGATAGCCGCTGTACCGTTAGAAGCCAGCCAAGATAAACTGTGCATAATAAATGCCATATCTGCCTTACCCTTTGGTGCCAATACACCGGCTGGAGCAAAACGCTGATCATTAATAAGCAACGGATTATCAGTTCCTGCCCATTTAATAGAGTATGGTGGATTAGATACGATCAATTCAAACGGTTCATCATCCCAATGCTGTGGACTAATTAACGTATCTTCGCAGGCAATATTGAATTTATCAAAACCTACATCATGTAAAAACATATTAATGCGACAAAGATTGTATGTTGTAACAACTTTTTCTTGTCCATAGAATCCGTTACGAATTGCATCTTTACCAAGAATTTTCGTAGCTTTTAAAAGAAGCGACCCGGAACCACAAGCCGGATCGTAAACTTTGTTAAGTTCCGTTTTACCAACAATGCCAAGGCGCGTGAGCAACTCTGAAACATCTGAAGGTGTAAAATATTCTCCTCCGGATTTACCGGCCTTAGAAGCATACATAGACATTAGATATTCATATGCATCACCAAATGCGTCAATATCGTGATCCTTTACATTTCCAAGCTTCATATCTCTAATACCATGTAAAAGCTTTACCAGTCTTTCATTACGTCTTATAACGGTGGAGCCCAACTTATTACTATTTACATCATAGTCATCAAAAAGCCCTGCAAAATCGTTTTCTGCTGCACTGCCTTTTGCAGATTCCTCAATATGTCGTAATACTCTCTCCAAAGTTTCATTTAAGTTTTCATCATTAACTGCATTTTCACAAACACTACAAAATAGCTCACTCGGCAGAATAAAAAAGCCTTTTTCATTTACTAAGCTTTCACGAGCTTGTTCAGCTTCTTCATCAGACATTTTCGCATAGTCAAAATCCATGTTACCGGCTGCTTGCTCACCTTGATTAATATAGTTACAGATATTTTCTGAAATATAACGATAAAACATTGTACCTAGTACATAGTTTTTAAAATCCCATCCGTCCACAGCACCACGCAGTTCATCTGCTATAGCCCATATGGCTCTATGTAATTCATCACGTTCCTGTTCCTTCTTGGTATCAACCATTTCCTTATCCTTCCCAAACCCACTAATTTATATACATAAATAAAGCATATCATGAAAGCATGATTTTTTTCAATTGTAAGAAGAACGTCTAAGAGTGACATAAGGCTTCATAACTATTTGATTCTATACGTGCTCATCTACAATTTTATGCAAGTTAAATTTTATTTCCCCCTTAAACTTAAAAGACGAGCAATCATGATGATTGCTCGTCTATATTTCTATATCAACTATCTTATTAATCTACACGTCTTACATAAATTACAAACTAATCCTGTTACATCAACACATCTCTATACTCAGGATGCTTTTCAAACTGTCCTTTTGCATATGGGCACAGTGGTAAGATTTTTACGTTGGCTGCACGAGCCTGGTTAACGACTTCAGCAACCAGTTTGCTGGCAATGCCCTGACCTTCGTAGCCATCTTCTACCAAGGTATGGTCGATAATCCAGAATTTTTCAGATTTCGAATAGGTGCTTTCGCCAATGTTCTTAGCGTCATCATAAGCAGCGGCACGTTTATTTTCCGGTTCATGTACAATTTTAATCATTTTACTTTGCCTCCTCTTTCACTGTATATGTAAGGGCACCGGAAGGGCATTGATCAATGACCTTCATAATATGTGCCGCATCACCGTTTTCAGGCATAATCCATGGACGGCGGCTCACGTCGAATACTTCAGGAGCTCCGTTCACGCACTTTGCCGCATGTTGGCATAACTCCGCGTTCCAATGAATTATTAATTCGTCAGTTTCATAATTATTTACACTCATCTGTGTCCCCTTATCATTACAACTTTGCAATCTATCAACTATTTTGTAAGGTACTTTATAGCTACCCTATTTCGAGAATTACGCGTAAGGACTTACTACATTTGATCTTAAATCTTAACAGTTTCTCTTAGTAATCTACCTGATCTTTAATAAACGTGCCGTTTCTTAAATCATCAAAGGCCTGTTTCAATTCTTCATCTGTATTCATTACGATTGGACCGGCCCATGCGATTGGTTCGTTCAGCGCCTTGGATCCCATAAAGAGCACTTGGCCGTCTTGGTCACCCATTTTAATGGTTACGCTGTCCCCTTCGGTCAATTTTACAGCTGTCTTTTCTTCAATGTGCTGGCCCGCTACGTATGCATCACCGAGCAAGGTGAAGAGCATTGTAGATGCGTCCGATGCCGTTGGAATTGTGATTTCCGCACCTTTTTCCAAGTGAATGTCGTAGTAATCTAATGGCAAGTAATCGCCTTTGAAGCCTTCGTGGTCCTTATATGTACCGGCTAATAAGCGAAGTTTACCGCCTTCGATTGGAATTTCTTCAATTTGGTCTCTGCGAACGCTGTGGTACGTAGGTTTTACCATTTTATCTTTCTGCGGCAAGTTCAGCCAGAGCTGTACGCCTAATAGACGATCGGCGGCCGGCACCTGTTCTTCATGTAAAATACCGGAGCCGGAGTTCATCCATTGTACTTCGCCGTCTGTAATCATATCTTCATGACCCAAGCTATCCTTGTGGTTCATTTTACCGCGCCATACATAGCTTACTGTTTCAATGCCGCGATGCGGATGCATTGGGAACCCTGCTGTATAATCTGCCGGATTTGTGCTGTCAAAAGAGTCCAGCATCAAGATTGGATCAAATTCTCTCGTTGTGGCATTGCCTAATACACGTACTAAATGTACACCTGCTCCATCAATGGCTGGGGATCCTTTTACTAATGTTTTAACTTTCCGTTCCATGTTCATTACCTCCTAATTTTTTCAGTAACTTTACCATTTCTTCTTTTTCTGACTTGCTCAATATGGCTAATTCATTTCTTAACATCGCTGCATTCTCAGGGGCCAACTTACTGATTACGTCGTACCCTTCCGGCGTCAAATGCAATATACAAACGCGGCGGTCATGTTCATCCCCCAGTCGTTCAATGTATTTCATTTTTACCAGATTATTCACAATGATGGAGATCGTCCCCACACTGCTGAGAATGGATTCGCGCACCTGGCCGACGGTCAAGTCGCCTTTACTATACAAACATTCAAGGACGGCAAACTGACTGAAGGTCAAATTGTGCTTCGCCGCCAACGCGGCCGTCTTTCGGTCTATATCATTTACAATGCGATGTAGGCCGATAATCACCTTTGCCTCTGTACTGTGCAAGTTGTCACCCCTTCACGAATATACGGGACTAATAGAGCCGTATCTTCTAATAATTTAAAAAACTGAAATCTTTGAAATCTTTGAAATCTTTGAAATCTCTGAAATCTCTGAAATCTCTGAAATCTTTAAATTCTCTAAAAATTTCTGCTAACTAATCTAATTTCATTTTTTCATTTTTTCATTTTGAAAAACTCTCAGAAATATCTAATTAGATATTTCTTACAAACTCATTATATATCTAATTAGATATATTGTAAAGCGATAATATTCGATATGGATTTCTCAGACCATCAAATAATCCCCTTAGCAAGGCTGAAGATATAGACCTAACGAAATACAACCTAACGAAATACAACCTAACGATATACAGCTTTAGCCGGCGCAAAGGGCTGTATATCGAACAGGCATATTAAGTTACCGATTCCATGGCCGATAAAAACAAAAAAGCCCGCCGCTCATAAGAGCCGACGGGCTTCTAACCTACAATATGATATATACTATGTAATATATTATAACAATATGCCACTGCATAAAGCATTAAGTATAAGCATTAAGTATAAGCATTAAGTATAAGCATTAAGTATAAACAGTAAGCATAAACATCAAGACTAAGCATTAAACAGAAAACATGAGCTTAATCATAAACATAAGGCTACGCTTAAGCAAATACGGTTTGTACCAGTATCATGTAGAACACGGTACTGACTAAGATAGACACCAGGAAGTTTCGTTTGTAAAGATGGACTCCTACGAGGAGTAGCATAGCCAAAACTTCAGGAATTCCATTCGGTGCTACTACGAAGGATATGTTTTTCAAAGAATACACTACCAGGAGGCCCATAACGGCGCCGGGCAGCACTTTGCCCAAGTAGTTTACAATGGCCGGCGGTTTACCTGTTTTAGCAAACAAAGCAAAGGAGATAAATCGCGTTACCATAGTGCCTAACACGACGCTGCCGATAGTTATAGCAATTTCCCATGCACTCACGATTCATCCACCGCCTTCCCCTTATAGAAATACATGCCGATAAATACAACCAGCATCATCAACATAGCCGGAACCATGAAATAGTTTGGTCCAAAATACAGCAAGGATCCCGCTGAAATCACCAGTCCGATAATACCATACTGTTTCTTGTCCGATTTTAAAAGATAATCGAGGAACAGCACGCCAAATAAGGCTGCCAACACAAATTCGATGCCTTTCAAGTTAAAAGTAATAAACTGACTGCCAACGGCACCTATGAACGCCCCCACTACCCAATACAGGAAATTGAGCCATGTAACATGGAGATAAAACCATCCCCGGTCAATCTCAGGCGGCAAGGAGCAGGTCGCATTAATGGCAAATGTTTCATCACACATGCCAAAAATGACAGGCCAGCGCTTCCATCCCAGCGGCATATATTTAGTTATCATGGTCAATCCGTAAAAGATATGACGCGCATTCACCATCAGTGCCAGTGCAAAGGCTCCCACCGGATCAAATGGCGATACTAATAAAGCGACGGTAACGAACTCCATAGAGCCCGCGTAGATTAATGCAGCCATCAATACCGGTAAATACCATGGCAATCCCTGATCGGTTGCATACAAACCATAGGATATGCCGAGAAACAGGAATCCTGCGCAGATTGGCACAGTAAGTGGGAAGGCGTAACGAAACGCCTCCCATCCTTTATTACTTTTATCAATCTTCATAAGTCCCCCACGCCTTTTCCGCCACGCGTTTGATAAGCGCCAACTTAGCGAACTGTTCCGCTTCAGTCAAATTATTACCTTCTTCTGTTGAGGCAAAACCACATTGCGGGCTCAAGGCTAATTGTTCTTTCGGTACATACAAACTTGCTTCTTCAATACGTGCTAATAAATCGTCTTCGTTTTCTAATTCCGGGAATTTAGATGTAACAAGACCTAATACCACTTTCTGATTTTTAATAAAACGAAGTGGCGTAAAGCCGCCGGCTCGATCAGAATCGTATTCTAAAAAGAACCCGTCAATGTTGCAATGGCCGAACAATGTTTCCGCAACCGGTTCATATCCCCCCGAAGAGAACCAGGTCGAACGGAAATTGCCGCGGCAAATATGCATGGTCACAGCTAAATCATCAGGTTTGCCTTCCAAGGCATAATTAATAACTTCCACATATTTTTCTGCAATGTACTGCAAATCTAAGCCGCGAAGGGCGTACTCTTTGCGTTTCGTTTCATCGCAGAATTCACCCCAGGACGTATCATCTAATTGTAAATAGCGACAACCGGCATCATAAAAAGCCTGAATTGCTTTGCGATAGGCTTTAGCAATGGTTTTAAATAAATCTTCTTGATTTTCATACTGCGGAATCGGTTCGTAATTTTCTTCACGAACACAGCAGATTAGATGCAGCATGGATGGTGAAGGGATAGTAAACTTCGCCACCGCTCTATCTCCGGCCGCCTCTTTTACAAATTTAAAATCTTCCAAGAACGGATGATTATCAGGGAAGTCGATGTCCCCTACAATTTTCAACGTAGCCGCTTTCGGCTGATGGCCTTTAAACGCTACAGACCAGTGATCCGCTTTAATGCGTTCAACGCCTGCCAATTGTTCTAAAAAGTCTAAATGCCAGTAAGCACGACGGAATTCACCGTCCGTTACAGCCTTCAAACCTACTTCAATTTCTTTATCAATCACATCACGGATGGCTTCGTCTTCTACCTTGCGAAGCTCCGCTTTACTGATTGTCCCCTCTTCCGCCGCCTGACGCGCCTTCTTCACGGAATCAGGACGTAAAAAACTGCCTACTACATCGTAGCGAAACGGACCTTTCCCAATTGTCTGTTTTTCATTACTCATGTTCTCAATCTCCTCTCGTTTTCGACAGATAATAAAAAATGCCGTCAACAAATGACGACACACTGTCTTATCATCTGTCGGTTTCCCGTTGGACTTAGCACCTTGCGTTACAATGAGAGTTGTAAGGCAGGTTGCCGCAGCATCACAGGGCCAATTCCCTCAGCTGCTCTAGATGATACTATAAAATTATAGTTCCCAATTGGCATAAAATATAACCTATTATTGCTATAAAATATAACCTATTAGATGTATATTATATTACTTCAAACAAGATAGGCCTGTCAACTACAGGAATACAAAAAGAGCACCGAGAGCTGTGCCATGCACAGCCTTCGATGCTCTAATATCCTTCTATACGGTCTCTAATTCAAAAAAGCGATTATTCAGCTTTTTTGAATTTAGGAGATGTTGGGCAGGTTTCAGGAGTTACGTCCTTACGTTCACCAAGGTCGCTGCTGCGATTAGTGAAATGAGTGTGTAACAACTGTTCGGACAATTCGCCCAATGGTTTATCAAAGAATTCAGTGTAAATTGCTTTGATTTCAGGGTTTTCATAGCTGGAACGAAGTTTCATGTTAGCGTCCATATCGTAGATACCTTTGATACGAGCTTCTCTAACTTTGTTAGCTACAGGCATTTTCACGCGTGGCTGTCCGCCGCCGCCGATACAACCGCCTGGGCAAGCCATCATTTCAACGAAATCATATTTCTTGCCGTTTGCTTTCATATCGTCAAGGAATGTACGGATATTTTTACCGCCATGAACAACGGCCAATTTCAATGTTTTGTCGCCGATTTGAACTTCAGCTTCACGAACGCCTTCCATGCCGCGTACTTCCTGTAAGTTAGTGTAACGATCTGGAGTTGGTTCATCACCTGTGATGAATTTGTAAGCACTGCGAACAGCTGCTTCCAT
Source organism: Veillonella sp. (assembly GCF_018364065.1). GTDB lineage: Bacteria > Bacillota > Negativicutes > Veillonellales > Veillonellaceae > Veillonella_A. The sequence continues at coordinate 42,209 of NZ_JAGZMO010000009.1, forward strand.
AACACCGCCGGTATTACAGAAAATTACGCTGCCGCCGGTTTCAGCACCGATGTATTTGTCCATCTGGGATTCTTCAACTTGAGTGAAGTCGATACCGGATTCACGGATCCATTTACCGAATTCGCGAGTTGTGATGCAGTAATCAGTATCGCGAAGTTCTTCTTTATCCCAGTAAGCAGCACTCTTGTTCTGTTCTGGACGACGAATTTCGAATTTCTTAGCTGTACAAGGAGCTACGCTGACAGACACGATTTTTTCAGGATCGATGTTCATCTTCTTAGCGAAGTATGTTTTAATAACAGCCGCTTCCATAGCGATACAGCTGCGAGTTGTGGAAATGTTTGGTAAATATTCAGGGTAATAAGTTTCAGCAAATTTTACCCATGCAGGGCAGCAGCTTGTAAACTGTGGCAATTCGCCATGGCCGTTTACAACGCGTTCGATTAATTCGCTGGCTTCTTCCATGATAGTTAAGTCTGCACCGAAGTTAGTATCAACTACATAGTCGGCACCAAGGGCACGCAATGCGCCAATCATTTTGCCTTCTAAAACGGAACCCGGTTCATAACCGAATTCTTCACCGATACCTACGCGTACAGCAGGTGCTGTCTGGATAACAACGATTTTTTCAGGATCTGCAATAGCTGCTTTTACTTCGTCCAATTCGGAACGTTCGTTCATGGAATCGAATGGGCAGGCTGCTGCGCACTGACCGCAATGGATACAGATTGGTTCATCACCGGTAGACTCTAAATCATAGTAGTCCAAAACGCTCATAACGTCAGCACAGGCACGACGACATAATGTACAGTTTTTACATTTGTCCAAGTCATGCACGATAGCAGGGTTGTTCTCAGAAATAGGAACACGACGATCAATGTGTTGGAATCGACTTTCGAAACTCATATTTTGCACCTCACATAAAAAATACTAGTTATGTATTCAAAATTGCGGATACTTTCCGCATCGTCAAGGCATCCTTAATGCGCCCTCACTTGCTCTGTTGAGGCGTGCGCACTCAACAATTGTCTTATCATAAGTATATCATCTGAAAAAGCCACTTTTCAAATAGGAATTTACATTGATAATGGACATATGTTCATATTTCAGAGTATTTCTTTACATTTTCTATACATAATTTATATACTTGGTATGAATTGAATTCAATGTTTTAAAATTTAATATGACAAGATGAAAAATAGCGCTACCATAGGATGAAAAACAGTATTATGACGAAATCTCATTTCAAAAAGATAAAATAGTTTTACTTTATTAAAAGTTGGCGTATAATAAGCGTATAAATATTCTTGTCGTCCACGGTCGGCGGACAGTTCCAAAGCCGTACGAACGGGGACCTGTTTCTTTTTTACCCACAAATGATGAGGTGTACCATGAAAATTATTGTAATGGAACCATTAGGTGTAAGACTGCAGAAAATTGAAGAGTTAGCGGCACCGCTTAAAGCGCAAGGTCATGATTTCGTATATTACGAAACCAAGGAAACTGACCAGGCCGCCCTCTTAGAACGTGTAAAAGATGCAGACATTATTATGTTGGCCAATCAGCCATTGTCCGGCGACATCATCCGCCAATGCCCTAATTTGAAGTTTATTTCCATCGCTTTCACCGGCGTTGACCATGTAGACTTGGCCGCTTGCCGCGAACGTGAAATCGTTGTTTCCAATGCGGCCGGCTACTCCACTAACGCCGTAGCGGAACTTGCATTCGGTCTCGCCATTTCAACAATCCGCAACATCGTGCCATGTGACGAACGTTGCCGCACCAACGGAACTAAAGACGGCCTTGTAGGCTTCGAATTGTTTGGCAAAACATTCGGTGTTGTAGGTACCGGTGCTATCGGCCGCCGCGTAGCTGAAATCGCTTTGGCCTTCGGCTGCAAAGTTATCGCTTACAACCGCAGTGTAAAACCTGAGTTGGAAGCTAAAGGCGTAACATTCGTAGACAAAGACACTCTTTTCAAAGAAGCGGACTTCGTATCCTTACATACTCCATTGACTGCTGAAACTAAAGGTCTTGTAAATGATGCAGCCATCCGTCTTATGAAACCAACCGCAGTTCTTATCAACACGGCTCGCGGCGGCGTAGTCGACAGCGAAGCCTTGGCAAACGCTCTTAATGAAGGCCGTTTAGCCGCAGCAGGCATTGACGTTTTCGAAATGGAACCTCCAATTCCTACAGATCACCCTCTTTGCCATGCTAAAAACTGCGTACTTACTCCGCATGTAGCCTTCGCCAGCAAAGAAGCCCTTGAAACACGTGCTGATATCGTGTTCAAAAACATCGACTGCTACTTGGAAGGGGCTCCTCAAAACTTAGTGAAATAATCTTTTGACCTGGTCAAAATTTCATTGCTTAATCAAAATTTTATTTTATAATCACCCCTCAACTTGCGTCGTACACTAGAAATATTATATATTGTATATATAAACGTTTTCTATAACCGCGAGGAGGTGAAATACCAATGAAATACGTTTCCACTACTATAAAAACCGGGATTTCCTTTGGCTCTGCATTGGCCATGGTCGTTAGTTATACTAATTGGCATTCGATTCCATGGGCCATATTTCACGGCATTCTCGGTTGGGTCTATGTAATTTATTACGCGATTTTCCACTAATCAAACAGTAGCCAATGATAGGCATCGCATAACAGCTAAAAGGCAGTGAATATCGCATAACATGCTAAAAGGCAGTGAATACTGAATTATCTCAGTGTTCACTGCCTCTTTTTTTCTATTTTGTCCTAACCGCTTTTCCGTTTTTGTCCGAACAGAACGGCTTATCAGGGCGTATCAAGGATTATCAGGGTTCATTATAATATAGAATCCTATTTACTGTTTTTAATCTCATAGGATTCTATTTGCTGTTTTTAATTTCATCGTAATTGAACAACAAGTTCAATACTACGGCGGTCAGCGCGCCCACTACGATGCCGCTTTCCAAGAGAATGCGCACAGACGCAGGGAATTGAGCGAACAGTCCCGGTGTTACGGTCACACCAAGGCCCAATGCAATGGAGCAAGCCGCTACAAGCATGGTATTGGAGTTTGTAAAGTCAGCTTTACCCAACATGCGGATACCGGCCGCACAAACCATACCGAACATGGCGATCATGGCTCCGCCCAATACGCTGGTAGGAATAATCGTCGCCAGAGCGGCAAACTTAGGTGCCAGGCCCAACAAAATCAGCATAAAGCCACAAACGGATACTACCACTGTGGAACGTACTTTTGAAAGTTCCACCAGGCCTACGTTTTGAGAAAAGGTAGTATATGGGAAGGAGTTAAAAATACCGCCAATAATGGAGGCCAAACCTTCCGCACGATAGCCGCGCGCCAAATCATCAGATGTAATCTTGCGCTCGCAAATTTCACCAAGCGCTAGGAATACACCGGTGGACTCTACCATGCTCACAATGGCCACGATAGTCATCGTCAGGATGGCGCTGCCGTGGAAGGTCGGCAATCCAAAATAGAACGGCTGCGGAATATGAGCCCAGGACGCTTCCACCACCGGCGTCATATCCACGAGGCCCATCATGAAGGCCACCACGGTGCCGAATACGAGGCCCAATAACACGGAAATGGCCTGAATATATCCTTTGAATAAGCGATTTAAGATTAAAATAAATGCCAACACAGCCAATCCTAAGATAATATGTACAGGGGATCCGAAGTCGGGGCTGCCTAATCCGCCGGCCAAGTTATTCATGGCTACCGGAACTAAGGTGACGCCGATAACGGTCACAATAGAGCCCGTTACTACAGGTGGGAAGAACCGCACCAACCGGCCGAACCAGTGAGAAATCAAAAAGACGATTAAGCCGGATACAATAATGGCACCGTAAATCGCCCCCAAGCCAAACTCTTTGCCGATGGATATCATAGGGAATACGGCCGTAAACGTACAGCCTAATACAACCGGCAAGCCGATGCCGAACACTTTATTACGCCACACCTGCAACAACGTAGCAATACCGGACGTCAATAAGTCGGCGCCGATCAAATACGCCACGTGCAGTGTATCCAAGCCTAAACTGCTGCCCACGATGAGCGGTACAATTACAGCGCCGGCATACATAGCCAGCACATGCTGCAAGCCCAGGAAAAAGACCTGGCTTTTTTTGTAGCCATCCATTAATATAATGCCTCCTAACTAAATGCTAAACCATAGTATTATTTCATCTATCAGAAAATTAAATGCACAAATTTATATTCACAATATACATTATTCAAGTATGTATATTGAATTTCTTTATTATATACACAGTTATACGTTTTTCAAATTTATACAGTATATTAAATTTAATTATATCATTATTCGGCATAAAAAAGTAAAAGCGGCTTGATCTTTTCAGAATCAAGCCGTTTATTTACATATAAACCCTTAGGAATTACAAATTACTGGTTAAGATTAATCTTCCTTCAATTCCTGAGCAATGTAATCCATAAATGTCTTCATGGTTTCCCACTTAGAGTTATTATTGCGATATACAAAGCATACTTGTAAATACAATGGTTTAGCTAAGGTATATACACCTTCTTCAATGCCCAATGCTTCTAACAAGTGACGAGAAATCAAAGCGCCGGACTCATTGCGTTTGCAATAGTCGATCATGGCGTAAGGATTGGAAAGTCTTACCAACTGTGGTAAAGACTGGCGTCCTTCTTCAGAGAAGTAAGATTTCAAACGATGGCTCATGAAGTATTTTGGTGGATACATAACCATCGGATAATCCAAGATTTCTTCACATGTTACAGGATGTGCGTCCATCTTGCGGTTCGGTGCATAATATACAACCGAGTCTTCACGGAGCGCAATACTTTCGTATGCACTCATATCCTTGTTGTTAGGTAAATAGCAAGTACCGATATCAATGCGATTTTCACGCAAATCCAACAACATTTCTTCTTCTTCCATATCATACACGGAAATAGCGAAGTTTGGATTAGTTTGTTGGAAATACGCTACATGCGCATTCATACGTACATCGCCGATACTGCGTAGAATACCTACGTTCAACATTGGACGCTCTAATTTATTGGCTAAGCGAATGCTATGAATAGCTCGTTCTAACGTTTCAATGATATGCTCAGCTTCAGGCAAAAACTTTTCGCCTTCCGGTGTCAAGCGGCTGCCTCTGGTCGAGCGTGCAATTAACTTCACCCCTACCAATCTTTCAAGCTTTTTCATCTGCGCACTAAAAGCAGATTGAGTAATATTAGCCGCCTGCGCCGCTAATGTAAAGTTTCCCATTTTGCTGTACGTTATAAAGCTTTGCAACTCTTGCAGGGTAGGTAGTTCTTCCATCCAGTTCATCTCCTTTTATGCGAATACTTAACAAAACACCTGTCACTACGTATAGTGGTCACCACCAGGTAACGTCGTCTTCTATAAAAATCAGTAATCTATTTGTAACTTATATTAAAGGTTACCTCATTATAGCATGTTTACAATTTTTAAGAAAACGTTTATAAAATTTTTTAATAGTCATAATTAAAATCATACAAGATTTATATAATTTAACTATCACTTATATTTTTTATTTAGGAAGCTCTTACTATTCCCTAATTATAAGAAAATTGCTAAACAAAATCGCTCTTGTAAAAAGTTTGTAAACCCTCAAAATTTTATACAGAGATTAAAATTTTATATATACGTTATTATTAGATAGTTTTATGAACATTCTTTTATTTATTAACAAAAAAGTCCAACCATATAAGTAGAGTTTTAAAATTTACCATGTACTTTGAAAATTGTCTAGATAGGATAGACTTTAAAGGTTGACAATAAAATCCTTCAGCCTGTTAGATTACTAAAACGCATATATTTAGATATGCCGATTTTACGCTATACTCCCTATAGGTATTCACAATTGTGCATAAATTTTCTATATTAATAACAAAAATGCATGCATAATAATTCTTTCATTTTTTCCATTCATTCATGAAGAACATTCGCTGTATGCGCACAAAAGTCTCTTTAAAATACTATCTAATTGTACCATGTATACGTACCTTAGTGCACTGTCGCTAATCATCACTTTTTTTATTCCATTTTTTGACAGTTATAATTCATTTTTCAATCCGTTTAAATTTGATTTCCGATGTACTAAATTGAAAAAGTTTTTAATAATTCATATCAAAATAGGGATAAGAAAAAGTGTTTTTTTGCCAAAATCTGTGTCATAATTAATAAAAGGATAAAGTGATAAAGCCCTAAAATATAGGCTTTTCCCTGCATAAAGAATGCTTATATATATTGACACGGCTCCCCCTTCGTGATAGAATATTTGAGTACCTAAATTTGGTACATGTTATTTTTCATTATGAGGTGATAAACACATGGCAACGAGAAGAGAAGCACGCTTTAAGTTATGTCGTCGCTTCGGTGTGAACGTTTTCGGTCACTCCAAAGCTTTAAAGCGCGTAAAGAAAGACCAACGTCAGAAAAAATTATCTGAATACGGTTTACAATTATTAGAAAAACAAAAAGTTAAAGCATATTACAACTTGCTAGAACGCCAGTTCGTACGCTATTACGATAAAGCGAAAAAAATGCAGGGTGTTACCGGCGAAAACATGTTAGTATTGTTAGAATGCCGTCTTGACAATCTTGTATATCGCATCGGCTTCGGCAACTCCATCCGTCAAGCACGTCAGATGGTAAACCATGGCCACATTCTTGTTAACGGCCGCCGCGTTGATATTCCATCCTACCAGTGTAAAGCTGGCGATGTTATCGAACTTCGCGAAGCATCCCGTGACAACGAAATGTTCAAAACAAACTTCCAGGAACTTCGTTCTTTCGAACTTCCTTACATTACTAAAGAATTAGAAGGCTTCAAAGCTACTTTGACTCGTCTTCCTGAACGTTCCGAACTTCCAATCGAAGTTAACGAAACACTTATCGTCGAATTGTACTCCAAATAATCGACATTACAAAAGACCGTCACCCTTTTGGGTTGGCGGTCTTTTTTTATCTGTAAAACACCTAAACCAAACAAGCTAAACACTAAAAGCACTAAAAGTAGCGAAAGCAACAAAAGCAATAAAAAGAAGGCTTCCTTGCGGAGGCCTTCTTATATATTGCTGATTAACTATTTTAATAGTCGGCTTTTCTATTTAACTTCAACCAATGTATATTCTCTGGATCCCAAGCCCAATTCTTCCGCATGGTTAAGCGCCGCTTCCCAGTCAACATCATGGAACATGGCTGTAAAATAATCACCCTGTGTATGTTTATGACCGTCCAGCACGCTGCCCGGCATAATCGGCTGTGCGTTTACTTTGTCTGCGCAAGCCTGATCAAGCGCTACCAAGTCGCTGGATGCGAACATACCTACATCCGGTACGATTGGAATATCGTTTTCACCATGGCAGTCGCAATATGGCGATACATCAACCGCCAAGCTGATATGGAAAGTAGGACGATTGCGAACAACAGCCGCTGTATATTCCGCCATTTTTTCGCTCAATGCCGTATTAGCCGCATCCCACATTGGAGAGATGGCATCAACCGGACATACGCCTACGCATCGGCCGCAGCCTACGCACTTTTCTTCCGTAATAAAGGATTTTCTATTAGTTACATGCACCGCATCATGAGCGCAATACTGTTCACATTTACCGCAACCTACGCAGATTTCCTGTTGAACGAACGGTTTGCCTGCACTGTGTTGTTCCATTTTACCGGCGCGGGAGCCACCGCCCATGCCAAGATTTTTAATGGCACCACCGAAGCCGGCCGATTCATGACCTTTAAAATGTGTTAAGGAAATTACAATATCCGCATCCATCAAGGCCTGACCGATCTTAGCTTCTTTTACATATTTTCCGTCAGGAACAGGAACCAATGTTTCATCCAAACCTTTCAAGCCATCGGCAATGATGACATGAGCGCCTGTATTATAAGGGTTAAATCCGTTCTGATAGGCCGATTCAATGTGATCAAGGGCATTCTTACGGCCACCTACATATAAGGTGTTGCAGTCAGTCAAGAATGGCTTACCGCCCAAATCTTTGATAACTTCCACTAAGCGCGCTACATATTGAGGGCGCAAGAACGCCAAGTTGCCCGGTTCGCCGAAATGCAATTTAATGGCTACGAACTTGTTAGTGAAATCGATATTTTCAATACCTGCCTTTGTGATGAGGCGCTCGAACTTATCTGTTAAACTTTCCCCGATGCGTGTGTGCATGGATGTAAAATAAACTTTTGACGACATACCTATGTCACTCCTTTACCTATACCAATCGCATTCATTGCTCGCCCTTCCCGGCTAACAACTATGTATGCTACCCTTATTATATCAAATATTTCTCAATTAGATAGACATTTATTAGCATTTATCGTTTGAAAATCATTCCCACTTATTAATCAAGGCAACTGCAAATGCTCCATCAGCGCAGCGACGCAACATCCTACAATTGCACTCGGCCACGGCCTACAACTGTTTCTATACTAGCTAGTTTCTTTTCAATAAAAAAGGTCTGCCCATACTACAGGTTCTGTAATATGAGCAGACTTTTTTGCCGGCAATCGTTATTGCCCTTGTTATTTATTTTTTGACTCCAATTGTGAGCCTTATCTGTACGCCACTCGCTCAGGCTGCATGTCATGGAAATGCAGTCTTTCTTTAGCTACTTTTTCCCATTCAGTACCGGCTTTGCCGTAGTTAGCGAATGGATCGATAGCCAAGCCGCCGCGTGGTGTAAACTTGCCCCACACTTCAATATATTTCGGATCCATCAGTTTAATGAGGTCCTTCATAATGATATTGACGCAATCTTCGTGGAAGTCCCCGTGATTGCGGAAACTGAACAAGTATAATTTTAAAGATTTACTTTCTACCAAACGTTCATCCGGAACGTAAGAGATGTAAATTGTTGCAAAGTCAGGTTGTCCTGTCATTGGACATAAACTGGTAAATTCAGGACAGTTGAATTTTACGAAGTAATCATTGCCCGGATGTTTGTTCACAAATGATTCAAGCACTTCCGGTGCATAATCGGTAGGATAATTGGTTTTAGCACTGCCTAAACCGTGTACGCCCTGTAGTTCATCGCTTGTTCTGCCGCTTCCCATATGGCTGACCTCCTTAATAACTTTAATTGTAAGCCTAATTTCATAACCTCTTAAAATTGCTCACTCAGCAATTATATAAGAATGTATATTTATTTCTGTGTATTTTATACCTGTGCGGACTGATTATCCGGCAAACGTTCTGCTGATGTTTCTGCTACATCTGCTTCTGTTGCTTTTGATACGCCTGAAGTTTCAACTGTTTTCAAGCCCATCACTCGTTCCAGCGCATTCACAAGGAAATAACTGAATACGGCGGAAATACTCTGCCCCACTAATAACGAGGTCACCAACAACGCGTATGGCAAATCAAGTAGCGGCGCCAACCAAAGTGGCACTACTAAGGACGGTACCAACGCAATGAACGGAATTACAATCCAGTTGCCGAAGCCTAAACGCTTACCGATTACGATACCGCCGGTTGTAACTAAACCTACGATACAGCCGCCAATGGCGTCAATTGGTCCCAGGCCGCCCATGATAAAATTACTGATCAAGTTGGCCAAGCCGAATACGATGACAGTAAACGGGAACAGCGATGCCAAGCCATACAACGCCGTAGCAATACGCACCTGGTATTGGCCGAAGGCAAAGCCCTGGGTAATCAACATAACAACAATGTAAAGAGCCAGACAAAGACCGCTGACGGTCAGTTTTTTGGTCGTACTCCATGTACGCACCGAGTTCATACGATTCATATTAAATTCTCCTTAGTTTTATTTAAAGACAGGATGGTTACGAACTGTCTTGCACCTGTAAGCAGGCACAATAATAACAGGCGATACATAGTATCGCCTGTTATTTCAGTAATTTAATATTACCATTAAGTATGTGATTCGTCAAACACTCTTATTTAAACTCTTCGTAAAGTTGTTTAAACAAGTCTTCCGAAGGTTTTACCACATCGTGAATCAATGCACGTTCGTGTGGACCGCCATTGGCAGCAGCCATAGCTTTTTCGAAAGAAGGTCTTTCAGTGTTCTGGTAGATCAAGCCGGTAACGAGACCGTCATGTTCAACCAATGCTTTAAGTGCAGCCGCACGGTCATGGATGTCATAACCTTCGATTGTACTTAAAGAAGTCAAATTGTCTTTGAAATAATCGTAACCGTTACGTTTGTTGTAAGTTACGCAAGGGCTGAATACGTTGATGAAGGAGAATCCGTCATGTTTCATACCTTGTTTAATCAATTCCACAAGTTCTGCACGATTTGTCATGTAGCCTTGTGCTACGAATGTAGCACCTGCCGCGATTGCTGTTTCGCAGATTGGCAATGGAGATTCGAAAGAACCATGTGGAGATGTTTTAGTAACGAAGCCGATGTCGGAACGAGGGGATGTTTGACCCTTTGTTAAGCCGTATACATGGTTATCCATTACGATGTATGTAATATTTACATTACGTTTAAACGCGTGGATTGTATGGCCCATACCGATAGCGAACGCGTCGCCGTCACCGCCGCACACTACTACGTTTAAATCTTCGTTAGCTAATTTTACGCCCTGTGCATATGGAAGCGCACGACCATGAGTTGTATGCGCACCGTATGTATAGAAGTAACCGCCAATACGGCTGGAGCAACCGATACCGGAGATAACAGCCAGGTTTTCAGGACTAATGTCTTGAGCAGCTACAGCGTCGGCAATAGCGGCCTGTACCCCATAGTGGCCACAGCCGGGGCACCAGTTAGGGCGAATATCATTTCTATAATCCATTGGTGTTGCCATATTATAAAACCTCCTTAATTGCTTTTTTCACATACGTTGCTGTAAATGGATTACCATCATATTTTAAGCAACTATGGAGTTTTGTCTTATCAGGCATATGAATGCGGAATAAATCAGTTAACTGTTCAGTCGCATTTTGTTCACAAATAACAACTTTTTTAGCCTTTTCAAAGAATGGCAATAATTGTTCAGTTGGGAAAGGTTTAATCAAGCGAAGTTGTAAGTGGTTAACTTTTACGCCTTCTGCTTCAAGTTCTGCAGCAGCTTCTTCGATAGCGCCGCGGCTGGATGTAATACCGATTACCAATACATCACATTCATCATGCTTAGCATTGTTCAAGAATGGATCGTATACAGCAGCTACGCCTTTAAGTTTGCGTAAACGTTTGTCAGTCTGGCTTACGTGCATGCTAGGTGCTTCAGCCGGTTTACCTTCTTCATTATGTTCCAAACCGGTGGATAAGAACAAGCCGTTCTTAGTACCAGGAATTGTACGAGGGGAAATGCCGTCTTCTACAAGTTCGAAACGTTTGAAGTAATGAGGACGTTCTAATTCAGGAAGGTCTTCTTCTTTCATCAATTTACCGCGTTTAATAGGTACACGGTTCATATCGAATGTAGGTACGGACTGTTTATTCAAGCCTTGTTGTAAGTCAGGCATGAAGATTACAGGGCATTGGAATTCTTCCGCCAAGTTGAATGCATGTTGAATTTCATAGAAGCATTCTTCAATACTTGTAGGAGCAATTACGATATTGGCATAGTCGCCGTGCGCATTATGGCAGGCAGCGTTAATATCGGATGTTTCAACTTTAGTCGCCATGCCTGTAGATGGACCGGAACGTTGAACGTCTATAACTACCATTGGCAATTCAGCCATGGATGCCATGGATAAGGATTCAGCCATCAAGCTGAGACCAGGGCCGGACGTACAAGTGAAGCCGCGAACGCCTGCGTATACACCACCCATAGCAGTCATACAAGCAGCGATTTCGTCTTCTGTCTGTACTACAGTAGCGCCGATTTTATCCATTCTCTTAATCATATATTCCATAACTTCGGAAGCCGGAGTGATTGGATAGGATGCCATGAAACGGGAACCCGCTGCAATAGCGCCCAAAGCAATCGCTTCGTTGCCCAAGAGGAACATTTGATCTTTCTTTTCAGGAATCGGTAATGTGTCGATTTCCGCATCACCGCGTTTGGATACGATAAAATCATGGCCTTCTTCGAAAGCTTGTAAGTTTTTATCGATAACATCTTGAGATTTCTTAGCAAAGCGTACTTCAATAGCTGTCTTGAATGGAGCCTTATCAAATCCTAAGAGAGCAACAGACATACCCAAGGCAACGATGTTTCTCATCATCAAGGAGCCTTGTTTCATAGCTGTTTCAGTGATAGGTACTGCCAAGCAGGTAACATTATGACCTTCGTAAGCAGAGAAATCAGGTTCTACCTTGCTATCACAGATGATGTAACCGCCGTCACGAACTTCAGTGCCGTGTTTGTCCACAGTTTCCTGGTCCAATGCGACTAAGAAGTCGATTTGTTCGCCTACAGTCATGATAGGTTCTAAAGCGATACGCAAAGCGAATGTGGTATGACCACCTTTAATACGCGATGCAAATAAGCGTTGACTATACAACGAGTAGCCTTCTTTGGCTAAAATTGTGGCCATAATTTCGCCGCAGCTCTCGATACCTTCGCCCTGCTGGCCACCCATTTTCCAGATAAAATCTTTACGTTGTTGCAAAAGATTCACCCTCCTTAGGATTGTAATACAATACGCTCTTAAAATTTTACTATCTCTTAACTTGTTCTTATTCTATCATCTTTATGCAAAATTCGCAAACAAATATGCCAGTTTGAAATGCATATTATTCATACTTGAAAATCTAATTTTTTCAATGAATATATAAGTATATTCTTTTCTATAGTGTATATAATGACAGTAATAAATCGAGTAAATGAGAAAAATAAAAAGTGTATTAATATTCTTGTTTTTAGAATATTAATACACTTGAAGATTAGTTTTATTTATTATTTTTTACAATTTTTTCAGAAGAAGTTCTAACTACTATTCAGACAAGCTCTCTTCCAATGCCTGTCGCCTTGCAGTAATTACGTCCTTCATTCGCTCATCGGTAAAGAATATTTCTTCCAGGAACAGCCCCTGCGGCGGTGCGGTCTTCCCGATAGCGCGACGATCACGCTGTTCCAACAGTGCACCAATATGTGCAGGATCTACTTTCCCACGTCCTGCATCCACTAAGAGGCCTGCAATATTGCGCACCATATGGTACAGGAATCCATCACCGATAACGTGAAGACGAATCATAGGCCCATCCAAAATCGGGGTAATGGCATAAATCGTTTTCACCGGATTGGCCGGTGTGGAATTGGTCCCTTGCAGCGTTGTGAAATCATGAGTTCCTTCCAGGGCTTTTGCCGCCTCAATCATTTCCAACAAAGATAACGGCTTTTTCACATGCCAGTGATACCGCATATGAATCGGATCCTCAATGGGATGATTGCGGATTTCATATACATATTCTTTACCCACAATATTCCAGCGCGGCTTCCAGTCGAGAGGAATTTCCTCTGCCTGCGTCACTACAATGTACGGTGGTAGATGAGCAATCAATGCTCGCAGCAAATTTTCCACAGGAATACGCCCCTCAGTGAGGAACGTTACTACCTGGAATCGGGCATGAACACCTGCATCCGTTCGGGAGGCACCATAAATCGAAATGGGCTCATTACACACTTTACTGAGGGCGGTTTCCAGGCATTCCTGCACAGTAATACTGTTGGCCTGACGTTGATAGCCGCTCAACAAGGTGCCGTCATAAGCTACGATTAATCGTATATTCCGTTTCAACCAAGTTCTCCTTTCCTGCGATTCTAATTATAATTCAAACTAAAACTAACACTCATATCCAAATTCAAGCTCAAGCTCAAGTCCAAGTCCAAGTCCAAGTCCAAGTCCAAGTCCAAGTCCAAGTCCAAGTCCAAGTCCAAGTCCAAGTCCAAGTCCAAGTCCAAGTCCAAAGCGATCTTACCAAAGAACGCCTCTAAAACGCAATGCCAACAGCACGGCCGTCACAAGTAAGACCGCTCCTAAGCCGATATAATCGACCGACGTAATAACCAGCTCTTTCATGCGCGTTCTGTTTTCACCGCCCCGATAGCAGCGAGCTTCCATGGCGATGGCCAACTCATCGGCACGTCGAAATGCACTGATAAAGAGTGGCACCAACAGTGGAATCATATTCTTGGCGCGCTTTACAATACTGCCCGTAGTAAAGTCTGCACCACGCGCTTCCTGCGCCTTCATAATGCGGTCCGTTTCTTCCAACAGGGTTGGGATGAATCGCAACGCAATAGTCATCATCATAGCTAACTCATGAGCCGGTACACCGATACGCTTAAACGGGTTTAATAAATATTCAATCCCGTCCGTAAGACGGATTGGTGAAGTCGTATAGGTCAGCAAAGAGGAGAAAAGAATGAGGAATACCAAACGAGCCCCCATAAAGCTCCCCATGCGCAACCCTTCCTCCGTAATAGATAGGAAGCCATATTGCCACACAACTGTCCCCGGTGTGGTGAACACATGGATTAATAAGGTGAATGCAATGATAATCCACAAAGGCTTAATGGACGTCCAAATAAGTCGCAAAGGCAAGCGGGACATGCCCATAGCCAAGAACGTAAACGCCCCCACCAGCAAGTATGCTTCTACGGAGTCCGCCAAGAAGATGGCAATCATGAAAATAAGCGTGCTCATAATCTTGGCGCGAGGATCCATGCGATGCAAGAAGGAATCACCTGGGAAATATTGTCCAATTGTAATATTAGTCAGCATGGGACACCTTCCCTTCTTTCCGATTCTTACTACGTTTCATACGTTTTCCCGTTTTAGTCCGGCTCTCTGTTTTATTCTGATTCTCTGTTTTATTCTGAATCTCTGTTTTTACCGGGTTTTCTTCTTTTGCCAAATTTTCTGTTTCTACAGTTTTTTCAGATTCTGTGCTTTTTACTGTATCGGAGTTCTTATTAATTAACCCTTCAATCTGGTCAACAGCCTCATCAATGGACGATACGCCCACATTGACATTGAGGTTACGAGACTTCAAGTAGTACATAAGATCTACCACAGGCGGCACGTCTACACCGGTTGCCTGTAAGGCTTCGCGGTTATTGGAGAAAATATCAACCGGCTTACCGTCCAGTTTAATCTGGCCGTCATCGATTACGATGAGGCGGTTCGCCATGCGGGAAATATCTTCCATATTGTGAGACACTAAAATAACCGTTACACCTTTTTTACGGTGCAAGTCGATGATTCTATTGAAAATCTCATCACGACCGAACGGATCAAGGCCCGCAGACGGTTCGTCCAAGATTAAATAATTTGGATTTAACGCCACTACGCCTGCAATGGCTACACGGCGCATTTGGCCGCCGGACAATTGGAACGGTGAACGCGTTGCATACGTATCATAATCAAGGCCAACGAACTCCATAGCCTCGCGTACACGGGCGTCTATTTCCTCTTCCGGCACACCTAAGTTGCGCGGTCCGAACGCAATATCCTGAGCGATTGTCTCTTCGAAGAGCTGGTGCTCCGGATATTGGAATACCATACCTACTGTATGGCGCATTTTTTTTGCTTCTTCCGTCTTATCCGCCAGGTTAACGCCATTAACAGTTACTGTACCTTCCGTAGGGTGCAATAAGCCGTTCAAATGCTGTACCAGCGTCGATTTGCCGGAGCCCGTATGGCCGATGATGCCCACAAAGTCCCCTTCATTAATCGTAAGATTAATCTTCTTCAGAGCTTCCTTGCGGTACGGCGTATGTTCTCCATATATGTATGTTACATTTTCCAGTACTATCGGCATAACTGATCCCCCAACTCTTCTTCCGTAATGATGCCGGCCGGCATGGAAATGCCCTGCTGTGCCAATTTATGTGCCACTTCGGCAGCTACCGGTACATCAAGTCCCAAGTCTTTCAACATCTCTACTTGCGAGAAAATCTGATGAGGCGTACCTTCTTCAATTAATTTACCGTTCTTCATAACCACCACACGATCGGAAGCTACCGCTTCTTCCATGAAGTGCGTAATGTAAACGATGGTAATGCCTTCTTCTTTATTTAAGCGGCGTACTGTTTCCAACACTTCTTTGCGACCTGTAGGATCCAGCATAGCCGTCGGTTCATCTAATACAATGCAGGCCGGTTTCATAGCCAATACACCGGCGATGGCGATGCGCTGCTTCTGACCGCCCGATAAGAGGCCCGGCGAATGGAGAGCATACTCCGTCATATTGACGCTGGCCAATGCTTCGTCCACACGGCGACGAATTTCCTTAGGCTCAACACCCAGGTTTTCCGGTCCAAATGCCACATCTTCTTCTACGATAGCCGCTACAATCTGATTGTCCGGGTTCTGAAATACCATGCCCACATGTTGGCGAATGTCCCAAAGTTTTTCAGGTTCCTTCGTATTCATCCCCAATACCAGTACATCACCTTCAGACGGTGTTAAGAGTACGTTAAAATGCTTCGCCAAGGTACTCTTGCCGCTGCCGTTGGTGCCTATAATGCTGACAAACTCGCCCTTATTGATGGTTAGCGTCACATCATCAAGCGCTTTTACCACATTGCCGGTCTCATCCGTATAGGTATGACTCATGTGGTTCGTCTGAATAATAATATCTGCTGTGCTCATTGTTATCCTCATTTGTAAATTCGTTAAAGTATAACCGTTTGTGTTATCTTCCTTGGATTATGGTTATTTATGAACTACCTAACTGTAACTGTTAGTAGTCGTTTACTTAATATATTTATGCTTAATACTTGAGTGCTTAATACTCGAGTACTTTATACTCTAATGCTTAATAGTCTAATATTTAACTATTTTGTTCGTAATAGCTTCAGTCGCTACCACTCTGATAATATAAAAATACACATAATTCGTCAACCCAATAGCTTGATTAGGTTGCCAATTATATGTATTTGAACGCTTAGTGTATTTTGGAATAATAACAAAAAGCGGTGTTGCTAACGATTTGTTGCAACACCGTCTTACTTGTTATTATACTAGCTCGATAAGTGCTAATGGAGCTGCATCACCTTTACGAAGGCCAAGCTTAATTACACGAGTGTAACCGCCCTGACGATCAGCATATTTCGGAGCAATTTCATCAAATAATCTTTTAACTACATCTTCATCCATGAGGTAGGAAAGAACTTGACGACGAGCATGTAAATCACCACGTTTAGCAAGAGTGATCATCTGATCTGCTAAACCGCGCAATTCTTTAGCTTTCGCTTCAGTTGTTTCAATACGATCATATTGGAAGAAAGATGTTAACATACCGCGGAATAACGCTTTGCGAGCAGAGCTGTCACGGCCTAATTTTCTATACATTAGTCATCCTCCTTATTCGCCTTTTTTCTTTAGAGTAAAATTACCAGAAGGATGATTTTGGAGTTTTTCTTCAATCTCTTCAATGGACTTTTTACCCAAATTACGAACCTTACCTAAATCTTCAACTGTTTTGTCGAGAAGGTCCGCAATTGTGTTTATACCAGCACGTTTCAAACAGTTGTAAGCACGTACAGATAATTCCAAATCATCGATTGGAATCTTGGATGGACCGTCATCATCAGGTACATCGGTATCAATGCCTTCACCATCGATTGGGTCAATATCTGTATCGATAAATTCTTCAGCTGTGTGTGCTAATTTTGTGAAGTTCTTAAGGTAGCCGATCATGATATTGGCTGAACGAGCTACTGCTTCGGCTGCTGTAATGGAACCGTTAGTTACAACTTCTAAAGTCAACTTATCGAAGTCCATTTCATTGCCAACGCGCACATCACTTACTTCATACTTTGCTCGAAGAATTGGAGAGAAAATGGAGTCGATCGGAATACGACCGATTACATCGTCTTCTTTTTTATTCTTCGTAGATGGCACATATCCTTTACCACGTTCTATGCGCACATCCATCACTAGATGAGCTACCTCATCCATTGTAGCAATTACGAGGTCAGGATTTAAAATTTCTACGTCCGGTGGGAAATTTCTTGCGAGTTCACCGGCTGTTAAAACGCCTTCCTTCTGAATGTCTACATGGATATCCAACGGCAATTGTGTCTCGCTGTCAACACGAAGGCATAACTGCTTGAGATTTAGAATGATGTCTGTAACATCCTCACGAATACCGGGAATAGTAGAAAATTCATGAAGTACTCCATCAATTTTGATAGAAGTAATGGCCGCCCCATCTAAAGACGAAAGCAGAATGCGACGCAAGCTATTGCCGAGTGTAATCCCGTAGCCACGATCTAATGGTTCACAGACGAATTTACCATAACGACCGTCATCGCGTACTTCAACTTTCTCGATTCTTAATTTCTTTTCTTCGCTCATTAGGACAATCCTCCTCTTAAACACGCCTTGCATCTATAGTATATCACAGCTACCGTAAAAAACGGGCGCCTAACTATAAATTAAACGCGACGACGTTTTGGAGGACGGCAACCGTTATGAGGAATTGGAGTAACGTCTTTGATGCTGTTAACTTCAAGACCTGCTGCTTGCAATGCACGGATAGCAGCTTCGCGGCCGGATCCCGGACCTTTAACGAATACTTCTACCTGACGCAAGCCATGTTCCATAGCAGCTTTAGCAGCTTGTTCTGCCGCCATCTGAGCTGCGAATGGAGTGCTCTTACGAGAACCGCGGAAGCCAAGACCACCTGCGGATGCCCAGGAAAGAGCATTACCGTTTGTATCGGTAATTGTTACGATAGTGTTGTTGAATGTGGAACGGATATGAGCCGCACCGGATTCAACGTGTTTCTTTTCTTTTCTTTTTCTAGATACTACCTTTTTAGCCACGCTTTATCCCTCCTTTATTATTTCTTCTTCCCAGCGATTGCTTTTCTAGGGCCTTTACGAGTACGGGCATTTGTCTTTGTGCGTTGACCGCGTAAAGGCAATCCTGCACGATGACGTTTCCCGCGATAGGAGTTGATTTCAATTAAGCGCTTAATGTTAAGAGCTTCTTCACGACGAAGATCGCCTTCAACCTTGTACTCATCATCAAGAAGAGCACGGATTTTCGCAACTTCATCTTCTGTAAGGTCACGAACACGAGTATCAGGATTAATACCAGTTTTTGCCAAAATTTCTTTGGACAAAGTAAGTCCGATACCATAAATATAAGTTAAACCAATTTCCACACGTTTGTCACGTGGTAAATCTACACCGGCTATACGTGCCATCTATTCAGCCACCTCCTATCAATTAACCTTGTTTTTGTTTATGTTTTGGGTTTTCGCAAATTACCATTACACGGCCTTTACGTTTAATGATTTTGCATTTTTCGCATATCTTTTTAACTGATGGTTTTACCTTCATAAGTACCTCCTTTGATCGCAGCCACTTATTATTTAAAGCGGTATGTAATGCGACCACGATTTAAGTCATATGGTGTCAGTTCCATAGTAACTTTATCACCGGGAAGGATACGAATAAAATTCATACGCATTTTACCTGACACATGGGCAAGTACCACATGGCCATTTTCAAGTTCTACTTGGAACATGGCGTTTGGTAATGCCTCTACGACCGTACCTTCCACTTCAATAACGTCTTCTTTTGACATATCATTTTCCCTCCGGCTACTTGGTTATTTTATCAACCTGGGCTCATCACGCATGGTCAAAATTTCAGGGCCGTCTTCAGTGACAACCACTGTATGTTCAAAATGAGCTGCCGGCTTACCGTCGAGCGTTACCGCCGTCCAATCATCATCAAGAACTTCGACTTCGTATGTCCCCATGGTAATCATAGGTTCAATACAAAGTATCATACCCGGCTTAAGTAATGGGCCATGCCCGGCCGGACCATAATTCGGAATCTGCGGATCTTCGTGCATTTCACGACCGAGGCCATGACCGACGAAGTCGCGAACAACTCCAAATCCAAATTTTTCACAGTACGTCTGAACAGCATGGGAAATGTCTCCCACTCTATTCCCGACAACAGCTTGTTCAATTCCTTTAAACAAGCTTTCTTCAGTTACTTTGAGAAGTTTGTGAACCTGTGGTTTCACATGTCCGATAGGAATGGTTACACAGGAATCACCATGATATCCGTTAACGGATGAAACAAGGTCGATACTGATAATATCACCATGTTTCAATTTCCGTTTTGCACTCGGAATACCATGCACGACTTCATCATTAATCGAAGCACAAATTGTTGCAGGATACCCATAGTAACCTTTACAGCTAGGTTCACCACCATGGCTGCGAATATATTCTTCGGCAAACTGATCTAACTCCAGGGTGGAAACGCCCGGTTTTGCTACTGCAATCAGCTGAGTCAAGGTATCAGCAGTTAATTTACATGCCTGACGGATATACTCAATTTCATTGGGCGATTTAAGAATAATCATAGATTATTTCTCCAACGCTTTAATGATATCTGTAAATACTGCATCCACATCCTGTAATCCGTTGATTTCTACATATAAACCACTGTTACGATAGTAATCAATTAAAGGTTTTGTAGATTCGTCGTATACAGCAAGACGTTTCTGTACTGTTTCCGGTTTATCATCGTCACGATTTTCAAGACGTGCACGTTCACTGATGCGTTTAACGAGTTCTTCGTTAGGAACGTTCAAGTTAACAACAGCATCAAGAACAATATTTAATTCCTTGAGAATAGCATCTAACGAAACTGCTTGAGCAGTTGTACGAGGGAAGCCATCAAGGATGAAACCGTCTTTGCAGTCATCCTTAGCTAAACGTTCACGAACGATTCCCACAGTAACGCTATCAGGAACTAATTGACCAGCGTCCATGTATTTCTTAGCCTCAAGCCCAAGAGGGGTACATTCCTTTACTGCTGCACGGAACATATCACCGGTTGAAATCTGAGGAATACCATATTTATCAATTAAACGAACTGCCTGTGTGCCTTTGCCTGCACCCGGAGGTCCCATTAACAAAATATACATAGCAAATTTCCTCCTATTTAACAAAACCTTTATAATGTCTAGTTATCACTAATGACTCAACCTGCTGCATTGTATCCAACGCAACCCCAACTACGATAAGGAGGGCTGTACCACCGAAGTAGACGCCTTCAATACCGGTAATCCCGCCGATGAAGTTCGGCAAGATGGCTACTAATGCTAAGAACATAGCACCAGCGAATGTAATACGAGTCATTACTCGATCCACATAGTCTGCAGTAGGTTTACCTGGACGAATGCCCGGGATAAATCCACCGTATTTTTTCATATTATCTGCCATATCCGTAATGTTGATTGAGATAGCCGTATAGAAGTAAGTAAATATGAAAATCAATACGGCGTATAATACGGTCTGCAATGGAGTTCCCCATGTAAAATAATTAGCCAACGTTCTCACCCATTCAACCTGAACAAATTGGGCTAACGTCACAGGAAACATCAAAACGGATGACGCAAAGATAATTGGAATAACACCTGCCTGGTTGACCTTAAGGGGAAGGAAGGTGGAGTGGCCACCGTACATTTTACGACCAACTACGCGTTTAGCGTATTGAATCGGAATACGACGTTGACCTTGGGTTACTGCAATTACAAAGACAACCATTGCAATCGCAATAATGGCAAATAGGATTGCCTGGAAAATATTGATTGTCCCTACTTGCAGGTATTGGTAGATTGTGCTGAATCCGGAAGGGAAACGCGCTACGATACCGGCGAAGATGATTAGGGAAATACCATTGCCAATACCATTGGCAGTGATTTGTTCACCGATCCACATCAACAGACATGTACCTGCTGTGAGGATGATGGAAATTACAAATACGGACAACATGCTGTTGTCAATAAGTGCATTGTTAGCACGTAACGCGTAGGCCATACCAAATGCTTGGATGAAGCCGAGTGCTACAGTGCTATAACGAGTTACTTTAGCGATTTTCTTACGTCCGTCTTCGCCTTCTTTACTCCATGCTTCAAGTTGTGGAATAACAGCTGTTAAGAGCTGCATGATGATCGACGCATTGATGTATGGGGTAATACTCATAGCAAAGATGGAGAATTTACTTAATGCACCGCCGGCAAATAAGTCCAAGAGACCGAATAAATTACCGGATGTGAATAAGCTTTCGATAACAGAGGCGTCTACGCCAGGCACCGGAATATGAACGCCTGCCCTAAACACAATAAACATGAGGAGCGTATAGGCTACCTTATTACGAAGCTCTGTTATTTTAAAGATGTTCGAGAGGCCTTCTAGCACCCTAGATCACCTCTACTTTTCCGCCTGCCGCTACAATCTTCTCTTCTGCAGTTTTAGTAAAACCATTAGCAATAACAGTTAATTTCTTTTCTAATGTGCCATTGCCGAGAATACGAATACCGTCACGAACGTTTTTCAAAATGCCGGCTTCAATCAAAGATACCGGATCAACGGTTGCACCATCTTCAAAACGATTCAATTGAGAAATGTTAACTTCTGCATATTCTTTAGCGAATACAGAGTTGTTGAAACCGCGTTTTGGCAAACGACGATAAAGAGGCATTTGGCCCCCTTCGAAACCTGTGCGTACGCCACCGCCGCTACGGGAGTTTTGACCTTTTTGACCACGACCGGAAGTCTTGCCAAGACCGGAACCCAAACCACGACCACGACGAGTGCGAGCCTTTGTAGAACCTGCTGCTGGAGCTAATTCATGAAGTTTCATTCAGTGCACCTCCTTATCTATATTATAATTCTTCTACAGTAACTAAATGTCTAACTTTGTGAAGCATACCTTTAATTTGAGGTGTTACTTCTTTAACTACTTGAGAGTTAGTTTTTTTCAAGCCCAAAGCTTTTACAGTTGCGCGCTGATCTTCAGGACGACCGATTAAGCTTCTGGACAATGTAATTTTTACTTGTGCCATTACTGTCAATCCCCCTTATTAACCATAAATTTCAGCCACAGTTTTACCGCGAAGAGCTGCAACGTCTTCAGCGCGTTTTAACTGGGATAAACCTTCGAGTGTTGCGCGAACCATGTTGTTAGGGTTGGAAGAGCCAAGGGATTTCGTAAGGATGTTACGAACACCAACTAATTCCAATACGGCACGAACAGGGCCACCTGCGATAACCCCGGTACCTTCTGCAGCCGGTTTCAAGAATACGCTGCCTGCACCGAAACGACCTGTTACAGTGTGAGGGATTGTACCGTTTTTAATAACAACATGAATAAGATTTTTCTTAGCATCATCAATGCCTTTGCGAATAGCTTCAGGCACTTCAGCCGCTTTACCTAAACCAACGCCAACGTAACCATTGCCATCACCAACAACTACTAAAGCGCTGAAGGAAAAACGACGACCGCCTTTAACAACTTTGGCAACGCGGTTGATGAATACTACTCTTTCTTTAAGATCAAGACTGGTGTAGTCAATTCTCGCCATGTCTAAAGTTCCTCCTTCTTAGAATTTCAAGCCTGCTTCACGAGCGCCTTCTGCAAGAGAAGCTACGCGACCATGGTAAATGTAACCACCGCGGTCAAATACCACAGTGTCGATACCTTTTTCAAGAGCACGTTTAGCAACTAATTCGCCAACAGCTTTAGCTGCAGCTACGTTACCACCGTAGGTTAAGTTTAATTCTTTATCTAAAGAGCTGGCAGCAACTAAAGTTGTACCGGCCACATCATCAATAATTTGAGCGTAAATATTGCTTAAGCTGCGGAAAACGTTCAAACGAGGACGTTGAGCCGTACCGGAAATGTGACGGCGAAGACGAAGATGACGTTTTGCACGAGCAATATTTCGATTGGATTTACGAGCCAAGATGTTCACTCCTTTCTAAATTCTACTGATATTATTTACCTTTCGCACCGGCTTTACCAGCTTTACGACGAACAACTTCGCCTTCGTAACGAATACCTTTACCTTTGTAAGGTTCCGGTTTTCTCCATTTACGAATATCAGCTGCAACAGCACCTACGACTTCTTTGTCCGCACCGCTAACAACGATTTTGTTAGGAGCAGGAACGTCGATGTTAATACCAGCAGGAGCTTCCATCTCTACAGGATGAGAGAAGCCAAGAGTAAGAGCTAATTTGTTACCTTGTTTTGCCGCTCTGTAACCAACACCATTGATTTCCAATGTTTTTGTAAAGCCTTCTGCAACGCCTGTTACCATGTTAGCAACAAGAGCTCGAGTGAGGCCATGTAAAGAACGATGCGCTTTATCATCGCTCGGACGAGTTACTGTGATTACGTTACCTTCCACAGTAATATTCATATCCGGATGCAATTCACGAGTTAATTCGCCTTTAGGTCCTTTTACAGTCATTACATGATTGCTGTAATTTACTGTAACGCCGGCAGGGATCTCGATAGGCATTCTACCGATACGTGACATTATTTCTACCTCCTATTGCCTGATTACCATACATATGCAAGTACTTCGCCACCAAGACCTTCTTTACGAGCTTGTTTGTCGCTCATAACGCCTTTAGATGTAGAAATAACTGCAATACCAAGGCCACCAAGTACGCGAGGAAGTTCTTCTTTCTTCGCATATACACGTAAGCCCGGTTTAGAAATACGTTTAATTCCAGTAATTACTTTTTCATTATTGGAACCATATTTTAACGTTACTTTTAAAACATTATATTTACCATTTTCAACGGTTTCAACGCTCTTAATAAATCCTTCTTCTTTAAGGATTTCTAGAACGGCAGCCTTCGTACGGGAAACAGGAATTTCAACTGTTTCGTGAAGGGCAGCATTTGCATTACGGATGCGTGTTAACATATCCGCAATCGGATCGGTCATTACCATATTCTAAAAACCTCCTTCCGCAATCCAATTACCAACTGGCTTTTTTAACGCCAGGAATTTGTCCCTTATAAGCTAATTCACGGAACGCAATACGGCTAATGCCGAATTTACGCATGTAACCATGAGGACGTCCGGTTAAGTTACAACGGTTGTGTAAACGAGTTGGGGACGCATTAGCTGGCAACTGAGCTAAAGCTTCATAGTCGCCGGCAGCTTTTAAGGCTTCGCGCTTAGCAGCATATTTAGCAACTAATTTAGCGCGTTTCTTTTCGCGTTCAAGCATAGATTTTTTAGCCATCTATAGTTCCTCCTACTTATTTTTCAAACGGCATACCACAAAGTGCCAATAATTCACGAGCTTCTTCATCAGTCTTAGCGCTGGTAACAACGATGATATCCATACCTGTTACGCGTTCTACCTGATCGTATTCGATTTCAGGGAAGATGAGCTGTTCTTTAAGACCCAATGCATAGTTACCGCGGCCGTCGAAAGCCTTAGCACTTACACCACGGAAGTCACGTACACGTGGTAAAGCTACGTTGATTAATTTGTCTAAGAATTCATACATGCGTTCGCCACGAAGAGTTACTTTCGTACCAAGGGACATGCCTTCACGAACTTTGAAGTTAGCGATGGATTTCTTAGCTTTAGTGATTACCGGTTTCTGACCGGCAATGATAGTGAGGTCGTTTACAGCGGATTCCAATGCTTTAGCATTGCCTACTGCGTCGCCTACACCGATATTGATAACGACTTTTTCAATTTTAGGAATTTCCATTACGTTGCCATATTGGAATTTTTCCTGTAAAGCCTGACGAATTTCATTAGTATATTTTTCGTTTAAACGAGCCATTAGTCAAGAGCCCTCCTTTCCTGATTATTTATCCAGTACGGCACCGCTCTTAACAGTGGCACGTACGAATTTACCGTCTTGTTCTACTTTTTTAATGCGAGTAGGTTGTTTAGTTTCAGGATCAACTACCATTACGTTGGAAACATGAATAGGAGCTTCTTTAGTAATGATGCCGCCTTGAGGGTTAGCCTGACTTGGTTTCGTATGACGTTTTACAAGGTTAACACCTTTAACGAATACACGAGACTTTTTAGGTTCAGTAGCGATAACTTCGCCTTGCTTGCCCTTATCTCGACCGGAGATAACAACAACAGTATCGCCTTTTTTTACTAGTAATTTAGTTTGGGACATCGTCGCGTTCCTCCTTCTTATAATACTTCTGGAGCAAGAGAGATAATCTTCATGAAGTCTTTTTCACGAAGCTCACGAGCTACAGGTCCAAAAATACGAGTGCCACGTGGGCTCTTGTCATCTTTAATTACAACTGCTGCGTTTTCGTCGAAACGAATATAAGAACCATCTTGACGACGGATACCTTTTTTAGAACGAACAATTACGGCTTTAACAACGTCGCCTTTCTTGACAACGCCACCGGGTGATGCATCTTTTACAGAAGCAACGATTACGTCACCGATATTGCCGAATTTGCGGAAAGAACCGCCCATTACCTGGATGCACATAATGCGTTTTGCACCAGTGTTGTCGGCAACATTCAAAATTGTTTGTTGCTGGATCATCGTAATTCCTCCTTACATCACTTATTATTTTACTTTTTCTACGATTTCAACCAATCTCCAATGTTTATCTTTGGAAAGTGGACGAGTTTCAACAATCTTAACTGTATCGCCGATTTGGCATTCATTGTTTTCATCATGTGCCTTGAAGCGTTTGCTTGTTACCATCGGCTTGTTATATAATGCGTGCGGTACTTGGCGGTCAACGGATACTACGATAGTTTTATCCATTTTGTTGCTTACCACTTTACCTACGCGGACTTTACGTACATTTCTTTCTTCTGCCACGACCATTAGCCTCCTTTTCAATCCAAAACAAATTTGTTATTATGCGTTTTCTTTAAGAGCTGCTTCACGCTGAATTGTTTTAATACGCGCGATAGTTTTCTTAACTTCACGAATACGCATTGGATTTTCTAATTGACCAGTTGCGAGCTGAAAACGGAGGTTAAACAACTCTTCTTTAAGGCCGGAAACTTTTTGTTCCATTTCGGCAGCGCTCATGTTACGGATGTCATTAACCTTCATTTACGTCACCACCCAATTCTTTACCCTTAACAACGAACTTAGTTTTGATTGGAAGTTTATGACCTGCCAATCGCATAGCTTCACGAGCTACTTCTTCAGATACGCCGTTCATTTCGAACATTACGCGACCTGGTTTTACTACTGCTACCCAGTATTCTGGAGAGCCTTTACCGGAACCCATACGTGTACCGGCAGGTTTAGCTGTGATTGGCTTGTCTGGGAAAATCTTGATCCAAACTTGACCACCACGTTTGATATAACGTGTCATAGCAATACGAGCTGCTTCGATTTGACGGTTTGTAATCCAAGATGGCTCTAATGCTACTAAACCGAATTCACCGTGAGATACTGTGTTACCACGCATAGCGCGACCTTTCATACGGCCACGGAACTGTTTACGATGTTTTACGCGCTTTGGAATAAGCATTAGTTGTCACCTTCTTCCTTTTTAGCTTGTTTTACTTCAGGCAACACTTCGCCTTTGTAGATCCATACTTTAATGCCGATGCAACCATAAGTTGTATGTGCTTCAGCAGTACCGTAGTCGATGTTAGCGCGAAGAGTGTGCAATGGGATACTGCCTTCACGGTAGGATTCGCTACGAGCGATTTCAGCGCCGCCTAAACGACCGCTAACCATGATTTTAATACCTTTTGCACCAAGACGCATTGTGCGACCTACGGCTTGTTTCATAGCACGACGGAAACCGATACGGCGTTCTAACTGACTAGCGATGCTTTCAGCTACCAATACGGAATCTAAGTCTGCTTGTTTAATTTCTGCAATGTTTACGTCGATTTGTTTATCAGTGAAACGTTTTAATGCTTTGCGGATATCTTCGATACCGGCACCACCACGACCGATAACCATACCAGGTTTTGCAGTGTGAATTGTTAATTTAATACGTTTATTAATACGCTCAATTTCAATGCGGGAAATACCGGCAATGAAAAGGGTTTTCTTCAAGAAGTTACGGATTAAAACGTCTTCGTGAAGATTTGCAGCGTAATCTTTTTCAGCATACCATTTTGCGTCCCAATCTTTTACGATACCAACACGCAAACCATGGGGATTAACTTTCTGACCCACTTTATTCCCTCCTTCTATTAAGCTCTTTCAGATACTACAACTGTTACGTGGCTGGAGCGTTTCAAAATTTTGAAAGCCTGTCCACGGGAACGAGGATGAATGCGCTTCATTGTTGGACCTTGATCTACAAAGATGCTGGACACATAAAGTTTATCTACATTCATATCAAAATTGTTTTCTGCATTTGCGATTGCAGAGCGCAATACTTTTTCTACTACATCAGCGCCAACTTTCGGAGTGAACTTCAAGATGGCAAATGCTTCGCCGATATTCTTGCCACGAACGAGGTCAGCAACAATACGGATTTTACGAGGCGCGATGCGCACGTGTTTAGCGATTGCTTTTGCTTCCATTATCTAATTCCTCCTATATTACTTCTTACCGGTTGTTTTTTCGCTCTTAACATGACCTTTAAAAGTACGAGTTGGAGCAAATTCACCTAATTTATGACCTACCATATCCTCTGTAACGAATACAGGAACGTGTTTGCGACCATCATGAACAGCAATAGTATGGCCTACAAAGTTAGGGATAATAGTAGAGGCACGAGACCAGGTTTTTACAACTTTCTTATCATTTGTTTCATTTAAGGCATCAATTTTCTTCGCAAGAGAAGCTGCGACGAAAGGGCCTTTTTTTATAGATCTGGACACTGTCTTATCTCCTTCCTGTTATCCTATTTTGTACGACGTTTAACGATTAAGCTGCTAGAAGCTTTTTTCTTGTCGCGAGTTTTAACACCATGTGCCGGTTTGCCCCATGGAGTAACCGGATGTTTACGGCCAACTGGGGATTTACCTTCACCACCACCATGTGGATGGTCACAAGGGTTCATTACAACACCGCGGTTGCCAGGACGAACGCCCATCCAACGATGGCGACCGGCTTTACCGATTGTGATGTTTTCATGATCAATGTTACCTACAACACCTACTGTTGCACGGCAGTTGATATGAACACGACGAAGTTCACCGGATGGTAAACGAAGTAATGCATAGGAACCTTCTTTAGCCATTAACTGTGCAGATGTACCTGCGGAGCGAACGATCTGACCGCCCTTACCAATTTTCATTTCAATGTTGTGTACCTGAGTACCCAAAGGAATGTTAACTAATGGTAAGCAGTTACCTGGTTTAATATCGGATTCAGGACCACTGTATACAGTGTCACCTACATTTAAGCCATGTGGAGCTAAAATGTAACGTTTTTCACCATCTGCATAGTTAAGCAATGCGATACGAGCACTACGGTTAGGATCGTATTCGATAGTTGCTACTTTTGCAGGGATATTATCTTTAGTACGTTTGAAGTCAATAATACGGTACTGACGCTTGTGACCGCCACCTTGGTGACGTACAGTCATTTTACCGGTGTTATTACGACCGCCTGTCTGAGAAACCTTAGCGAGCAAAGACTTTTCAGGTTTGCTTGCAGTGATTTCAGTGAAGGCAGATACTGTCATAAACCGACGACCAGCGGAGTACGGTTTGAATGATTTAATTGCCATTATGGGGCCTCCTTACTAGACTATCTTAAACACCTTCAAAGAATTCAATGGATTCGCCAGCTTTTAAGGTAACGATTGCTTTTTTGTAGTCGCTGCGTTTACCTTGGTTGCGGCCCATACGTTTAACTTTTCCAAGAACTCGAATGGTAGCTACTTTTTCTACCTTTACATTGAAGATTTTTTCTACAGCTTGACGGATCTGCACTTTGTTAGCAGTTAAAGGCACACGGAAAGTGTATTTGCCTTCTTCCATAAGAATTGTAGTTTTTTCTGTAATAATCGGACGAATAAGAACATCGCGTAATTCCATTATGCGAGCACCTCCTCAATCTTTGCTACGGCACCTTCAGTGATGAAGAGCTTATCGTAGTGGAGAAGATCGAAAATGTTAATTCCTTCGTATGCAATAGCTTTTACGCCTTGAATGTTACGAGCGGAACGTTCAACATTTACATCACCGTCAGTGATGAATAATACTTTAGCATCACCTACGTTGAAGTTGTTAAGAAGATTTAACACTTCTTTAGTTTTAGGAGCTGCAAAAGTTAATTCGTCCAATACGATCAATTCGTTATTGTTTACTTTGTCGCTAAGAGCAGATTTAACTGCAAGACGTCTAGCTTTACGAGGCATAGCCTTGTAATAGCTGCGAGGTTGTGGACCGAATACGGTACCACCACCAACCCACAATGGGCTGCGAGTGGAGCCTACACGAGCACGACCGGTACCTTTTTGTTTCCAAGGTTTACGGCCACCGCCACGTACAAGACCTCTCGTTTTTGTTGCGTGAAGGCCAAGACGTTCGTTAGACAACTGACGAACTACGGCCTGATGCATAACAGCTTCATTAACTTCCACTGCGAAAACTGCATCATTTAACTGTATTTCACCGACTTTAGTGCCGGACATATTATATTTGATTACTGTTGGCATTAGAGATCCTCCTTTCGACAATTAGTTATTTAACAGGTTTTACTGTATTGCGAACCATTACCAAGCTGCCTTTAGCGCCTGGGATGCCGCCTTTAATGAGCAACAAGTTGCGTTCAGTATCCACTTTAACAACGGATAAACGCTGTACAGTAACTCTGCCACCACCCATTTGTCCAGGGAGTTTCTTGCCTTTGTAAACCTTACCGCCGCCACCGGAGATCATAGGACCGATGGAACCAGGTTCACGATGAGATTTAGAGCCGTGAGTTACAGGACCGCGATGGAAGTTGTGGCGCTTAATAGTACCAGCGAACCCCTTACCTTTACCTGTACCAACTACATCAACCAACTCACCTTCTGCGAAGATATCAGCTGCCAGAGTTTGGCCCACTGTGTAATCAGTTGCTTCAGCAAGGCGAAGTTCGCGAAGATATTTAACCGGAGCTACGCCGGATTTTTCGAACTGGCCTTTTACAGGTTTAGTTAAATGTTTTTCTTTAATGGAACCGTAACCGAGCTGTACTGCGTCGTATCCGTCGGATTCAACAGTTTTAACACGCACTACTACGCTTGGGGTAGTTTCCACTACAGTGACAGGAACCAACTTACCTTCAGCAGTGAAGATCTGAGTCATTCCTAACTTTTTACCCAAAATAGCTTTAGACATAATCGCACCTCCTTATTATAATTTTATTTCAATAGATACACCAGCCGGCAATTCAAGACGAGTGATAGCATCTACTGTTTTCGAATTTGATTCAAGAATATCGATTAAACGTTTATGTGTACGCATTTCGAATTGTTCGCGAGAGTCTTTATTAACATGTGGCGAACGAAGAATTGTGAAAATATTTTTTTCAGTTGGCAATGGAATTGGACCGGATACTAATGCACCGTTGCGTTTTGCAGTGTCAACAATTTTTGCCGCGCTCTGATCAAGAGCTTTGTGATCGTATGATTTTAAACGAATACGAATTTTTTGCTGTTTAGCCATGAATTACTTCCTCCTGTCGTCCATTTCATGAATGAACTGCTCCATAGAAATTCTCCTCCGCAGAGGCAACCTTCTATATCATAGTTTAAAAACACAACACGAGAGCGGCACGTTCATGCCGCTCTGCGCTGCGCATACATATTGCTTTTACAAGCTTAAGAACTAATTAATACTTAAATAATAATTAAGCTTCGATAGCTGTAACAACACCAGCACCTACTGTGTGGCCACCTTCGCGGATAGCGAAACGTAAACCTTCTTCAACAGCGATTGGAGTGATCAATTCGATGTCCATAGTGATGTTGTCGCCAGGCATACACATTTCTGTGCCTTCTGGTAATTGGATAACGCCGGTTACGTCAGTTGTACGGAAGTAGAACTGAGGACGGTAGTTGGAGAAGAATGGAGTATGACGGCCACCTTCTTCTTTAGTCAATACGTAAACTTCGGCTTTGAATTTAGTGTGTGGGTGGATGGAACCTGGTTTAGCCAAAACTTGACCACGTTCGATGTCTTTACGGTCAACACCACGAAGAAGTGCACCAACGTTGTCGCCTGCTACTGCAGAGTCCAAAGTTTTGCGGAACATTTCAAGACCGGTGATAACATAGCTTTCAGCTTTTTCTTTA
>NZ_JAGZMO010000010.1 GCF_018364065.1 Veillonella sp.
TACACCGGCGTTAACCATGTTTTCGCCACCGCCGTAAGAAGTACCTACGCTAACCATTGTATCACCGTTTGGACGGTAGAACGCACCTAACGCTACGGCGTTAGCACCTTTGTAGTTACCTACACCGGCGGATACTTCCCATTTAGCTTCAGGGCTGAATTCCAATGGATGTAAAGCTGCGAGTGCGGCTGCACCGGCACCTACACGGTCAACACGGTTGTCCAAGTTGTTAATGCGGTTATTCATTTGGCCCATGCCGTTGTCAATGCTGCTGATTGCACGATCAAATTGACCTTTGTTAATTGCATCAGTTGCATTTACACCATCGCCAACGTTCTGGATTACATTACCACCCATGCTTACGTTATTGTTTTGGATAGTAATTCCATTAGTACCATCGTCGTTTTTAATCGTTAAACCACTGTTGTTGATAGTTGTATTACCGGTTGTTACGGAACCTGTGTTTACAGAGCTATCGTTGATGATAGTCTGGTTATCACCGGAGCCGATGGTAATGTTGTTAGCTACTTCGATGCTGTTAAGACCTTTAATGTCTTTGGACAATTTAATGTCGAAACCGGATCCGTCGCTGTTATTTACAACACCGATGTTGTTATCGGACAAGTTGTTTGCATCAGCGCCGCCTTTAAGTTTCATAGCATCTGTATTCTTACGAGTTACCTGATTAGCTTCCCCGCTGTCGCTTTCGAATACACGGCTGGAAGATTTAACAGCTGTGTCGATGTCATCAATCTTCTTGGAAATGCTGTCAGCTACGTCTTTCAACTGACCTTCAGTTGCTGCACGATTTTCAACGATACCTTTGTTTGCAGGATCCCATGTTGTGTTATCAAGGCCGGTAAGGAACTGACCGTTCTGGGAATCAGTAGTGCCATCAGCTTTTGTGCCGACTACATTGCTCTGGTTCCCCATTACGATACCGCCATTAGCAGCGTCACCGATAGTTACCTGACCGTTAGTACCGTCAACAACTACTTTGTTAGCACCGTCGCCGGCAGTAACTGTAGCTGCATCACCATTGATATTAACCTGTTTAGCTGCATCAGTGTCAGAACCTAAAGTAATGTTGTTTTCCAAGGATACTTTAGTACCGGTGCCATCAGCGTTTACTTCAACACTAATATTTTTACCGGCAATCACTTTATTAGCAGTTACATTGGAATTAATAGTGTCATATACAGATTTCAACTGATCTTCAGTTGCTGCACGGCCACTTACATAACCGTTAGCCGTTGGATTCCAAGTTGTGTTTGTTAAACCTGTAATGTAGTTACCTTCTTCAGCAACGCCATTGGAGTTCTTTACAGACTGTTTTGCAATGTAAATTCCTTCGCCTTCAGTAGATCCACCTACACGAACGCTGTTAAGTGCGTTCAAGTCTTTAGACAATTTAACCTGTAAGGTGTCATCAGCGGATTTTACAACACCAATGTTGCCGTCAGTTAAATTGTCGCTCGCTGCACCACCGGTAATGTTGAGTTTCTGACCATTACCGCGGGTAATTGCATTCTGATCATCGCCGGCAAACTGTAATGTTGTTTTGCCTGCTTCTTCAGCTGCACTAGCAACTTGTTTCAACTGAGCTACGTTTACAGCATCAGTATCATTTGTACCGGCTGCTACGTTAGTGATCTGACGAGTTAAGCCTGTAGCGCTGTCACCTACGGATACAGCAGCACCGGTTGCCTGCCAAGTGGACACTAACTTATTCATTTCAGTTTGGTCAGCACTTAAGGAATTTTGAGCTGCAGTCAATTCAGTTTGTTTTGCATCAATCTGATCTTGAAGGTCAAAGTATTCATTGGACCATCTGCTGTATTGGCTCTGTTGCTGTTTTAAATCAGCAATATCAGAGTTTAACGTGCTAACTGTGCTGTTGCTCGACTCAATGGAAGATTTAAGGGCATCATACTGCGTCTTATTAAGAGCACCAATGCTATCAGTATCAGTGATTTGACCCAATGGATCATAGCCGATAGCGCCTTTATCTACTGTTGCAAGGGAATTTGCACCAAGAGCTACACCGCCATCGTAGGATACATTCGTATTTCGACCGATAGCAACTGCATTATTAACAGTTGTTGTAGTTCCTGTATCAGCAGAACCAATGATAACGTTGTTATTAACGCCTGTTAACGTACGGTTATCACCAATTACTACAGCAGTCTTAGTATCTGATACTGTATTGTTGATACCTGTAATCGTTACGTTATCTACATTAGTCGCTGTATTTTTGTAACCTGTCACAGAGTTATACTGAGCAATGTCGGCACTTGTACCGGTAACGGTATTATTTACACCGATAATCGCTGTGTTCTGAGTGTAGTCTGCAGTATTACCGCCACCAACAGCTAAGGTAGAACCGCCGCCACCGGAGCTTTGAATGCCCTTACGCAATGCATCAGCCATTTCATCAACAGTCAACGTGCTGGTTAATGTGTCAATGCCGCTAATGGATTGTACAGAGTTGGTAATTTTATTGCCTGCACCGTAAATCAATGCACCATTAGCATTTTCAGCAATATTGCCTACACCAACGATACTGTTAGCGATACCGCTGGCACCGCTGTAGCCGGCAGAGCGAATGCTGTTCAAGGAACCAACTACGTTAGCGCCGAAGTTTTGAGAGCCATAAAGAAGGCTGTTGAAACCGCCGGCACCGGTGAAGTTACCGGTCATTACAGAGTACGCACCGAGCATACTGCCTAATGCACCTTTATTGTAGGAGTTGGAACCGATTGTGGTCATACCTACAAGGTTTGCCTGAGACTGGTCGTTGATTTCAGAACCGCCCATAGTGTAGCCCTTCATAGTGTGAGAGCCGATTTGAACACTGCCTGTACGAGCATATGCATTCGCACCGATAGCGATACCGCCCGGGGATTTGTCAGGATCAATTGGAAGGTCACTAGCGGATGTGTAGTTATCCGGAGTGAAGCTTAATGCTCTATCCTGTTTACCACTACCATTCAATACAGTGGCACCTTTACCCATAGCAATACTTGTTAAGTTAAGACCGTTAGTAGTAACGACTGCGTTTTCACCGATCGCAATACTGCCTGTGCCGGTGTCTCTATTACCACCATTACCCAGCACACGAGCATTTGTACCGATAGCCACGGAATTGTTGGTCTGAGCACTAGCAGCTACACCGGCAGCCAATGCATTAGAACCGGTAGCACCGTTATTGTTGTAGTTGCCGGCTGTAGTATCAGTGGAGTTAACACTGTAGAAATGAGTTTTATTAGCATTAATTGTATTTGTTAAATTTGTAATATCTGTGGAGGACGCAATGCCGTCTACAGTAACAGTACCACCGTCATTACGAGTCAGTGTCAATGTGTTACCACTTAACGATGCACTTGTTACATAGGCGTTCTTGATACCTGTTACTTCAACAGTTTTACCTGTAGAATCAGTCAATACCAAGGTACCATCAGTACCGGCGTAGGAGATTGTGCCGCTAGCCAATGTTGTATTAGTGTCAGTAGCTGTAATCTTATAAGTAGTAGAACCGTCATTTTCAGTAGCAGACGTAATGGTTACATTTTCACCTGCGTCTAAATTCACTTTAGAAGCTTTGAGCTGTGCTACGTTAACAGCATCAGTGTCCTGCATACCGGCTGCAACGCCTGTAATCTGACGAGTTGCAGTAGCTGCACCGCCATCAGTAGGAACACCTACGGAAACAGCGCCTAATGTGGACTGCCAAGTTGCGGATGTATCTGTAGATGCCGCTTTAGTTCTAGGGTTATAACCGGCTACACCGGATGCTACGCTGGCTACAGAGTCGGAACCTAAGGCCACACCACCATTAACCGTTACATTGGCATTGCTACCGATAGCCACAGCATCACTGGCAGTTGTTGCTAACGCGGAATCAGCAGAACCGATTACAACTGTATCAGCCAAGTTAGACAATGTTCTATTAGTACCAACAACAATTGTATTGTCTATATTAGTCGCCGTGTTGTTAAAGCCGGTTACAGAGTTGTACTGGCTGATGTTACTGCTTGTGCCTTTAACAGTATTGTTTACACCAATAATCGAAGTTTTCTGCGTGTAGTCAGCTGTATTACCACCACCGATTGCAAGTGTGGCACCACCACTTTGAGAGTTCTTAATGCTAGTCATCAAAGTTGTCTGCAATTCTTTAGCAGATGCACCGCCACTGGATGGAGCAGAAATCGCTGTAATAGAGTTTGTAATTTCATTGCCCGCACCGAAGATTAATGCACCATTAGAGTTAGCTGTTCTGTTTGCCGTACCAATAACACTGCTTGCTACGCCGGAGTAGTTGGATGAAGAGGTAGCGGATTCAATGCTGTTCAAAGAACCATAGATGTTAGCACCAAAGTTTTTAGCTGCTTTCGGTCCGTCAAAAAGACCGGCAAAACCACCAAGACCTTGGTAATCAGATGTTGCAATGGAATAGGAACCATTTACTGTGGAAAAAGAACCTGAGTTGTAAGCGTTCGCACCAAGCGTAGTGGAATTGATGTATAACGATTTAGCACGCACACCTGTATTAGAGGAACCGTCAACTGTAACATCACCAAGAGCACCTACATACTTGTGGTCGCCAATCATAACGCTGCCGGAACGAGCATAGGTATTCTGACCAATGGCAATACCGGCTGCCAACTGAGTTAAATCGGTTTGACCAAAGGTAAACGTTTTTTCCTGATTACCATACATATTCTCAACATAGGCATCATTACCGATAGCAATACTACCTACCTGGTTAACATAGTTGCTAGTTTTGGACCCGTCACCAACTTTAATATCGGAAACCGCTTCAACTGTACCAATTCCGGATGCGGAAATTAATGCAACAACAGCTAAGGCTGTAGCCATGGAAACGTATTTAGTTACGCTTCCGGATTCAGATTTGCCGTGGCGTTTTGCTAATTCGGACACTACCACATAACTATTTTTTACTTTACTCCAAATTACTTTATACTGCTTATTCATTAGCAGAACCTCCTAAGATTCGAGCTTTCACACAATACTCACTTAAGTTCATTTAAAAATCACACAATCAAGAGATTTTGAAAACGATAATCTCTTTTATTAACTCAGCTTATTGTATAGGTTATATCGATAACTGTCAATCATATCGAATAAACTAAATGTGTATTTTTCACAAAAATTTCATTTAATTCACTCTTTATTCAATTTTGATATAATTAAGACATCGCCAAAATTTTGATTTTATTCCTCATCTATCCCCTAAAAATCTCACTTTTTTATCAATTTTCGCAGTATTTTAATATTACATTTCATCATTATTACAAATTATCATT
This sequence comes from Veillonella sp., assembly GCF_018364065.1. Taxonomy (GTDB): domain Bacteria; phylum Bacillota; class Negativicutes; order Veillonellales; family Veillonellaceae; genus Veillonella_A. The sequence continues at coordinate 5,328 of NZ_JAGZMO010000010.1, forward strand.
TTATAAATAACAATTTGTATTGTAATCCTTCTTCATTTTAAAATCAGATTTAATTTCATAAAAATATTTTATAAATTATCTCCAGCCCTTCGAAAATTTATTTTATATACGAAAATCACCAACTCATTCTTTCCTCATGCATTTTTACTCATATGATTATCGTTCATTTTATCCAATCATCGCTTTATTCAAATAATTATCATTTTATTCAACACAAAAAGGAGCTGCAGCGACCTAAGTCGCCACAGCTCCTTTCTATTTGTCTCTATTCAGTTGTTAGTCCGTTCATATAACCGGTTCATTTTTTATCCTTACCGGCATAAGCCACTAAGTGTTCTAAAACTGAAGGTTATATTATCGGCTGCTGATTAACGTATTAACGAGTCTTGTTAATTCTTCAATACGTTCATCTTGCGATGCAAGACGTTCGTTTTGATCAGCTACTACTGCTTTCAAATCAGTAATTTCTTGAGCCATTACCTTCTTAGAAGGATAGTTCTGGGTTTCACCATCACCAACACGCAAGGTTACACCGGCGTTGATCATGTTTTCACCACCGCCTAAGGAAGTTCCAACGCTGAACATTGTGTCGCCGTTTGGACGATAGAACGCACCTAATGCTACGGCACTCGCGCCTTTGTAGTTACCTACACCGGCGGAAACTTCCCATTTAGCTTCAGGGCTGAATTCTAATGGATGCAATGCTGCGAGAGCGGCTGCACCGGCACCAACGCGGTCAACACGATTATCCAGTTTGTTGATTCGGTTGTTCATTTGACCCATGCCGTTGTCAATGCTGCTGATAGCGCGGTCAAATTGACCTTTGTTAATTGCATCAGTTGCATTTACACCGTCGCCAACGTTCTGAACTACATTACCACCCATGCTGATGTTGTTGTTTTCGATAGTAATGTTCTTCGTAGGATCTTCGTTCTTAATCGTTAACCCACCATTGTTAATCGTTGTGTTACCTGTAGTTACAGAACCAGTATTGATAGTGTCGCCTTCGATAGTAGTCTGTTTATCACCGATACCAATCTTAACGCTATTGTTTACTTGAATAGTGTTAATATCTTTGATGTCTTTAGCCAACTTGATGTCAAAACCAGTCTTATCGCTGTTATTTACAACGCCGATGTTTCCATCAGACAATTCACCGGTAGCGCCGCCTTTGAGTTTCATTGGATCTGTATTCTTAACAGTTACTAAGCTACCTGCATCAGCTCCACTGTCACTTTCGAATACACGGCTGGAAGATTTAACAGCTGTGTCGATGTTGCTGATTTGGTCGGCAATATCTTTCAACTGACCTTCAGTAGCTGCACGGTCGGCTACATAACCTTCACCGGTTGGATCCCAAGTAGTGTTATCAAGGCCTGTAATGTATTTACCAGTTTGAGCTGTGCCATCAGTTTCAGTACCATCAGCACCTACAACTTTTGGTGTAACTGTTTGGTTGCCGATAGAAATTGCACCTTTCGTAGTATCGCCAACTGTTACAAGGCCGCTGTTACCATCTACAGTTACCTTGTTATCTCCAGTACCTGCAGTAATCGTGGAGTTAGTACCATCAATAGCGACTTGGTTAGAGCCACCATCACCGGCTGTGATTGTGCCGTTTGTACCACTAATAGCTACGTTCTTACCAGATGCATCACCAAGAGTGATATCATCTTTCAATGCTACCTGAGTACCTGCACCATTCGCAAGCTCAGTTACAGTAATATTCTTACCTTCAACGACTTTATTGGCTTTTACAGTGGAGTTAATTGTATTATATACAGATTGTAATTGATCTTCAGTAGCTGCACGACCACTTACGATACCATCCGTCGTAGGATTCCAAGTCGTATTAGTTAAACCTGTGATGAACAATCCATCTTCAGTTTTATTCGTAGTAGTTTTAACACCGGTCTGGTTAGCAATGTAGATGCCTTGACCTTCAACAGAACCACCAACACGAACACTGTTAAGGTCGTTCAAGTTTTTAGCCAATCTTACTTTTAAGCCACTGTCGCTTGCTACAACACCGATATTATCTACGGTAGTAAGTTGATCTGCATCAGTGATACCACCGGTAATCGATAATGTTTCATTCAGTTTCTTGGAAACTGTTACGTCTGCAGTATCGCCAGTGAAATTCAAACCATCATCCAATGTTGCCACTTCATGTGGAGTGCCATCTTCATCTGTATAAACAACACGAGTAAATCCGTCTTTACCATCAAGACCGTTAGACCCGTCTTTTACGATAATGTTGGCACTTGCATTCTTACCGTCAGCACCTGCTGAACCAGGTTCACCGATAATAGTAACGCTACCGGCTTCGCCGTTTTTACCATCTGCACCAGGAGTACCGGCTACAAGGTTATTACTCATCTTCAAGTCATAAACCTTCTGACCGTCAACATCTTTCACAGCCATAGTAAGGTTGCCGGTTCCGATGTAGCTGCCTAAAGCACCATCAGCGCCTGCAGTTGGAGCATTGCCATTTAAGGTAACTTCAGTATGTTTTGCACCTTTAATAGCACTATTCAACTGACTTACGTTAACAGCATCAGTATCAGCTGTACCGGCTGCTACGTTAGTAATCTTCTGGTTGCCATTGTCGAGGCCTGTGCTGGATAATTTAACACCGTTATTGAAGGAGATGCTACCGTCAGCCATTGTGAGATCTTTAGCCAACTTAACAGTTAAACCGCCATCAGCCTTAGCAACAACACCGATGTTATTATCTGAAAGTTTTGTTTCGTCTGTGATACCACCGGTAATAGATAAGGTCGAATTCAATTTCTTAGCAATTGTTACGCCTGCCGTATCGCCTGTAAAGTTCAAACCATCATCCAATGTTGCAATGTTATTAACAACAAACGGATTTCCTGCATTTTGCGTAATGGTTAATGTATGATCCTCCAAATCAACATCCGTTACATAAGTATCCTGGAGCCCAGTAACTTTTACCGGATTTGCAACATCAGTTGTAGTCAACGTGATTGTCCCTGCACCCGTAGATTTATCATAGGTAGCCGTACCACCGGTTACCTTGGTATCAATAGCATTTACCGTATAAGTAGTACCATCATCTGTTTTCACAGTGTTAAGTTTTACATTCTCACCTTCAACTACAGTTACTTTGTTAGCGTTCAACTGAGATACGTTAACTGCATCGGTAGGGTTCACACCATTAGCTACATTAGTAATTGTTTTACTACCTGCATCAATACCTGTTGTAGTAACGGATGGCCCATTAGTGATTGTCAAGCCTGTTGTACCAAGGGCCACTGCATCACCAACTGCAACACTATTTAAGCCTGTAAGATCTTTAGATAATTTAACTTTCAATGCAGTATCGCCGTCTTTTACCACACCGATATTACCATCTGTTAAGTTACTGCTAGCTGCACCGCCGGTAATATTGAGGACATCATTATTGCCTCGGGAAATTTCAGCTGTCTTATCATCACCGGTAAATTTCAGAGTTGTATTACCGGCATCGGAAGCTGCCTGCGCAACTTTTTTCAACTGTGCCACGTTAACCGCATCAGTATCTTCCATACCGGCTGCAACGCCTGTAATTTGACGAGTAACATTATTAGCAGCATCACCTACAGATACGGCAGCCGCTGTAGATTTCCATGTTGCTGTTGTATTTGTAGATGCCTTTTCAGTCTCTACATCATAACCTGCAACACCTGCATCAACACTTGCTACAGAACCGGAACCTAACGCTACACCATTAGCCACCGTTACATTTGCATTATGGCCAATCACAGTTGCATCGGCTACTGTTGTTGCCATAGTTCTATCTGCCGAACCAAGGATTACGCTATTGGAAGCACTTGTTAATTGTCTGCTATCACCAAGAACAATTGCTTTATTGGTATTAGTCACAGTGTTACCGCTACCGATAATTGTAACATTATTAACGTTAGTACCTGTATTCATATACCCGTCAAGCATGTTAAGCTTACTTTCATTACCTTCAGTACCTGTCAAAGTATTCCCTACCCCAACCACTTTAGAAAGTAATGCATAGTCAGCCGTATTAGCTCCGCCTACAGCAAGAACTGCACCACCGCTAGTTTTTACCATATCGCTTAAGGCCGTAATCATATCATCTGTATCACCAGAATCAATAGCTTTCTGCATACCACTAGCTAAAGGCCCTACAGTAGTCATATCTACCGGACGATACGAGTTTGTAATCTTATTACCTGCCCCCATAATTAATGCGGCATTGGCATTTTCTGTTTTATTAGCTACACCGACAATACTATTGGCCACGCCATCAAAGGTTGTTCCGGATTGTGCTCCTACAACGTTGAAGGAACCGTATACAGAAGCCGTAGCGCCTTGGAAACCAACGCTCATACCATTTTCGCCATTGCCTTCAATACGAGAGAATGCCCCGGTTACTGTTGATGCCGAACCATAGGCCGATGCTGCCGGTCCTGCAGCTATCGACATTCCGGCTTTAGCCCCTGTATTATCATAGTTTGCTACAGTACTACCTCTATCATTTACACTGTAGTAATGAGTTGCGCTGGACGCTACTTCATCACTTGTAGCCAAAGCACTTAAATCTACTTCATAGTTCTTCTTAGTATCGTTCTGCACAAATTTAATTTTCTTACTGTTAGCGTCATAAGTGCCACTAGTAGTGTAGGTGTCTTTTGATGCAACTGTATACGTTGTAGCGCCATCATCAGCAGTAGTAGGTGTAACTGTAACATTATCATTGCCTGCTACTACTGTTACTTTATTCGCATTCAACTGAGATACGTTAACTGCATCAGTAGGGTTCACACCATTAGCTACATTAGTAATTGTTTTACTACCTGCATCAATGCCTGTAGTAGTAACAGATGGACCATTAGTGATAGTCAAGCCGGTTGTACCAAGGGTTACTACATCACCAACTGCAACACTATTCAAACCAGTAAGATCCTTAGATAATTTAACTTTCAGTGCAGTATCGCCGTCTTTTACAACACCGATGTTACCATCGGTTAAGTTACTGCTAGCTGCACCGCCAGTAATATTGAGGACATCATTATTACCTCGGGAAATTTCAGCTGTTGTATCATCACCGGTAAACTTCAACGTTGTATTACCGGCATCGGAAGCTGCCTGGGCAACTTTTTTCAACTGTGCCACGTTAACAGCATCAGTATCTTCCATACCTGCTGCAACACCTGTAATCTGGCGAGTAATATTATTAGCTGTATCACCTACGGAGACAGCAGCTGCTGTAGATTTCCATGTTGCTGTTGTATTTGTAGATGCCTTTTCAGTCTCTACATCATAGCCTGCAACACCTGCATCAACACTTGCTACAGAACCAGAGCCTAAGGCAACGCCATTAGCTACGGTCACATTGGCATTATGACCAATAGCAGTCGCATCAGCCACCGTTGTTGCCATAGTTCTATCTGCTGAACCAAGGATTACACTATTGGAAGCACTTGTTAATTGTCTACTATCACCAAGAACAATTGCTTTATTGGTATTAGTCACAGTATTACCGCTACCGATAATTGTAACATTATTAACATTAGTACCTGTATTCATATACCCGTCAAGCATATTAAGCTTACTTTCATTACCTTCAGTACCTGTCAAAGTATTCCCTACCCCAACCACTTTAGAAAGTAATGCATAGTCAGCCGTATTAGCTCCACCTACAGCAAGAACTGCACCACCGCTAGTTTTTACCATATCGCTTAAGGCCGTAATCATATCATCCGTATCACCAGAATCAATAGCTTTCTGCATGCCACTAGCTAAAGGCCCTACAGTAGTCATGTCTACCGGACGATACGAGTTTGTAATCTTATTACCGGCCCCCATAATTAATGCGGCATTGGCATTTTCTGTTTTATTAGCTACACCGACAATACTGTTGGCTACGCCATCAAAGGTTGTTCCGGATTGTGCACCTACAACGTTGAAGGAACCGTATACAGAAGCCGTAGCACCTTGGAAACCAACACTCATACCATTTTCGCCATTACCTTCAATACGAGAGAATGCCCCAGTTACTGTTGATGCCGAACCATAAGCCGATGCTGCCGGTCCTGCAGCTAAGGACATGCCACCTTTAGCTCCTTTATTATCATAGTTGGCAACAGTATTGCCTCTATCATTTACACTATAATAATGTGTCTCACTATTAGCCACATCATCTTTTGTAGCCAAACCTTTTATAATAACAGCACCCTTGTCATTTCGAGTAAGTGTTAATGTTCCATCCGCACTCAATGAACCTTCTGTTACATATGTATTCGTATCTGTGGACGCAATCTTATAATCCGTTGAGCCATCGGTGGCAGTCGTAGGCGTAATTGTTACATTATCACCTGCGGTCAAGGTTACCTTATTAGCTTTCAACTGTGCTACGTTAACAGCATCAGTATCATTAGTACCTGCTGCTACATTGGTGATTTGACGTGTCAAGTTATTATCACTATCACCTACAGAAACAGCCGCCAAGGTAGACGTCCAAGTCGCACTTGCTTTTTCAGCATCAGTCAATTCTTCAACGCTTGGATTATAGCCTACTGCACCTTTATCAACACTTGCTACAGAGCTGGAACCTAAAGCTACACCACCATCAATAGTTGTATTTGCATTTCGACCGATAGTAACCGCATCACTAGCACTTGATGTCATTACAGAATCAGCCGAGCCGATAACTACGCTATTAGCTGCATCGGATACCGTACGATTTGTACCGATAATTGTTACATTATCTACATTAGTACCGGTATTGTTATACCCGGTAACATAGTTTTCCTGACTAACGTTACTGCTCGTACCTGTCACTGTATTGTTTACACCAATAATCGCGGTTCGTAAAGTATAGTCAGCTTTGTTGCCGCCACCGATTGCAAGAGTCGAGCCACCACTAGCAGAAGACTTAATAGTACTCATCAAAGTATCCTGTAAAGCCTTAGCTGAATCACCTGCTGATGTAGGTGCATTAATAGTAGTAACCGAGTTGGTAATTTCATTGCCCGCACCAAAAATCAAGGATCCATTAGCGTTAAATGTGCGGTTTGCTGTACCGACAACGCTGTTCGCGATACCGGAGTAGCGACTTGATGCTGTTGCCGATTCCACACTATTCAAGGAGCCCATAATAGTAGCACCGAAGTTTTTCCCTGCATCAAAAGTGTTTCGACCACCTAGATAGTTACCTGTGGCAATATTGTAAGCACCGGTAATAGTAGAAAAAGCACCATTGTTATAACTGTTAGTACCTAAAGTCGTTGCATTGATGTTAACGCCAGTTGCCCGAGTATTAGCACTATCAACATCCACATCGCCCAAAGCACCACGGTAATTATGAGTACCAATCATTAAACCACCGGAACGAACGAATGTATTTTCACCAATGGCGATACCAGTTGCCACTTTAGATGGGTCTGCAGGTATTCTTGAGCTTGTGGCAATACTACCACTAAATGTCGTCTGACCTAGGCTAAATAGCGCTTCCTGTTGCCCTGCCATATTATCAATTTGTGCATTTTGACCGATAGCAATACTTGCGCTCTGATCTGCATAGTTATTAATTTTTGCGCCGTTACCGATGGCAATATCACCACTACCTTTGCCGCCGTTACTATCTAGGGCTTGTGCATTATTACCAATAACAACGCTGTTATGTGGCATTGCAGTTGCTTTACCAATAGCAATTGCATCAGTACCGGTTGCACCGTTGTTATTATAGTTAGTGCCGTTAGCCGCAGAATTTACCTGGAAGTAATGAATCTTATTAGCATTCAATTGAGATACGTTGACTGCATCAGTATCCGCTACACCGGCTACTACATTAGTAATCTTCTGATTGCCCGCATTGATACCGGTTGTTGTAACGGACGGACCATTAGTGATTGTCAAACCGGTTGTACCGAGGGTTACCGCATCACCGACTTTGACACTGTTCAAGCCCGTAAGGTCTTTCGCCAACCGAACATTGAGTTTACCATCTGCGGAAACCACACCGATATTGCTGCCGGTCGTCACATCAGTAGCACCGCCGACGATATCCATGGTTTCACCCAGTTGCTTGTTAATAGCATCTCCGGAATCACCGGCAAAGCTTAAGCCTTTGTCAATATTATCTGTAATACCACTTAAATCCACTTCATAGTTTTTCTCGGTATCGTTCTGAGTGAATGTAATCTTCTTGCTGTCTGCATCGTAAGTCCCCTTCGTAGTGTAGGTGTCTTTCGATGCAACGGTATACATTGTACCACCATCATCAGCCGCAGTAGATGTAACTGTAACATTATCATTGCCTGCTGCTACTGTTACTTTATTAGCTTTCAACTGTGCTACGTTTACGGCATCAGTATCAGCCGTACCAGCTGCTACATCTGTAATCTGACGAGTGATACCTTTAGAAACATCACCTACAGATACCGATCCGGCTGTGGACTGCCATGTATACAAAGCTTTACCGGCTTCAGCCAATGCACTTTGTTTGCTGTCCAAATCAGCCTGAGCTGCAGTGATTTCAGTTTGTTTAGCATCATACTGAGCTTTGAAAGCTTGATAAGCTTCTTGCTGTTCATAACCATTAGGGTCTATCTGCTTAATTTGATCCATGTATCCTTGTAATTCAGCAGCTTCACTATTTAACGTAGTTATAGTTGTTTGTGCATCGGTTACTTCCGTCTGTAAGCTCTGATACTGCGTATTACTACCTAAAATACTATCCGCATCGGTAATTCTACCAGATGGATCATAACCTACAACGCCCTTATCTGTACGAGCCACAGAGTTAGCGCCAAGAGCTACGCCACCTTCAATAGTAACATTAGCATTTCTACCAACAGCTACTGCGTCACTAACAGTTGTTTCTAGCGCAGAGTCTGCAGAGCCGAGAATAACATTGTTATTTACACCAGTTAATGTACGATTATCACCAATTACAACAGCCGTCGTTGTATCTGTTACGGTATTATTAGTACCGGTCACAGTTACATTATCTACATTAGTTGCCTTATTGTTATACCCAGTCAACGCATTATTCTGACTAATATTACTGCTTGCGCCGGTCAATGTGTTGTTAACACCAATAATAGAAGATCTACGTGTATAATCAGCAGTATTGCCACCACCAATAGCTAACGTTGCACCACCGCTACTGGACTTTTTAATCGTATCCTGAAGCTTATCCACCATAGCATCTACAGAGTCAGCTCCACTCGTTGGCATAGAAATATCAGTAATCGAATTAGTAATCTTATTACCGGCACCAAATACTAAGGAACCATTAGTGTTATCCGTAATATTCCCTAAACCAACGATAGTATTGGCAACACCTTGGTAAGAAGGATTAAATAAACTACCACTGCCGTTTGAACGAATACTGTTCAAGGAGCCCATTACGGTTGCACCAAAGTTTTGTGCACCATAAGCCAGCGTATTTCTTCCGCCATCACCTGTAAACCCACCTGTTGCAATAGAGTAAGAGCCTACCATAGTTGAGAACAACCCTTTATTATAACTGTTTGTCCCCAAGGTAGTCTGATTTACATGGAAGCTGGAATTTTTATCCGTAATTTCTTTACCACCCATGGTGCCTTTGTACACACGATCACCAATGTCAATTGTACCGGTACGACCATAAGCATTGGTACCGATAACAATAGATGTAGCTACGCGGCTGGCATCAGTCGGATTATCATATCCACCGGAACCTCGCTTAGGCCAATTGGTAGGATCCATTCCCAACAAAGCCTCTTGTTCACCGCCACCGGTGAAGGCTTCAGCACCTTTACCGATAACAATACTACCTTCCAAAGCAATATTTTGTGCAACTCGAGCATCACTACCGATTACAACGCTGCCCTTACCACCGGAAAGAACATTCGTCCCCAAGGCTATGCCATTTTCATGTTCTGCTACAGCGTTAGGGCCGATAGCAACAGAATTTGTGCCCTTAGCACCGTCATTGTTTTGGTTAGCTGCTAATTCAGATTTTACAGAGAAGTATTTAACTTTATTGGCCGTAATATCAGCAGTGGTTGCAATACCGGTTACCTGAATAGGGGCGCCCTCATTGCGAGTAAGTGTTAAGGTATGTGTATCTGTATCCAAAGCCGCACTTTCTACAAAGGTGTTCTTCAAACCGGTTACTTCAACAGGATTATTATCAGAATCCGTTAAGACTAAAGTACCGTCAGCACCGTTAGTGCTATATGTAATTTCGCCTTTTGCCAAGACTGTATTCGTATCAGTCGAAGCAATTGTATAGGTAGTAGCACCATCATCAGCTACAGCAGACGTAATCGTTACTTTATCGCCTGCTTTTAAATCTACTTTGTTTGCTTTTAATTGTGCTACGTTAACGGCATCAGTATCTGCAGTACCGGCTGCAACACCCGTAATCTGACGAGTAATCTCATTTGCTGCATCACCCACAGATACAGAACCTACAGTAGAAGTCCAAGCGGTACCGGTTAATTCTTTAGTGCTTGGATTATAGCCTGCCACGCCTTTATCAACGCTTGCTACAGAGTTGGAGCCTAAAGCGACACTGTCGTCTACAGTCGCGTTAGCGTTGTAGCCCATAACGACTACGTTATCCGCCGTAGTCGTCAGTGTTGTATCGGCTGCAGCACGGAAGGTGCTGTTCGTCGTCGTGCTATTAGCTCGACCTAAGATAACGCTGTTGTCAGAGCCGGTTACGGTACGATTATCGCCAAGGAGAATCGTATTATTCGAGTCTGCTACAGCATTTTCATTACCTAGGTTAACGATAGAAGTAGAACCACTAACTGTGTTGTTACTACCTGTTACAGTAACATTTTCTACACTTGTTGCCGTATTATTATAACCAGTCAATAAGTTATATTGGCTAACAGCACTATCAGTTCCTTTTAAGGTATTATTAACACCGATAAGTGCCGATTCCAATGTATAATCGGCTTTATTGGCACCACCAATCGCAAGCGTTGAACCGCCACTATTGGATGCCTTAATACCTTCTATTAAACCAGTTTGTAAATCTTTTGCAGAACCATCAAGAGTAAGATTTACCCCTTCAATTTCACTTACAGAGTTAGTAATCTCATTCCCTGCACCAAAGATTAAAGATCCATTTGAATTAAAGGTACGGTTTGCAAAACCAACAACGCTATTGGCTACACCAGATGTTGTATTTTCAGCAGTAGAGGATTCTACACTGTTCAAAGAACCTACAATAGTAGTTCCCAGATTTTTGCCGGCATTATTCTCATCACCACCGCTGGCATAGTTACCACTGGCAATGGAGTATGAACCTACAATAGTGGCAAAAGCTCCGCTGTTATAGCTGTTTGTACCTAAAGTCGTACTATTAACATTAACACCGGTAGCACGGATATTGGCACTATCTACATCAACATCGCCTAAAGCTCCACGATAATTATGCGTACCAATCATCAAACCACCGGTACGAACGAAGGTGTTTTCACCGATTGCAATGCCGGTAGCTACTTTCGAAGGATCTTCCGGAATAAATGCCATACCGCCACCAGGTCTATCAACTATATTATAATTAGTTTGTCCTAGCCCAAACATAAACTCTTGCATACCGGACATATTATCAATTTGTGCATTTTGACCGATTGCAATACTTGCACTTTGGTCAACATAGTTATTAATTTTCGCCCCGTTACCGATAGCAATATCACCGCTGCCTTTACCACCATTACTATCAGAAACGCTGGCACCATTACCGATAGCAATGCTATTATCTGCAGCTGTGCTGGCTTTACCGATTGCAATAGAATCTGTGCCTTTTGCGCCATCGTTATTATAGTTAGTGCCACTGGTTCCGGAGTTTACGCTGAAGAAGTGCGTCTTATCTGCTGCAAGATCCGCTGTAGTCGCAATACCTTCTACTGTAAGCGGTTCAAGACCATTCTGCGTAAGCGTAAGTGTATTTTTATCCAAAGAAAGACCCGTTACTTGTGTATCAGTAGCAGCTACGGTGTACTTAGTATAACCTTCGGAATTATCACTAGTAACTGTAACATTATCTCCGGAGCCCACTACTTCTACTTTAGCAGCTTTGAGCTGTGCTACGTTAACAGCATCGGTATCATTTGTACCGGCTGCTACGTTAGTAATCTGACGACTTAAACCTGTTGAACTATCACCAACAGATACCGACGCACCGGTCGCCTGCCAAGCAGCAATCATCTTATCCGCAGCAATCTCATTACTGGTTAACTCTGCTTCAGCCGTTGCCAATTTTTCTTGATTTTCCTTGATTTGGCTAGCTATAGTAAAGTACTCATTATCCCACCAATTATATTGACTCTGTTCTTCTTCTAATTGAGTAATTGTCGCATTCAAATCGCTAACAGTCTGTTTATTCGTTGTAATTGTAGCTTGAAGTGCATCATATTGTGCCTGATTATTTCCTGCAAGGTTAGTTGTGTCCGTAATTTTACCGGATTGATCATAACCTATACTACCTTTATCAACACTAGCAATAGAGTTAAGCCCAAGTGCTGTACCTCCATCAATAGTCACATTTGTATTTCTACCAATAGCAACAGCATCGCTAGCTGTTGTTTCAAGAGTCGAATCAGCTCTACCGATAACGATACTATTATCAGCACCGGTTACGTTACGATTTCTACCAATTACAGTTACATTATCCACATTTGATGCCGTATTATTAAAACCGGAAATATAATTGTATGTACTGATATCATCACTTGTACCGCTCAAAGTATTATTAACACCGATGACCGAAGATAATTGAGTGTAGTCAGCTTTATTGCCACCACCCATTACCATAGTCGAGCCGCCACTATTAGATGACTTAATTGCACTCATCAGTTTAGTCTGTAATGCTTTGGCCGAACTAATAGTACTATCTTGAGGCACATCAATATCAGTAATCGAATTGCTAATTTCGTTACCTGCACCAAAAATCAAAGCACCGTTTGCATTATTAGCCACATTGGCAAGACCTACAATACTCGTAGCTACCCCGGCCGCATTATTTTCTGAAGTTGCCGATTCGATACTATTTAATGAGCCCATAATGGTGGCCCCAAAGTTTTTAGGTGCTTTAGCCGTATCATCAAAATTAAAGCCGCCAAGACCTTTATAATCCGAAGTAGCAATCGAGTAAACACCGGTAACAGTAGACATGGCACCTGCACTAAAGCTATTTGCACCAATAGTGGTAGCGAAAGGGCTCAAGTTAGGTTGAAGCATACTTGAAGCAGGATTTGTACTAAGAGTGACATCACCTATAGCTCCAGAATAATTATGCGTCCCCACCATGGTACTACCGGAACGTGCAAAAGAGTTTCTGCCTATAGCAATACCGGTCACCATATTTTCTGGATTATCCGGTGTGCCAATGCTAAAAAAGCCACCGCCACTATATTTTGTCTGGCCTAAACCTAAATAATATTCTTGACGACCATTCATATTTTCACTACGTGCGTTATAACCGATAGCAATGCCGCCACCTTGGTTTACATAGTTATTGACTTGTACTGCAACACCGATAGCAACATCACCGTTTCCCTTAGCCTTAGAGGCATCATTATTACTAATTGTGCCTTGGCCAATAATAATACTCCTATTAGCTGCCGTGTTAGCTCGACCGATAGCAATTGAATCGGTTCCCGGAGCACCATTGTTATTATAGTTGGTGCCACTTGTGCCTGTATTTATCTGAATAAAGTGAGGTGCATTGGCAGCTACGGTTGTTTGCAAAGCACTAAGGCTTGTCGTATTCGTATTTACCACTGTATTTACCGCATTAAGTTGTGCCACGTTAACCGCATCGGTAGCCTGAGTACCGGCTGCTACGCCTGTAATCTGACGAGTTAAATTATTAGCAGTATCACCAACAGAGACTGCACCTAAAGTAGACGTCCAAGTTGCACTTGCTTTATCTGTATCGGAAACAGTAGTCCCCGTCGGCACGGTACCTGCAACACCGGCTGCTACGCTAGCAACAGAGTTAGATCCCAAAGCGACACCGTCAGCTACGGTTGCATTGGCATTATGGCCCAAAATAGTTGCATCGGATACGGTCGTTTCCATTTCTTCGTCAGCAGAGCCGATGACAACATCATTTGTCGCGCCTGTTAATTTACGTTTATCGCCAATTACAACATTGGAAGTCCCGTCGGATACGGTATTGCTCGAGCCGATTACATATGTACTGTCTGTATTTGATAAGGTATTTTTTGCACCGGTAATAAAGTTATATTCACTACCATTACTTGAATTACCTGTTAAGGAGTTACTTACACCGGTAATAGCGGAGAAGCGAGCATAATCTACGGTATTAGCACCACCAACAACCAAAACTTGACCGCCACTGTTGCCTACCGAAGCAGCTAAAGCTTTAGCAGTAGCTATGGGATCCGTCGGATCAACATTACCAATATTAAAGGTTACATCACCATAAGAATTGGTTACGGCATTACCGGCACCAAAAATCAAGGTGGCATTGGCATTCTGCGTAGCATTAGCTGCACCAACAATAGCATTGGCAACACCATCAAACGGAACTACGGTTTGAGTACCTGCCGCCACAGTATTCAAAGAACCTACAACAGTGGCCATAGCACCTTGGAAACTACCACTGGCAGAATTTACCTTAGCCCCCACACCGGCTGCTACAGAACCAATACCTTGTGCACCACTATTATCTTGGTTACCCATATTAGCCAAGCGACCACCCATATCATTAGCACTGTAATACTGATCAGCCGCACTAACTCCCGCCGTCATCCCCGCACACAGTGCCAAGACAGAAAGAGCTACCCCGAGTTTCTGGCCTACGCTGCTCTTTGTTGAAGCAGCTTTGCCATTATTCTTGGCTAGCTCTGACACAACCACATACATGTGTTTTACTCGACTCCATACTACTTTATAATGACGATTCATCTATAAAGCCTCCTTACAATTAACAAATCGTTTAGAATCACACAAATTGCTAAGTATTTGCAAGTTTTTTCAAAAAAGTTGATAATCAAAAATTTTTGTTTCACTAACTCCATAAATTCTATAAAATCCGCCCCTTTTTATTCATAAACAGATTTAATAATTATGCTCTTTTTTGAGATGATTTAAACTTTGTTATCAATTAAACACTATGTGTAAACACTCCCGAACATACCGTTTAATTATACCTTATTCATTAATCATTCACTTTAATTTTAGCTATATAAATAGATAGTGTCAATCTCATTTTCAAGTTTTGATATTATTCTTCATTATTATCTCATAGTTATTTATCAATAATTTTCATGTCATCAAAATTATTTTTATACATCATGAAGATTGCATTAAGCAACTCATTATTAATTTTCAATCGGTTTGAGTGAAATTAAATTTCAAGTAAATTGCTAAATATAAGGAAAATTGACAACTATTGAATCTTCAAATCAAATAATTTGAATCCGATGCTTCACTAGTTATTTTTATATTTCTAATATTTTCTATATGCAAGTATGTTACACATTTCACGCATAATAAAACTTGATTTTAGACATAAAAAAAGAACCGCCTTATACATATCATGTATAAAGCGGTTTGCTTTTATTTTGTGGTGGATCACCAGGGGTTCGAACCCTGGACACCCTGATTAAGAGTCAGGTGCTCTGCCAGCTGAGCTAGTGATCCATAGAACGTTACTAATTATATACCAATTGGTTTTAATTGTAAAGCGAAATGTAAAGTAAATTGTAATTTGTAAAATTATGCTTTACGTGTACTTTCGCCTATACAATTACAACACGTTCTTTTCTATTTTGTAGTACTTATCTGGCAGAGTCTACAGCCATTCCATCTACTTCTTCGTCAGCGTGATTTACTTCTACTTCGGTTGCCACAGGTTCAGATTGTTTGTTAGTCCAAGCGAGGTACGCACAGATAATGAGGCTGACTAAGGTAATAATGCCCATTGGCCATGGTGTACCATTTGCAAATACAGCCAAACCGATAGAGGACACAATGCCGCTGCCGTACTGCAAGGAACCGATAAGAGCGGCTGCTGTACCGGCTTTACGACCGGCCATGTTAAGAGCTGCTGCAGTGGCACAGGCAGCGATAATACCGTTTGTACCGAAGATTACGATTACGGATGCAATAACACCGGCTACACCAAGCCAATTTGTACCGATTAATACTAACAATACTACGGCGCCGATCAAAGCGATGGCCGTAGAGGCGCGTAACAATGTATCTAAAGTATAACGACGTACTAAACGACGGTTAAAGAAGCTGGCAATGATAACGCCGATAACATTGGCGGCGAATAAAGAGCCATAATAAATTTCAGGAATTCCATAATAGGTAATATATACGAATGGTGTACCTGCGATGATGGCGTAAGCTGCCATATAGAAGAAAGCAACTACGAGCGTATATTTCATAAACGCTGTATCTTTCATCAATTCACCGTACACTTTAAACGCATTTAAAATGCCGTCTTTACGACGACGTTCTTCCGGCCAGGTTTCAGGCAAAGCCAATACAGCCACACCGATCAGAATACCGATTACGGCTACTACCCAGAAGATTGTCTGCCAAGGAGCAAAGGTTACGATGAAACCGCCCATGGAAGGACCAACGATTGGCGCTACGGCCATAACCATAGTAATCAAGGATAATTTATCAGCTGCATCAGTTACAGAATATCTGTCGCGAATCATCGCTCTGGATAACATTGGGCCTACGCAGGCACCTACGGCCTGGAATACACGCCAGATAACAAGGCTTGTCATGGATGTGGCCATGGCACAACCGATAGTACCGATAACGAATAATACAGAACCCATAATCAGCGGTTTAATGCGGCCGATGCGGTCACTGATTGGACCCCATACGAGCTGCGCAATCATAAATCCGAATAAGTATCCGCTGATAGTTAATTCTGCGCCCGGCCCCAACATTTCAGACATGACAGGCATGGCCGGTAAGTATACGTCGGTAGCCAGGGAGTTGACCGCCATAAGGGCGGCCAATATTCCGAGGAATATCATATTATTATTTCTTAAACTTGCTAGATTCATTATAAAAACCTCTCCCATATCTTAGTCATACTTAATTATTCAATAATATCTGTGGATGCGGCCACTTCGGTTTGTTTCTTATAAGCCGCTACGCGTTCTTCCAAGCGTTCAATGGTTGCTTGTAATGCTTGAGAACCCAACACCATGTGAAGTGGTGTATCTTCACGATCTACGCTTTCAATAATGCGAGTCGCCATTTTAACAGGATCACCAACAGCCAAACCCTTCTTCGGATCCAGCATGTTCAAGAAGCCATGTACATGATCATATTCAGGCATTAAGTCAGCCACTTGCGCGCTGCCGTAACGGAATTCTGTACGTGCACCGCCCGGTTCAACGATGGTTACTTTCACATTGAAGGCCGCTACTTCTTGTGCAACGGATTCACAGAACCCTTCCACGCCGAACTTAGTGGCATGGTACAAAGAATTTGACGGATAGGCAACTTGCCCGCCGTAGGACGAAATCTGAATGATGTGTCCATGTTTTTGACGGCGCAAGTAAGGCAATGCACTGCGAATGAAGGTAATGGAACCGGTCAAGTTCGTCGCAATAATATGTTCCACCTGTTCATCGCTCAACTCTTCAGCCGCTCCGAATAAACCGTAGCCCGCGTTGGAGATAATAACATCGATGGTACCGTGTTCTTTAAACGCCTGCTGCACAACCGTGCGTGTAGCTGGAACGCTTGTCACATCAAGTATTTGGCAATCAAAGGTTTTCGGATATTTTTCAATCAAATCTTTTACTTTTTCTTTATTGCGTACCGTACCGATTACAGTGTCGCCTTTTTCCAACAACTGTTTCGTCATTTCTAAACCAAATCCGCTGGATACGCCGGTAATTAACCAAGTTTTATTCATAGTCATTGTTATGTCCCCCTCAAACTAAATCGTTTTTATACACATATTTTAAATTTACTTATCATATCTAAACTTTTAAATGTTATGTTACAATCATTTACCAATTGTTACTTTAACTTGTTCATCACTGTTTTTATTAACTTATCCACCACTTACTACAGCTTGTTTTGCCGTTTCCGTTACTGTATTTCGTGGTTCGTGATTCACTTTCTGTAATTATAATAAAACAAAACGACTGTAAGAACAATTCTTATTACAGTCGTTTTCAATAAGCAAATCTAATGTATTCTGTTTTTAGTTTTTGGGGCAAGACGTTTGCACCTGATTTACACCTATTTCACGATGCTTTCCGTGCCGACGCCGAAGCTGTCCATCATGGTATAGAGGAACTCTTTTACGAGCTGGCTCTTTCGTTCTTTCTTCGCAAACACGCCATAGGTGCGTCGCAGTTGTTCAGATCCGTTGCGAAGTGTGAGCATCATTACCCGTTCGTTGAAGAATGCATTTTCATCCGGCCGTTCCACAATCATGTAGCCCCGGTTGCTCAGTACAAGAAGACGTGCTTCTTCAATGTTTTCCACGTAAATAAAGTCGCTCTTCACGCCTACATCGTTGCGATAAAAGGCCGCTTCAATATCTCGCTGTTCTTTCGACGCCAGCAAGATACAAGGTATATTCTTTAAATCGTCCAGATTTACCGTTTCCAGGTTGCTAATCGGATTTGCCTTGGCAATTTCAACAAACAGCGGATTGCGGCGCAACACCACATTCACATAGTCATCGGAAAATGCACGGCGCTGGTCATTGAAAGCCACCTGGATTTTATCATTGCGAAGCATCCAGTAGAGCTCCTCATGGGTGCCGCTGGTTACGTGAATCGACACGTTCGGATGTGTTTCGTAGAACTTGGCCACGCTCTCCTGGATTTCAGGGCCGCTATAGTCTATGACATAGCCAAAGTACAAGGTGTCGCCCTTGTCATGGTCTATACGCTTCACATCACTGCATAACTTTTCATAATCCGCTAGCAACACCGTGCCTCGCTGCGCGAATAATTCCCCCGCCGGGGTCAATGAAAAGGTACGATTGTGGCGAATGAGCAACTGAACCCCCAGTTCCTGCTCCAAGGCCTTTATTTGTTGTGAAATGGCGGACTGGGAAATATTACACGACTCCGCCGCCTCCGTGAAATTATGATATTTAACAACGGCTAAAAAAAATCGCAACTGTGTTAACATATGAACCCCTGCTCTCTACTGCTTTTACTTCATTTACTGCTCTTACTTCGTTTATTGCTCGTCAAAAAAAGACTACCTCGCCATGGCGAAATAGTCTCTTTAGTCTTAATTATTATAAATTACCGATACCGAATACCCAGAAAACCGCCAGGCGAGTAAAGCTCAAAAGTAAAATCACTTCAACCAAGAAGTGTAAAGTACCTTCCATGTTTTTGCCCAACTTGGATAAACCGGTTTTATACGCCATATCGCAACCGCACATATTCGTCCCCTCCTACCACACTTATGATGCCTACCATTTATCTTTATATTAGCAAACAATAAATTCAAAATTTTCTATACCTATATAATACTATAAAACCCTGTATTTTCTCAATACTTCAATTAAAATATTTATATCAATTCCGCATATGATATAATAAAACAAGAGTGTTTTTGATATTTTTATATATATGCTAATTTAAGTGTAGTAAAATTGTATGGATTACGAGTTTTGAAGTAAAGGTATCACATATGAGCATTGAAGTTTTATTATTTGAAATGAT
The DNA here is from genome assembly GCF_018364065.1 of Veillonella sp. Classification (GTDB taxonomy): domain Bacteria; phylum Bacillota; class Negativicutes; order Veillonellales; family Veillonellaceae; genus Veillonella_A. The sequence continues at coordinate 25,028 of NZ_JAGZMO010000010.1, forward strand.
TAAACGCATCAGTATGGCGGTTGTTTTGGGCCTCATCGTTTCACAAATGCGTTTATTCGATCGTCTTATCGCCCACAAGTTGTCAGCGGGCGATAAAATTATTTTCGTTCTTCTCTTCTCCAGTATCGCCATCGCCGGTACATACGCCGGTATCCCGATTGATGATGCCCTGGCCAACTCACGTATGGTGGGCATCATGGCGGCCGGTCTCATTGCAGGACCTTTTATGGGTAGCGCCGTCGGCATCGTGTCCGGTATTCACCGCTACTCCTTGGGCGGCTTTACCGCCTTGGCCTGTGCCATCTCTTCCATCGTAGAAGGGGTTCTGGCCGGTATTGTGCAGAAGTATTATAAACGGACACCTGTGCCGTGGACGGTCGCTTTAGTGGTAGGCTTCGTCGGCGAAGTGGTGCAAATGGCCATCATCCTATTGGTGGCGCAGCCATTCGAACAGGCCTATATATTGGTAAGCGATATCGCCATTCCAATGATTATTGCCAACTCGTTGGGCTTGTCCCTATTTATTAAAATCACGAAGGACAGTCTTCACCAGCGTGAAATTCAAAAAGCCAGCCAGAATCAGAATATTTTGGCCATTGCCCGCGAAACGGTTCGTTACTTCCGTACCGGCCTCACACCGGAATCGGCAGCGGCCGTTGTGCGCATCATCAAGAAGCACAGTCTCTATGACGCGGTGTCTATCACCGATACGGCCCATGTATTGGCCTATATCGGCGCTGAAGTGGAACACCATGCACCGGGCGTGGCGGCTCATTTGACAAACGTAACGTTAGACTCATTAAAATCAGGTACAATTCATATAGCCTACTCACCGCAGGAAATCGGCTGTACGGTACCGAACTGTTCGCTGAAGAGCGCCATCGTAGTACCGCTGATGATTAAGTCACGCATTATCGGGTCCCTGAAAATGTATTACACCGATCCGAACCACGTACCGGACGCATCGGACGTAGCCTTTGCGCAAGGCTTGGCAGACCTCTTCTCCACGCAGCTGGAACTTACGGAAATCGACCGTCAGCAGCAGATTACGGAAGCGGCGAAAATGCAGGCTCTCCATGCGCAGATTAATCCGCATTTCCTATTTAATACATTGAATACGATTTCGTCCCTCATTCGCACCAATCCGGAGCAGGCGCGACGACTTCTCATCAAGTTCTCCCAAATGTTCCGCTTCACCTTGCAATATAACGGACGCGTCATTTCCATTGAAAAAGAATGGGAGCAGGTTATGGCCTTCGTGGAAATTTCCATTGCGCGCCACGGAGACAAGCTCTTTGTAACGCATAATATTTCCCCGGAAATCTTCAGTTACGGCATCCCGTCCCTCACCTTGCAGCCGATTATCGAAAATGCTATCAAGCACGGCCTGCAGCCTCGTGAAGTGGGCGGCTCCATCGCCATCGAAGGGTACATGACCGACACGGATATTATCTTTACTGTAACGGATGACGGCGTAGGCTTCGACCGCGATCCGTCCTACTATCTGGAACATCCGCCACAAGGACATATCGGCTTGAGCAATGTGCATCGCCGACTCTATGGCCTGTACGGTCCTAAATACGGCCTCTCCGTCACATCCACGCCGGAAGAAGGCACCATCGTAACTATTAAAATTCCTAAAATTTCACCGGAAGAATACGCATCCTCTACAACTGATGGGAACTAAATAGACACTATTTATAGCCTATTATATACATTATTACTGATAGATATATACAGTGTTACTGACAGAAACTAAGTAAACAGTTCCTATCTATACAATCAACATATAACTAATCACTACATAATCACTACATAATCACTATATAATCACCATTAAAAAGGAGGTCATCTATGATACGTACGGTTTTAATTGATGATGAAGCACCGGCTCGCGACGAGCTTCGCTACCTACTCACCACCAATCACTCCGATGTGATTTCGATTATCGGCGAGGCGGACAATGCCACTTCATCCATTTCATTAATTACCAAGGAAAAACCGGATTTAATTTTCCTGGATATTCATATGCACGGCTTGTCCGGCTTGGAACTGGGCGAAGTGATTCGAGATATTTCGCCGAAGAGTAAAATTATCTTCGCCACCGCTTACGACGAATACGCTCTTAAAGCATTCGAGCTGCAAGCCTTGGACTATGTGGTAAAACCTATCGAAGAAGAACGACTTTCAAAAGCCATTCAACACGCTATGAAGGCGATTTACCCGAACGGCCTGCCGGGGAACGGTCAAAGCATGGGCGGTCAGACGGCGAACGGGTCTATGGCGGGCGCTGATGGTAACGGAGCTGTTGGGGCCAGCGCAGCAGGCGGTTCGGGCACCTCCGCCATGAACGGTGTAACTAACCAGGCCGGCTTTGGTGCAAACGGCAACGGTGCTTCTGCATCAGGCACTATCGGTGACGGCTCCGCCGTGACCGGCACCATTGCCCCACAAGTACTGACTAACAAACTGGCCGTTGATGACGGAGCGCACATTTTACTGATTGACATCGACACCATCTCTTACATTACCGGTGAGTCGGGACGTTTAGAAGTTCACACTACGAACGGTACGTACACGTCCAACAAAACCCTTACAGAACTGCAAGAGCGCCTGAAAGGCACTTCCCTCTATCGCGTACATCGCAGCTACATCGTAAACCTCAACCAGGTGCGCGAAGTGGTACCTTGGTTCAAAGGCACCTATTGGCTGCGCCTCCCTAGCCGCGCTAAGAAAGATACGGAGTTGATTGATATTCCTGTTAGTAAGGCACAGGTAAAACCGATAAAAGAGCTACTGGGAATCAGTTAATCATTATTTACCACATGAACATTTAATAAGGCACGTTAACTCAACACCACATTGAGTCAACGTGCTTTTATTTATTATCCGACTCACCCATCCCCCCAACACAAAAGGAGCTACCTTTCGGTAGCTCCTTTTGCATTTTATTGAGGTTCATCTATGTGATGTAAGGATTTGTTATGCTTATATCTATACAAAGTCAACCTGTTTTATTTTAGGGAAGCAAGTGATTAAGTGTATGAGGTATCGATTATACTTCCCAAAATAATTTCAATATGTTTTCCTTTTCAGGAGTATATGCAATCCAATAAGGCCTAATTGACGATTAATTAAACTTCGTCAGGTTGCATATCTTTCAAGGATTCCGCTTCAACGTCAGCTTCAGTACGGAAGTCCTGTTTTTGTTTTGCAAGGCGGATCCAGCTGCGAACAGCTTCAACCATTACGAGGGATACGAGTAAGAACATTACAACACTTACTGCTACGAGCATCCATTTGCCTTCAGGAATGTAGTTCCAGAATACGTTTTCATAGTCAGCCATAACTGTGATGATGGCGATGAATACGCAAGGGATAGCGGTTACCCACGCATAGCGTTTGTGACCAAGGTGCATGATTACAGTTGTACCGATGGCTAAGCCCATAGTTGCTAACAACTGGTTGGATACACCGAATAATGGCCAGATTGTACCGATGTTACCTTGAAGTACTAAGTAGCCCCAAGCGAAACATACTAAGAAAGAGGAGAAGTATACACCTGGAGTCCAGTGAGTATCTTTCATTTTAGGAATTACCATACCAAGTAATTCTTGAACCATGTAACGGCTTACGCGAGTCCCTGTATCGATCAAAGTCAAGATGAACAATGCTTCGAACATGATACAGAAATGATACCAGTAGCTCATTAAGTGGCTCATGTTAGGAACTTTGGAGAAGATGTGAGCCATACCAACTGCAAGGGATACGGCACCACCTGGACGGTGCATTAAATCTTCACCAACCATTTGGGATAATTGAGGTAATTCGTGAACTTGAAGACCCAATGTGGAGAATGTTTCCGCAGTGGAGTTGATTGCGAAGTAATCGTTTGGATGTAAGCTTGTTGCTGCGATCAAAGCCATCATAGCGATGAAAGCTTCAGTAAGCATAGCGCCGTAACCGATTGGCAACATTTCTTTTTCGTTCATAATCATTTTAGGAGTTGTACCGGTGGATACAGTTGCATGGAAACCGGACAACGCACCGCAAGCGATCGTAATGAATACGAATGGGATAGCGGAACCGTTAAGTACAGGGCCGCCGCCACCAACATATGCGGAGAATGCCGGCATTTGAAGAGTTGGCATAACTACGATGATACCTAAAGCCAAGGCACCGATTGTACCAACTTTTAAGTAAGTGGAAAGATATCCACGAGGAGCTAACAATAACCATACTGGAAGTGCTGCGGCGAAGAAGCTGTATACAGCAAGCATGATTTGGATGGAATGACGGTCCCAAGTGAAGTATGGAGCTAAAGAGGAATGAGCGATATCTGGACCGTAGATAACAGCAGCCATGATAAGAGCCATACCGATTACAGTAGCTTCACGGATTTGACCAGGACGTAACCAACGAAGATATACACCGATGAATACAGCGATTGGAATAGTAGCACTCACTGTGAAGAAGCCCCAAGGGGAATTTTCAAGAGAGTTGGCAACTACTGCAGCCATACCAGCCATGGTGATGATCAACAAGAACAAAGTAGCAAGCAAAGTACCCATGCCGGCTGCGCTGGAGATTTCAGCACGAGCGATATCGGCGATGGATTTACCTTGGTAGCGAACCGATGCGAATAAAAGTACAAAGTCATGTACTGCACCGGCTAATACGGAACCGATAAGGATCCATAAAACGCCAGGTAAATAACCGAACTGAGCTGCAATAACAGGACCAACAAGAGGACCTGCACCGGCGATAGCTGCGAAGTGCTGACCGAATGTAACCCATTTGTTAGTTGGTACATAGTCAACGCCGTCATTGATGGCAACTGCCGGAGTTGTACGATACTGATTTACAGTAAGAACTTTGGCTGCAATAAAGGCGCCGTACAAGCGATAAGCGATCGCAAGAACGAGGGCCGATATAATAACCAAATAAAGACCGTTCATTTCCATTTGTATGAACCTCCTAGAAATAAAAATAAGTGCATTGGAAAGACTACGTTATAAAGTGTATGAATTGTTGTAGTTCTTTCATCTGTATGCATTGTAAGCCATTTATGAAATGGGGTAAACAGTTTTTCGCTGAATGGAATAAAAAGGGGGACAAATGGAAATAGTTACCCTTGAAAGGAAATGGAAATTTCGCCTGATTTTTGTAATTTATTAATTTTTCATATAATTAAACATTTAATTAAATTCCTTTTAAAGCTTGGGGATTTATAAAAAACCGCCTATTTATAAGCATTCTTTACTTATCATTACCATTTTCGTCCACTTATAAGCGCGAAAAGAGGCAGATATCAATTTTGCTGATATCTGCCTCTTAAGGTTGTAGTAATTACAGGCAATTAGTCCTATTTAGTAACTAATCACTTTAGTAACTAATCACTCTTATAACGCACTTTCGTAAATCGCCAAGATGTCTTCGGTCGTGAAGTTTGTATACGATGTGGGATAACGATTGGACGAAGCGGCAATCTTAGGAAGTGCTTCTTTCGGAATGTTCACTTCTCCAAGCGTTGTCGGTGCGCCAATGGATTTGAAATAGTTGCGCAATGCCTCAATACCGGCCAATGCCAACGCTTCATCCGATTCGAAATCGTCTCGTTTCAAGCCCCAGATGTTGATAGCAAAACGCACGAAACGAGGGATGTGACCTTTGTAAATATATTTCAGTACCATTGGGTGCACGATGGCCAGCCCTGCCCCATGCGGAATGTCGTAGAATGCGGACAACGCATGTTCGATCTGATGAGACATCCAGTCCTGTTTCTTGCCAAGGCCTAAAATACCGTTCAATGCGATGGTAGCGCCCCACATTAAGTTGGAGCGGGCTTCATAGTCCTCTTGGTTTTCCAATGCAATCGCCGCATTAGCCATAATATTTTTAAAAGTCGCTTCCAATAAGGCATCAGATAAGTTATTTGTTTCCGGTAAGGAGAAATACTGTTCCATCAAGTGAGACAGCATGTCGCAAATGCCGTAAATCATCTGATTCTTAGGCAATGTGTAAGTGTACGTCGGATCCAAAATGGAAAATTGAGGATACAGCGCATCGCCGTAACCGCCTAATTTCTTTTGGGCTTCCCAATCCGTTACAACACCGCGGTTGTTCATTTCACTGCCGGTGGCCGACATTGTGAGTACTACACCTACAGGCAAGGCGCGTTTTACATTTTCCCGTTTTACAAAGAAATGCTGCCACCAGTCATAGTCTTCATCAACGAGCGCTACGGCACCGATGAATTTAGAGCAGTCCACTACGGAACCGCCGCCTACGGCGAGCACCAAATCTACATTATGTTCTCGGCAAAGTTGTGCCCCTTCAAGCACCTTTTCCTTGCGCGGATTGGACATAATGCCCGGCAGTTCAACGACGTTCTTACCGGCCTTGGCTAATTCAGCCATAACCGCATCATACACGCCGTTCTTCTTAATACTGCCACCGCCATAGGTGAGCAACACCGTCGGTCCGTATTGGGCCAATAACTCAGGCAGCTGCTTTACACTGCCTTCTCCGAACACAATCTTTGTAGGATTATAAAATGAAAACGAATCCATAGTTGCCTCCTCCCGGCACTTTGTAACCACTTTGGCAAGTGCCGATTTATTCTACGTCAACTTTCTAGTTATTCTACATTACTTTATACTTATTCGACGTTAATTTTATAGTTATTCTGCGTTAACTTTATACTTATTCTACGTCAACTTTATAAACAATGACACGTTCATACACCTTCGGCTGCGATTCCGTACTCGCCTCCGTCAAGGACTGACGATAGCCCGGCAAATTGCAGTCATTCGGGATGAACGACGGCTCAATGCACATACCTGAATGAGGACCGTACTTCGTGCCGTCACGGCCCGTATCTTTTACCCAGTTCCCCGTGTAAAATTGGAAACCCGGTGCGTCAGATAAAACGGTAAGAGTCAATCCGCCACCGCGAAATTCGCTGCATTTCAACAGGCCTTGTCCCGGACTTTGTAAATTCTCTGCTCCTTTTGCAGCCCCCGCTTCTTTGCCGGCTGCCAATCCTTCTGCAGATTTCATTCCATCCGAAGAGCCGCCCTTGCGTGTCATATAGAAATGATCATAACCGCGATACGGTGCCAACTCTTTTTTATTAGCCTCCAACGCTTCGCCTACATTGCGCCAGTCTGTAAAATCATAGGCTGTATCTGCAACCGGCTTTAATTCACCCGTAGGGATCTGATTCGCACCGAATGGCGCATATTCATCAGCATACAAGCGTACGTCATGACTCTTTACGGTCGCTTCGCCGGTCAAGTTGAAATAACTGTGACCTGTAATATTTACAGTGGAAACCTTTGTGGTGCTGTATTCGTAACGGATAGAAAGGCCTTCGTCGTCCAGTTTCATATGAGCCTGAACGGTAAAATCGCCGGGGAATCTATCTTCTTCCTCTGTAATGGTCGCTTCTAAAACCAATTCGGACTCCGAGTGCTCCACCAACTGCCAATTCATAAAACTTAAGCTGTGACAGCCGCTATGCAACAAGTTCGGCCCGTTATTGGGATGAAAGAAATACGTAACACCGCCGATAATACATTCCGCATTGGCAATGCGATTGGCCACGCGGCCTACGGTTGCACCGAAATACGCCTGCCCCTGTAAATATCCTTTTACAGAGTCATAACCGAGTACAATGTTGCGGCCCGTAGATTTTACAATAAAATCCTGTATAATGGCACCCCAACTTAATACTCGTACGATAAAATTCTTCGACTCCAGCTCGTACTGAACTATCTGAGCCCCTGAAGGCGAAGTACCATACCCTTCACATTTCAAAATAGCCACCTCCCGTCAATAACTCCCATCGTGATTCCCAAGCATATATAAATTAAACTTTAAAGTTGCTTAATCTTTAAAATTGCTTAATCTTTAAAATCTCTTATTCTCTAAAAACTTTCCGGACTTAAGTCTCTTATTAACTCAAACGCTAAAAGACCTATTCCGCAAGCCTTTTAGCCACCGATACGCCACATAGGCCGCTTCGGCGTTTCCATATCGGCGCCGTCATGTTCCGCCTTGCGCAGTTGCAATGCATCTGCAATGATACCCATCAGCGTTTCACTGTCAGCACCGAGGCGAACAGCTTCCGCCAAGTCCACTTCTTCATCTCGCAAGAGACATAGACGCAACTTGCCGTCACTGGTTAAGCGAACCCGATTACACGAATCACAGTACGTGTGACTCATGGGGAAAATGAAGCCCACCATGCGACCGTTCGGCAATGTATAATACGTCGCCGGGCCTCGGCCCATAGACACATCAGTCTGCACCGGTGTGAGCGGACCTCCTGCGACACGCTCCAACTGAGCTTTCCATTCTTCGAAAGTAGGTCCTTTATACGTATCACCTTGGAACGGCATGTATTCGATAAATCGCCAAACTACCGGCCATTGTTCCATAAAGTCCAACAGCGCTTTCACCTTGTCGTCGCTCATGGTCTCCATTAAAACCGTGTTCAATTTCACGGAGCGAAATCCGGTGCGCACAGCCGCTTCAATACCGGCCACCACAGAGTCCATCTGCCCTTTACAGCCCGTACGGAAGTCAAACGTAGGCTCATCCACCGCATCAAAACTAATATTTACGCGCTGTAACCCCAAGTTATGAAGTCGCTCAGCTCGCGCAGCCAACAGACTGCCGTTTGTGGTCATGGAAATATCGGAAAACCACTGTTTTTCCTGCAGACCGGCCAATAAGGTTTCCAGCCCCGGATACAGCAACGGTTCACCACCGGTTAAACGGACCGCATTTATACCTAATTTATAAAAGGCTTCCAGAACAACCAGCCATTCTTCAGGCTTCAACAAATTTGTCTGACTATCCGCCGTGATAATCTCCGGTCGACAATAGGGGCAACAAAAGTTGCAGGCCTCCGTCAGCGACACGCGCACGTACTCAATCGTGCGGTTCCATGAATCCTGAATCATAGGTCCCTCGCTTCAGCGCCGGCTGTGAGCACATGATCCTCAGCGCGCTCATTAGTGCACTCCTTGATGCACTCCATACGCTGTGCCGCATCACTGTCTTCAACCGGATTTGCGTTACCTTCAATAATCTGAACTTCGTCACCAACAACGATCGTTCCGCCTGTAATTACCTTGGCGAAAATGCCCTGCGTTGGCATGATGCAGGAGCCTACGAGTTTCTGGATTTCACAGCCCGAATGGCATTCCTTGCCGATTTGAGTTACTTCGAGAACAGCCGTTTTACCGATAGAGAGCCGGGTGCCTACAGGCAATTCGTAGAGTACCAGTCCTTCTACGGTAATGTTTTCCGCAAAGTCTCCGGGTTTCACATCGGCCCCTTTGGCACGCATCAAATCGATACTTTGAATGCCCAACAGACTGATCTGGCGATGCCATTTACCTGCATGCGCATCCCCTTCCATGCCGAAATCCTCAATGAGTCGCGCCTCCGGAATATTATGTTTTTTCTTTCCTTTTTCCCTGCTTATGGAAATAGCAATAATTTTTGCCATATAGTATGTATTCCCTTTCAAGTTCTATAACTCCTTTATAGAGTTATTAATATTTAAGTAAAATTTTTGTGTAGAAATAGTATATACATTTATTTCTATGTATTGATTATTATAACACTTAAACTGTGCTACCACAAAAAAACACAGGAGCACGATGTACTCCTGTGTATAATATATAATTGTTCTTAGTCCTCTTCTTCCACTGCGTCTTCTTTACCTACACCGTTGAAAATAAGGTTAAGAATTACAGCAGTCAAGCTGCCCAAGGTAATGCCGCTGTGTAAAATAACAGCCGTCCAGCTTGGGAAGTTGTGGTAGAAGTTCGGTTCGGTCAATGTAACCATACTCATACCAATACTTACAGCCACCAACATTAAATTGTAGTTGCCTTCAAAATCTACTTTTGACAAGGCGCGAATACCACTGGCAATGATCATGCCGAACATAGCAATCCCTGCACCGCCCAATACAGAGTTCGGAATGCATGCTACGATGGCGGCCATCTTAGGCACCAAGCCGAGCACTACCAAGATGATACCCGATGTGGCCACTACGAAACGGCTCTTAACGCGTGTTACTGCAATAAGACCAACGTTTTGCGCAAACGCTGTATATGGGAAGCTGTTGAAAATGCCGCCCAACATAGTGGACAATCCGTCGGCGCGCAAACATTTTGCAAGACCTTTACGTCCCATCGGTTTGTCTACGATTTCACCGATAGCCACGCAGTCGCCCGTCGTTTCCACCATAACTACCATCATAACGATACACATGGAAATAATGGCGCCCACATCAAAGGTCGGGAAGCCGAAGGAGAACGGTGTTATTACGCCGAACCAACTTTCATTGGAAACCTTGCTGAAGTCCACAACGCCCAACAAAGTGGCAATAATAGTGCCGCCAATGAGGCCGATAAGTACGGAAATGTTGCTTAAGAATCCTTTACAGAATCGATACACCAAGATAACGATGGTAAGCGTTATAAATGCCAGCATCAAGTTCATAGGACTGGCAAATTCCGGTGAATTCGGATTGCCGTACCCGCTGATCCAGCGCACGGACACCGGCAACAAGGTAATACCGATAATGGTAATAATCGTACCTGTTACGACCGGCGGGAACAGTCGAATGAGCCGACTGAAATACGGTGCTATGAGGAAGGTAAACAAACCTGCCACAATAATGGCTCCGTAAATGGCGGGCATACCGCCTTGATGCCCGATAACGATCATCGGTGTTACCGACGCAAAGGTTACCCCTTGAATCATCGGAATTCGTGCACCGATTTTCCAAAACCCTAATGTTTGAATGAGCGTGGCAATCCCACAGGTAAATAAATCCGCATTAATTAAGTGGATTAACTGCTCTGCGCTCAATCCCAGTTGTTGTGCCACGATAATTGGCACCGCTACTGCGCCGGCATACATAGCCAATACGTGCTGCAACCCATAGGCAAACAGCTGCGTAGCCGGCAGCATTTCATCCACAGGATGAACTACTTTAACTTCGCTGTCCTTCATTTTAACCCCCATAAAACCTAACCTGTAAACTTATACTAGTATATAACTTTATAGCTTTTACAAATACCTATATATTCTAACTTATTCGCTGTGCTTATGACAAGGCGTAATTTATTCTTTTGAATAATATCTGATTTGAAAACTATATTACGTACATATATCTTTTATATAATATCTGAATGGAAAACCATATCACTTACATATAAGCATATAGAAATATAATTGCTCAAATACAGCTATACATCTTATTTTTTATTCAGTAAAAAAATAGCATACAATTCAGTATAAAAAAATTATATCGAATTTTTTCGCTTTTAATGTTTCTCTCATATTCTATTTATGTTATAATCTTACTGAAATTACAAGTATTTTGCCAGTATTTCTTGATTTTTAATAAAAACAATTACTTTGGCATAATTTTTCAAAATATTTTTTATAATCATATCATATAATGAATTTATTATTTAAGGAGACCTGCATATGAAACGATTGCTATCCTTCGCCCAACTTTTGGTCAAGGAGATTGCAGCAGATTACAATCGACATAATATTGCTCGCCTTGCTGCAGAAACGACATATTATCTTGTATTATCTATTGTACCATTTTTAATTATTATTTTGAGCGGCATTACCTTCTTCCTCCACGATGTGAATACTGTTCGTGAAGCGTTGGTCATTTTACCGCCTGAATCTCGCGAAACATTGCTGAGTATTATCGACGTCCTCTTGCAAAACCAGAGTAATACACTCTTCTCCGTGAGTATTCTGTTTGCATTCTGGACGTTATCGCAAAGTACAAAGTCTTTGATCAATGCGCTCAACTCGATCCTCGGACTGGACGACATTGAAGAAACCTTTATTCGCACCGCGAGCAAAGCGTTGTTCTTTACCTTGATTGGTACTATTACCGGCTTTATTGGTCTGGTGTTATCCGTTTACGGTCAGTCCTTCCTTCAACTGTTCGGCGATTTCTTAGGAATTCCAAAAGAAATTATCGGCTGGGCTTCCACCATCGCCACCTTGTTGCCACTCGTATCCATGTGGGTATCCTTGGCGCTCTTCTATCACTACGCACCGCGTCATGACACAGGCTGGACTATTTCCTGGAAACGCGCTGCTATCGGCGGTTTCATCGGCACCGTTCTTTGGCTCCTGCTCACCTTGGGCTACCGCTTCTACATCACCGACATCGCCGGCGGCGGTTCTGCCAACTACGGTCCACTCGTAGGTATCATGATCCTCTTTATCTGGCTTAACTGGTCTGTTCAGGCTATTTTAGTTGTAGGCAGCATGATTCACAACAACAACTTCATTTCCTTTATCGAAGCCTTCAGAAATCAGCGCAAAATCGCTGAGAAAGATTAAACCGATCTAACTGTCAAACCGTCTAAAAGGTTAAGACCGGCTATCGATTAAAATACTAAACAATTAAGGCCTTCTAAAGGCAAGACTGTCTATTGATGAAAATCAACATAACATGTTAAACTAGAGGTGTTTATAACAAGCACTCACTCTAACTATAAAGGTATATAATAAGGTGTATTAAGAGGGGCTCTATTAGAGCCCTTCTAATTTCTTTGAAAGGGATTTTCCATGGAATTATCAACGTTCATTTATTTTCTATTATCATCCATCGCGCTCACAGTCGTTCCGGGCCCGGATAACTTATACTTGTTGGCAAAGAGCATTTCCGACGGTGCCAAACAGGGCATCATCCTGGCAGGTGGTCTTGCAGCCGGCATTATCTTCCATACTACGTTGGTTATCATAGGCGTCGCAGCCGTCATCGCCAGCACACCGGTTGCCTTCCAGTTATTGAAATACTTAGGCGCCTTCTACCTCTTCTACCTGGCCCGTCAGGCCTACTCGGCAAAACCCGTGCCGGGCAAGAAAATGCCGGTTGAAACTGCAGTTGCTTCCGCCGGAAAACCTAAAACCAACGGCTTTGCCACATTCCGCAAAGGATTATTGATGAACATACTAAACCCGAAAGTGCTCTTGTTCTTCCTGGCCTTTTTACCGCAGTTCATAAATCCGGCCGGTCCGGAACCGGGCGTTCAGGTTGCCATATTAGGCCTCACATTCAGCATTCAGGCCTTTGTGATTTTTACCATCATCGCCCTTTGCGCCGGAAAATTAGGTAACCTCATCAACAAGAACGAGAATTCCCAGATCATCATGAATAAAATTCAGGGCCTCGTACTCCTCATTATCGGTGGATTCCTGCTCCTCTTTTAAATTTGACAGTCACAATGCCCCTTGTTATAATTACTTAGTAACATAAGCGCCTATAGCTCAGGGGATAGAGCGCCGGTCTCCGGAACCGGGTGCGCAAGTTCGAATCTTGCTAGGCGCACCATTCATTTGAAAGTTAAAATATATAAATAAAAGGTAGAAAACAATTTTGTTTTCTACCTTTTTTGTTTATTTAATCATCTAGGATTTTACCTGCTCCATTCTTATTATTGTTTTTCTGCACGCTGTTTTTCTAATCATTCTAACCATTCTAATCACATTAATTGACTTTTATGGTTAGAATGATTAGAATGTAAGTATAATATGAGTAGAATATAAAAGGAGGGAACAAAGTGAACTTACAGGAAATGAGTGGATACGGATTTGAGTCCATGCGCTCCCTCAATCAGTCTTTAACTTTTGAAGCAACGCAAAAAGAATTTACGCTCCGAAAGGTTACTTTCGGAGAACCGCAACTGCAAACCTTAAAGCTCGTATCTACTGATGGACTTTATACAAATCTTGGTCTCCTTTTATCAGATCAATGCCCCTACACCATCAAAGCTGCCATTTTCGAAGGAACGAATCAAAATGTATTTAAGGATCGTCGAGAATTTTCCGGCGCCCTCATACATCAACTAAATGAAGTTTACAATTACATTGACCTTAACAATCAGACGCATTCAGACTTCCACAAGCTTCTACGCATTGATACGCGAGACTATCCTGAAGTTGCAATTCGCGAAGCCCTTCTTAATACATTAGTACACCGAGACTATTCCATCAGTGCCAGTACACTGATTAGTATTTATGACGACCGCATCGAATTAGTGTCAATTGGCGGTTTACTCCCGGGCTTAGAACTAGACGATTTGATGATGGGTGTTTCCGTCTGTCGTAACCCTAACTTGGCCAATGTCTTTTATCGTTTAGAGCTTATCGAAGCATACGGCACAGGGATTCAAAAAATTATAAATGCCTATTCAGATTCTCATGTACAACCGCAGATTACTGCAACAAACAATGCATTTAAAATCACACTTCCCAATATAAATGCTATAAGCAAAACTACTCCACCCAATGTAGTGAGCGAAACTCCGGCACCTTTTGTAAACACAAACGAAGAAAAAATTATGCATGCATTAAGCGAAAAGCAAATGATTACACGCCGGGAAGCACAGGAAATTTTAGGCGTCAGCCAATCTACCGCCGGCCGTATTTTAAAAAACCTGGTAGACACTGGCCGCATCATACAGCTCGGCGGAAGCCGTACTACACGATATGAATTGCCTAAAAAAAAAATATAAATAGGCACACAAAATAAATAGACATAAAAAAGCACTCACATGTTAGATGAGTGCTTTACTTTTATTTAGCTTCAAAAAACTTCAATATTTTATCCAACGACACAGGGTAAAAGTTATTCGCATCAACGCCCACATCGTAGCGGCGAATGCCCTCCGCCCGGTTCGATTCGTTATATTCTCCGGTGGAGTGGATGTGTCCGTGAAGCATGTAGCTGCCTCGTTGATAGCGATTCCAGGCCAGCATAGGATAATGCATCAAGGCCATAAGTGCTCGCTTATGCACAAGGAATTTGTAGTCACAGATTTCCTTAAAAATACGGGCGTCATATTTATTAACTTTATCGTGGTTGCCGACGAGCAATATTTTCTTGCCATTCAGGCGCGCCAACATTACATTGGCTGCCTCCGGTTCGACGTACTGCGTCATATCACCTAAGAGATAGACCGTATCCTTGTCTGTAACCATGCTATTGTAATTTGCGATCAGCGTTTCGTTCATTTCTTCTACAGAAGTAAACGGCCGCTTTCTATGCTTAATGACTTTTGGGTACCCTAAATGAAAATCGCTGGTGAAATAAATCATGAGTCTTTCTCCTGACACTTGTACTGTACGCCCCACTCGAACATGGCCGCAATAATCGGTTCCATGGTACGGCCCAATTCCGACACGGAGTATTCCACGCGCGGTGGCACTTCCGGATAGACTGTTCGTTCAATAATGCCGTCATCTTCCAATTCTCGAAGCTGCAAGGTCAAACTGCGATGTGTTACACCTTCCATGCGGCGCTGTAATTCGCTGAATCGCAAGGTTCCCTGCAGTAAATGATATAAAATAACGCCTTTCCATTTGCCGCTGAGCACAGTAAGCGTAGTCGCTACCGGACATTTTTCACGCGGACAAGGCGCCTTGTCACCCATAGGTTCGCCGTATACCGGACGCTCTTCATCGATCGAACTCATATCGCCATGATGCTGTGTTACAGCGTTGATAGGGATGTCCGTATCTGCTTTAACAGTAACCTTTAACTTTCTATCCACTTCTATATTGGCAGTTGCTCCGTTATTCATCGTCTTCCCCTTTATTATATCATTAAAAATCAAGCTCTATCTTATTAAAATTCAAAATTTATTTCATAAAAATTCAAGCTCTACATCATTAAAACTCAAATTCTATATTATTAACACTGAAACTCTCTATATAAAAGTTACTTCTTTTTTTAGTAGTTACTCTCATTTATCGTAAGTATAAAAAATATACCTAAGTCCCTCTTAGTATATTTTATAACAATATTTTGCGTTCTTCAACCTTCTTTCTTTGTGTGTTATACTTAACATGTAAGAGTTATTGTTCCATCTTTCGAACAATCTTTTCACAGTAATCTTGAGGCACAAGCCTCATCATGTTATATATTGAATGATATTTACTATTAGAAAGGAAAAATCTATTATGAGTATTTCACGCGAAGACATTTTACAAGCTTATAATTTCCGTTATGCATGCAAAAAGTTCGACAAGAACAAAAAGGTATCCGATCTCGATTTCAACATGATCTTGGAAGCAGCTCGTCTGTCCCCAAGTTCCTTCGGTTTTGAACCATGGAAGTTTCTAGTTATCGAAAAACAGAGCTTAAAAGACAAATTGTACCCTGTATCCTGGGGCGCTCAGAAGAGCTTGGACGGTGCCAGCCATTTCGTAATTTTATTGGCCCGCAAAAAAGTGGACACTTTAGCTGATGCTCCTTACATCACTCACATCATGAAAGACATTAAACACATGCCTGAAGAAGTTCAGACTATGATGCGTGGTGCTTACGGCAACTTCCAGACTAACGACTTCAAATTGGTTGACAGCGACCGTGCTATGTTCGACTGGGCTTCCAAACAGACCTACATTGCCCTTGCCAACATGTTGACTACCGCTGCAATGCTCGGCGTAGATTCCTGCCCTATCGAAGGCTTCAACATCGAACAAGTGGAAGCAATCTTGAAAGAAGAAGGCGTTCTCGATACTGACCACTTCGGCGTATCTGTTATGGCCGGCTTCGGCTACCGCGATGAAGAACCTCATCGTGAAAAAACACGTCAGGCAATGGAAGACATTGTAACTTACGTAAAATAATTCAATAGTAAGAACTACGTTATATAAACGTAAAACGATATAAGATTGTTACGCTGTAATTACATTTAGGTAGTTGCAGCGTACTTCTATATACGGTATAGGGGGATTTATGGGGATTCTGGTGCTTTTAATAACAGCCTTGGCTTACGGTTTTATCGTTACACTCATCGTGGGCAGCTTTACCGCATTGTTGCAGCTGTTCGGCTATGAACATTTGTATAAGCCGCCGATTTTGATGACACTTTTTCAAACACTACATATTCCGGAAAACGAGTTTTATGTGGCTATTGCCTGGACTTTGCTCATATTCCTGTGTTTTATCGTGCTCTTCCAGTTGCCACCGGTGCAGGGTCTGTTTTTAAAATTTCAAAACATCTCCAAACCTAAAGATGATATCGAACGTTATCTCCAGGCTTTGTGGGGTGAAGTTTGTCAGCGCGCCAATGTGGATCCTCATAAATATCGGCTCTATATTCAACACGAAAATAACCTGAACGCCTTTGCCCTCGGCCACGATCGTGTAGTGGTACTGGTCGGCGCTTTGTCAGTGCTCGAACCTGAAGAGGTGAAAGCTTTGCTGGCTCACGAACTGAGCCATCTGGTTCATCGCGATACGACCTACGGCATGACGCACTACGCCCTGTCTCTAGCTTATAGTTGGGTTATGAATATCTTTAACTTTTCCATTATAGTGCTTACATGGATTTATAATATTCTCCGCTTCATTCCCGTTGTCGGTTGGATTGCGTTTGTCTTTATTTTGATTAGCCTCTGGTTCCGCGTTGTCATATTCATTTTTCACTTCATCGTGGACTTGTTCCTGCTTCTGCTGATTCCTTTAGGCGTTCGCCGCCAAGAGTTCAGAGCGGACCGCTTCGCCTACGAACTGGGTTACGGCGATTCCATGATATCCCTATTGGAAAAACTGATCCATTATTATGGCGACACCAGCGGTTTTACAAACCAACTTACCAACGATCATCCGTCTTCCCATAAGCGAATTGAACGAATTAAAAAGCTGTTCGAAAAAGGCGCTCCCCTTAAAATCAAATCCTCACCTCAATACTAATTCGCCGCAATACTAAGCAAGTAAGAATCCGGGCCATAGAGAATCAACCGTTCTCCATGGCCCGGTTTTTATATGCCTTAATAATTTATTGCGACCATCTGCGTAGATTATCTTTTACAACCTTTGTCCCCGCCGCCGCTTTGATGCGCTACGTCATTCTCTTACTTTGGAGCTTTAGTTGTTCCGTCGCTTCCATCAGTACCTCCATCACCATCGTGTTTGCCCTCCTCAGCCTCTTTATCTGTGCTTTTATCTTTACTGCTGTCTTTCCCTTTATCTTTGTTTCTATCTTTGTTTTTATCTTTATCTGTTCTCTTATCTTTGTCTGTATCTGAGGCTTTATCTTTATCTATATCATCGACCCTATACGGAATGAATTGACTGTCATCAAAAAATCTGGTGTAGTCAATCGATTCACACTGGTAGCGAAACTCCTCATTTTCTTTATCACCGTCCATTTTCGTATCTGTATTGCCACTTACCGGCTCCTTACTAACTATCTCTTTGTGCGCTATCTCTTTACTCGTTACCTCTTTATTTGCTACCTCTTTATTTGCTACCTCTTTACTTGCTACCTCTTTACTTGCTACCTCCTTACCTTCCAGGTCTTTATTTTCTAACTCTTTACTTCGCTTCCGTCGATTCCATTGTCGCTTGCTCATCATCTTCACATTCCGGTTGACCACTTCTTCGCCGCCTACATAGACGTGCATATTGGTCCGGTTCATCAGTTCAAACATAACCGGCCGCATGAGTTCCATAAATATAGATGCTACGGCACGTGCACCGGTTCCTCGTTGCAAAGCTTCTTCCGCTATGGCAAATAAGCCATCCTCAGACACTTCCAGCGTATTTCCCGCAGAATTGAGTAATGTGACGTATTCTTTAATCACACTATGCTTGGCTTCGGCCATAATATTCATCAAATCCGCATGATGCAATCGATCAAATCGAATCCTCCACGGCACTCGGCCCACCAGTTCCTCCATAAGTCCATACTGAATAAGCTGACTGTCCGTAATCTTGTTTTTCCGTTCCCATTTACTCACTTCTTCCATTGATACAGTTCCATTTTTAAATATCATTTGTTTGTCTTCGCCAACCGCAGCATTCTGCAGCTCATGGAAAGAGCCCATAAGGATAAATAAAATGTTCGCCGTATTAATCTGTATATCTACACATTCCACGCTTCCATTAATTACATTCCCTTCCACCATCTTTAACAACTCTGACTGAAAACAATGTTCCGGAAATTTATAATCCGCCTTAAGGTTCGGATCCATCCTCTTTTTGTCGAATTCATCAATACAGAGGATCGCTGTTTCTGCAATGGGAATGATTCTATCCTTCGATCCAAAGTTAAAATCACTCTCGCCTGCCTTTTCCATAGCCTTTAAAATAACAGGTTCCATGATTTGAGACAGTGATTTATCGCCCTTCCAGCCATTTGCCATATAATCACAAGCATTTACCGTCACTACGGGGCAAGGAAGGTCTTTAAATTCCGCCAACGCGCGAAACGTTTCTGTTTTCCCTGTCCCGCTGGATCCGATAATAAACGCATTCTCTTTAATCTGTACTTTTTCATTAGTAAATGCAGTATTGTGCTGACAGCGTTTTACATGCCACGCAATTAACGTAGACAATTGCTTCAACGCACTGTCCTGTCCTTTTACATATTTCTGCATATGCCGGTAAATTTGCTTTGCTGTTACTGTAGATTTATTCATTATGTCCCACCCCTTTACTTATTGTATCGTTTCTTCAAAAAGTATACTTTCTTTAATCTAAATATACATTTTGCTTAAATACAGTGTCAATACGTAGATTTTTTATTTTAAAATCTACATATTGCTTATTTTAGCGGTTCATAGTACGATAAAATTAACTATTCGTAAAGGGAGGTCTACAAAATGTCAACTGACACGGCTCAATATAAAGCACTGCCAGCCACATTCGGGGAACGTTTGGCCATGATTCGCAAGGAAAAGGGCTATACGACGGCTCGCGAATTTTATGATTACATGTACAATCACTGGTCTCGCCTGGATAAAACGGCGCCCATTACCTACACCACCTATTCGGCCTACGAAAATAACTCTCGTCAGCCTAAGTTAGAAGTAGCCGCCGAATTGGCTCGCTTTTTAAATACATCCTTAGATATATTGTTGGATTTATACAATGAAGAGTACGTGCTTCACTACCTGCAGTCCCATAACTACGACGCACATAGCATTGGCGAGCACATCGTAATCAATATGAATGGAAATTACATCGGCATTCAGAAGAACATTCTTCTCCGCATTCTCCACAAGGGACACAATAAATGGTCCGATTTCATTGAGCAGTATCTCAACCGCGTGTTGAGCAACACATTCCGCCATTTCTCTGACAAGAACATCCTGGCCGGCAACGATCTCATTGGCGCCGCCATGGCCGGCCTGCTGGATGTGGATTTTAACGAGTACAAGGAAAGCATGGCCCACACGACGAGAGCGTTGAAAGTGTATTTTAACGAGAATCCTGTTATGGCTTTGTTGTTCTATTACTTTACTCATACGAATCCCTTTGAAAATCCGCGACGCACAGAAGATTTCCTCAATATGACTTATACTTACTCCACATCGGAGCACCCATTCAACGAAGACTACTTGTACCAACACTACTCGGACGATTTAGTGGATATGTTCTATTATGCGGACACCATGATTCGCATCGACTTCATCGACCAGTATTTATTGGAAATATTGGGCATGAAGAAATCTGAAGCGTACAATTTAAAAACTTGGTTCTTCTTAGGTCTCGTTGGCGGTTTCCACATGGCCGAATACAGTTACAATGAAAATGATTTGAGCTCCGCTCCGACATTCTATCTGTCCCATCTCTACTCCGGTATGGAAGATGACGATGATCTGTTCATTACCATTGACGACGAAAGCCTCATTTACGAGCCGCCTTATAATAGGTCTGATAACAATCAGCCCCATATGCGTGAAACCCGCGACTCTTATACTGTTCAAAATGTATATGCCAAGGAAAAAAAGAAAGGCCCGTCCAACAAATAATAAAAAAGCCCCGCTTCTTACGAAGCGAGGCTTTTTCTTATGTAACTGAATAACCGGCAGATTTTGTAAATGCTTTAAACTCTACACAGTTTTTTCAATTAGTCGTATTTCAATTAATCATGTTTTAATTGTTTGTTTCCCAAACCTGTTTTTCTGAAGATTGTGAAGCATAAGCTAAGGATGATGGATACTACGGTAGCCAAGCCCATACCTTGAAGGATTACAGGACCGATAGCTACTTGCGCACCGCTAATACCGGTAACGAGTACAACGGATGTGAGAATCAAGTTGTCCGGACGAGTGTAGTCTACTTTACGTTCAACCAACATACGCAAACCGGATGCGGCAATGATACCGAAGAGCAAAATACTTACGCCGCCCATAACCGGTACCGGAATGGCGTGAATAACTGCAGCCACTTTACCTATAAAAGAGAAGAGAATCGCCAATACGGCTGCACCGCCGATTACATACACGCTGAATACGCGAGTAATTGCCAATACGCCGATGTTTTCACCGTAAGTCGTATTTGGAGTAGCACCGAAGAAGCCGGATAAAATGTTGGCAATACCGTCGCCCAACAAGGAACGTTCAAGACCCGGATCTTTCATCAAGTCGCGGCCCACGATGTTACTGGTTACTACCAAGTGACCCACATGTTCCGCAAATACTACGAACAAGGCCGGCAGAATCATAAGAATTGCATTAATATTAAATACCGGAGCCGACATGTGTGGCAAGGAGAACCAGGCTGCGTGTTCCACATTGCTGAAGTCCACAACGCCCATAAACGCTGCCAATGCATAACCGGCCACTACGCCGATAAGCACAGGGATTACGGAGAAGAATCCGCGGAATAATACGGTTCCTAAAATAGTTACGGCAAGGGAGAACATGGAAATCGTCACAACTTGCGTATGTGTCATGCCCAAGCTCTGCCAGGAATCACCGGTAATACCGGCCATACTCATAGCCACCGGAGCCAATTCCAAACCGATAACCGCTACGATAGCACCCATCGCTGCCGGCGGGAATAATACATCAATCCAGCCGATGCCAACGAAGCGAACTACGAAGGATAAAATTACGAAGGCCAAACCGAAGGCGATAAACCCGCCCTGTGCCGCTTCATACGGCATACCTACCGCCATTACAGCCAATACAGGTGCGATGAAGGCGAAGCTGGAGCCTAAGTAAGAAGGAATTTTACCTTTACAAATAAATAAGTACAAAATTGTGCCGATGCCGTTCATGAACAGCGCTGTTGCCGGGTCGGCTTTTAACAAATATGGAACCAATACGGTGGAACCGAACATGGCGAATAAATGTTGAAAACTCAACGGCAGCATGGCCGCATTACTGGGGCGTTCAGAAACGTCAATAAAATCTTTCATTGCCTATTCCTTTCTAAATACCAATACTGAAACACAGCTTTATAAAATAAACTGAAATACAGTTTGTTCAAATAAGAAAATACCGTTTATACGAATATTATTAGTAACACTACGCGAGTTGTTCCCTCCTCCATGTGAGCCGGTGCGAAACGACTACGTGGAGTCGATCCCTACTCTATGTGAGCCGGTGCAAAACGGCTGCGCGGAGTCAATACCTACTCAATATGAGCCGGTGCGAAACGGCTGCGTGTTTCTTCACGCAATGACGGAATATGTCCGCTTACGCCGATTTTCTTGCGCGCCATTTCACTGCGATGAGCAACGTTAAATAAAATAGCCAACGCAATGACATTGGTCAGCAAGGACGAACCGCCGTAGGATACGAAAGGCAGCGGAACCCCGGTTACAGGAATCATTCCGCTAACCATGATCATATTGAACACGGCCTGACCGCCGATAATGAGCGTAATGCCTGCAGCTAATAATTTACCGTAGTAATCTTTCGCTTTCAAGGCAATATTAAGGCCATAGTAAATGAACATAGCCACTACAATGATTAAAATAAGTGAACCGATAAGGCCCGTTTCCTGAGACCAAACGGCAAAGGCAAAGTCTGTGTGAGCTTCCGGCAAATAGTGGTATTTGGCAGAACCTTGTGCCAGGCCCTGTCCGAATATACCGCCGGAGCCGATGGCAATCATACTTTGCACGCTCTGATAACTGAGCGACTGTGCGTAGCCCCATGGATCCCACCAGGCTAAAATACGTTCTTTACGGTATGCGGAATTCATAATGCCGATAGCGGCAATAGGAATCATGGCTAAAAATCCGTATATCATGATGAGGGCGCTTTTTCGAGACAGCCCGGAAATAATCATGAGCATTACCGGAATGGCCGCAATCAGTAAGGCGGTCCCTGTATCCGGTTCAACCAAAGTGAGGGCAGCGTATAAAAACGGCAGCCACAATGCTACGGCCGGTACTTTGCGTCCATTGCGAGCGATGTTGTTCAACCAGCCGATAGAGCCTTTATATGTGAAGGTTTCCATCCAGGATAAATACCTCTGCTTGCGATGCTGCAGGTCAATCCAATGGGCGGCCCACAAAATACTGCCCAACTTGGCAAATTCCGAAGGCTGAACGGAAATTAAGCTGCCCAGCTGAATCCAGCGTCGTGCACCGTTTACCGGCTCGGCGAATTTTAAAACGCCCAGCAAGGCTACAGCCACAAAGACCATAAAGCCTTTGATAGCCACCTCGGTGTACTTAGATGAACGGAAGTGTTGGTAATCAATCTTATAGAAAAATATCCCCGCCAACGCCGAAATAAGTAAAAAGACTATATGTTTAAAGTAATTCGTCTGATAAAACGCCGGCGCAGTCGATCCTTTTACAATCATGCCGGAGCTATATACGTTAAAAATACCGATAACTATCCAAATGAGACTACAAAAGATAATCCCCTGAAAATCGCTGCGAACTATGTGCGTCTTCCAATATTTTCTTATTGCCTTCACCATTTGAATCATGGCTTACGCCTCCTTTGGTTTAATGGCTTCCAAACGGAAAATCGGCTGTCCTTTTTTACTGAATTTTTCTTCGTATTCGGTCTTAACGTTCGGTAAGTCCGTGCTATGTAAATCGTAAGTTACATTTTTTAACGTCCAACCGGCGTTTTTAAACTCTTCCAAGGAGAATAAGAACAAGCCTTCGTTGTCGGTTTTAAAATGAACTTCCCCATCTTCTTTTAAAAGACGTGCATATCGTTCAAGGAAACGATGATAGGTTAAGCGACGTTTTGCATGGCGCGCTTTTGGCCATGGATCGCAGAAGTTGATGTAAAAACGGTCAACTTCGCCCGGTTCAACGATGCCTTCGATACCTTCAATGTCAAATAAGGTAACGCGTGCATTCGGTGCACCTTGTTCGAAGATTTTCTGTGCTGCGTAGTATAATACGCCGAGCTGTACTTCAAATCCGAGGAAATTGGCTTCCGGATGTTCTTCCGCCATGCCGGCGATAAAACGACCTTTACCGGTACCCAGTTCCAAGTACAAAGGCTTTGTAGGGTCTTCAAATAATTCGCGCCATTTTCCTTTGTGTTCTTCGTGATTCTCCAACACAACGTGGGAGCTGTATTCGTGAATTGCTTCGTCAATCCATGGTTTTCTACGTAATCGCATAATCTCTCCTTCTAATATGCTCTAACTTAATTATAAAAAAGGTGTGAGAATTCAGTCAATGAAATTCACGCCCTATACTTGCTAAACATTGACAACAACGGTCATTTCGCAGGCCGTCAATGCGCCATTACTAATTGTATCAATAAAATCGAATAGATTCAATATATAAAAAAAACGAACCTCTCATTAGAGAAGTTCGTTTTCGTCTTGTATGGTGGACGATGACAGGATCGAACTGCCGACATCCTGCTTGTAAGGCAGGCGCTCTCCCAGCTGAGCTAATCGTCCGTATTTGGTGACCCGTGGGGGAATCGAACCCCCGATACCGCCGTGAAAGGGCGGTGTCTTAACCGCTTGACCAACGGGCCAAAATGGTGACTCACCCGCGATTCGAACGCGGGACACCCTGATTAAAAGTCAGGTGCTCTGCCAGCTGAGCTAGTGAGTCATGTGTAAAAGTGGCAGGGGTGAAAGGATTCGAACCTTTGAATGACGGAGTCAGAGTCCGTTGCCTTACCGCTTGGCGACACCCCTATCTTAACAAAGATTAAATCCGATGAAAAATTGGCTCCTCGAGTAGGACTCGAACCTACGACCGATCGGTTAACAGCCGATTGCTCTACCGACTGAGCTATCGAGGAATGCAATGGAGCGGAAAACGAGATTCGAACTCGCGACCCCCGCCTTGGCAAGGCGGTGCTCTACCACTGAGCTATTTCCGCATGTCACAACAGAAACAATTTTACATCGTTAATAAGTAATTGTCAAGAGTTTTTTTATTACTTATTATCTTCAAGTCAGTTCCCCTGACTGCTTTACTATAATATCAAATAGCCTTGCGTCCTGTCAACACCTTTTTTACATTTTTTTTACAAGTTCTTAATTTAATGTAAAAATTAAACGAAAAGAATGAAAAAACGGCACAGCTGACTTATGTTATGTTAGTCTGTGCCGCTTTGCCTATCTGTCTTTGCCGCTTTATTCTGCTCCGTCATTGAAACTTAGTAAAGCGTGAACACATTCGGAATCGGAAGTTCCATAGTGCCCAAGCCTACACCTTTGTGTTTGCTTGCTTCCGCATCATTCATCATCTGAACCACCACGTCCATCAATTTGCTATCCGCCATAGGTCCATATGGTTCCGCTTGTAAAGTTTTTACCAAAGCAGCTCCCGTAGGTGTTACCAATTCACCTTTTACAGGTGTAACATACGTAGGAAATCCTTCTAAAAGATTTTTCGTAGCGGGCGTAGGAATATCCATGAGTCCATGGGCGCAGCGCACCTTGCCATGCCCCACATGGAGCGGCGAAAATTGCACAGACGTCACTTTCAGATAGTCCAGACAAATCATGGTGCCCACAATATCAATAATGCAGTCGATGGCGCCCACCTCATGGAAATGCACTGCTTCCAGCGTCGTATTATGCGCCTTCGCTTCCGCATGTCCCAAGTGAGTAAACGCTTCTATGGCCTTCTCCTTCACCCACGGTGACAAATCGGCAGCCTCAATGATGGCCTTTATTTCCATATAACCGCGATGCTCACCATGACCGTGAATACGGCCCATAATCTTATGGCCCAAATGATGAACCGCAGATTCTTCCTTAGCAAACTTTAGTTCAGCAGATTCTATTTTCACTGAATGCGCTTTGTAGTGTGGATCCAACGCTACATTAAAGTAGGTCCCTTCCACACCGCTTTTATTTTGTTTTTCATGTATCAACGAAAAGCCGCCCAAGTTGAGCTTGGCCAGTTCGTTTTCAAAATATTCAAAAGGAACGCCATAGTCAAGCAGGGCGCCAACCATCATGTTGCCGCTTACCCCTGACATGGCCAGTCCATACAGCTTCTTCAAGAGCTGCACCTCCTCTTTATTCTCCGGCCGTTACAGCAGACTGCCACATAGTTTCCATATTCTTCACATTGTTACAATAATATGGCACATAGTTACAGACTTTTGTTACATAGTTACAGTTTACTTAACGGCCGTCCTGCAAAATATTGCCGGGACCATCCTCTGCTACGGTTACTTCCGCTTCACCGAATGTTTTCATGTCATTCAGCATGTGAAGGGATGCATCCAATAAAGATAAACCGAGTGTGGAGCCTACGGCTTCATCGACTGCCAAATCGTAGTTCAAATATGTGGTGAATCCTAGGTATTTCATCTGTGCTTTGTGAACCGGTTCATTGTACGCAACAGACGGGAATACATAGTCTTTTACAAGCGGATTAATCTTCGCAGCCGCCAACACAGCCGCACCTGTAACTGCCGTATCAAATACAACGGCGCGCTGCAGTGAAGCCGCCTTTAATAAAAAGCCGGTAAGCATTACGATTTCAGGAGAACCTACGGCAGCTAATATATCCACCGCTTCTGCCTCTTCCAGACCATAACGTGCCATGGTCATTTGCAAACGCTCCGCTTTTTCGCGAATCGACAAGGTGCATTCGTTATCGGTCAATAATTCCGCCATATCATACTGTGTGATGGCCTTGGTCAAAGCCAATCCGCTGAGCAAAGAGCGTTCGCCAATGGTGCCCACGCCAATAGCGTCAATGCCTTGAGCCGCCATTTCTTCCGCCAAATCAGCGCCGGCCTGCAGCAATGCATCCACGTCCGCCTTATTTTCAAAAGCCGGATGCATGCCGAAGAAACGGCTTCCGTTATTAACTTTTTTCTGAATTACATTTGTCAGGTCAGTGGTGTCCTGTTCCAGCCCCGAATCAACTACATAAATAGGTGCATTCAGGCGTTCTGCCATAGCACCGGTAGGGCTCGGACCTTCTGCCAAACGTGCCACTACAGCTTTCGACTCATGCCCTTTTGTGTGATTTTGAGGGCCATCCACCGCCGTGTCACCGGCAAATATGATGATGCCTTTTTTCACACTCTTAGGCTGTTCGTTTTCAAAAATGCCGGCCAAACGTACGGCAATTTCTTCCAGTTTAGCCAAGCTGTATAAAGGTTTCGTCAAATTATCCACACGTGTGCGGCATACGGTCATACAGTCCCCGTTCAACGGTTTTATTGTGATCTCTTTCATTTGTCGCACCGTCCTTCCAATGATTGATACATACGCACAGTCATGTCGAGCATGGACATTTGCATGGCACCGCCGGAGGCTTCGCCCAGGCAGAGGCCCAATGTTACGTAAGCGGTTAAGCCTAATTTTTCCAAGGCTTTTACATGACCTTTTTCCGCTGACAAGTGGGAGGCCATTACATATTCCATGCTGATTGGCGCGATGGCATGTGCCATTAGGGCGCACGCCGTCGTGTTATATCCATCTAAAATAACTAAGCATTTTTCAGCGGCCGCACCAAGAATAATCCCCATGATGCAGGCAAATTCCAAACCGCCTACCGATTGGAGCACGGCCAAACCGTCTTCTTTCGGAACATGGCTATATTTTTCCAATACATCGTGAACGATGCGGGTTTTCAATGCTAACCGTTCGTCGGAAATATTCGTGCCCCGACCGGTTGCTTCTTCTGCAGTAAGACCTACATACTTCGCCGTAATAATCGCACTGGCCGTCGTGTTGCTGATTCCCATTTCACCTACGAGGAATGTGTTGAACCCTTCAGCCTTTTTCTCCTGCACATAGGCGATGCCCACTTCAATGGCTTTAATGGCTTCGTCTTTTGTCATGGCCGGTTCTTCTAAAAAGTTTTTAGTACCCATTGCCACTTTCGAATGGCGAAGGCCCGGAGTGTCCGACATATCAGCCGCGATGCCCACATCGATGGCGTCCAGCGCTGCGCCGCAATAGCCGCCCAATGCATTGGCGCCGGCCCCTTTTGCAACCAAATAGTTGCGCGTCATGTCTACAGTAACGCTCTGTGGATAGGCGCTGACACCCATCGTAGCTACGCCATGATCGGCGGAGCAGATGACCATACTGCCCTTTGGCAATACAGGATACACCTGTTCCGTGGCCATGGCATATTGTTTCACCATATCCGCCAACTTACCGTAACTGCCGTATAAAGTCCCCTTATTCCATACTTCGTCTATCACCTTGCCGATGGAAACATCAGCCGGCTTAATTCTGTCGCATGTGTCTAAGAATAAACTCATTTATTTCTCCTAATCTAAATTAATTCTGATTCTGAATTAAGTCGTTCTTCTTCAATCTAAATCATGTCATGACTTGTTAATCCAAATCAAGTAATTGATACATAATCTAAATCAACTCATATTCGAAAATTTATCGCGAATCTCCTTGGCCTCTATCAGATACTGCTCTAACGCTGCCTCATCGTCACGTTGTAACATATCTTCCAGCGCATCTACTTCTCGTCGCAGAGCATTCAATGCGTTCGCCACTTCCAGACGGTTACCGCCGATGATTTCACGCCACATAGAAGGCAAGCCGCCTGCCACACGGGTTACATCGCGAAATCCGCCGGCCGCCAATGACAGACGCAAATCGCCCTGTTCATCGCCACCGGCCACTTTAGCTACCATGGCTGCCACTAAATGAGGCATATGGCTTACTGCCGCCATAAAGCCATCGTGCTCCGCCATATTGATATATTCTACGCGCGAACCCAGATGCGCGCCCATGGCGGCCAATTCCTGTGCTCCTTCTTCGCTCCAGGACGGATCTGTATCATTTAATACAATCCACGTGCAGCCTGCAAACAGATGAGGCGTAGCCATTTCATAGCCGCCCTTTTCAGAACCGGCCATTGGATGAATGGACACAAACTTCGCATGAGCCGGTATGTGCGCATGCACTACGGCCGCAAAGTTGCGCTTCGTACTTGATACGTCGGTAATAAGTGCACCGTCCTTGAAAAAGGGAATGCACGTTTTAAAGACTTCCCCATTCGTATCCGGCGGCAATGCAAATACTACAATATCTGATTGGCGAATAACGGTTTCTAAATCTGTACTCGCCTCATGAACGCCGCCATCGGCCACCGCCTTATCGCATACGGACTGGCGCCTCGCGTACCCCACAACGCGGTAGTTCGAGCTACCGCTCAACCCTTTCGCCATAGATCCGCCAATTAAACCAAGTCCGATAATTCCAACTGTTCTACTCATAACTTCCCTCCATGAGCCCCTCTCTCAATAGGCTCCCTACTATACTACAATTACTATCCGAGTAGATAATAAATAATATTTATTATAACCCTTATTCCTTAAATATTTCCAGTTTTATATTATTCATAACAACATATAAAAAGGCGCTGTAACAGAGTACTGCTACAACGCCACTTATATTTATTTTCATATAGCCTCAAGCTTCAATAAGTTTCCTGTTTTTCCACTTACCGCTATGCCAACGCCATACGAAGATGATGGCACGCACGCCTTCGTCGATGGCCATGGCAATCCAGATGCCTACGAGGCCCCAGCCGAGCCAGATGCCCAAAATGTAGGACAGGTTAACGGCACAGAGCCACATGCCGAACACGCCTACAATCATCGGTGTTCGAATGTCGCCGGCCGCCTGCAAACACTGCACCATGATAATATTTACGGACCGCCCGATTTCGAGGAAAATTTCTACGAACAAAATCGTTTTGCCCAGAGAAATAATCTCCGGATCATCGGTGAAGAACGCGAATATATAGTCAGACAGCAGATAGAATGTAGTGGATAGTCCAATACTGATAGCCATACCCAGCCACATGGTGCGCCATACGCGGTTGGAGATTTCATCCTCCCGGTCGGCACCGACCAAGAAGCCAACGATGATTTGCGCCGCATTGGCCAAGGCAATGGTGTACATATAACAGAACATGGAAATAATGTACGCATATACCTTCGTATTAATAACCATGATACCAAAAATGTTGACCATTTTCATAATCGTTGTCTGAGACAACTGGTAGGACAAGGTTTCCCCGCCGGACGGCACGCTAATATGCAAAAGTCGTTTCAGCGTATCCTTCGGGAATGTCTTCAAATAGGACCAGGACAGTTTAATTGGCAACTGCGTCTTGAAGAGGTAGTATACCAACGCAAGTCCTACGGCCTTACTGATCAATGTGGAAATGGACACACCGAGCACACCCATGGACGGGATGAAGGCCCAGCCGAAAATGAGGATCACATTACTGATGATGTGGAACACGTTCATTACGAAGGCTACACACATAGTAATGATTGGCAGGGAGAATCCGCGGAACGCCGCCACAAAGGCGGTATACACGCCGGTAATTGGAATACTGAAGGCTACGATACTCATGTAGAGGCTCGTTTCTTCCATAACCTCTTCCGGCACGCCCAGCCAGGCGAACAGCCAGCGATGTGACACTATTATAAACAGCGCCGCGCAGGCACTGAATACGAAGTTAAAGGCAATACTCACCGTTGTTACTTCGTTGATTTTATCGGGATTCTTCGCCCCTAAATATTGAGCGATTAAAATGGTACTGGCCGTACTCATGACGATAATCAGCATGATGAAAATATTCATGACCTGATTGGCATTTGCCACCGCCGCTACGGCTTCTTGGGAATAATGACTCATCATGAACTGGTCAATGTTCCCGATAAGCATTTGTAGGAATATTTCGATAAAAATCGGCCAGCTCAGTGAAACTACAGATAAGCTTGCGCTTTTTGTCGGAGTTCTCATACTATTCCTCGATTTTATCCAATGCTTCGTTGTTAATCAACATTTGCCAATCCTGTACGAGGCGGAACTTGGCGTTTACTTTTGCCATGTCCCAGTTTTCCCCTTCTGGGAACCAGTTAGCCGGCATGCAGGCACATTTGGCAAAGTTAATGGTATATCCCATTTTTTTGACTTCTTGAGTGGCCCACCAGGCCCCTACCGCATCACGGCCTACGAGGAATATTTCATCAAAATGAGTCTGTTCCAGCCATGTATAAATACGGTCCCAGTACTCTTTGGGGATTACACTGTCTTCCAGGCACTCCTGCAAGTTTTGGCGCGCCGCAGACATCATCTCAGGTGTTACTGTTACCATAGTATCTCCTTTCGTTCAAGTAAATGACAAACTAATAATTCACTTTTAAGTTACATCTTCGCTACTTCCGCAAAGGCTTTATCAGCCACATCCAATGTTTTTTCAATGTCTTGAGAAATATGGGATGTGGACAGGAAGTTGCTTTCGTATTGGCTTGGTGCATAGTAAATACCATGGCTCAAGCTGTAATGGAAGAATGTTTTGAACTGTTCCATATTGCAAGCGGACGCATCGTCAAAGTTGCGCACCGGTTTATCTGTAAAGAACAAGGTAAACATAGAGCCTACCGATTGTAACTGTACAGGAACCTTGTGAGCCGCCGCACGTTCTTTCAAGCCTTGGCAAAGAGCTGTTGTAGCTGCTTCCACCCGTTTAAATACAGTCGGATCCTGCTGCAACAAGGTCAATGTAACTAAACCGGCTGTCATTGCCACCGGATTACCGCTCAAAGTACCGGCCTGATAAATCGGACCGGCCGGTGCCACCTGGCTCATCAAGTCGCGACGTCCGCCAAATACTGCCATTGGAAGGCCGCCGCCTACGATTTTACCTAAGCAGGTCAAGTCAGGCTCGATGCCGTATTTTTTCTGTGCACCGCCGGATGAAGCACGGAAGCCACACATAACTTCGTCGAAAATTAAGATAGCGCCATGTTCTTTTGTTTCTTCGCGCAATGCTTCCAAAAAGCCAGGTACAGGCGGTACACAACCCATGTTACCTGCTACCGGTTCCACGATAACAGCCGCAATGGAGTCCCCTTCTTTGGCGAACAGTTCTTTCACTGCTTCAATATCGTTGTATGGAAGCGTAATTGTATCAGCTGCTACCGATTTAGGTACGCCCGGGCTGTCAGGCACACCGAAGGTAGCCAAGCCGGAGCCGGCTTTAACTAACAAGCAGTCGCTGTGACCATGATAACAGCCGATGAATTTTACGATTTTATCACGGCCTGTTACGCCGCGAGCCACGCGGAGCGCACTCATTGTCGCTTCCGTACCGGAGTTAACCATGCGGAGCATTTCCATGTGTGGCATGAATGCCTGAATCTTTTTAGCCACTTCCGTTTCAAGTAAAGTTGGAGCACCATAGCTGGTACCGCGCAATACAGCTTCCTGCAAGGCTGCAACCACTTCGGACTTCGCATGTCCAAGAATCATAGGTCCCCAAGAAAGCACATAGTCGATGTATTCGTTTCCATCGATATCGTAAATTCTATCCCCTTGCGCGGAGCTGATAAATGGCGGTTCAGAACCTACGCTGCGGTATGAACGAACCGGGCTGTTAACCCCGCCGGGCATGTAAAACTTTGCTTCCTGAAACGCATGTTTTGATTTATCTAATGTGTACATAGTTTTCTCCTTATCCTCACTCGTTCAAACTGCCACTCTTACGAACTGAACGCCATTTCGCTAAATATCATATTAACCAAGTTCAACTTCAAGCAAATCAATTCAGCTAAATAACCTCACTGAATCAACTCAGCTGATTAAACTTAATGACATTAGTTTTCTCTATTAGCGCAACCAACGTGCCACATCGATGGCATGGTAGGTAATGATAATTTTAGCGCCTGCACGTTTCATGGACGTCAATGTTTCCAACACGATGCGTTTTTCATCGATAAGGCCTTGAGCTGCCGCAGTTTTAACCATAGCATATTCGCCACTTACATTGTAAACAGCTAACGGCATATCGAAGTTGTCGCGTGCTTCGCGCACGATGTCTAAGTAGGAAAGAGCCGGTTTAATCATAATAATATCAGCACCTTCACGAATGTCCAGTTCAATTTCGCGCAATGCTTCCAAGCGGTTCGCAGGGTCCATCTGGTAGCCTTTGCGGTCGCCGAATTCAGGCGCGGAGTGAACCGCATCACGGAATGGACCGTAGTATGCGCTGGCATATTTGGCAGCGTAACTCATAATCGTTACGTTTGTAAAACCTGCTTCATCAAGAGCTGTGCGGATTGCACTTACGCGGCCGTCCATCATGTCGGATGGCGCTACGATTTGTGCACCTGCCTGCGCCTGGCTTACTGCCACTTTTGCCAATAAAGGCA
Organism: Veillonella sp.; assembly: GCF_018364065.1. Classification (GTDB taxonomy): domain Bacteria; phylum Bacillota; class Negativicutes; order Veillonellales; family Veillonellaceae; genus Veillonella_A. The sequence goes on from NZ_JAGZMO010000010.1 coordinate 58,457, forward strand.
ATGTTTCATCGTTAAGAACTTCATGGTCTTCCACGCAGCCGCAATGACCGGTGCTGGTGTATTGGCAAAGGCATACGTCGCCAACAACTACCAATTCAGGCACTTCTTTGCGAATGGACGCAATGGCCTGCTGTACAGGCTGATTCATATCCCACGCGGAAGAGCCCTGTTCATCCTTGTATGTAGGAATGCCGAAGATTTCTACCCCTAAAATGCCAAGTGCATGTACTTCCTTCGCCATTTTAACCGCTTCATCCACGGATAAATGGTATTGGCCGGGAAGAGACTCAATCGGTTCACGAACACCTTCTCCGGGTACAACGAAAATCGGGTAGATTAAGTCTTCCACCGATAATGAAGTTTCCCGAACTAACGAACGCATAGCTGCGCTGGTACGTAAACGACGTGGACGGTATGTTAAATCTAACATAATAAGATCTCCTAACTTTACAAATAATAACAGAGCTTTATTTAAAACATATGCATCTAGTTATATATTACTACAAAATTATCTATTTCTTGTAACCTAATTTGGTCACATTTGCTCTCTGCAACTTTATTACAATACATAAAGCCGTATTGCTCAATACAACTTTATTAAGCTGCATTGCTGAATGCGCCTTTATTTAGCCGCATCGGCTTGAATGGTTTCCACCAAAGCCGGAATGGTATGAACTTCGCTGATCAGCTCAGGTTCCAATCCCTGTTCCACACAAGTGGCCGCCGTAATCGGCCCGATGCAGGCAATGGTAGCGCGTTTCAGCAAGTCTTTGCCTTCACTGCCCAAGAGCTGCAATGTGTTGGTTACGGTAGACGAGCTGGTAAATGTCACGTAATCTACCTCATCATTAGCCAAGGCGTTTTTCATTACCTCCGCTTGCGAATCATCCAATAAGGTTTCATAAATGCGAGCCACATGGACGTTAAAGCCCGCTTCACGCAATCCTTCCGGAATAACGGCACGAGCCTTCATCGGCTGAACGAGTAAAATGTCTTCATCGGTGGAGGCCGTTTCTTTTAGAGCGGTTACTACCGATTCGCCTTTGTAATCTACGGGCACAATATCGGCACGCAAGCCATGAGCCTGCAACGCTTTCGCCGTACCTGTACCGATGGCACAGATGCGCACATTTCCAAGAATACGGCTGTCTTTGCCCAATTTCCAAAGAAGGTCAAAGAAGTAGCGCACACCTTCACCGGAGGTAAACACAACAACCTTATACGCGTCAAAGTTCTGAATCATAGATTCGATTTCGTCAGTCAGCGCTACCGATTGTGTCTTAATGGCGGCCGCTTCAATCACACGGGCCCCCAATTTCTCCAATTCTTCGGTCAACACGCTGGCTTTTGCACGAGCGCGCGTAACCATAACGGTTTTCCCGAAGAGCGGTTTATTATCGAACCAGCGAAGAGATTCGCGGTATTTTACAACTTCACCTACAACGATTAACGCAGGCGGACGCAAGTTGGCTTTCGCCACATCGTCCACTACATGTTCCAGTGTGGACACTACGGTTTCCTGCTCCGCTTTCGTCCCCCAACGAATCACCGCCACCGGCGTATCTTTAGAGCGACCGAATTCAATGAGTCGTTGTGAAATGGTTGGCAAATTCGATACGCCCATAACAAATGTTACTGTATCAACGGACGTAGCGAGCCCCTGCCAATGAATACCGGACGCATCTTTTGATGGATCTTCATGGCCCGTTACGATGGCAAAAGATGTAGCCACTGCACGCTGCGTTACAGGAATCCCTGCATAGGCCGGCGCGGAAATGGCGGACGTAACACCCGGTACAAATTCGAATGGAATCCCCGCTTCCTTCAATGCCAACGCTTCTTCGCCACCGCGGCCGAATACGAGTGGATCCCCACCTTTAAGGCGTGTAACCACTTTGCCCGCTTTGCCGAATTCAACCAACATGTTGTTTATTTCAGTTTGTTTAAATGTATGATTTTTGCACTGTTTGCCTGCGTAGATGATTTCCGCATCACTCTTGGCCCAACGCAATAAGCGTTCATCCGCCAAATAGTCATACACAATCACATCTGCTTTGGCAATGCATTCACGGCCCTTAACCGTAATCAGCTTATAGTCGCCGGGGCCTGCACCGACCAGGTACACGATCCCGGACGCATTCTGCTTCATGTCTGTCATTTTAAAATTCCCCGCTGAATAAGATCCTCTATAATATGCTTGCCGCCTTCTTCATAAAGCGCCTTCGCTAAATTTTTCCCAATAATTTCCGCCGTTTGGCATGGGCCGGTCATTTCCCCTTCGTAGCAGTTTTTGCCGTCCAAGGATGAAATGAGAGCTTTAATGGTGAGTTGTCCTTTGTGAATGGTGCCGTGAACCCCCATAGGTACCTGGCAGCCACCTTCCAATTGGCGCAGGAAGCTTCGTTCACCCATAGTGCACCAACGAGTTGCTTCATCGTTGAGCGGTTTCAACATGTCCAGCATTTCCTGATCGTCGCTGCGGCATTCAATAGCCAGCGCGCCTTGACCAACAGCCGGAATCATCTCATCAACGGTGAATACCTGCGTAATATATTCTTCCAATCCCAAACGAGTTAAGCCCGCTTCTGCCAATACGATGGCGTCAAAGTTTTCTTCCTCCAGTTTGCGCAAACGAGTCTGCACATTGCCACGGAGCATCTGAATATCCAAATCAGGACGTTGATGCAGGAGTTGTGCCTGACGGCGCAAGCTGCTGGTGCCCACTTTGGCTCCCTGTGGCAAATTATCTAAAGTCTTATACTTTGGCGATACCAATACGTCCGATGCGGTGGCACGCTTTGTAATGGCCCCCAACGTCAGGCCTTCCGGCAAGTCCGTCGGCATATCTTTCAAGCTGTGTACAGCCAGGTCGATGTCCTTCTTGTACATAGCCTGTTCCAATTCTTCAGTGAAAAGGCCTTTACCGCCGATAGCCGCCAACGGCTTTTCTAAAATGCGGTCGCCCTTGGTACTGTGATGTACCAGTTCAATGGAGCAATCAGGATATAACTTCTTTAACTCCGCCGCCACAAACTCAGCCTGCCATAAAGCAAGGGCGCTGCTGCGTGTTCCTATGCGAATATGTGTTCTCATCTGATTACTTCTCCTTTTCCAAGTCAAACATGTCATGGAATAATTTCCAATATTCCTGCTCTTCTTCTTTGCCGGCAATTTCACCGAAGCGAATCATCGGCTCGCGCAGGAGCTTGCGCACTAACATGCGCGACATATTATCCATAATTTTTTTGGTCTTTTCATCCGCGTCCGGCAACTTGGCCATGGCGCGATGTAGTTCCCGCTTTCTCATGCGTTCCGCCTTGTCGCTGAGAAGAACCATCATAGGGCGAACAGATAAGTACTGCAATTTCTGTTCAATTTCTTCCACAGCATCGTCGATAATAGGAGCCGCTTTTTCCGCCTCTTTTGCGCGCTGTGCCTTATTGGCTTCCACCACGCTTTCAAGCGCGTCAATGTTGAAGAGGTACACCCCTTCCACCTGTGCCACATCCGGCTCAATATCGCGAGGCACCGCAATATCAATCATAACAATCGGGTTATTTTTACGACCGGCTGCAATTTTTTCCGCCGCCGATGCGTCAATGATGTAGTGAGGGGCGCCGGTAGATGTAATGATAATATCTGCCGTTGCCGCTTCATCAATATAGTTGCCAAAGTTAACGGCTACGCCGCCAAAGCGCTCCGCTAAAATCTTTGCTTTATCGAAGGTACGGTTTGACACGAAAATGCTCTTAACGCCCTTCGCCTGTAAATGGGTGGCTGTAAGTTCGCTCATTTCGCCGGCACCTAAGATAAGAACCTTCGCTTCACTAAGCGGTTTGTTGAGGCAGTCTTCCGCCAAATTTACCGCCGCATAGCTTACAGATACCGGCGTGTTCGCAATACCTGTTACGGTGCGAACCTTTTTACCCACACTGATTGCTTTCTGGAAAATGATATTGAACACAGGTCCCGTCAATCCGCGGCCGTATGCTGTAATATAAGCCACTTTCAACTGGCTTAAGATTTGACCTTCCCCCAGAACTAAGGAATCAAGGCTGGCCGCTACATTGAAGAGATGCTCCATTAAATCGGATCCTTCGTAAAGGAAGAACCAACTTTCGTCCACTTCCGTTGCATCAAGCTCTTTTAAATGGCATAAAAGTTCCAGCATGAATTTTTTAGGGTCAGCCACATCTTCGATAACGGCGTACAATTCCGTGCGGTTACATGTGGAGAGAACTACACATTCCGACACCTGCTCATGTTCGTATACGTGGTTGAGCGCTTCGCCCAACTCCGATTTATCGAAGGAAAACTGCTCCCGCACATGTACGGGGGCACTTCTATGATTTAAGCCCAATACTACTAATTGCATCTTTTATCTGTTCCTCCACTCTTTTCCACTGTCCGGACAATATTAATTCCATTGCCTCTGTATCTAACTGCTTCTGCCAGAAAACTTCCCGTTCACCCGGCGTAGGCAGTAGCTCTTTCACTTGCCTTCTAAGTTGCACCAGTTCCGGCAACACCGTTTCCACCGGCTTATACCGCGCCATCATATCCTGTTTTAGCAAACGGTTGAGGCGGGGACTGGCAGATCCGGTCATAATGCTGATAACCAAATCGCCCATCACCAGCGACGCAGGGAATGTAAAATCACAATCACTCTGCACATCGGCCCGGTTGATAAAAGCCCCTTTGCGCCGTCCATCTGCAGCGGCCGCTTCATTGACCGCCTTATTGTCGGTGGCAATCACAACAAATTGAGGAGAACCCAACAGTTCTCTGCTGTAAGGCTTTTTATATAACATCAATCGGCCTTCCAATGCCCACTGCGCGATTGCATCAGTTACATGCGGGCTGATAACGGTAATCTGTGCACCTTCGTCCAGAAGCAGGCGAATCCGGCGCTCACTAACCTTGCCGCCGCCTACCACCGTACATGCACGGCCGTTCAATCGAAATCCCATTGTTATCATATAGTTCCCCCTCATTGAAGGCATACACGCGTATATAAGTAACATTCAAAAAAATTTGCCACACACAACAAATTTCCGTGACACTTATATAATTAATTCTTGTTCCGGCAAATTTTACTTAAAACCGTATATTGAAGTAACTTTTACTGAAATATCAAAAACGGCTTGAGACACTCAAGCCGATTGATAGTTTCTATGTTTAATTATTTTTCGTTTGTTGTTTCGTCTGCTGCGTCCTGTTCATCAGAAGTTTCAGGCGCTACAAAGTCATCGCTGCCTTCCGAAGCTGCTTGAGTTGCTTCTTCTGCATTCAACAAGGAGAATTCCATATCTGCAGTTTCTACAGGCACTTTGCTTTCACCTAATACGCAACCGTCCAACAATTGAAGTTGAGAAGTCAGGATAGACTCCATTTTTGCCTTGAATACGGCAATTTCATTGCGCATAACGGCATATTTTTCTTGGCCTTCGCGCAAGGAACGTTCTGCATCTTCAAGAATCTGTTTGCGTTGTTGATCCGCTTCCTGAATAATAAGATCCGCTTCTTTACGAGCGGCGGATTTTACACTTTCGCCGGTTTCTTGAGCCAAGACCAAGGTGTTATTCATTGTTTCTTCCATTTGCTCGTACTGAGCCAAACGTTTTTCAAGCTGTTCAATCTTGTCAGTCATTTCACGGTTGTCGCGATACAATACTTCATAGTCATGAACTAATTCGGACAGAAAAGCATCTACTGCATCAGTGTCATAACCGCGAAAGCCCTTTTCAAACTCCTTATTATGAATATCCATTGGTGTAATCATAGTCTTATCCCTCCTAATTACATGAATCGCTTAAGGTAGACACCTATACGGCCTTTACGGGACGTACCGGTAATTTCCTCAATCTTCATTCGTCCTCGCCCACGGAGTGAAATAATGTCACCCTCTTTTACTTCCTGTGCCGGACCTTTGGCAGGTTGCCAGTTAACTTGTACAAGCCCTGCATTAATAGAGCTTACCAGTTTCGTACGCGACACGCTGAAGCCCGAGGAGGCTACTGCATCTAAACGCAGCGAAGCCACGGTGGTGCGAATTTCTTTTATCTTTTCTTCTTTAGGGACAATCTCGTCCAGCGACATATCGTCCACTGACACCGATACCATGGCAATCTTGGTGAAGTTCTGTTTTACATAATCAGCCATGGCGCTGTCCACAATAAGCTGTGCGCCGCCGGTCTGCATAATAATATCACCAAAATGTTCACGTTCAATGCCGAGGCCCATCAAGGAGCCCAGTACATCGCGGTGTGTTAATAGACGAAAACGCGGGTCCCAGGATATTTTTAAGGCCTGTACACCAAAATCCACAGTACCTTGAAAATCGTTGTCTATAAAAGCGACGCGCAATCGTTCCGCCCCTTCATAGCCGCCTTCAAAAGCGACGCGAATTTGCGGTAGATTGGCTTTAATGGCATCGGCAATTACGAGGCCTGCCGGGGACATGAATTCGGTAACGCGATACGGTCTGCCCGCCACTACCTGTTCCGCCAAATCAAGCATACGTCTTGCCTGTTCGCCATTTCCTGACGCTTCAAAATATCGTATTAATTTTTCTCTGTCTTTCACACTATCTTCCTAACTATTTTTTACCTAATTCTAAAGATCGTTCATAGCATGCTACTACGCCATCCTGGATAGCGGAGCGTAAGCCGCCCTTCTCCATGGCGCCGATACCGGCAATGGTAGTACCGCCGGGAGAGGTAACCTGATCGCGCAATACGGCCGGATGAGCACCGGTCTTGAGAGCCATGAGGCCTGCGCCGTACAATGTCTGTGCCGCCGCTTTGATAGCCACCTTTCGAGGCAATCCGATACGTACCCCTGCATCAGCCAATGCATCCATGATGACAAAGGCATAGCCCGGGCCGGCGCCGGAAATCGCGCTGAGGCGGTCCAAGTCGGCTTCAGACACAACGACGGCTTCACCGATGGCACCGAAGAGGTCCACTACCTGATCCGTCAAGTTCACTGTTGCTTTCGAGCCGCCCGCAATAGCGGTCAAACCCGCTCCTACAGCTACCGGTGTATTCGGCATAGTGCGATACCACACCGCTTCAGGCACCCAGGATTCTAAAGATTCCAGGGTAATGCCGGCTGCTACGGAAATACAAACAGTTTCTGCTGAAATTCCCTTTATTTGTTGTAATATAGTTGGCAATACTTGTGGTTTTAACGCCCAAATAATTGTGTCAACTGTACTTAAATCAGGAATCTTCGTTGTTACGGTTACACCCAATTCTTCAGTCAACTCGGTAGCGTGCATGTCGGATTTTACTACAACATATGTTGTTTCCTTTGTCAGTAAACCGTTCTTAATGGCACCGCGCAAAATAGCGCCGCCCATGGCTCCGGCACCAACAAATAAGGTCTTTCCAAACATATTAGCCTCCTGTATTCAGTATATACATCTATTTGAGCCTATGTAGCTGAGACGCCTCTTATAGTTGAGGTTCTTTCCAAGCTAATGTTTCCGACAAATCTGCATAGTTTTTGTCAGTTGTATCAACTGTTACGTTGGAAGGTACACAAATGTAGATTTTTTCCCCGATTTTTCTGAATGTGCCGTCCAATGCATATGTTGCACCGCTTACGAAGTCGATAATGCGGGCAGCATGATGTGCATCAGTCTGCTCAAAATTAATAACTACAGGACGCATATCGCGTAATTGATTCGCAATATTTTCAGAATCTTTTTCATAATCTACCGGTTCAATAATAACCACTCTCATTGCAGTTGAACGTTGTGCCACTGTATTATACCCTCCTGGTCTTGCCGCGCGGAATGCGGAATTATTAGTTGCTGTACTAGCCGGTGCTACTTGCTCAGGCTCTTCATATTCTACTTCATCGCCATCTTCATAGACTTCATCTTCATCATACTCGTTGTCATTCGTATTAATTCTGAACATGTCTAACAGTTTTTTAAACCAACTCATCAATGTATCCTTTCACGCGTTAAAAGTAAACGCGATTTCCAAATATGGCTGTGCCAACGCGAATTATATTTGCTCCTTCCTCAAGGGCCACTTCAAAGTCATGAGTCATTCCCATAGAGAGATACTCGATTTGCCCTTCAGGAAACTGTTGTTTCATATCTTCAAATAAAGTATGAGCAACCTTAAAAATAGGTCTTGCCTCTTCCGGATCATCAAAGAAAGGAGCCATACACATCAGTCCCTTGACAGATACATGAGATAAGGTCTTGCTGTGAGCAATAATCTCCGGTAACATTTCAACATCCATACCGGTTTTGCTTTCTTCTTTAGCTACATTTACTTGAAGTAAAATTTGTTGAATTCTATCATTCTTTGTTGCTACTTTTTCAATTTCATTCAGCAGTTTAATACTGTCCACCGAGTGAATCAGTGTAAATAACGGCACTGCCTGCCGCACTTTATTCATTTGTAAATGGCCGATTAAGTGCCAATGTATGTCCGGACCATTATAGGTCATTATCTTCTCTTTGGCTTCCTGCACCCTGTTCTCCCCAACAGCCGTAATGCCCAGGCGAGCGACTTCTTCTACTGCCGACACAGGATGATTTTTCGTAACAGCCAGCAATTGAACGTGATCCGTTCTACCGGCTTTAGCCATCGCTGAATCAATACGGGCCTTGACTGCAGCTAATGCCTGTTCAATCATTGCCTACCTCCCACATGCTTTAATTCTGATTTTTGCATGCTTTTAAAATTACTTTCATGCGTTCTTATTATAATATATTCACAGATTGATGTATAGGCATTTATATACATTTATCCACATTTTATCCACATTTGCGCCCCGACTAAATGATTTTAAACGCCCATTATGAATTATTTATGTAAACTCAGCATGGCGAACAGTCCCATGCGCCCCGTTTTACCATTTTCCCGGCGGTATGAATAACAGCCCGGCGAGGTCATAGTGTCAGTGCCGGATACGGTAATTTGCCGCAATGGTACGCCTGCATCAAGTAAATCATGAACGATGAACTGCTGTAAATCGACGCGCGGCGTCTTAATCCCTTTGTCCTCGCGCAATTTGTAATACACAATATCGTCAGGCCGCCATGTTTCCTTGCGAAATTGTTCCGCCAATGTTTCGCTCACTTCAAAGGAGTCCGACTGAATAGACGGCCCCAGGTACACATAACAGTCTTCCGCCTGTGTGCCGAATGCATTGCGCATCGCTTCCAGCGTAATAGGCGGCAAGTGTCCGATTGTACCGCGCCAGCCCGCATGAATAACGGCGATGGCGTGCTTTCTGGAGTCATAGATAAGCACGGGCACACAATCGGCAATGAGCAGCACGAGCGGTGTTTTCGGCATGTTCGTAATCATGGCGTCACTGTCGGGAATCGCCTTAATCATGCTGGTAGAACCGTCACCGCGGTTAAATTCCGTTATCTGCGCCACCGACAATCCGTGCACCTGCTTCGCAAAGGTCAATTCTTCCACATCCACGCGCAGTAATTTTGCCAAGCGGCGCCGATTTTCCACGACCGCCTCTACCTGATCATCCACATGAAGTCCCAGATTAAAAGAATCAAACGGCTTCTTGGAAACGCCGCCGAAGCGTCGCGTTACGCCATGCATTAAAGGGAATCCCGTCAGCATAGCGGCCGACTCAAAGTCAAACGGTCGCCCCGGAAAGCCGCCGCCTTCTCTAATTATTGTCCGATTCAGGGGTTGCATTACATTCACCTCCATTGGTATCACTACATACGCCGCAGCGTTTACAGCCGTCCTGACAAGGAGCTGTATAGACTTCGTTCAAGCTGCGCCGCCATTCATTAGCCAAGTATGATTCATTAAGTCCCATGTGGAGAATACTCCAAGGTTGCACCGCGTCGAGAGCGCGTTCGCGATAGAGTTCATCTTCTTCGTTGTAACCCAAATCGCGGCAGGCGTTTTTAAAGCTTTTCGGCCCGCCCTGCTTCACCGCTTCAACGAGTACAGCGCCCAGCCGGCGGTCACCGCGGGCCAACACGGCTTGCACATAGGCTTCGCGCGGCGACTCCACCAGGACTTCAATGTGACGATTTTTCTGTAAGGATTTCTTTATATAATTAAGCTTTTTGCGAATTTCTTTCTGATCTGCCATAGGCATCCATTGAAATGGTGTAAAGGGCTTCGGAATAAAAGGATTCACGCTTAATGTGAGGCGACCTTTGCAGCCGTCCCGTTCCATACGGGCGTACACGGCGTTCGCCATCTGCACAATCGCTTCAATGTCCGCCTGTTCCTCCGTAGGAAGGCCCACCATAATATAGAGGCGAATATGCGGTATGCCCGCCTTGGCAGCCAAGTCCACCGCTTTAAACAGCGATTCATCCGTAATGCCTTTATTAATCACCCGGCGCAACCGTTCGCTCCCCGCTTCCGGCGCTACCGTGACCGTCTGCTGTCCGCTGGCGGCCAAGCCTTGCACTACATCTTCCGTCAAGGAGTCGGCTCGAAGTGACGCACAGGAATAGCGTAGTCCTTTAGAGCGAATATATTGCACCAGCTCATCAATTTGCGGGTAATCGGAAATGGCTGCCCCCATGAGGCCCACTTTCTTTCCCAGAGCCGCCGCCCGGTCCACACCGGCTTTCAAATCATCCAGAGGCCGTACGCGAGGCTTGCGATAGCAATAGCCGGCCATGCAGAATCGGCAGTGACGGCCGCAACCGCGTGCCACTTCCACGATGTACATGGCGCCGAATTCAGTAAAGTCCGTATGCACTACGGTTTCCCCAACGGTTTCGAGCGGTCGCCAATGCCGATGAACTGGTTTCGGTGTTCCTTCATAACCGGAAAAACGACCGTATTCATCATACTTCGGCGTGTAAAACTCCGGCACATAGACGCCGTCCAAATTATGCAGGTCTTCCAGGATTTCGGAGCGCAGAGCCCCTCGTTCCCGTCCCGTTTCCACGACATTCAATATTTCACTCATAAGCCCTTCCCCTTCACCGATGAGAAAGGCGTCAAAAAAATCTGATATAGGTTCCGGATTAAACGTGGCACAAGGACCTCCGGCAATTACAATAGGATCCCGCTCGATACGATGCTTGCGCAGCACCGGAATATGCCCTAACTCAAGCAGCACGGGAATATTGAAGTAATCCATTTCAAACGTTACATCCATCCCCACCACATGACATTCGTTGAGTGGTCGTTGGGTTTCGATGCTCATAAGAGGCAATCGATATTTTTCATAAGCGGCCAAATCTTTATGGACCGGTAAAAAATATCGCTCCGCACAACTTTGAGGGCGACCATTAATTTCTTCGTAAATAATCTGCATCCCCAAATTGCTCATGCCCACAAAATATGTATTCGGATATACCAATCCCACTTTATAGGGTTTATGCGGATTAAAGTCGATGCGACTTTGTTCATTCGCACGCAATGAGCGCAGCGAATTTATAATCTCATCACGACTCATAAGTCGCCTCCTTTATTACACCTTTTGAATATATCCTTTATTTTTTATTATACGTCAAATTTACATTGATAGTCCACCTTTACAGGTTGACAAAGCGCATGTATACAAGAAAAACTTATAGGCTCTAAAAAACTAATTCATGCTAAAGAAAATTATGCATATCCAAAACTTCCGCTAGCAAAAACTTGAACATACAGAGGCTTACACATACAAAAAAGAGGCCGCAGACTTATGTCTGCCGCCTCTATAAGCAACGTTACCAACTACATAGCAATGTTACTGAATGCTGCGAATATTATTCAGCTAATAATTTTTCGATATCAGCTTTCATTTCTGCCGGTTCAACGTTGGATTCGTAACGGCCTACTACTTCACCTTTGCGGTTGATCAAGAATTTAGTGAAGTTCCATTTAATGGAATCGCCTTTTAAGAATTCAGGATATTCTTCTTGTAAGAAATCCATGGATTCTACGTGATTGCCGTGGAAACCTTTGAAGCCCTGTTCCTTAGTTAAGTATTGGAACAAAGGAATCGCGCCAGCGTCGCGAACTTCAGTTTTGCCCATTACAGGGAATGTTACACCGTAGTTCAATTTGCAGAAATGTTGAATTTCATCGTTGTTGCCAGGTTCCTGTTCTTCGAACTGGTTGGAAGGAACTGCGATTACAGTAAAGCCTTTGTCTTTGAATTCTTTGTATAAAGCTTCCAAGCCTTCGTACTGATGAGTAAAGCCACATTTACTTGCTGTGTTGGCAATAATCATTACTTGACCTTCAAAATCCTTTAAGGATACGTCATTACCTACTTTATCTTTTACACTATATTCATATACGCTCATAATAGCCTCCTGTAATTTAACAATTCTTAACCGTCAATTCGCGGTTAAGTAATTTCTTTAAGACTTATACCCCTATTATATATGATATGTCGAAAAAAATCAATTAGATTGTCAACAATTTAATTTTGCGTGGTGTTTATTTTTCTCAAAGGAAAGAAAAAGCTCAGCCGGAGCTGAGCTTTTCTATGTAAAGGTAACACTTTACCATTCTATACAATTATACTGTATAGCTCTATCGGCTCATATTACAGAAAACTCTAAATATTAAGCTTCAATAGCAGTTACAACACCGGCACCTACTGTGTGGCCACCTTCGCGAATAGCGAAACGTAAACCTTCTTCAACAGCGATTGGAGTGATCAATTCGATTTCCATAGTGATGTTGTCGCCAGGCATACACATTTCTGTGCCTTCCGGTAATTGGATAACGCCGGTTACGTCAGTTGTACGGAAGTAGAACTGTGGACGGTAGTTGGAGAAGAATGGAGTATGACGGCCACCTTCTTCTTTAGTCAATACGTAAACTTCGGCTTTGAATTTAGTGTGTGGATGAATGGAACCCGGTTTAGCCAAAACTTGACCACGTTCGATGTCTTTACGGTCAACACCGCGAAGAAGTGCACCAACGTTGTCGCCTGCTACTGCAGAGTCCAAAGTTTTGCGGAACATTTCAAGACCGGTGATAACATAGCTTTCAGCTTTTTCTTTA
>NZ_JAGZMO010000011.1 GCF_018364065.1 Veillonella sp.
TAGAAATCAAAACGGACATTACTGTACCGCCTCGCAAAGTGGCATTAGTACGCTCCCGTTTGATGCCTGTTTCACAAGGTGCAGCGAAATTTATTGACCTTCTCCTTAGAAAATGATAAGGTAGTGTAATAAATTGTTAGACTGACAGGTAATCATGGAGGAGACATATAGATGGAACTCTTGAAAGAACGTATTAGAGAAGAAGGCATTGTATTAAACAATCGCGTGTTGAAAGTAGACAGCTTTTTAAATCACCAGATTGATCCGAAGCTGTTTGTACAAATCGGTAAAGAAATCGCCAACCGCTTCAAAGACAAAGGCATTGAACGCATTGTAACCATTGAAGCATCCGGCATCGCCGTAGCTTTGCAGGTAGCCATTGAAATGGATGTACCGCTCGTGTTTGCGCGCAAGAAAAAATCGATCCTTATGACCGACGATGTATATCATTCTGTTGTATATTCCTATACAAAAGAAGAAAACTACGATGTAACAATTTCTAAAAAATTCTTGCCGGCCGGCGAAAAGGTTCTCATCATTGATGACTTCCTAGCCAGCGGTGAAGCTGCCATGGGACTTGTAAAATTAGTGGAAAGCGCCGGCGATACTGTAGAAGGTATTGCTATCGTAATCGAAAAATCCTTCCAACCGGGCCGTGAACGCTTGGAACGCGAAGGCTATCATGTAGAGTCTTTGGTACGCATCAAAGAATTTAAAGACAATAAATGCGTGTTTATGGAAGACTAATAAAGCATAAGAAGGAGGCATTGCCTCCTTCTTTTTATATTTGCTAAAAAACAAGCTACACTATATAATTAAAGGTACATAAACATCTTAATCGTATAGCAGAAAATCAGATGAAACATGAATTTTCTTTATATCTGCTATCGGTTTTAGATGCTGCTTTTCATAAGGGGAGGTTGTTTTTTATGAACAAAAAGGTTGAAAAACTTGATGCTCTGTTAGCGTCTAACAATGTAACTAATTGGTTTACTAAGGAAGAATTTCAGGACGAAGTGAAATCCGTTGTGTATCGCGGTTTCTTCACTGTAGGCGAAGTGCAGGTTCCTACATTTATAGTACTTGATGATACGGTGTTCAATTTGGCACGTCTCATTATTACGAATGCACCGGTTCCGGAAGATCGTCGTGATGAAGTAATCAATTACTTAAATGATTTGAACGGTCGCTTCAAGATCTTTAAATATTATTTGAGCAATGAAGACGGTTTCGTATACATGGATGTAAGCCTACCGGGCGGCGATGATTTCGAACCGGCTTTATTAATGTCCTTGTTATTGGAAGTGGTAGAACCTCATTTACAGGAATACTACGGTATTATTATTGATACTGTGCTTGGCACTAAAGATGCTAAGAAAACTCGCAAAGGTAAAACGTCCCTGCGCGTGAAAAAAGAAACAAGCACTGAAAACTAATCATTGATTGAGAGGGCAAGATGAGTCAAGAAAAAAACAGAAAACAAATTAAATTTGATGCCTTCCTGAAAGAGGAAGAAATTAGTTGTTTTGACGTGAAGGCTATTGAGGACGAATCGTCCACTGTACTATATCGCTCCTATCTGGATACAGCTATAGGAACGATGCCTTTGTATGTAATTCTTGATTCAACTATCTACACGGTTGTACGCATCGTCGTAGGCGGCGGTGTTGTGAATGATGCAAACCGTGCAGGCTTACTGGAATTTTTAAATCGGGAAAATCGTCAATTTAAGAAATTCAAATACTATGTGGAAGATAGCGACCAAACCTTATATTTGGACTGCGTATACATGTGCCGGTCCGATGAATTTGTGCCGCAACTTTTATACGGATTACTGAATTCACTTATTGAATATATTGACGAAGCGGTACCTGCGTTGAAGTCTGTTATGCAGATTGAACGCTTACCGGAACCGTTTAAAGACCATGAGCATCATCATGATCATGATGAATTGGCGTCCATCGACGAACGTCTGACGAGCAGCAGTGTGTCTGCATCTACAGCCGGCGCGGGGACGACGCAATCGGAACAATTAAATACGGCATCATCTCTAGAATCTTCCCAAGGTCCTAAGGGCGTGGTGTGACAAGAATGACTCCTTATTTTATGAGGAGTCATTTTTATTAATGTTCGGAATACAACGAACAATAGAAATTATTAATCTTAAATCATTCGAAAATTGTGTTGACGAATAAGTAGGGGTTTGCTATTATCTAACATATACTTTACTTTCTTAGACCGTACTTAGTAATAAGTTGTTAATAGACTTAGGAGTAAGTAATTTACAGGAGGAACTAAAATGAAAGTTGGCATTGTTATGGGCAGTGATTCCGATTTGGCTGTAATGAAAAAAGCGGCTGATGTGCTCAAAGAATTCGGAATTGATTTTGAAATGGTCATTGCTTCCGCACACCGCACTCCGGAAGTGGTAAAATCCTTTGTTACCCGTCTTGAAGCTGAAGGGGCGATTGCATTCATCGCCGGCGCAGGCGCAGCGGCACATTTACCGGGCGTTATTGCCAGCTTCACTGTGTTACCTGTTATCGGTGTTCCTTTAAATGCAACTGCATTAAAAGGCATTGACGCTTTACTTGCTATCGTGCAAATGCCATCCGGTATGCCTGTAGCCACTATGGCTGTTGACGGCGCTAAAAACGCCGCTCTCTTCGCTGTACAAATCGGCGCAGCGCAGAATAAAGAATTACAGGCACAGTACAAAAAATATCGTGAAGATATGGCCAATGCAGTTATTGCTAAGAATGAAAAGTTACAACAGGAACTTAAAGGCTAAGAAGTAAACACCTGTACGATTAAAGATATATAACTATTTTAAGAAGACACGGCATTCCGCTTAGAGGCCGGGACAATCTGTTTAGAAGGCTATGACGAGCCGTGCAGTTATATTAATTTCTATGTTTCAAGGAGGAACTATCATGAACATGTTATATGAAGGTAAAGCTAAACAAGTATTTGAAACTGAAAACAAAGATGAATATTTAGTGCATTATAAAGATGACGCTACTGCTTTTAACGGCGAAAAGAAAGGCACTATTCATGACAAAGGCGTACTTAACAACAAAATCGCTTCTTTCTTCTTTGAATTGTTAACTAAAGAAGGCGTGCCTAACCATTTCATTAAACGCTTGAACGACCGCGATCAATTGGTTAAAAAATTAGAAATTTTACCATTGGAAGTTATTGTTCGTAACATCGTTGCCGGTTCCCTTTCCAAACGCCTTGGCATTGAAGAAGGTACTGTTTGCAAACGCCCTATCCTTGAATTCTGCTACAAAAACGACGACTTGGGTGACCCATTCGTAAACGAAGACCAAATCTTAGCACTGGGCTGGGCTACTGAAGAACAATTGGCTTTAGTTCGCAAATACACTATGCAAGTTAACGATATTTTGAAAAAATTCTTAGCTGAAAAGAACGTAACATTAGTTGACTTCAAATTGGAATTCGGCGTTCACAACGGCGAAGTATTGTTAGGCGACGAAATTTCCCCTGACACTTGCCGTTTCTGGGACAGCAAAACTAATGAAAAACTCGACAAAGACCGTTTCCGTCGCGATCTTGGCAACGTAGAAGACGCTTACAAGGAAATGTTATTCCGTCTTACCGGCGAACGTGCATAATTACGGACATAATAGGAGATTATGATGCATTACGACTCTATTTTTGACAAGTGGCATGAAGAATGCGGTGTATTTGGTATATATGACCGCCAATTAAATGTAGGAAACTATACATACTGGGGGCTTTTCGCACTGCAACATCGCGGTCAGGAAAGTGCCGGTATTGCCATTAGCGATGGCGAGAACATCGAAGTGACCAAGGGGATGGGCCTGGTTACGGAAGCGATTAAAGAACTTCCGAAATTAAAAGGCTTTATCACATCCGGCCATGTGCGTTATTCCACCACGGGCTCCAATAATCCGAAAAACATTCAACCGCTGGTAATTCATTATCAGGGCGGCGACATGGCCGTGGCTCATAATGGCAACTTGACGAATGCATTGGAACTTCGTCGTGAATTGGAAGATAACGGATCTATTTTCCAGACCACCATGGACTCGGAGGTTATCGTTAACCTTATTGCGCGCTCCAAGGCGCCATCTACGGAAGAGCGCATTATTGAAGCGGTGCGCCGCATTAAAGGGGCGTTCTCCCTCGTTATTAATACGAATGACAAATTAATCGGTGTGCGTGATGCGAACGGTTTCCGTCCGCTTTGCCTCGGCAAGACAGAAAACGGCTATGTACTGTCTTCCGAAACCTGTGCTCTCGATGCGATTAAAGCGGAATTTATTCGTCATCTGGAACCGGGTGAAATGGTTATCATCGATGATTCCGGCGTTCGCAGCCGTTTATTCGTGGAATCGGAAGATGAAATTAACAAAGCACTTTGTATTTTTGAATATATTTACTTCGCCCGTTCCGACAGTGAAATCGACGGCCAAAGTGTGTATCAGGCACGCTTGAACATGGGCCGCGAATTAGCGCGTGAAACGAAGTATGATGCGGATTTGGTTATGTCTATTCCGGACTCCGGTACGACCGCTGCCTTGGGTTATGCGCGTGAATCGGGCATTCCGTTTGCGGAAGGCCTTATCAAGAACCGCTACATGGGCCGTACATTCATTAAACCGGACCAGGCACAGCGTGAATTGGCTGTACGTATGAAACTCAATGCCGTATCCGACGTAGTGCGCGGCAAGCGCATCGTGCTTATCGATGACTCTATCGTGCGCGGTACTACCAGCGGTATTATCGTACGCATGCTCAAAGAAGCAGGGGCGAAAGAAATTTACATGTGCGTCAGCTCGCCGGCCATCGAATATCCTTGCCATTACGGCATCGATACGTCCGTGCGTAAAGAGTTGATCGCAGCAACCCATACAGTAGAAGAGATTCGTGAATATATTAAAGCTGATAAGCTACATTATTTAAGTCGTCAAGGTTTGTGTCGTGCCGTAGGTGCCGTGCCTGAAGAAGAATTATGCTTCGCCTGCTTTGACGGTAATTATGCAGTAACAGTTCCAGAAGAACAGGATGAGGGAGGCAAATATGTGCTCGAATAAAAAAGGTATCACCTATCGCGACGCCGGAGTTGATATTGATGCAGGTAATAAAGCTGTTGAATTGATGAAAGACGCCGTAAAACGTACCTACACTGAAGGTGTAGTCGGTGATATCGGCGGTTTCGGCGGCTTGTATTCCTTAGCCGGCTTTGACATGAAAGAACCAATGCTCGTATCCGGTACAGACGGTGTGGGTACTAAATTGCGCCTCGCCATCATGATGGACAAACATGACACCATCGGACAGGACTGCGTAGCCATGAGCGTTAACGACATCCTCGTGCAAGGGGCGGCGCCGCTCTTTTTCCTTGACTACATTGCGGTAGGCAAGTTGCATCCTGAACAGGTTGCCACTATCGTAGGCGGTGTAGCTCGTGCGTGCGAAGAGTCCGGCTGTGCTCTTCTTGGCGGTGAAACGGCTGAAATGGCCGGTTTCTACGAAGACGGTGACTACGATGTGGCCGGCTTTGCCGTAGGTATCGTAGACAAACCTCGTTTATTGACCGGCAAAAACATTGCCGACGGCGATGTGCTCATCGGTCTTCCATCCAGCGGGGTTCACTCCAACGGATTCTCCTTAGTTCGTAAAATCGTATTCGATCATAAGAATATGAGTTTAGATGATATGATTCCTGAGTTTGGCAAAACATTGGGTGAAGAATTGTTGACACCAACACGTTTGTACCCTAAAGCTGTATTGCCGTTAACTCGCAAAGGCCTCGTAAAAGGTATGGTTCACGTAACAGGCGGCGGATTCTATGACAACATTCCGCGCGTATTGCCTGAAGGTTTATCCGTACGCGTAAACGCCGATGCATGGCCTGTATTGCCTGTATTCAAGAAACTTCAGGAATGGGGCAATGTGGAAACGAAAGAAATGTACCGCACTTTCAACATGGGTATCGGTATGATCTTAGTGGTTGCACAGGATGATGTGGCAGCCGTAAAAGCCAACTTGGCTAAACACAATGAAACATTCTATGAAATCGGTCGCGTAGAAGCCGGTCAGACTGACCGTGTAATTATGGAAGGTCGTGACTTCGTTGACTAAACGACTGGCTGTATTCGCTAGTGGCCGCGGCTCTAATGCGGCGGCTCTCTATGAGGCTATGAAGGCCGGTGAAATTAATGGTCAAGTCGTGGTTGTCGTATCGGATCACAGTGATGCGAAGGTGTTGGAACGCGCCGCTGAATGGGGCGTTCCGGCCGTCGTTGTGGAGCGCAAAGGATTCAGCTCCAAAGACGAATTCGAACAAGCCATGTTGGACGCCATTGCACCGTATACACCGGACGCCATCGTGTTGGCCGGGTATATGCGCCTGTTAGGCCCTACATTTATTACTCCTTATGAAAATAAGATCCTCAACATCCATCCGGCCTTGTTGCCGTCTTTCCCCGGACTTCATGCACAGCGTCAGGCTGTGGAAGCCGGTGTGAAAGTGAGCGGTTGTACCGTTCATTTCGTGGACACGGGGATGGATTCCGGTCCGATTATTATGCAGGCTGTTGTTCCTGTTTTTGCAAACGATACGGAAGATACGTTGGCTGAACGCATTTTACCGGAAGAACATAAAACTTATAAAAAGGCCCTAGCCCTTTTTTGTGATGACAAACTAGTGATCAAGGACCATATTGTGCACATAAAGGACTAGCCTTCGGGCAGTCCTTTATTTTTCCTGACATACTTCGCAAACTCTACAAGGAGGATATTATGATTAAAAATGCACTTATCAGCGTGTCTGATAAAACAGGAATCGTTGACTTCGCTAAGTCACTGGCTGATTTAGGCGTTACGATTTACTCTACCGGTGGTACTTATAAGGCAATCCATGAAGCGGGCGTAGCAGTTCATCAGGTGGAAGAATTGACTCATTTCCCTGAAATGATGGACGGCCGTGTAAAAACATTACATCCAATGGTACATGGCGGTATTTTAGCTGTTCGCAACGATGAAAAACACGTAGCGGCTATGAAAGAACATGACATTCAACCATTGGATCTCGTAGTTGTTAACTTGTATCCATTCCGTGAAACTATTGCCAAACCGGGCGTAGAATTGGCGGAAGCTATTGAAAATATCGACATCGGCGGCCCTACTATGGTTCGTTCCGCTGCAAAAAATAATGCGTTCGTAGGCATTGTAGTAAACCCTGAACGCTATGACGAAGTTATTGAACGCCTCAAAAAGGATGGCGACTTAGGTCAGGACTTCCGCTTTGCTTTGGCAAAAGAAGCGTTTGCACATACAGCTGCTTATGATACAGCCATTGCTAACTACTTCAGCGAACAGTTAGGTCAGACACCATTCCCGCCTGAATATTTACAGGCCTATGAAAAAGTAACCGACTTGCGCTACGGTGAAAACCCTCATCAGAAAGCGGCTTTCTACAAAGAAATCGGCGCAGCTACCGGCATGGGTGCGATGAAACAGCTTCATGGCAAAGAATTGTCCTACAACAACATTGTGGACATGGAAGCAGCTTGGAACATGGTTTGGGAATTTGAAGAACCGGCAGCTTGCATTATTAAACATACAAATCCTTGTGGCGCCGCTACAGGCGAATCCCTTCACGAAGCCTATGTGAAAGCTTATGAAGCGGACTCCGTATCTGCTTTCGGCGGCATTGTGTCCTTGAACCGCGAAGTAGACGAAGCAACGGCTCAGGAAATGAGTAAAATCTTCTTGGAAGTTATTATGGCTCCTAAATTCTCCACAAAGGCATTGGCTATTTTAGAAGCAAAGAAAAATATCCGCCTCATCGAATTGGAACGCCCTGCACTTGATCAGGTTATCGTTAAAAAAGTGTCCGGCGGCTTATTGGTACAGACGGAAGACGACCTTGTAGAAGATGTGGCCTCTTACACAGTGGTTACCAAAACACAGCCTACAGAAGAACAGTGGAAGGCGTTAAAATTTGCGTGGAAACTTGTAAAACATGTAAAATCCAACGCTATCTTAATCGCTAAGGACAACCAGACTCTTGGCGTCGGTGCCGGCCAGATGAACCGCGTAGGTGCAGCCAATATCGCGCTTGAAGAAGCAGGCGAACAGGCAAAAGGCGCCGTGTTGGCATCGGATGCGTTCTTCCCATTCGGCGATACAGTAGCTACCGCAGCGGCTCATGGTATTGCGGCGATTATTCAACCGGGCGGATCCATTCGTGATGAAGAATCCATTGCGGAAGCGGATAAAGCCGGCATTGCTATGGTATTTACGCACGTGCGTCACTTTAAACACTAGGAGGTCCCATGAAAGTATGTGTAATCGGTTCCGGCGGTCGTGAACATGCATTGGCCTGGCGCTTACAGGCCAGTCCTTCCGTAGAAGCAGTATATGCCTTGCCGGGCAGTAAGGCTATGGAAGAAGTGGCTGTATGTGCCCCTGTAAAATGGGAAGACAGCGAAGCCGTAGTGGCTTATGTGAAAGAACATAACATTGATTTGGTAGTTATCGGTCCGGAAGCTCCGTTAGTAGCCGGTCTCAGCGATGTGCTCCGCGATGCGGGCATTGCCGTATTCGGCCCAAGCAAAGGAGCGGCGCAGCTGGAAGGCTCTAAAGTATTTGCCAAAGACTTGATGAAGAAATATAACATTCCTACAGCGGCTTATGGCGTATTTACCGATGTGGCGGCAGCTAAACAGTTTATTGACGAAGTGGGGGCGCCTATTGTAGTCAAAGCGGACGGCCTCGCAGCGGGCAAAGGCGTCGTAGTTGCTATGACGGTTGATGAAGCGTATGCCGCCGTAGAAGATATGTTGGCAGGCAACCGTTTCGGCGAAGCCGGTCATACAGTTGTTATTGAAGAGTTTATGGACGGCGAAGAAGCGTCCTTGCTTGCGTTCGCCGATGGACATAAAGCAGTACCGATGATTTCCTCTCAGGACCATAAGCGCATTTTCGATGGCGACAAAGGTCCGAATACAGGCGGTATGGGTACGTATGCGCCGGCTCCTGTTATGACAGACGAATTGTTAAAAATTGCACAGGACACTATTTTGACACCTATGATTGACGCATTGAAACAAGAAGGCCTTCCTTATGTGGGCTGTCTGTATGCAGGTCTTATGATTACCGATAAGGGCCCTCGCGTAGTGGAATTCAACGCCCGTTTCGGCGACCCTGAAACACAAGTTGTATTGCCTCTGTTCAAAGGCGATTTGGGTAAGGTAATGATGGACTGCGCCAACGGCACATTGAATGCAGATGATGTAGTATGGCATGACGGTGCGGCGGCGTGTGTAATTTTGGCGTCCAAAGGATATCCGGAAACATCCCATAAGGGTGACGTAATTTCCGGCGATGTGGTGAGTCATAGTGACACATCCGTAGTGTTCCACTCCGGTACAGCATGGCGTGACGGTCATTTTGAAACGGCCGGCGGTCGTGTGCTCGGTGTAGTCGGCATGGGCTCCACTTTACAATCCGCACTGGACGTTGCGTACGATCGAGTAGGTCAAATTACATTTGATGGCGCGCAATATCGCAAGGATATTGGACGAAAAGCGTTCAAACATTTGGAGGGGCGCTAAAAATAATCCACTCTCCCTTTAAATGGTCGAATTGTATAAAATTTATTAATTAAATATATGTTATTAGCCCCTGTTATATGCTTATAACAGGGGCATTTTGCTGAAAAGCCTTGTAAAATATAGCATTGTAGGTTATGCTCAAATGGTCTACTATAGATAGTATTTTGTAATGAAATGGAGAAAATTATAAAAAAAATTTGTAAATATACAAGATAACACTTACTTGTTTTTCAAAAGCGGTGTATAATAAAGGAAGAGTTATCTCTTACCAGGAAAGTATTATTATGACCGATGAAGTGGGGCGGTAAGTATGGCACTATATAAAAACTTAAAACGAGCGCGTGTACGGACAGGAAAGAGTCAGTTGGAAGTGGCTGCCAGCATTGGTATCAGCAATGCGGCTTTATCTAATTACGAAACAGGATATCGGGAACCGGATTTGGAAACATTGAAACAGCTTGCACTGTATTACGGTGTTTCTTTGAATGACTTGGCGGAAGCGGAAAGTACAATTTCTCCGGTTATCGACTTGGGGGCGGCGATTAAAAACAAAGAAGTGGCCTTCAACAGTACCATGTACGAATTAAAGCCTTCCCAACGACAACAACTTAAAAGACTATTACAGGGATTTTTTGAAAAAATTGGTAGCGCGCCTGCCAAATAAAGCAACAATACATTTAGAAAATAAAAAAGCACTTCCTACCCCGGCTAAATCAGCGATGATTTTAACCGGGGTAAGAAGTGTTTTTGTTTTTGGCTATTAATTTAGACCAAAGCGTTTAATTATAGTTCGATAGTTTTACCCGGAACGATTACTAAACCGGCCTGTTTGTGCTCGTTCTGCAGTTTATTAACAAATTCGTTCGGATCTGCATCGATAATCGGCCACGTTTTGTAGTGAATTGGAATTGTGGTGTTTGCTTTAATGATGGAGGCAGCGAAGAGGGCGTCATCAATGTCCATCGTGTAGTTGCCACCGATTGGCAATAAGGCGTAGTCAATGGTGCCGTGACGGCTAATATATTTCATGTCGCCGAAGAAACCGGTATCGCCGGCAAAGTAAACGCGCTTGCCGTAGAATTCAATTACGCAGCCGGAGGCGAGTCCGCCCGGTACGCCGGAACCGTGGAATGCCTGTGTGAGGCGAATGGAACCGAATTCAAAATCGTACTTGCCGCCAATTTGCATTTGATGTGTGCGAAGGCCGGCTTCCGTTGCCAAGTGGCCCACTTCAACAGTGGAGATTACCATGGCGTTGTTGGCTTTGCCGATAAGATTCGTATCACCGTAATGGTCAGAATGGCCATGGCTGACGAAAATATATTGACATTTAATGTCTTCCGGCTGCGCTGTTTTCCAAGTGTTGTCCTTTAAGAACGGGTCGAAAATGATGGACACTTCGCCATTGGAAAGTAAAAATGCTGAGTGACCGTAGTAGGTTAATGTAACTGCCATAATAAACCTCCTTATTATAGAAAATGCTAACTTTATGTTAACATAAATATATCACAAAATATCTTTTGTCGATATAATTAAAACAACATTAATACGTATAAATAAGGCAATTTCTACACGTGTAAAGAAGTAAAAAGAAGAAACTAAAAACAGAAAAACGAAGTGGAAAGAAATGGACTTAGAACAAGAAAGGACGGGGCTTTACTTTATGGACTTAACGCATTTTGATGAAAACGGCAATGCCCGCATGGTGGATGTAGGGCAAAAGGACGTTACGGAACGCGTAGCGGTGGCGGAAGGTTTTATCTCTATCAGCGACGACATATATAAGCGCATTGAGCTGGGAATGGTGAAGAAGGGCGACGTATTGGCTGTGGCACAGTTGGCGGCCATTATGGGCGCCAAACAGACATCCAACTTGGTTCCCCTTTGCCATCCGTTGGCGCTGACCAATGTAAATGTGGTGTGCGAACTGGATCAAATCAGACGGGCTGTACGCATTGAAGCCACTGTGAAAACATTGGGGCGCACCGGTGTGGAAATGGAAGCCCTTACAGCGGTTCAGGTAGGCCTGCTCACTGTATACGATATGTGTAAAGCCATCGACAAGCACATGGTTATGGGGCCGGTGTACCTGGTGGAAAAAATGGGCGGTAAGAGTGGACATTTCAAACGCATGGAAGACTGAGTATAGAAGACTAAATAAAAAAAGACTGAATATAAAAAGCTAAATATAAAAGACTGAATATTAAAGACTCAATGTTAACTCCATGAATGTTAACTCCATGAATGTTAACTCTATGATAAATCAAAATATTATGCCCGAACATAGAGCTATAACAATATTTTGCTTGAAGGCTTTACTATAATTAGGTACAATAAATTAGTTAGATATATTTAAAAAGAAGGAATATGTATGGAAATCGTATTAGTAGAACCGGAAATTCCGGGAAATACAGGTAACATAGCACGTCTTTGTGCAGCGAATCACATGACCTTGCACCTGGTAAAACCGTTAGGGTTCTCCATTGAAGATAAATATCTGAAACGGGCCGGTCTCGATTACTGGCACCTGGTGGATGTACAGGTTCATGAAAATTTACAGGAAGTGTTTGATAAGTATCCTGACCGCCGCTACTTTTTCGCCACTACCAAAGCAAAGCATACTTATGCGGAAATGTCCTACGAAATCGGGGACATGTTGGTATTCGGAAAAGAAACGAAAGGCTTGCCTGAAGATTTAATCGCTCAGCATATGGATACATGCATTCGCATTCCTATGATTGAAGAAGCCCGTTCTTTGAATTTATCCAATTCGGTGGCAATTATTGCCTACGAAGCGATGCGACAGCTGAACTTCCCAGATTTGAAAAATTTAGGGGCCGGCGTGCCTAAGGCAAATGTGTAGTACCTGTGAAAACCTAAAAGTGGTTGAAAGATTTACATAGGTTAAAACCATTAAAACAATTAAAACCATTAAAACAATTAAAACAGTTAAACCCATTGAATCAGTTGAAATGTGTGTTGAATGAAAGGTGGATTTACAATGAATTACGATAAGGCATATGAATTACAAAAAGCAATGAGAGAGTGTGAAGAGTACAAAACTCTTATGGAAGCTACAAAAGAAGTGGAAGCTGACGAAACTGCAAAAGGTTTAGTTGAACGCTTCCTCGTACAGCAGATGCAGTGGGAATACGCTAAAATGGCGGAAGTTCCTGAAGCTGACGAATACGCAAGAAAACAGGAAGAAATTATGCCTATGATTCAGGCTAACCCAAGCGCTCAAAAGTATTTACAGGCCCATGTTCGCTGGAGCCAAGTATCCAATGATATTTACCGCATCATTAGTGAACCTATTACAGAAGGAATGAAAATACTTGAAAACGTTAAAAAATAAGCTGGTTGCATTACATGAGGCCTTGAGTACCGTACTCCGTACGGATGAACTCTTATGGGATGAACCGCTGAAAGATCATACGACGTTTAAAATCGGCGGTCCCGCCGACCTGTTCATCATGCCGCGTACTATGGATGAATTGAGCCGCGTTATGCGTATCATTTCCGAAGCCGATGTGCCCCTCACCGTGTTGGGCAGCGGCTCCAATGTACTGGTATTGGACGGGGGCATTCAGGGCGTAGTACTCTCCCTGTGCCAAATGAAGGAACATCTAATCTGCGAAGGCAACAAACTTGTTATCAGCGCAGGTTACATGTTAAAAGAAGTATCTGAGTTCGCTTATGAAAACGAGCTGACCGGTTTGGAATTTGCCATCGGTATTCCGGGCACATTGGGCGGCGCTATTTTCATGAATGCCGGTGCGTATGGCGGCGAGATGGATCAGATTACCACCAAGGTGCGTGCCGTTGCAC
The DNA here is from genome assembly GCF_018364065.1 of Veillonella sp. Classification (GTDB taxonomy): domain Bacteria; phylum Bacillota; class Negativicutes; order Veillonellales; family Veillonellaceae; genus Veillonella_A. The sequence goes on from NZ_JAGZMO010000011.1 coordinate 13,443, forward strand.
TTGACGGTACGGTGCACGAATATGGCTTAGACGAATTGGCGTTTGCCTACCGTCACAGCCGTTTCCATGAAAGTCATGAAATCGTAGGCGAAGTGGAGATGACACTTAAACCGGGTGTTAAAGCTGACATTTTAGCTGTTATGGACGATTTGACAGAACGGCGCATGAGCAAACAGCCGCTGGAATATGCCAGTGCAGGATCTACATTTAAAAGACCTACGGGCTATTTTGCAGGCACACTCATTGAAGAAACGGGCCTTAAAGGTCTCGCGTGCGGTGATGCGGAAGTGTCTCGCAAGCATGCGGGCTTCGTAGTAAACAAAGGCACGGCCAGTGCCAGCGATGTGTTGTCCGTCATTCGTGAAGTACAGGACCGCGTGGCTAAGGCTCACGGCGTATGTCTGGAAACAGAAGTGCGCATCATCGGCCGCAGCAAAGGCGAATAAGCTTTAAAAATCAAAAAGTTTTAAAAAAGGCCGTTATTTAACAAATAATTGCATAAAATCCGCTTGACACAATGTTGGTGGATTAGTATAATATTTCGGTAAGCATTTGTATCTTATTCCATTAGCCCCGGAAAGAAGAGCAGGATGCTTTTTGGTAACAGTAGTCGTTATGAGGAGGAATTAGCAGCATGAAAACTACATATATGGCCAATCCGAACACTGTAGAACGGAAATGGTATGTTGTTGACGCTGAAGGTAAAACTTTAGGACGCCTTGCTGCCGAAGTAGCTAAAGTTCTTCGGGGCAAGAATAAACCGACTTTCACACCACACGTAGATACCGGTGACCACGTTATCGTTATCAACGCTGAGAAAGTTCGCTTAACAGGTAAAAAATTAACTCAAAAAACTTATTTCCGTCATTCCGGTTATCCAGGCGGATCTACATTTGTAACTGCAGGAAACATGTTGGAAAAACATCCTGAACGTGTTGTAGAAATGGCAGTTCGCGGCATGCTTCCTAAGAACAAATTAGGCGCTCAAATCTATCGTAAACTTAATGTATACGCTGGCCCAGAGCATCCACATGCAGCTCAAAAACCAGAAGTTTTGGAATTTGATATTCGGTAATCACCGGGAGGAGGAACATATACATGGCAGTAGCTCAGTACTACGGTACAGGTCGTAGAAAATCTTCCGTTGCCAGAGTTCGTCTGGTACCGGGCACAGGTAAAGTAACGATCAACAAACGTGATCTTAATGAATACTTTGGTCGTAAAACTTTAGAATTAATTATTAAACAACCATTAGTGTTAACAGGCACTGTGGAACAATATGATGTTATCGCTGACGTAGCAGGCGGCGGCCCATCCGGTCAAGCCGGTGCAATTCGTCACGGTATTTCCCGCGCTTTATTGGACGTAGATGGCGAACTTCGTCAGTCCCTTAAAAAAGCCGGCTTCTTAACTCGTGACCCACGTATGAAAGAACGTAAGAAATACGGTCTTAAGAAAGCCCGTAAAGCTTCTCAGTTCTCCAAGCGTTAATATTTGCGAATGGAAAAACCCTACAAACCTCGTGTTTGCGGGGTTTCTTTTTTTTGCTTTTTTTATGTGAGTTGAATCTTTCGGACTATTGATATGTAGATTAACTGTGGACGTTACATTAATATATCCTTGTTAAAATATATTATTTTTCATTAAACTTTTATTGAAATTATATCGAAAAAATTCTATAATGAACTTATAAATGTTATATGCAATTATATTACATGCATTTTATAGAGATTTTAGAAAAGAGGAGATATTATGAAAAAACGTGCGTTATTATTAGCAGCTGTAGCAGCTTGCGTAACCACAGCAGCATTCGCTGCACCACAAACTCAATGGCAGGAAGGCCAATGGCAAGTCGATTTGGGGGCTTGGAATCCTGAAGCCAGCTTTGATGCAGGTAAGGTTGCCGGTGTAGGCGGAGATGTGACTACTAATGACAAATGGAACTTCCAAGGCGGCGTTACTTACGGCTTAAACGATCGTTGGGCTGTTCAGTACAATTACTATGGTTTGAAAACTAAAGAAGATCAGGGTATTGGCACTGACGGCAATGCACAGGAAGTAAATGCTCTTTATTCTATCAATAAAAACTTTGCCGCTTATGCAGGTTGGAACCGTATTAAAAACAAGTTAACTGCTGATGGCGACAGCTATTCTCAGACTAATAATGTGGCTCAAATCGGTATTATCGGTAAAGCTCCTATTACTGACAAATTAGATGTTTACGGCAAAGCTGCTGTAGGTACTCAGAATACAACAATTTGGGAAGCAGGTCTTGGCTATAGCGTTACACCTGATTTAGATCTTAACGCAGGTTACCGTTATGTAAATACTAAGTTGGCTGATAAAGGCGACTTCGGCGCTCTTGATGATGCAAACATCAGCTACAAAGGTTTCATTGCCGGCGTATCCTATCGTTTTGGCGGCGGCCGTGATGAAGCACCTGAACCAACTCCGGCTCCTGTATACAGACCACAGCCACAACCACAGCCGGTACCTGTAGTACAACAAGCTCCGGCAGCTCGCAATGACTACTATTTAGAAAGCGTTCACTTCGGATTTGACGAAGATCAACCTCTTAACAGCGAACAATCTAAATTAGATCATTTTGTACAGGTAGCGAAAGCTAACCCAACTCATACCTTCAAATTGGTAGGCAATACTGATTCCAGAGGTACAAGCGGTTACAATGATGCTCTTTCCCAACGCCGTGTTGACAATGTAGCAGCCTATGCACAGAGCCAGGGCGTACCGGCTTCTCAGTTAGTACTTAACTACAAAGGCGAATCCGATCCTGTAGCAACTAACGACAGCGATCAAGGCCGTGCTGACAATCGTCGTGTAGATATTTGGGAAAACAAATAATTGAATGAGGCTTAGATGCTAAGTATCTTCCATGATATTTACTATCTTTTATAAAATTCAATATATCTCGCAATATTCAGTATCTCACGTGGTATTGAGTACCTTGCGCAGAAAAAAAAGGGATTCCTTTTAAGGAATCCCTTTTTTTGTTGCTTTTTTCATCTTTCTCCTATATAAAAGTTTTATTATGAAAGAGAGGTGATGATTCATGAATAAACTCGTGATTGTATTGATCGCATTTATGGCATCAATCGGGCCGTTAAGTACGGATATTTATCTGCCCGGATTGCCGGAAATTGCCCATGATTTGGGAACAACAGCATCAGGCGGTCAGCTCAGTTTGACAGCCTGTTTTATAGGTTTAGCTTTAGGTCAGGTGCTCGTAGGGCCTTGGAGTGATGAAGTGGGCCGACGAAAACCGGTTATGGTATCATTTATCGGCTTTGGGTTGGCTTCTTTTTTATGTGGCACCGCCACATCACTGCCTTTATTTCTACTATGGCGTTTTGTTCAAGGTTTGGCAGGCGCCGGCTGTATCGTATTGAGCCGCTCTATTGCGGGGGATACACATACAGGGCATGAGCTGACGCGCTTTATTTCTCTCTTGGTACTGATTACATCCATCGTACCGATTGGCGGGCCGGTCCTAGGTGGTATTATTCTTACCTATGCCGGTTGGGAAGCCATTTTCCTTCTCCTCACCGCTTGCGGCGTGCTGGGGGCCATTTGGACTTTGGCCGGTTTACCGGAAACGTTACCACCGGAAGCACGTGTGGAAGGGGGCTTGAAAAGCTCAGTTCAAAATATGAAGGCCCTTTGGCAGAATGAATCGTATCGCGGTTATTTATTAGTTCAGGGCTTTGCATCGATGGGCTTATTTGGTTATATCGGCGCCTCTCCGTTTATTATGGAAGGCATGTATGGATTTACGCCTACGGAATTCAGTATTTTCTTCGGTATCGGTTCCGCCGCATTAGCTTTAGGCGCTCAGATTTTTGGACGACTCAGTCAAAGCCTGGGAGAACATGCTATTTTATGGGCCGGTAATATAGCCGGTGTAGTCATCGGACTCTTCATCGCCGTATTAGCTTGCATTCAACCTGAATCACCTTGGTTTATTATGATTGCTTTGGTCTTGTTAATTTTCAGCTGCGGCATTACCTTACCTCTCAGCTTTTCATCGGCTATGAACGCACATAAAGGTGTATCCGGCAGTGCTTCAGGCCTCTTAGGAGTTATTTCCTTCTTGGCCGGTGCTGTAGCATCGCCTTTAGTAGGGATCGGCGGCGGTCATAGCATGTGGCCTTTGGCGCTTTTAATTATAGCTGAACATGGAGCCTCTTTAATGAGTATGAAAATATTTACAGAGCGTGTAAACGCAGAATAAGTCATAACCGAAGATATAAGAGGTTGTTAAATTTAAACTAGATAATTTAAACCATATAGTTGAACCATATATTTGAACCAGATAATTTAAACTATATATTTGGACTAGTATTTATATAAAAATCTTCACCCAAAGTGCAACGGAAAGAGCCAATGGACAATTATGGGTGGATATAATGTGTGTTTTATGGTATAGTGCAGTGGGAGATAGTATTCTGTTGAAACTATACTCTATCTGACACACAATGCTTCATGTAAACAACTGACCATAACCCTGCGCGGCGAAGAGTAATCTTATGGATATTCATATTGCGGCGGAGGCTTATATTGCATGTAATCGGTGTTCGATGGAAATTCCTCGAACACCGTTTTTTTATGTAAAGGAGAAACAGATGATTCGTGAAGTATTAGCCGGGAAGATTCATCGCGCTACGGTGACTCAGGCGGCACTTGATTATGTAGGAAGTATTACGGTCGATTCAGAATTATTGAAAGCGGCCGGTATCTACGAATACCAGAAAGTAGATATTGTAAATGTAAACAATGGAGAACGTTTTCAGACTTATACCATTTGCGGGGAACCGAACAGTGGTGTCATTTGTCTGAATGGAGCGGCGGCCCGCTGTGCCTGTACGGGGGACACAGTGATTATTATGGCCTATGCTCAAGTAAACGAGGAGGAAATAGAAACACATAAACCGTCCGTCGTATTTGTGGATGAGAAGAATAGAATTGCCCGATTAACGAACTATGAGAAGCATGGTTTGTTAGCTGATATGAAGTAATTGTGTTGTCAGAGCAGAACTATCTTCACATACACAAACAACGAAAGGATTAGGTAAAATGAATATTGTAAGAACTGTTGATGATGTACGAAATCAGGTAAGAGAATGGCGCAAAGCCGGCATGACGGTGGGACTCGTGCCAACCATGGGATATTTGCACGAAGGTCATGCGTCCCTTATAAAACGCGCCGTAGCGGAGAATGACCGCGTCGTGGTGTCCACCTTTGTAAATCCTGTACAATTTGGACCCACAGAGGATTTGAGCACCTATCCGCGAGATGAAAAGCGCGATGCCGATTTATGTGAATCCGTAGGAGCACATCTTATGTTCCATCCTACGCCGGATGAAATGTACAAGAATCCTAAAGTATCCCTTGTGGTGAAAGATCTTAATGATCATCTCTGTGGCGTAACGCGTCCTGTACATTTCCATGGTGTGTGTACGGTGGTTATGAAGTTGTTCAACATTGTCACACCGGATAAGGCGTACTTTGGTGAAAAAGATGCGCAGCAATTGGCCATTGTACGTAAAATGGTGGAAGACTTGAATGTGCCGGTGCAGATTGTAGGCTGTCCGATTATACGCGAAGAAGACGGCTTGGCCAAATCATCACGCAATACCTATTTGTCGCCGGAAGAGCGGGAGGCCGCATTGTGCTTGAGCCGCAGCATTTTCTACGGACAGGATCATATAAAACCGCAAATGAAAGCGGCTGAATTGATCGCAGGTATGGAAGCGATTATTCAGAAAGAACCGTTGGCCCGGATTGAATACTTAAAAGTGGTTGATGCTCTTTCCATGGAAGATGTGGCCATTGTGGACCGCCCTGTATTGGTTGCGATGGCTGTGAAAATCGGCAAGACCCGTTTAATCGATAACTTCAGTTTTAATCCGGCCGGGCAGGACGGGGAATAGGAGCGGCGCATGAAACAAACAACGAAAGCGTCACTTCCGATGGCTGAACGAATTACCGGGGCCGTTACGAAATACATTGGAGCTATCATTATTCTGTTTTCTTTATGGGCCTGTGTAACGCCGGGCGTATTCAGCTGGACCGTAAACTATACGGCCACCTTCTTAGGTATTGCCATGTTCGGCATGGGCCTTTCTATTAAGGCACGGGATTTTAAAATCGTGTTGGCTAAGCCGAAAGAAGTATTGTTGGGCGGCGTACTGTTGCAATACACCATCATGCCCTTAACTGCATTCCTGCTGTGTAAGGCGCTGCAGCTGCCTACAGATATTGCCATCGGCGTAATTTTAGTAGGCTGTTGTCCAGGCGGTACGGCCAGCAATGTAATCACCTACATTGCGAAAGGGGACGTGCCTTTATCGGTAGGGATGACCATCGTGTCCACCTTGCTGGCGCCGGTCATTACACCGTTCCTGATTTTTATGCTCGGCGGTACCTGGATTACCATTCAGTTCTGGGCCATGGTTATGTCCGTCGTTAAAATCGTGCTTTTACCTGTATTAGTCGGTATTTTCATTCATCACTATATGGGCGAACGATTGAAGTCGTTGATTACGATTATGCCTTTAGTCTCGTCCATTGCCATCGTGCTTCTCATCGCCGGTATTATCTCGGTGAACGTGGATAAAATTTTCTCTGCCGGTCTTTTAGTGCTGGCTGTGGTGATTTTACACAATCTCATCGGCATGACATTGGGACTTACAGCAGGGAAATTGCTGAAGGTTACTTATCCGAAAGCTACGGCCATCGCCATCGAAGTGGGCATGCAGAACAGCGGACTTGCCGTTTCACTGGCCGCACTTCATTTCGCCATGAATCCGCTGGCTACCTTGCCGGGCGCTATTTTCAGCGTATGGCATAACATCTCCGGTGCTATCTTTGCAAGCATACGGCAGCGACATGATGAACCGGACGCGGATGAACTCGTTGATGGCGTTGAAAGCTTGAGCAAGTAGACAACAAATGATTAGATAAAAAAATGAGTAGATAATCAGCGAATAGATAACTAGCCAATAGATAATAAATAGCCGGAAATAAAAAAGAGCCTTGCCACTGATGTGGTAAGGCTCTTTTCGTTTGCTAACTTGAATGCAGTATCCTTATGGCAAGTGCATAAACTATAGAGTGAATAAAAAACTTTGTGAAGCTTAAGCTCATATCTCTATGAATTAAACAACAGCATAAGGGGCGTTTTCCTTATAATAGGACTGCAGAATTTCGATGAATGTAGGGAGGCTTTCCTTCGTATTGTCCTTACGGGTGCAAAGGACACAGGGAATGGTGCCGGCGCTTTCAAATGGAATCCACACGAACTCATGGCTGTAATCGTTGAGCAGGCCCGGAATGAGGCAGACAGCCCGGTTGGACGCAATATTGATGAGGGTCGTTTCATGTGTTTCGCTGGTCAAGGTTGGAATGTTCAGCAAATTGACGGCAGTGCGTTGCGCTTTTTGCAATTCTTTAGGGCTCCCGCCGCCCACTAACAAGGTGCGCCCTTTTAAATGTTCATAGTCAGCCACGTCAAGATTGGCTAACTCATCATTTTGATTGACGACCAGATAAATATGACTGTCATATAGTTTGTGCTCTTTAACCTCAGTATGGGGTGTTAGAAATGATTGGATGGCGAAGAACACATCATACTTGTATTGAAGAAAGTCGGCATAACTTTGAGGCCCAGCATCAATTGTTACATCGACAAAAATATCCGGATATATTTGATTGAATGTTTTAATAGCGTCCGGTAAGGCTAATAAAGTTGTACGGTACGGAAGGCAGATGCGGATAACGTCATTGTAGTCCTGACTGAAATTGCGACATGTTTCAATGGTCCGCCTCAAATCGGCGCGCATTATACGCAGGTCTTCGCAGAATCGCTCGCCTGCAAGCGTGAGCGCAGCCCCTTTGCCGGAACGTAGAAAAATTTGGAAGCCCACTTCCGCTTCTAAGGACTTAATCTGATACGATAAGGCAGGTTGTGTAATGAAGAGATTCTCTGCGGCCCGATTAAAATTCAATGTATTTGCTAATTCGAGGACACAGTCAATTTGTTTAGTATTCATACATATCCCTCTAAATGATATAATTATTTTATTAATAATAAAGTTAATCAATTGGATAATTTTATTATAATAGCCTATACTGAAATCATCAAGAGGAAAGCTTGATAGCTTAAATTAAAAGTAATTTTTGTTAGAAAATATTAGAAAAAATTTTGAGAGGAAATATGATATGAAAGAAAAAATTTTGATTATTGGTGCCACCGGTTCTATCGGTCGCAAAGTAAGAGATACCCTATTGGAGCGTACTGATTGGGAATTGGTTTTATTCTCCCGTCAGGCAGGCCGCATCGCTGTTGATGACAGTCGTGAAACAGCAATTAGCGGCAATGTATATAACGAAGCTGAATTAGTGGACGCTATGGAAGACGTTACGGCAGTAGTTGTAGCCTTGACCGGTGACTTGGGGGCTATGGCTAAAGCGATTGTAGGGGCTATGAAGAAAGTCGGTTTAGAACGTATTATCTTCATTTCTTCCATGGGGATTTACAATGAAATCCCTGCCCGAATCGGCAGCAACGGTAACTTGGAGCACAATCCGGTGTTACAGACATACCGTGAAGGGGCTGATGTGGTGGAAGCATCGGGCTTACAATATACAGTAATTCGTCCGGGTTGGTTCGATAACGGTACTACGGAATTTACCATTTCCCGTAAAGGCCAGCCATTCGAAGGACATGATGTATCTCGTCAGGCAATTGCAGACTTTATTTTAAATCTTTTGGAAGATGGTACCGTGTATATTAATGAAAGAGTAGGCATTCATCGTCCGGACTAAAAAAACTGTTAAATCCTTAACACGAACACTTTATTTTCCAAGATAAAAACAGTGATGAAGTGGCAGCTCATGTAGAGCAATGGATTAAACAACATGTAAAGAAGTAATTGTATGATTGTAACTATATGGCCATAGGCTGTATAGTTACCAGAAAGGGGAACGTATGAAACGACGTATTAAGAATTTAGTTATTAATTCTGTGTTAAGTGCTACTTTATTATGGGGTGGCGTGCAGGCCGCAGAGCCGATTGTACTGGAAACACAAGGAAGTTATGCCGTAGGCGGCAGTGTAGTACATCATGATGGTATGTTTACACAGGAAAATTTCGTATCACCGCAAGGGCAATCTGCTTATGGGGACCATGCGTATGTGTTTTACCAAATTCCTGTAAATGCCAATGAATATCCTATGGTATTCCAACATGGTGGAGCCCAGTCGAAACGTACATGGGAAACTACACCTGACGGCCGTGACGGGTTCCAAAACATTTTCCTTCGCAAAGGCTTCAGTGTATATTTGATTGACCAGCCACGCAGCGGGGAAGCCGCAATATCTACGAAACCGAAGAAGGAAGGCGAAGCCTGGTCTGACAATCCGCTCTACGGCGACCACACCTTATTCATGCTGTCCCGCGTAGGCTATTTTGATGAAAACGACCAACCGAAATTATGGGAAGGCTCTCAATTCCCTGAAGGGCCTGATAGTTACAATCAATTCCAACGCTCTTGGACAATTGGTGCCGGCGAATTGGATAATGATGTGAATGCTGATGCCTTGGCTGAATTATTCGATGAAATTGGACCATCCATTTTAGTAACTCACTCCATGGGCGGTACTATCGGTTGGCGTACACCGCTGAGAACGGATAACGTGAAAGCAATCATCTCTTACGAACCGGGCGGAACTCCATTCCTCTTCCCTGAAACAGAAATGCCGAAACCAAGCGATGCTACATTCCCTGCATTGGGCGCATCTGCCATGGGCATTCCAATGGAAGACTTCTTAAAATTGACTAAGATGCCGATCATTCTGTACTATGGCGACTTCATTCCTGATCATAAGGTAGCAGATGCCGGTCCGGATAAATGGCGTACAGAGTATGAAATGGCGAAACAATTCGTTGATGCCGTAAATCGTCACGGCGGTGATGCGACTATCGTGCATTTGCCTGACATCGGCATTACCGGCAATGACCACTTCCTCATGGCTAATAAAAATAATCAGCAGTTAGCCGACTTGGCGGAACAGTGGTTAGCGTCTAAGGGGTTAAATCATAAGAAGAATAATAGTGCTAAGTAATATAGCAATTACAGGTCGGGCCCGTGGCGAAATTTTCGCTGCAGGCCCGGCTTTGTTTTATAATAAACACTATTTAATGATTTAGAATAAACACTATGTATTATTTTATGCGAAACGGGGAAATGATGTATTGCAGATGCAGTGTTTTATATCATACAAATTTCATTTTCTACCTGACGGCTTATAGATGACATGAAGGGCCGCTTATGCTATGATAAAGTTATACTATTATGGTTAGATTTATTTTGAGAAAAGTATAGGAGATCAGAACCTATGAGTGCAGGACCAATGACAGTTTCATATAATTACCGCGAGCAGCTTTGCATTGATGCGGCTCCGGGCCCGGGCGCCATTGTTATCTTCGGCGCATCCGGTGATTTGACAAAACGTAAGTTGTTGCCGGCCATTTTTGCTTTATACAAACGAAATCTATTGCCGGAACATTTTGCGGTAATCGGCGTAGCCCGTACGGCTATGACCAACGAAGAGTTTCAGGACGAAGTACGCGAAGCCTTAAAGGGGCAGGGCAACGAAGTGGACTCCTTCGTAGAACGCTTTTCCTATGTAGCCGGTCAATATACAGAAGCTGACACATTCAAGCGTCTGGACGAAGAGTTAGATCGCGTTACAGAAGAACATGGTACAGAGCATAACGCTTTGTTCTACCTGGCGATGCCGCCAACCATGTTTGAACCAATTGTAAAAGGACTTTATGACGAAGGCTTATTAGAAGAAGACAAGGGCTGGTCCCGCGTTATCATTGAAAAACCGTTCGGTCATGATTTGGACAGTGCCGTTGAATTGGACAAAGCACTGAAGAAATACATTAAAGAATCTCAGACATATCGTATTGACCATTACCTCGGCAAAGAAACAGTACAGAACATCTTGATGCTCCGCTTTGCCAATGCGATTTTTGAACCATTGTGGAATCACACATATATTGAAAAAGTGGAAATTACGGTAGCGGAAGAATTGGGCGTTGAAAAACGTGCAGGCTACTACGACAAAGCCGGTGCGTTGCGCGACATGTTCCAGAATCACATGATTCAGATGTTGTCCCTCATCGCTATGGAACCGCCGGCCGTATTCGAAGCCGATGCGTATCGCGATGAAATTGCAAAACTTATTTCCTCTATCCGTCCATTGGAAGGACAGGACTTGGGCAATATTTCCGTGCGCGGCCAATATGTGGAATCCGTAGATCCGGAAAAACCGGCTGTAGGCTATCGCAAAGAAGAAGGCGTGGCACCTCGTACACAGACTGAAACGTATGTGGCATTGAAGTTGTTCATCGACAACTGGCGTTGGCGCGGCGTTCCGTTCTACATGCGTACAGGTAAACGCTTACCGAAGAAACTCAGTGAAATTGCAATTACCTTTAAGCCGATTCCACATTCTATTTTCAAACCGATTCGTCCAAAAGACTTCAATCAGAACGTCTTATTGTTGCGTATGCAGCCTCATGAAGGCATGGGCTTATCTATCGAAGTTAAGTCTCCGGGCTCCAAGCTTTGTGTAAATACATTGGAAATGGATTTCTCCTACAGTGACTTTATGCAGGGCGTAGACATTCCGGATGCGTATGAACGTCTTATCTTGGATGCCTTGTTAGGCGACCAGACATTGTTCGTTCGTAACGATACTGTAGAAGCTTCGTGGAAACTCTTCATGCCATTGTTACACGCTTGGGAAAACAATCTTGATGCTGTTCCGCTTTGCTTCTATCCGGCTTTCAGCGAAGGGCCTAAGGAAGCCAATGAGATATTAGAAGGAGGAACCTTGTCATGGCGCAAGATCTAATTCATATTTTTGACACACCGCAGATGGTGGCTGAAGAGGTAGCGAAAGCGTTTGTCGCTTTCACCAAGGAAACAATTAAAGCTACCGGCTCCTGTGTGGTGGCCATTTCCGGCGGCACAACACCAAATACTTTATTTGAGTTGTTGAACACTGATGAATATCGCAAGGAATTGGACTGGGAAAATATTTTCTTCCTCTGGGTGGATGAGCGATTTGTACCACAAACCGATCCGGACAACAACTTCTTCCGTGCGGAGCAGCGTTTGTTCGGTAATCTCAGTGCTTGCCGCCATTATTATCCGGTGCCAACGAATGACGGCACTGTAGAGGAAGCGGCAGATGCCTATGAAAAAGAAGTGGACATGGTATTGCGTGCCTGTGAAAAAGACTCGCTGGATTTAGTGCTTCTTGGCCTCGGTGACGACGGTCATACGGCATCTCTGTTCTCGAAGTCTCAGGCCTTACATGTAATGGATCGCAAGATCGCACCGGTTACAGACGGCAAAGTTTGGAATCGCGTTACTATGACCTTCTCGTTCTTGGCAAAGGCTAAACATGTATGGTTTACCGTTGTGGGCGACTCTAAAGCCACGGCCTTATCCCGTGTGTTAAGACAACGTATGGATTATGAAGAAGAAAGCTGGCAGGAACGTATCGATCACGTGCTGCCGGGCGCAGTTCTATCACAGGACAGTGTTACCTGGTATGTTGATAAAGCGGCGAAAAAGCTAAAATAATAAATAATGAGGTATAAAAAGGCCTCATATTTAAAAATCGTAAATAAATTTTTAATTTATTTATCTGATTCGTATCAACGAAATCAATTGTAAAAAATGGGGGTATCTTGAAAAATCAGGACACCTGCAAAGGCGCTTCAACGGGCGTACAGTAACATGGAAATTTTACTCATACCCCCTATAGGATACACCTATACCCCCTTTGAGTTATACAAATATTTGGATTGATTATTCGCTATTGTAACTCTATAGCCAGCGCCCGTACCTTGTGGTACACTAAGGATGTTGAAGGACGTCGGCCGAGAGGAACAGAGCTGAACGAGGTGACGCATATGTTCAATTTCGGAACACAGGAATTAATTTTAGTTTTAGTTATTGCATTAGTTGTTTTCGGTCCTGGCAAATTACCTGAAGTAGGTAAAGCCATCGGCAAAGGAATCAACGAATTTAAAGATGCCGTAAGTGGTGATAAGAAAAAAACGACTGAAAAGGTATCTGACGTGGCAAAAACAGAAGTAATTGATGTAGAAGCCGGCGAAGTAAACGAAAAGAAACATAAAGCTGAGTAAAGAGATTCCCCGTGAGCGGGGCTTTTGAAACCATTTGAGGAGGTTTTAGTATGTGTAAAGATTGTGGATGCGGCAGCACTGAACATGCACATAGTCAAGTTTTCAATGTTCCTGGTATGATGTGCAGCAACTGTGAAAATACAGTAAAAACAGCTGTTCTTGGTTTACCTGGTGTTATGTCCGTAGATGTAAACTTGGAATCCAAAGACGTAACTGTTTCCTATGATGCAAACAAAGTGAATGCTAACGCTATTTCCGATGCAATTGATGCAACCGGGTTTGATGTTGCTTCCGTTTCTGAAGCTACACACACACATGGTGCTACTGTAGGCTCAGTAAAATAATAAAAATTAAGAGACCCGTTGCATAGCAACGGTTTTTTTTGTATAGTCATAGTGTAAAGATATTTTGGCAGTTAAGTAAATGTACTAAGAACTTTGGGAGTGATCGGATGATTAAGAAATTTGACGACAAGAATTATACTTGGGATGGGGTGGATACGCTGGTGTATAAACAGGACGGCAGCCCTTTTAAAGACGTAACGCGTCAAGTTCTCTTTGACGGTGCCTTCGATATTCCCTGCCAGTTCCGTTATTTTGAAGTAAAGCCGGGCGGATATTCCACGATTGAGCATCATGAACATACACATATGGTTATGATCTTCCGCGGCAAAGGACAATGTTTGCTTGGGGAAACGGTAACCGATGTGAAGGCCGGCGATTTTGTGGAAATTCCAAGCAACACCATGCATCAGTTCCGCGCTAACCAAGGGGACTATTTAGGATTTTTATGCTTAGTTAATACAGACCGGGACAAGGTTAAAATCCCTACAGCGGACGAAATGGAAGCCATGAAACAGAACCCGGTAGTGAAAGAATTTTTGGAAAGTTGTTAGAAAAAATCAAAAATATACGGTTCCGGTGGTCAATTTTTTACACAGGGCTGTAAATAAGGTATTTTCCACGTGTGCAGTGATTGAAAAAAGTAATTATACGGTAGACTATTGAATGTTATTGTGCTATAATTTACTATTGTCTTTGAGAATAAAGATAGTATTAAAACTATGTTTTTAGAGTATTCATAAATTTGTATAAATAGTAGCTATGTGGGAGGCTTACATGATTCGCGAAAATATTCGTAATGTAGCAATTATTGCACACGTTGACCATGGTAAAACAACTTTGGTGGACGCCTTATTAAAGCAGAGCCATATTTTCAGAGCAAATGAAAAAGTGGCGGAACGCGTTATGGACTCCAATGACTTGGAACGTGAACGCGGGATTACAATTCTTTCCAAAAACACGGCGGTTATGCACAACGACGTAAAAATCAATATCGTTGACACCCCGGGCCATGCTGACTTCGGCGGCGAAGTAGAACGTGTTCTTAATATGGTTGACGGCGTACTTCTTTTAGTAGACGCTTTTGAAGGTCCTATGCCTCAGACTAAATACGTTCTTCGCAAAGCTTTGGAACAGAAATTGAAGCCAATCGTAGTTATTAACAAGATTGACCGTCCTGACCAACGCGTACATGAAGTTGAAGATGAAGTTCTTGAATTGTTCATGGAACTTGATGCAGATGACGATCAGTTAGACTTCCCGGTTGTATACGCGTCCGCTCGTGACGGCATTGCTAAAGCATCCATGGATGACGAAGGCAAAGACATGCAGCCATTATTCGAAGCTCTTTTACGTGAAATTCCTGCACCACAGGGCGACATTGAAGGTCCGCTTCAATTCATGGTAACTACACTTGACTATGATGATTATGTAGGTAAAATTGCCGTAGGTCGTGTAGTGCGCGGTCGTTTGAAAAACGGTCAGCAAGTTGTAATCATGAACGGTGAAAGCACTCGTAAAGCTAAAATCGGTCGTGTATACACTTACAACGGTTTGAACCGTGTAGAAACTGATGAAGTGGCTATGGGCGACATCGCTGCATTCGTAGGTATTGAAGATATCAATATCGGCGAAACTGTAGCTGACGTGGAAAACCCTGAAGCATTACCTTCCATCACAATTGACGAACCAACATTATCCATGATGTTCTCCGTTAACAACTCCCCATTCGCAGGTCGCGAAGGCGAATTCGTAACAAGCCGTCATTTACGTGACCGTTTGTTCAAAGAAGTACAGACTAACGTGTCCATGAAAGTGGAAGAAACTGATTCTCCGGATTCCTTCAAAGTATCCGGCCGTGGCGAATTGCACTTGGCTGTATTGATCGAAACTATGCGCCGTGAAGGTTATGAATTACAAGTTGGTAAACCACGCGTAATTTACAAACGCATCAACGATCAGCTCTGCGAACCATTAGAATATTTAACAATTGACGTACCGCAAGAGTTCATGGGTACCGTTATGGAAAACCTTGGCGCTCGTAAAGCGGAACTTATCAATATGACTGAATTAGCCGGCTACTTACGTATGGAATTCATCATTCCTGCCCGCGGCTTAATCGGGTTCCGTGCACAGTTCTTAACCAGCACTAAAGGTAACGGTATTATGAACCATGTGTTCCACGGTTACGCTCCATTCAAAGGTGAAGTACCTGGCCGTACACGCGGCGCGCTCGTAGCCTTTGAAGATGGTGAAACTACACCATACGGTTTGAACTCTGTTCAGGACCGCGGTACTTTATTCATCGGACCTAACGAACCTGTATACACAGGCCGCATCATCGGTGAAAACGCCCGCGATACTGATATGGACGTAAACCCATGTAAGAAAAAACATGTTACCAACATGCGTTCCAGCTCCTCCGATGAAGCTGTTCGCTTGGTACCACCTCGTATTTTCAGCTTAGAACAAGCTTTAGAATGGATCAACGATGACGAATTGGTTGAAGTAACGCCAAAGAGCATTCGTATGCGTAAAGCAATCCTTGACCGTGCTGCACGTGCTAAAGCGGCTAAGAACAGTAAATAATATGAATAGTTCACGAATTGGTAAAACAACTCGTGGCAACATAACGCAAGAGTTCACACTCTTTTTCGATGAAAAACAAGTGCCCTATAAGGTAACCTGGAAATCGGTTAAGAATTTGAATCTTCGCATCAATTCTGAAGGCACCGTTTCCGTATCGGTGCCTTTTAGAACATCTGTGGAAACAGTGAACGATTTTGTGCGTTCCCATGTGGATTTTATACGAAAAGCACTTTTGCGTAATAAGCCTCGGGAGAAGCAGCGGCAGATGCAATATGTATCCGGTGAAAAGTTGCGACTTCTGGGCCACGTTGTCACGTTAAAAGTAATGGCCTTGTCGAACGGTCAGGTTCCCTATGTAAGTTGGGATGAACATGCACCGCAATATTTGTACATGTATGCCAAAGATTCCATGGATACTGCGGCGCGCGGGAAGTTGTTGGTGCGCTTCCTTGAGCAGTATATGCATGATTTGGTACTCACCATAGGCGGCCATGTGTATGAACGATATATCGCGGCGGGCTATGATATTCCGCGGCCCACTTTCCGCGTGGCCAAGGCGAAAACCCGCTGGGGCTCCTGCTCGCCGGCGACAGGACGCATCATGATTAACAAACAGCTCCTGGGAGCACCACGGCGCTTTCTGGAATATGTGATGATTCATGAGTTCGCTCATTTGATTCATCCGAACCACTCCGCACAGTTTTGGGCCGTAGTGGCTCAGTTCATGCCGAACTGGAAAGACATTCGCCATGAACTGAATCATTATTTCCGATAAACGTGCGAACAAACAATTAAATAAAGCGAACGAACATATGATATAATAATTATATGTTGAGTACTGATGAAGAAGAGGACTGACATTGCGTCAGTCCTTTTTATGTCCGGATTATGTATGTACGATTATAGTTTTTACTGGAGGCATATGATGAAACCGTTTGTTCATTTACATGGGCATACTGAATATAGTTTACAAGACGGCATCAGCCGTCTGGATCAAATGGTGGCGCGCGCCAAGGAGCTAAACATGCCGGCCTTGGCGATTACGGATCACGGTAATATGTGCGGTGCCATAAAATTTTATAAAGAAGCTGTTGATGCGGGCATTAAACCGATTATCGGCTGCGAAGTGTATGTTACCGAAGGAAGCCGCTTTACGAAGGAAATGCAGAACGGCAAGAATGAACGATTGAAGCATTTAATCTTGTTGGCGGAAACTATGGAAGGGTATCAGAATCTGACGAAGATAGTGTCTCGCGGCTTTACGGAAGGCTTCTATCGCCGTCCTCGCGTTGATCACGATTTATTAGGCCAATACAGTAAGGGAATTATTGCGCTCAGCGCCTGTATTCAAGGGGAAATTCCGCAACATGTACTACAGGATGACTTGGATGGAGCACGCAAGGCCTTAGAGCGATACATTCAGATTTACGGAAAAGATAACTTCTTCCTGGAAATCCAGAACCATGGTCTCCCTGCGGAAGCGAAGGCGCAGGATGCGCTCATTCAGTTGTCCAAAGAGTATGGTGTAGGCCTGGTAGCATCCAATGACTTCCATTATGTATTGCAGGAAGACGCGGAAGCGCAGGATATTAAAGTTTGTATTGCTACGGGTGCCAAGGTGGCGGATACAGACCGTTTAAAGTTCCCAAATGACCAGTTCTACATGAAGAGCGGCGATGAAATGGACGCCTTGTTCGGTCATATTCCGGGCGCCATGGAAAATACGCTGGCCATTGCGGAGCGCTGCAATGTAGTGTTCAACTTTAATGAACATCACTTGCCTCATTTCGATGTACCGGAAGGAGAAACGGCATCGTCCTATTTGCGCCATTTGTGCGAACGGGAGATTCCCCGTTTATATGGAACCGAACCGCGTCCCGATGTGATGGAGAGACTGGACTATGAATTATCCGTCATTGCCCAGATGGGCTTCGACGATTACTTCCTCATCGTATGGGACTATGTACGCTATGCCCGCGAACACGACATCCTCGTCGGTCCGGGCCGTGGCAGTGCGGCCGGTTCCGTCGTTGCCTACTTGCTGGGCATTACCGGTTTGGATCCCCTCAAGTACGATTTGCTTTTCGAACGCTTCCTGAACCCGGAACGTATCAGCATGCCTGATATTGATATCGACTTCTGCTACGTAAAACGTGACCTGGCTATCGATTATGTAACCCGTAAATACGGTCAGGACCGGGTGGCGCAGATTATTACGTTCGGTACAGAAGCGGCGCGAGCCGTTATTCGCGACGTAGGCCGCGTTATGGATTTGCCGCTTCAAGATGTAAATAAGTATGCCAAGATGATTCCCAATGAGCTGAAAATCAAATTAAAAGATGCTCTAAAGGGAAAAGAACTGAAGCATTTATATGATACAGACCCTCAAGTTAAACAGCTGTTTGACTACGGCCAAAAATTGGAAGGCATTGCTCGTAATGCGTCCACCCATGCGGCGGGCGTCGTAATTTCGGCGGATCCGATTGAAGAACATGTGCCGCTCCAAAATGGTGGCGACAGCGGCTTTGTTACCCAATACGATAAAGATAATATTGAAGAATTGGGCCTCTTAAAGATGGACTTCTTGGGTTTGCGCACCCTTACCGTTATGGATGATGCGCTGAAACTCATCAAGGAAAATCACGGCATTGATATTGATCTGGATAAAATTCCTCTCGATGACAAGGCTGCCTGTGATATTCTGTCGAAAGGTGATACGGCCGGCGTGTTCCAGCTGGAGTCCGAAGGGATTACCAAACTGGTTATGGATTTGCGGCCGGAGCATTTTGAAGACCTCATTCCGTTAGTGGCGCTATACCGTCCTGGTCCTCTGGGCAGCGGCATGGTGGAAGATTTCATTAAACGCCGCCACGGTGAAATGGAGATTACATACCTTCATCCTTTATTGCAACCGATTCTGAAAGATACGTTCGGCGTTATTCTGTATCAGGAACAGGTTATGCAGATTGCGTCCGCCATGGGCGGTTTCTCCTTGGGCCAAGCGGATTTGATGCGCCGTGCTATGGGGAAAAAGAAGGAAGAAGTTTTGAAGGCGCAACGTCAGTCCTTCGTGGAAGGGGCGCGCAAGAATAATATTGAAGAAAGCATTGCCAATGAAGTATTCGATCTGTTGGTATACTTTGCGGGCTACGGCTTTAATAAATCGCACAGTGCGGCGTACGCTTACATTGCGTATCAGACGGCGTACTTGAAGGCGCATTATT
The DNA here is from genome assembly GCF_018364065.1 of Veillonella sp. Lineage (GTDB taxonomy): Bacteria > Bacillota > Negativicutes > Veillonellales > Veillonellaceae > Veillonella_A. The sequence continues at coordinate 32,851 of NZ_JAGZMO010000011.1, forward strand.
ATCCTGAATTCATGGCGGCCACCATGACAAGCTTTATGACCAATGTGGACAAGCTGACGTACTATATTAATGACTGCAAGAAGCACAATGTAAAGGTGCTGGGTCCTGACATTAACTATGGGGAACAGAACTTTGCCGTGCAGGACGGAGCGATTCGTTTCGGTTTGGGCGGCGTAAAGAGCGCCGGCGACAATGCTATTGAAAAGCTCCTCATTGAGCGTCATGTAAACGGACTTTACACGTCGATTGTGGATTTTTGTAAGCGCGTTGAGTCCAAAGTGGTGAATAAACGCCTCTTGGAAAGTTTGATTCGCTGTGGTGCTATGGACAGTTTTAAGGAAAATCGCAATCAGCTTCTTCAAGTGTATGAACAGGCGCAGCAAATCGGTCAGAAGTATCAAAAGGATCAGGCCTTGGGCACAATGAGCCTTTTCGGCGATGATGTGGAAGATGAGTCGCAAACCTTACATATTCCTGATGTGGAAGATTTGCCGACTGAGGAAAAGTTGCGTGACGAAAAAGAATATACGGGCTTTTATATTACGGGACACCCCCTTGAAGCTTACGAAGATGAGCTGAGTACGCTCTTTGAATTGGGCCGACTGCACGACAATCCGGAACAATATGATAAGCAGAAGGTGACTATGGGCGGTTTAATCGTGGACAAGACGGATAAAATTACGCGCCGTAATGATATAATGTCAATTATTCGCCTGGAAGATTTTTCCGGGTCTGCCAATATTGTAGTGTTCCCACAGGCATATCAGCGCAGTCAGGCATGGCTCGCCGTGGATATGGCGGTGCGCGTAACGGGCCGTATTGATGCGGATGAAAAGGGTGTGCAGATTATTGCGGACCAGATCGGGCCGCTCAAGCGTGCCTATGACCAGGCAAAAGGTATTATCATACATATTCGCCCCGGTTATGATACGGCGGAAGCCAGTGCGAAGTTGAAAGAACTCCTCATTCCGGCGGAAGGTAATGTGCCGGTTGTGTTCTATTTGCACCGCCAAAAGAAGCGGATGGGCGTGGCTAAGGCATACTATTTCACTCCAGGAACAAAAATTTGCAATGAAATTGAAAAGATTTTAGGTCCTGATAGTGTGGAAATCGTGTAGGCCATTATTGTATAATGACTAGTATAAAGGGATAGATATACATAAAGTGTATTGTTTGCTTTAGATTATTTTATGAGGGATACATAAAATACAGCGCAATTATTGCTTTAAGAGAGGAATCTATTATGAAACGAACTAAAATTGTATGTACCATTGGTCCAAGCACTGATGCACCGGGTGTGTTGGAAAATATGCTGAAAGCCGGCATGAACGTAGCACGTTTTAACTTTTCACACGGCAGTTATGATGAACACACTAAACGTATGAACGCAGTGCGTGAAGCTTCAAAGAACACCGGCATTCCGGTAGCCTTAATGCTCGATACAAAAGGTCCTGAAATTCGCCTTGGCCTATTTAAGAACGGCAAAGTAATGCTTGAAGCAGGCAAACAATTTATTCTTACTATGCGCGATGTGGAAGGGGACGAAACAATTTCCTCCGTTAACCACAAAGGCCTTGTAGATGACGTAAAAGTAGGTTGCCAAATACTTTTATCTGACGGTCTTGTAACATTGACTGTTGATAAAATTGAAGGCACTGAAATTTATACAACGATTCAGAACAGCGGTCCTATGAGCGACCGTAAACGTGTAGCTGTTCCGGGCGTTCCGCTCAGCTTGCCTCCTGTATCCGAAAACGATAAGGAAGACTTGCGTTTCGGCTGCCGCATGGGCGTTGACTATGTAGCGGCTTCCTTCATGCAGCGCGGTACTGACGTAGTTGCTATTCGCCGCATTTTAGAAGAAGAAGGCACAGATATTAAGATCATTTCCAAAATCGAAAATGAAGAAGGTCTTAACAATCTTGACGATATTTTACGCATGTCCGACGGCCTTATGGTTGCTCGTGGCGACTTGGGCGTAGAAATTCCTGCGGAAGAAGTACCTGTACTTCAAAAAATGATGATCAGCAAATGTAATAAAGCAAGCAAACCGGTTATTACAGCTACTCAGATGTTGGAATCCATGACACAGAACCCACGTCCTACACGTGCAGAAGCATCCGACGTGGCCAATGCGATTTTAGACGGCACTGATGCAGTTATGTTGTCCGGCGAAACAGCAGGCGGTAAATATCCGGTAGAAGCCGTACAAACTATGGCGCGCATTGCGGAAGTAACAGAATGTTCCGCCTTGTATTGCAACATTGATCATCACGTAGACATCGTTGAAGGTGATGATGTACAAACTACAGACGCTATCAGTGAGGCTACTGTAACAGTGGCTAAGAGCCTCGGTGCGGCAGCTGTTATTACTTGTACTGAAAGTGGTAAAACGGCTATGAGCATTGCTCGCAACAGACCGACTGCACCAATCATTGCTGTAACTCCTCATGAAGAAACAATTCGCCGCGTGCAATTGTTCTGGGGCGTACAGGCCGTTAAGAGTGCACCATATGCCAATTCCGACGAAATGGTACACAGTGCTATCTCCTGCTCTTTGGCAGAAGGCAAAATTGAGTCCGGCGACTTAGTTGTTATTACTGCCGGCGTACCTTCCGGCGCATCCGGTACTACCAACATGGTTCGTGTACATGTAGTAGGCAAAGCGGTATTGAAAGGTAACGGCGTAGGCAAAGGGTCCGCTACAGGCCGTGTATGCTTCGCTTATGATGCGGCAAAAGCTAAGGCAAACTTCCGTGACGGCGACATTTTAGTCGTTCGTTCCTTAGAACCTGAAATTATGCCTCTGGCAAAAACAGCAGGCGGCATAATTGCAGTAGAGGACGGTTTCACATCCGCTACTGCTATTGCAGGTATTAATTATGGTATTCCTGTTGTATTAGGTGTAACAGATCCTGAAACAAAACTTAAAAACGGTGACGTAGTAACTGTTGACGGTTCCCGCGGCAAAGTATTTGAAGGCATTGCCAACGCCCGTTAATTAACACATAACTGTCACTTAAGCCTGCTCGCTCAGGTTATAAAAGCTAAATAGGGCACTTACTCGGTTCCGCCTGTATAATTGCAGGCGGAATTTCCCGTGACCGGGGATACCACATTGACAAACGTAACCAAGGAGGTCTTTATGAATTATTCAACACCGGTGAATGTCGATCAATCCGTAGTATCGCAAATCGTCAACCGAAAACTGCGCAACTCCATGCTTTGGATGGGTTGGGGCGTGTTGACCACATTTCTTGTGCTCTTAGGCGCATTACTCAATAGTGATTGGCTGCAGATGGCGGTTAATAACTACAAAGTTATTCTTTTTATTGAAATTGGCGTTGTATTTCTTTTTTCAGCCCGTCAAACGTCGGCGAGCCTGACCGGCCTGAAGACGATGTTCTTCGTGTACTCCATTTTGAATGGTCTCACATTGGCCGTGCTCAGCCTGGTGTACGGAACGGATGCATTCTTCTATGCCTTTATGGGCACTTTGGGCTTCTTCGCAGCGTTCGCTGTTATCGGAGCCACTACGAAGCGCGACTTATCAAGCTGGACGAACTATCTGTTTGCCGCAGTAATAGGGCTTATCATCGTAAGTCTGTTGAGCGCATTCTTCTTTGACGGCCGCGGCAATTTACTCATCGGGTTTTTAGGCGTAATTATCTTTGCCATCTTTACCGCTGTTGATGTAAATCGCATCAAAGGAATTTTAACTGAAGTTGTTATGGAAGATGAAAGTGTGTTGGAACGCATTGAGCTAATTGGCGCATTAATGCTGTATTTAGACTTTATCAATTTGTTCCTTTCCTTACTTCGCTTCTTCCGACGCGACTGAAATTCATAGAAATAAGAGCAAAAGACCGGATATAAAATCCGGTCTTTTTTGTGTGAAAAGGGCTTGTTTTAAGGTCTAAATTCGTTAAATCGAAGTAACATAACAAATCAAGTCATAATTGCCTGAATTTGCCAAAATTGGTAAACTATATATAAGAACATGAATAGGGACTTTTCGAAGTCCCTATTTTTCACAAACAAATGCACCATTTATAAACAGTTTGTGAAATAATAGGTTAGGTTTGCATGAGGTATTTTAGGGGATGGTTAATTTATTGTTAGGGAAAAGGTGATAAGGGCGTGAAATATTCATAAAGGAGATGTGGTTGACATGGATGAACGAGATTGGCAAACGTTTGTTACCGTAGTTGGGGAAGGCAACATTACCAAGGCGGCAGATAAGCTTTTTTTGTCGCAACCGGCGTTGAGTTATCGCCTGCGCCAGATGGAAATGACTATGGGTTATCCCCTGTTAATTCGCACCAATGAAGGTATTGTGCTTACACCGCAGGGCGAATTATATTATACGTACTGCCAGCATATGCTCACCGAGTTGGAGCAGCTGAAGCAGACTATGGGAGAAATGAATGGGGAAATTCAGGGGACTTTAACCTTGGCATCATCCATAAACTTTGCTGATTATCAGTTGCCAAAACTATTAAAAATTTTTTCCAAGCGGTACCCGAAGATTCATATTAAAGTTAAGACCGGCTATAGTGCTCAGGTAAAAAAAATGTTTAATGCCGGCGAAGTAATGGTTGCCATTGCACGCGGCGAAGGGGTTTTGAGCGATGATGCGAAGCCTCTATTTGAAGAACCATATTGTTTAGTGTATAAAGAAAAAGTAGATGTAACAGACTTAGTCAATATTCCATTAATTCAATATCGTACTGATCCTTCCATTGCCATGATTATTACAAATTGGTGCTATGAGAATTTGCCGCCTGATTATACGGCCACGATGGAGCTGGACTCCATGATGACCTGTCGGCAGTTCGTGCGTGAAGGATTGGGCTGGGCGATTTTGCCGTATTTAGGACTGGGCAGTTTCATGGGGGACGATTTGTATATGGAACCGCTGCGCCATAAAGATGGGGCTCCTATTGTGCGCAACACGTATCTTTACTACAGCGAAATCAGCACGAAACTGATTGCAGTTAAGACCTTTATTGACTTCTTGGAAGAATATTACAAAGAATATAAAGTGATGAACTTAAGTAACGTTACTAAGGCGTAAGCCTAAGGGGACTGACGGTTCTTCTCGTGAAAATATATGAACGAAGAATACAATGAAAGCTGTGTGCTGTACCGAGATGGGCACATGCAGTGCAACGAAGCTGACCGCAAGGCAGGCCAACCGATGAATTCCGGTTGGTGCGCCGGCGGTCAGTTTTTTTATAGGCCCTATAATTCCTTTTTATTATGAATCAAGAAGGGGACGGCGTATAATAATCTTGTAAAGAGATTGGCTGTTATTGTATATTAAAAATATAGATATATCGAAATGTGAACCATAATAAAGGTACTATAATAGAGCAGCAATCATAGAATTACTATAATCAAGCTACAATAATAGGCTTACAATCATAAAGATACAATAATAAATTCACAATAATAAAGGTACAATAATAAAGTTTCTAATTTAAGGAGGGCCTATGAAACAAATATTGAAACAAGCTGTGGCAGGTTTTGATGAAAAACAGGATGTACTCGTTACTGTAGAACCTGTCGCATCAGGCATTGAAGTGGAACTCACTTCGAAAGTGTATGCCCAATATGGGAAACATATGGAAGAACTTATTCGTCGTACTGTTGCTGATGCCGGCTATGATGGAGTTAAAGTAATTGCACAGGACCAGGCCGCATGGGACTATACTATAAAAGCTCGTGTATTGGCTGCATTGGAACGGGCTGCACGTAATGATGAAAACGAAAATACCGGTGTTGCTGATGCGGCACAAAGTACGGCTGTAGTGAGTGCGGCGAATGCAAATACAGCGGCCGGTGTTATTAATAGTGACAACGAATTAACGGCGAAAGCGAAAGAACGTCTCTCCCGCAGCATGATGTTCGTGCCGGGCAATACGCCGAAGATGCTGAACAGCGCCGATATTTATGGTGCAGACAGCCTCATGTTCGACATTGAAGACTCCATTTACATCAATGAAAAAGACTCGGCCCGTCTCTTAGTGGCGGAAATGTTGAAACACATGAAATTCCGTTCTGAAACAGTGGTACGTATTAACCATCCTACACAGACGCCGTACGGCTTAGATGATTTGGACGTGATTGTTCCGGCAAAGCCAAATCTTATTCGTTTGCCAAAGACAGAAGACGTGAGCGAAGTAGAACTGGTGGCGCGTAAGATTGAAGCGGTGGAAAAAGAACAGGGCTGGCCTGCAGGGACGATTAATATTATCGTTGCCATCGAATCCGTAAAAGGCCTTTACAATGTACGTGAAATTTGCCATGCACCGCGTGTGGTAGGTATAGCATTAGGGGCTGAAGATTATCGTGCCGATCTGCGCACAGGAAAATCGAAACCGGCCGTAGAACTTACCTTGGCCCGTCAGACGATTCTGTTGGCCGCTCGTGAAGCCGGTATTCGTTGTATCGATACGGTATTCTCCGATGTGAAAGATACGGAAGGCTTCTTGGAAGAAGTGCAATACATTAAGGCCTTGGGTTTTGACGGTAAATCCTGTATCCATCCGAGTCAAATCGGTCTCGTACATTCTGTATTTACGCCGAGTGCAGCCGATATTGAATACTCCGTACGCGTGCTGAATGCGTATGATGATTCCATTAAGCATAATAAAGGCGTATTGGCCGTAGACGGTAAAATGATTGACCGCCCTATCGTAATCCGCGCGGAACGCACGGTGGATAAGGCGCGCGCCGCAGGCATCAGAGTGGTGTTGCAGCGTGATGAAGTAAAAACGGCACAGTCTGGCGTTGAAGAGTCCCAAAATGAAGCGAAAGATAAACAGACTGACGTTGAAGGCACACAATCTGAAGGCAAAGATAAACAGAACGAAGTTAAGGGCGCTATGGAAGGAGGTAATGGCCATGCTGAATAAAGTACAACGTGACATACCAATGGAATTGCCGGCTTTGAAAGACTATAAAGTATTTGAAGGGGCTTTTGAAACGACGCCGACTGAATTGGGCGCGTCTCATCGTAAAGGCCGAACCTTGACAGCCTATCCTTCCGGCGGTGCAGATAAAGTCGTGGCCTCCATCGATGAAGCCATTGAAAAGACGGGCTTGAAAGACGGTATGACAATTTCCTTCCATCATCATTTTAGAAATGGCGACTATGTAATGAAGCTTGTTATGGAACGCATTAAGGCTAAACAGATTAAAGACCTTACCATTGCGGCCAGTTCCTTAAGTCCTTGCCAGGATTTTCTCATTGACTATATTGAAGACGGTACCGTAACAGCCCTTGAAACATCCGGCGTGCGCGATAAATTAGGCCGTTATTTGACCATGCATCCGAAAGCTTTGAAACGACCTTTGGTGATTCGTTCTCACGGTGGCCGGGCGCGGGCCATTGAATGCGGCGAAGTGCACATTGACGTGGCCTTTATGGGCGCGCCTACATGCGATCGCCGCGGTAATTTTACCGGCCGTGAAGGCAAGTCCGCCTGCGGCTCCCTTGGCTACGCCATCGTGGATGCACATTATGCAGATAAGACCGTAGCCATTACGGATAACTTGGTAGATTATGTGTATAATCCGTCTGTTCCACAAACTGATGTAGACTATGTAGTGGTAGTCGATGAAATTGGCGATGCAGAGGGGATTGCGTCCGGAGCAATCGGTTTTGCCCGCAGTCCGGTGCAGCAAAAGATTGCAGCCTTGGCGGGTCAGTTCCTCAATGAAGCAGGCATTATTAAGGAAGGCTTCTCCTTCCAGCTTGGCGCCGGCGGAGCTTCGCTGACTGTGGCAAAGTATATTGGCGAAGCCTTAGAGGCTAATCAGATTACGGCGGGCTTCGGCATTGGCGGCGCAACCGGTATTTTAACCGGTCTTCTGGAAAAAGGACTGATTAAAGCCATTTACGATACACAGTCTTTTGATACAGTAGCGGCCGGATCCTTGGCACATAATCAAGGGCATGTGGAAATTTCCGCCTCCATGTACGCCAACCCTTGGACCGATAATATGACGAACTACTTGGATGTGGTGTTCTTAGGGGCCACGGAAATTGATCTGGACTACAATGTAAACTGTATGACGGATTCGAACGGTATTTTGATGGGTGCGTCCGGCGGTCATAGCGATACGGCGGCCGGGGCCAAGTGCACCGTTATTACCTGTCCGCTCATTCGCGGGCGTTTGCCAATGGTAGTCGATCATGTGCAGACAGTTATTACACCGGGCGAATCGGTGGATGTGCTCGTTACAGAACGAGGCATCGCTATTAATCCGGCCCGTCCGGACTTAATTGAACGGTTCAAAGACTCTACATTGCCAATCTATACCATTGAAGAACTACAGCAAATGGCCTATGATTTGGTAGGCAAACCTGAAACGGTGAAAGTCAGCGAAGACCCTGAAGACGTGGTGGCTATCGTTGAATACCGTGACGGGACAGTGATTGATGTAGTTAGAAAACCATTATAAGCGACGAAAAGGTTTGTGCTAACCAAGCGGGTGACGGTATAAATTGACGACGATAGGTGATTCATAAAATAAAGACAGACCCATACGAAGGTATGCGGTCTGTCTTTTGCGTTTCTTACCGTGTATAATAAGATGAGTTAAGTTTTTTAAAGGAGTATACAATGGACGAACAAGAATGGGAACGGTTGCTGGGGATTAAGACGGCCGGCCGCGATGACAGCCAGTCGGACAGTGAACACCATCCCTATGAGCCAACGGATTACTGCGTCTTACAACGCGTGGCACAGGCCGGATATATTGGCAAGCGGAATCTGCTGCTCGATTATGGCAGCGGCAAGGGGCGTGTAAGCTTTTTCCTCGCCTATGAGACGCGCTGTCAGGCTATCGGAATTGAATATGATCAGCGCCTGTGGGAAAAGGCGCTGGAGAATAAAGAAAGTGCCACATCGGGCGGCCGTGTTTCCTTTGTGCTCGGTGATGCGGAAACCTATGAAGTGCCGGATAAGGCGGACCGGTGTTTCTTCTTCAATCCATTTTCCTTACACACATTAAAACGCGTGCTGGCACAAATATTTGACTCTTTGTATCGCAGCCCTCGCGATATGCAGCTGTTTTTCTATTACCCCAATGAAGAAACAGAAGCGCTCTTATTGAATCATGTCAACTTGGATGTGGACGCTGTGGTGGATTGCAGAGATTTATTCCCGGAAGAAGACGGGCGGGAGAAAGTACTGGTTCTTACACCTCGATATTATGCGTAAATAATGAGCGAAACCATGAGGGGGAAATATTGAAAGACCGCATTGAGTAAATGAAGTAACTGTTGAAGCAAATGAAGTAAATGTTGAAGTAAATGAAGTAACTATTGAAGCAAATATTGAGCTTTCAAGCTAAAACAAAAAGGAACAGCCTTGGCTGTTCCTTTTTTATTCTAATACGTTGTTTGTGTTTAAACGTCTAGTAGTTAATTTCGTATATGATTTCTATGTTTACTTTTATCTCGCCCGGTCTGCTACTCTCCATCATTCTGGAAAATGGATTCCCCTTTTTGCAGCGGACTCGGTACATTTTGCGGATTCGGATCGAAGTCGGTCATCTTCGCGTCCGGATTGAGCACCTTGGTGGCCGGTACGGTCAGTTCAGGATGAAGCCACTCCAATTGCATAATGCGCCACTGAAGGGCATTGTTTTGCTTCTGCAATGTCCAAACCTGTTTCTCCAAGACCTTAATACGAGCGGTGTGGTCGTTGATAATATGCTCCAGGTTTGAGATGCGATAGCCGAAGCTGTCGGAGTCACTCATATTATATTGTCCGTACACGCGGGTGGCCAACTCGTCGATTTGTGCCTGTTGGTACGCAATGTAGCCGATGAGGGATAGAAAAAGTAAAACTGCTGATACTTTATAAACGGTAGGCCGTTTCATAGATTATTTTCCTTCTGTAGACGCTCCTGTTGGAAGAGGAAGTTTTGCTGTTACAAAATCGAGCCATAAGCGGGAAGCGTGGGAGAGGTAGTGACCTTTCTTCCAGATTACATACAAGGTGTGTGTAATTTCCGGTTTAACAAGAGGACGTACTACCACATTGGTACCCACCTTAGTGTTTTCACCTTTGCTTGGGCAGAGACGGCTTGGCAATAAGGCTACGGCCAAGTGAGCCCCTACTGTTTGCAACATAAGGTCGCGCTGGCTTGTTTCGAATACGATGTGAGGTTGGAAGCCTGCATGTTTACAGGATTTTACAACTTCATCATGAAGATTGAAGTCATCCTTGTGGAGTACGAAGGATTCTTCAGACAACATTTCCAAAGAAATTTCTTTTTCTTTGGCCAACGGATTGTCGCGAGGCAAGATTACACAAAGAGGATCGCTTGTTAAATAGAAGGATTCAAACTCTTTAGGATTTGGTTTAGTACAGATGATGCCGATATCGATGAGGCCTTCCTGTACGCTCAATTCGATTTTCTTGGAACCATGTTCATATAATTCCAATTCGATTTGCGGATAGGCGCGTTTGAATTCGCCCAATAATTGCGCGAAAATCGGAGCGTCTGTAATTGGAGGCAAACCGATAAGGATAGAGCCCTGTTCCAAACGGAATTCGTTTTCGAAATCTACTTTTAAGTGTTCGAACATGAACACGACGCGTTTTGCATGAGTCAGGAAGATAGTACCGCCGTCAGTTATTTCTACTGATTTGGCATTACGCATAAAGAGGACCACGCCAAGCTCATCTTCCAAGGCCTTGATAGTACGGCTAATCGCAGATTGGGAGATATGCAAGTTACGTGCTGCCTTACTAAAACTCTTTTGATCGGCTACTTCAACGAAGTATTTTAAATGATGAAAGTCCATGGTACACCTCAATTATAATGTGAAAATTCGAAATGGCTTGAATCGTATCTTGAAGGCGTGTGCCGTTCGTCGACTCGAGCGCTCACAGTAATAGGATACATAACTAATACTCTATATGACAGTCAGATGATTGCGTCAAATAATATCTATTATAAGAACTCTTTTATCATAACATGTTACGCTGCATCTATCTATCGTATTTTTATACAGTATGTATAAAATGCCCATACTGCACAGGGGGAAACTGAACTGTTATTTTACTCAACTTCTTTTCGTCGTAACAGGGTCATTCTCATTTTAAAAATGATTTGTAACATAAGAATGATTTAACACAACTAATAAGAATGCAATTAAATCGATACATCTAAATGTATGAGTAAAAGTAAAGGACCTATGAAAAAAAGTCAATTGATAATCTCATAATTAGCAAATCAGATGCTCGCCTTCTTGTTGCTATCTCAATACTATAATTGTATAATAACTGTATGAGGCTATATCGATTTGTTATTTTAGGAATGAAATAAGTCCTCCTCTTGTAATTGAGTATTAATAGTATTATATTATTACATTTTTGCAAGATAGGCAATGCTTTTACGAAAAATACGACATTTAATGCATTAAATTTTAACATTATGTGTTGCTTAGTCAGTAAAGAAATGCCTTAAAGAGGCGATTGGCCATGTGTTTATTATAATATATTGCATTTTAGGCAATCCTATAGTGTATTCATAATACTATAGGATTGTTGATGCGCAATTCAAATTATATGATACGCTAGGTGCGGGGGAATTTGTTCCTGAGATAATAAGGGTAAGCAAGTGTACAAACTCATTTTTAATGCTTAAGGAGGCTTTTTAACATGAGTAAAATGAAAACTATGGACGGCAACCAGGCGGCAGCTCACGTAGCATACGGTTTTACCGAAGTAGCTGCAATCTATCCAATTACGCCATCTTCTCCAATGCCAGAACACATTGATGAATGGTCTGCTACTGGTCGCAAAAACATCTTCGGACATCAAGTACAAGTTGTAGAAATGCAATCCGAAGCTGGCGCAGCCGGTGCTGTACACGGTTCTTTACAGGCAGGTGCCTTAACTACCACTTTCACATCTTCTCAAGGCTTACTTTTAATGTTACCTAACCTTTACAAAGTAGCCGGTGAATTACTTCCAGGTGTATTCCATGTAGCTGCTCGTGCGTTAGCAACTCATGCTCTTTCCATCTTCGGTGACCACCAGGACGTAATGGCAGCTCGTGCTGCAGGTTGTGCTATGCTTTCCGAAGCATCTGTTCAAGAAGTTATGGACCTTTCCGCTGTTGCACATTTAACTGCAATCAAGACTCGTGTACCTTTCATTAACTTCTTCGACGGTTTCAGAACTTCCCATGAAATTCAAAAAATCGAAGTTCTTGACTATGAAGACTTAAAACCATTAGTAGATATGGAAGCTGTTAAAGCATTCCGTCAACGTGCCTTGAACCCAGATTCCCCTGTAACTCGCGGTACTGCTGAAAACCCTGATATTTACTTCCAGCATCGTGAAGCTGCCAACCCATTCTACTTGGAAGTTCCAAATGTAGTAGAACATTACATGGCAGAAATCAACAAAATTACAGGTCGCGACTATCAGTTGTTCAACTATGTAGGTGCTCCTGACGCTACTGACGTTGTTGTAGCTATGGGTTCCAGCTGCCAGGTAGTTGAAGAAACTGTAAACTACTTAGTTGCTCAAGGCCGTAAAGTTGGTATGATCAAAGTTCACTTGTTCCGCCCATTCGCTACTGAACGTTTCGTAGCTGCTCTTCCTAAGACTGTAGAACGCGTTGCAGTATTAGACCGCACTAAAGAACCAGGCGCATTGGCTGAACCTTTATTCTTAGACGTTCAGGCTGCTTTAGTACAGAACGACGTTAACGCAAAAGTATTTGCAGGTCGTTATGGCTTAAGCTCCAAAGACGTTATTCCTTCCGACATCGTTGCTGTATTTGACAACATGGTTGCAGCTCAACCTAAACGTCAATTCACTTTAGGTGTAGAAGACGACGTAACTAACCTTTCCTTAAACCGCGCTGAAGGCGTTGACATTAAGGACGAAGGCTTAACAGGCTGTAAATTCTGGGGCTTCGGTTCCGACGGTACTGTTGGTGCCAACAAATCCGCTATCAAAATCATCGGTGACTACACTGACATGTATGCTCAAGCATACTTCGATTACGACTCCAAAAAATCCGGTGGCGTAACTATGTCTCACTTACGTTTCGGTAAGACTCCAATCAACAAACCTTACCTCGTAACTGAACCTGAATTCATCGCATGTCATCGTCAATCCTATGTACATGAATACGATTTACTCCGCGGTATCAAAAAAGGCGGCACTTTCTTATTGAACTGTACTTGGGGTCCTGAAGAATTAGACGAAAAATTACCAGCTAAACTTCGTCGTACAATTGCTGAAAAAGAATTAAACTTCTACATCATTAACGCTGCTAAGATCGCTCAAGAAATCGGCTTAGGCGGACGTATTAACATGATTTGTCAGGCTGCTTTCTTCAAATTGACAAACATCATCCCTGTAGATAAAGCTATTGAATACTTAAAAGATTCCGTAGAAAAAACTTACGGCCGTAAAGGTCAAAACGTTGTTGACATGAACAACGCTGCTATCGACCGCGGTGTAGACGCTTTAGTTAAAATCGACGTTCCAGCTGCTTGGAAAGACGCTGTTGACACTAAAGCCGCTGCTGTTAAACCTGGTTGCGAATCTTGCCCAAGCTATGTAGCAAACATCAGTAACCCTGTAAATGCTCAAGCAGGCTATGATTTACCTGTAAGTACTTTCGCTACTTATGAAGATGGTACTTTACCAAACGGTACAGCTGCATACGAAAAACGTGGTGCTGCATTATTCGTTCCACACTGGATCAAAGAAAACTGTATCCAATGTAACCAATGTGCGTTCGTATGTCCACACGCTACTATTCGTCCAGTACTTGCTACTGAAGAAGAAGTTAAAAACGGTCCTGCAAACTTCGAAGCTATCCCAGCATTGGGCAGCAAAGACGGTTTACAATTCCGCATTGCTGTATCTCCACTTGATTGCTTAGGTTGCTCCAACTGCGTAAATATTTGTCCATCCCCTAAAGGAAAAGCAATTGAAATGCGTCCAATCGATGGCGAAATGGAATTTGCTGAAACTTGGGATTATGCAATTAAATTACCTAAAAAAGCTAACCCAATGAAGAAAGATACTGTAAAAGGTAGCCAGTTCGAAACTCCATTGCTCGAATTCTCCGGCGCTTGCGCAGGTTGTGGCGAAACTCCTTACGCTCGCTTGATCACTCAATTGTTCGGCGACCGCATGGTTATTGCTAATGCTACCGGTTGTTCCTCTATCTGGGGCGCTTCCATGCCAGCATCCCCTTACACTAAGAACCAAGAAGGTCATGGTCCAGCATGGGGCAACTCCTTGTTCGAAGATGCTGCTGAATATGGCTATGGTATGTTAATCGGTGCTAAGAAAGTTCGCACTGAATTAGCTGAAACTGCTGCTAAAGTTGCTGAAACTGCAGCTCCTAGCTTGAAAGAAGCTATCAACACTTGGTTAGAAGCTAAAGATCAGGGCGAAGGCTCTCGTGAACGCGTAGCAGCTCTTGTTGCTGAACTTGAAAAAGCTGACAAAACTCCTGAAATCCAGGAAATGATCGACAAGAAACAATATCTTGTTAAACGTTCCCAATGGATCTTCGGTGGTGACGGCTGGTCCTACGATATCGGTTTCGGCGGTCTTGACCATGTATTAGCTTCCGGCGAAGACATCAACGTATTCGTATTCGATACTGAAGTTTACTCCAATACTGGCGGTCAATCCTCCAAATCCACTCATACAGCTGCTGTAGCTCAATTCGCTGCCAGCGGTAAACGTACTAAGAAGAAAGACCTTGGTATGATGGCTATGTCCTATGGCTATGTATATGTAGCTCAGGTATCCATGGGTGCTGATAAGAACCAGTTGATGAAAGCTATCACAGAAGCTGAAGCATATCCAGGACCATCCTTAATTATCGCTTACGCTCCATGTATCAACCATGGTATCAAAGGCGGTATGGGTAATGCTCAGGAAGAACAACGCCGTGCCGTTGCTTCCGGTTACTGGGATTTATACCGTTTCAACCCAGCATTAAAAGCTGCAGGTAAAAACCCATTCAGCTTGGATTCCAAAGAACCAACTGAAAACTTCCGTGACTTCTTGATGAACGAAGTTCGTTATGCTTCCTTAAGAAAATCCAACCCAGAAATGGCAGAAGAATTATTCGCTAAGACTGAAGCTGACGCTAAGGAACGTCGTCTATCCTACGTTCGTTTACAAAAAGGCTTTGAAGAAAATTTATAATAATAGACTAGCGTAGCTGGTGTATTAACATAAGCAAGAACCACAAGTTCCCCTAGAGGACTTGTGGTTTTTTGTTTTTAATATATTTGTTATTTTACAATTCAATGCATATAATAGACATAAGAACAGGTTCACTCAATAAATCAAAGGGGATTTTTTGAGATTATGAACATTTGCCCTATTTTGACAGACGGCATAAGTGTTGATTTGACGCTGTCGCTGTTGTTTTATTTGTGTGTATGGCATAGTAAGTAGTATGTCATTGTATATGGTAAGAAGTGAGGAGGCCATATATGAAATTAAGAAAAACGCAAAAAGCGCTGCTACTGGCAGCAATCTGCACATGCAGCTTGGGGTGGAGCGAGAGCAGTGCAACCATTTCGGAGACCATAGCACCATTGGAGACTACCTACGTGTTGCAGGATGAAGTTAATTATGTAAATGAAACACCGCTAAATACAGTGGATAGCTTTAAGGTGGCCGGGCTGGAAACGGGGATTCACGGCAATTCGGCGGAAGACTATAAAACAATTGAAACCGCATTGGCTGTGGTAGAAACAAAAGACGGGTATGGCCTTATTGATGCACAGGGGCATGAAATAGTAAAACCGGCTTACAAATATGTGGAAGCCGCCAATAAAGGTCGTACGTTAGTATTTTCAAATCCAAAGAATAAAAAGAAACAGTCCGATGCTGCTGCAGATGGGGAAAAGCCTTATGTAGGTGTGCGTGTTGTGGCACCTGAACGGTCGGAAAAAACCTATCCGTCAGATTTATATTTCCCTTACAAGGATACAACCACTAAACGATATGGCTTTAAAAACGTACAGGATGAAGTGGTAATTGCACCTAAGTATAAAGATGTATATGCGGATTTCAGTGAAGATCGAGCCTTTGTAAAGAATGAGAAGGGCAAGCTGGTTGGCATTGACGGCACAGGGCAGGAATTGTTCCAGGTAACGGCAGACATTGTTTATCCGTACAATAACGGCCTTGCAGAAATTCAGCGCCACACATCGGGTTTCAATTTACTGGGCGCTATCGGCAATGTGGCCTTAGGCTTTGGATTAGGCGGCAACAGTGGTGATACGTTCATCGGCTTCGGCCATTTCTACGACGATGATTACTTCGACAATCATTATTTAAGTGGCGTTATGATCACTAAAGATAAGACAAAACGAGGCTACATCGATCGGGATGGACGTATTGTTGTAGACAGCAAAAATGACTACGTATATCCTATGATGAACTTCGGCACAATTATTGAAGATAACAACCAGCTGGCGGTGGTGAATCGCAACGGCCAATTCCTGATTCCGTTCGGCGATTATGAATTGGAAAGTCTCAGTTTGCCGGATTCTTATATTGCGTTAAAAAATAAGAATACAGAAAAACGGGGCGTCATGAACTATATGACTAATACGGAAGTGTTACCGTTCCTGTATAGTGCCGTTGACTTTATGAACGACAGTTACGTGGTAGCCACGGCGGACGATGGCAAGCATGTGTACCGCATGGAACCGAGCCGTCAGGAAATGTTCAAACTGTCTAAAGACGCCAAGTACACCTTCTTCGGCTCTGAAGGTGTAGCCTGGGTAACGGGCGACTCCCTGTTGGGTGACGGATTTACAGGATACAAAATCATAGACAAAACAGGCCAAGTACTATATGAAGCTAAAGATATTAAGATCCAGGACGTATCTAACTTTAAGTCCTATTATACGGCTGTGCGCGTAGATAATAAATGGGGCGTTATGGATACGCATG
The DNA here is from genome assembly GCF_018364065.1 of Veillonella sp. Taxonomy (GTDB): domain Bacteria; phylum Bacillota; class Negativicutes; order Veillonellales; family Veillonellaceae; genus Veillonella_A. The sequence goes on from NZ_JAGZMO010000011.1 coordinate 49,839, forward strand.
GACATTGGGTAGTAGAGCCAACCTATAAAAATCTTCGTTTCATCGTACCGACCGGTAATACGACAGTTACCGTTCGCTAATAAAAAAGAGTTCTCACTCAGATTGCCGGCCCATACGGGGGACAATACTGAGGAGAACTCTTTTTGTTCGTATTATAGAATGTGCATCTGCTGAGCCGCATCGAATTCATCGGTGATTTCTTTAGATGGCGGAGCATCGAGAAGGCTCACTACGATGATGGAGATGAAGGAGAACAGGAAGCCCGGAACGATTTCATAGAGACCGAACCATGCAAACTGTTTCCAAATCAATACGGTAAGACCACCTACCACTACGCCGGCAACACAACCTCGCAAGGTCATGCGACGCCAGAACAGGGAGAGGAGAATGGCCGGGCCAAAGGCGGCACCGAAGCCGGCCCACGCGTAAGCAACCATTGTAAGAATGTAGCTACTTGGATCCATGGCAAGCCAAAGTGCTAATGCGGATACAGCCAATACGGTAATACGGCTGATCATAACTAATTCGTAGTCGTTAGTTTCGTGTTTAACAAGATTTTTGTATAAATCCTGTGCCACGGAAGACGCTGTTACGAGGAGTTGACCGGATGCGGTACTCATGATGGCGGCTAATACGGCGGACCAGATAAGACCGGCTACGAATGGAGGGAACAGCTCTTCGTTCATTACGAGGAATACGCGTTCTACATCGGAATCAACTAATGGGGTAGATAAGTATACTTTGCCGATAAGACCTACAAATACGGCGGCGGTGAGGGCGAAGATTACCCAGATAACCGCAATGTTTGTAGCCTTTTTCAATTCTTTCGCACTGGAGATGGCCATGAAGCGAACGAGAATGTGAGGCTGACCGAAGTAGCCGAGGCCCCAGGCAAGGGATGAAATAATGCCGATTGTTAATGTGAATGTATCGGTTTCAGGCCCCCAAATGGAAAGGCCTTGTGGGAATTCCGTCGCAATCAGATTGGCTGTGCTGGCAGGACCGCCCAACGCAAAGGCTGCTGTAATTGGAACGACTAGAATGGCGAAGAACATCATCGTACCTTGGATTAGGTCTGTCCAGCTTACTGCGAGGAAGCCGCCCAGGAAGGTGTAGAAGATAACAACGCCGGCCGTGATGAACAAGGATGTTACATAGTCGATACCGAAGATCGTATTGAATAATTTACCGCCCGCTACGAAGCCTGATGATGTATAAATAAGGAAGAAGATTACGATAAACAGGGCTGAAACGATTGGTAAAATCTTGGTTGTATCGCGGAAACGATTTTTTAAATAGTCCGGAATGGTAAGACTGTTGTTGGCCACTTCTGTGTGATTGCGAAGTCGCTTAGATACGAATACCCAGTTGAGCCAAGTGCCACCGGCCAGACCAATGGCTAGCCAAATCGCGGAAATGCCTGTACTGTACGCAAAGCCCGGCAAGCCCATGAGCATCCAGCCGCTCATGTCTGACGCTTCCGCACTCATTGATGTGAGCCACGGGCCCAGTTGGCGACCACCTAGAATATAATCGCTAAGGTTTTTGGATTTTCGATAGTAATAAATTCCAATATACATCATGAGCCCCAAATAAATGGCAAAGGCTATGATGACGGAAATTTGTGAGTACATAGGCAGTACTCCTCCCTTCATAATTTGCTAATATTATTGTATTATATCATATTTTCGGGGTGCTCACTATATAAAATAGAAAATTCTATAGAAAAAAGTGATAAGAAAATTAAGTAATATTCAATGGATGTATTTACTTCGGTAGTAACTTGCATTGGGACTTTTTTACATGAGGAATAAGGAGGAACCACCTTCCCAATAAAATTTTACTTACCTCATGGATAAATGGTAAAATAAAAAGACGGTTTGTAGTAACGTTTTGAAAGGATGTGATGGTATGGCGCATGAAGCGGCTGAAAAAGTATTGCAGCATTATTTCGGCTATTCCTCGTTCAGACCGGCACAGGAAGTGCCTGTAGCATCCTTATTGGCAGGGCAGGATATTCTGGCCATTATGCCGACCGGCGCGGGTAAGTCTATTTGCTTCCAAGTGCCGGCCTTATTGCGTAAAGGACTAACCATCGTATTTTCACCGCTCATTTCGCTCATGCAGGACCAGGTTCAAGGCCTGCGCTTGCAGCGGATTGCGGCGGCTTATATAAACAGCACCTTGGAGCAGGACCAGGTGGCGGCCGTCATGCGGCAGCTGCGGGCCGGGCAGATAAAGCTTCTTTATTTGGCGCCGGAGCGACTGGGGTCGGACTATTTTAAAAACTTCCTGCAACAATTGCCGATTGATCAGGTCATTATCGACGAAGCGCACTGCGTTTCCCAGTGGGGCCATGATTTCAGACCATCTTACCAGCTCATTGCTCCTTTTATTCAAAGCTTGTCTCGGCGTCCGGTTATCGGCGCCTTTACGGCCAGCGCGACACAGGAAGTAGAGCGCGATATGAAGCGGCTTTTAGGCTTGGAGAACGCCAAGGTTCATATTACGGGCTTTGACCGGCCAAATCTATCGTTCTCCGTGGTTCAGCCTGCACGGAAGTTGGAGTACATACTTCAATTTGTGGAGGCCCATAAGGATGAGAACGGCATCGTCTATTGCTCTACACGCAAGGATGTGGAGCAGATTTACGGCGAGTTGGTAAAACGAGGCTACGAAGCCGGTTATTATCATGCGGGCCTGTCCGATGAAGTGCGTAAGATACAGCAGGAGCGCTATGCGTACGATCAGGTTAAAATTATGGTGGCCACCAGTGCATTTGGCATGGGAATCGACAAGAGTAATGTGCGCTATGTGCTTCATTACCAGATGCCGCGCAACATGGAAAGTTATTACCAGGAAGCGGGGCGCGCCGGCCGTGACGGAGGTCCGGCGGTGTGCGTGCTGCTCTACAGCGGGCGCGATGTGATGATTCACAAGTATTTGATCAACGAATCGGTGCATGAACCGGAACGGCGCCGCATTGAAATGACGAAATTGCAGCAGATGATAAACTATTGCTTTACGGGCGAATGTTTACGAAGATATATGTTGAACTATTTCGGCGAGCCGGTGAAATGGACACATTGCAATAACTGCAGTTCCTGTAAACACCGGGCAAAGCCGCGCAATTTGACGAAAGAGGCGTCCTATATTTTCCGCGCCATTCTGGCTACGGAAGAGCGATATGGGGCGGCCATGATTGCAGATATTGTGCTGGGCAATCGGACGGACCGCGTAGTCCGTTACGGTTGGGACCGACTGACCGTATTCGGTGCCTTGCGCGACATGGACGAGAAAGAAGTGAAAGGACTGATTCGTCAGTTTGTATCGCTGGGATATCTTCACTGTGCGACAGGGAAGTATCCGATTTTAAGTTTGGAACCGGCGGCTGAATCTGTACTGGATGGCGAAAGTGAAGTGCATGAAGTGGTGCGCCGCGTTGTGGATGTGCGGGAAGAACCGCATCGCGGTCATGGTACAAACGGTCATGGCGCGAAAGGCCGGGGCGGTGCAGGCTCTGCCGGAAAGAGTCATGGCGGTTACAGCAACCAAGGCTATGCCGGACAAGGATTCGCCTATGGCAATCAGGGGAGTCGCGGCACAGCAGGTCCGCGCAAGAAGAGTCTCTTCGACGTGCTCCGTGAGCATCGCAAGAAGCTTAGCGAAGCTAAAAAAGTGCCACCGTACCTCATTTTCCCGGATACGGTTCTCATTGACATGGCGTCCACAAAGCCGCAAACCTTGGCGGACCTTCACAACATTAAAGGTGTGGGCGCGGCGAAATTACAAGAGTTCGGCCTGTCCTTCTTGGCGGTCATTAACAAGTATAATGATAAGTAAGATGCAAAGTAAGCTAAAAAGTCAGATAATAAATAAGATAGCGAGTTAGATAATAATAAAATAGCGATTTAGATAACGACTAAGATAACCAATAAGATAGAAGAATGTATATAGTTTTTTCTAGCTTGGGAATAGATTCTGGATTTTGGATGGATTCCAAATTTGGAACAGATTATAGATTTGAGCGGAGGAGGCCCTTATGAGTTCTGCAGATACACAATATTTAGGAATAATTGAGCGCATTTTAAAAGACGGCTATTACGCCAACAATCGCACGGGGATTCCTACGTATAAATTGGCCCATCAGGTAATGCAATTTGATGTGGCGGAAGAATTTCCCATTTTAACAACAAAATTTGTGGCCTTTAAAACGGCGTTAAAAGAATTATTATGGATCTGGCAAAAACAGAGCAATGATGTGAAAGAGTTGCAGGCCATGGGCGTTCATGTGTGGGATGAATGGATGCGCGAAGACGGCACTATCGGCAAAGCCTATGGTTACCAACTGGCCAAATACAAACAGGTGGACAACTTGCTTCGCATGATTAAAGAAGATCCGCAGAGCCGCCGCATGATTGTGACCCTGTGGAATATTGAAGATTTACCGGATATGGCGTTACAGCCATGTGCGTATGAAACATTGTGGGATGTGGAAGGTGACCGCTTGAACTGCATGCTCATTCAGCGCAGCGGCGATATGGGCCTTGGCGTGCCGTTCAACATGACGCAGTATGCCACACTTCTTTGCCTCATCGCGCAGGTAAGCGGGCTTAAACCGGGGCGCTTTACCCATGTCATCAACAATGCACACATTTACGAAAATCATTTGGAAGCATTGAAAACACAGCTGGCCCGTCGTGACCAGGCATTGGCGGCACCTAAGATTTGGGTAAATCCGGACTTGAAGGATTTCTACGCAATCACACCTGACGATGTAAAATTGGAAGGATACGAACATCTGGGTAAATTGCCGATGGATGTAGCAGTATAAGAAGCAGTGAGTTATGTTATCATTACGCTATTATATAGTGAATTACGTAGTATTATATACCGATAAATTCAGTAGTATCATATACTGATAAATTCAGATAAATTGGGAATAGGGATTAAACAGGTTATGGAGGTTTACCATGTTAGCGATGATTGTGGCTAAGGCCGCCAATAATGTGATTGGCAAAGACAACCAATTGATTTGGTACATTTCGAAGGATTTGCAGCATTTTAAATTACTCACGTCCGGTCATGTTATTATCATGGGGCGGAAAACATTGGAATCATTGCCAAAGTTGTTGCCGAATCGTGAACATTGGGTAGTAACCCGTCAGGCCGACTACGTACCGCCTTATGAAGGGGTGCGCGTTTTCCACAGCCCGGAAGAAGCGGCTGAAGCGGCCAATGCTGTGAAAGACATAACCTTCTGCATCGGCGGTGCCGAAATGTATAAGGCTTTCATGCCGTATGCAGACCGTCTCTATGTGACTGAAATTTTTCAGGACTTCGAAGGCGATGCAGTTTTCCCTGAAATAGATCGTGATGTATTTATGGAGTCCGCACGACAGACGGGCAACGATGAAACGGACGAGTTGAAATTTGATTTTGTAATATATAGCCGCGTTTAAGCGCCTATAGCTAAAGGAGTTAGTAGTACATGTTAGAAAAAATGGCTCACCACATTGCCGGTGAACTGGGTGTAAAAGATTGGCAGGTAAAAGTAGCAGTAGAGCTGATGGATGAAGGTAATACGGTACCTTTTATCGCCCGTTACCGCAAGGAAAAAACCGGTGAATTGAAGGACGAACAATTACGCGAAATTGAAGAACGCATTAAATATCTGCGCAATTTGGAAAGTCGCCGCGAAGAAATCGTGCGCTCCATTACGGAACAGGAAAAGATGACGCCTGAATTGGCAGCCCAGTTGGAAGGGGCTATGAAGCTTCAGGAACTGGAAGATTTGTATTTGCCATATCGCCCGAAAAAGCGTACCCGTGCGTCCATTGCTCGCGAAGCGGGCTTGGAACCGCTTGCGGACTTGATTTGCCAGACCGGCAAAGAGCGTACGGAAAGTGCGGAAGAATTAGCCGCTCCGTTTGTAAATGAAACGGTGGAAACGACGGAAGCCGCCTTACAAGGGGCTATGGATATTTTGGCGGAAGATATCAGTGATCGTGCTGACTTGCGCGCTTATTTGCGTGAAGCAATCTGGAATAAGGACACCATTGCGGCCGCTTTGACCGGTGATGATGAAGAAGTGAAAAAGGGCTTCCTTCAGTACGCTGAATACGAAGAACAGATTCACCAGATGCCATCCCACCGTATCTTGGCTATTAATCGCGGCGAGAAATTGGGCGCCCTTAAAGTAACGTTAAAAGCAAATGACGAAGCATACATTGCGTATATTATCGGCAAGTTGCCAAATGACGGAGCGCCTGCTATGGCTCCGTACAAAGAAGCGGCTGCCGCCGATGCATACAAACGCCTGATTTTACCTGCATTGGAACGTGAAATCAGAAAGACGTTGACGGAAAATGCGGATGAGCAGGCTATTAAAGTATTCGGTACGAACTTGCGCAACTTGCTGCTGCAGCCACCATTGGCAGGCCATGTAATTATGGGCTTGGATCCGGGCTATCGCATGGGCTGTAAAATGGCGATTATCGATGCGCAGGGGAATGTACTCGACCAGGGCATTTACCATTTAACATCCGGCGAACGGGGCAAAGAAGCGGCCAAAGCGGATATGCCGAAACGCATTCGCAAGTGGAAGGTTACGCTCATCTCCATCGGTAACGGTACAGCATCGTATGAAACAGAACAATTCGTGTCCAATCTGATTGAAGAAGAAGGCTTGGACTGCCACTATATTATTACGAACGAAGCGGGCGCGTCCGTTTACTCCGCGTCGAAATTGGCGATTGAAGAATTGCCTGACCTGGACGTATCTATCCGCGGTGCTGTTTCGATTGCGCGCCGTGTGCAGGATCCGTTGGCGGAAGCCGTTAAAATTGATCCTAAGTCGATTGGTGTCGGTCAATACCAGCACGACGTAAACCAGAAACAGTTGACAGCAACACTTGATCAAGTGGTAGAAACCGTAGTTAACCATGTAGGTGTTGAACTTAACACCGCATCGCCGGCCATTTTACAACATGTGGCAGGTATTAGCGGTACTGTGGCGGGCAACATCGTGGAATACCGCAAAGAAGTAGGTACTTTCACATCCCGTAAGGAACTTCTTAAAGTTAAACGCTTAGGACCGGCCGCATTTACTCAATGCGCGGGCTTCCTTCGCATTAAGGACAGTGTGAATCCGTTGGATAATACACCGGTGCATCCGGAATCGTACGGCATTGCAGAAGCCATCATTAATCACTTGGGCTTCCAATTGGCACAGCTCACTGATAAAACGGCCCATCAGGCACTACTTGGCAAATTGGCGGACGTTGATGCGGAACAACTGGCTGCACAGCTCGATGCCGGTGTGCCTACAGTGCGCGACATTTTAGAGGCCTTGGCAAAACCGGGTCGCGACCCTCGCGAAGATTTGCCGGCCCCAATGACTCGCAAGCACATCATGAGCTTGGAAGACGTGAAAGTAGGGACCGTAGTTAAAGGTACTGTTCACAACGTAGTCGACTTCGGCGCTTTCGTCGACTTCGGCCTCAAAGTAAACGGTCTCTTGCACCGCAGTGAATTCTGCCGACGCAATCAGCACCCGTCCGACGTATTGGCCGTAGGTGATATTATTGAAGCGGAAATTATTTCCGTAGAACCGGAACGCAATCGTATCGGTCTGTCTATGAAGAGCTTGCGCGACAAAGAAAAAGGGCAAAACGGTTCTCGTGAAGAGGGCAATGATTCGAATGAAGCGGGCCGCAATAATCGTCGCCGCAATACGGGCAATGGTGAAGGGGCTCAAGGCAATGACGGCGAAGGCCGTCGCAATAACCGCCGCAGCGGCGAGCGCAATGAACAGCGACGCAATGGCGGTAACGGCGATCAACAAGGTCAGAATAGAAACCGCGATAATCGTGATAATCGTAACAACCGAAATAACCGCAACAATCGCGGCAATAACAAACGCCGGGAAGCGGAACCATTTGTTAATAACAATATAACCATTACGTACAGCAAGAAGAAATAAATTCTGCTCGTAAAGGTTGAAAGACATAATAGCCAAACCAGAAATTATCTATTCCGGTTTGGCTATTGGTGTTTACTTGTGATATAATGAATAATACGTCAATTTAGATTTATAGAATATATTTACATATTACCTTTAGAAAAAAGGCTTTATTATAAGGAGGACTCATATAGTTCATGCTTGAAAAATTTGAAGAATTACAGATTAGTGAACCCATATTGCGTGCGTTAAATGATATGGGGTTTGAAGAACCTACGCCAATTCAACAGGAAGCAATCCCTGTAGCTATGAGCGGTCTCGATATGATCGGACAGGCTCAGACAGGTACCGGTAAAACGGCGGCCTTCGGTATTCCCGCTTTAGAACAAGTGGACGAACAGTTACGGGCTGTACAGGTATTGATTTTATCGCCAACTCGCGAACTGGCCATCCAAGTAGCGGAAGAGCTGAACAAGATGGCACAGCATACGCAGATCCAGGCGTTACCTATTTATGGCGGACAGGATATTCAACGTCAATTCCGTAGTCTTCGCAAGAATCCTCAGATTATCGTAGCAACTCCGGGCCGTTTGATGGACCATATGGAACGCGGCTCTGTAAGCTTTGACAAAGTACGCGTTGTAGTACTCGACGAAGCGGACGAAATGCTCAACATGGGATTCGTAGATGATATTAATAAGATTTTAAGTGCTGTACCTGAAGCGCGTCAGACATTGCTATTCTCTGCGACTATGCCGCCGGCAATTCAGGCTTTAGCTGAAAATTACTTAAAAGAACCACGCCTTATCCGCATGAAACCGACACAGGTAACAATGGACCTGATCGAACAGTACTACATTGAAGTACAGGATCGTCAGAAGTTCGACTTGCTCTGTCGCTTACTCGACATGCAGGCTCCTGAGCTGGCTATCGTGTTCGGCCGTACAAAACGTCGTGTTGACGAAGTGACCGAAGGTCTTAAAAAACGCGGCTACATGGCGGAAGGTATTCACGGCGACTTGTCTCAGCAGAAACGCGACAGCGTTATCCGTCAGTTCCGTGAAGGCACAATCGATATTCTCGTAGCTACCGACGTGGCTGCCCGCGGTCTCGACATTAGCGGTGTAACTCACGTTTACAACTACGACTTACCGCAAGACCCTGAAAGCTATGTACACCGTGTAGGTCGTACCGGTCGTGCCGGTAAAGCCGGTATGGCAAATACATTCGTTATCCCTCGTGAAATGGAACATTTACATGCCATTGAACGTTTGACGAAACGTAAGATTGCCCGCCGTCGTGCTCCATCCTTGGGCGAAGTTCTTGAAGGTCAGCAGAAATTAGCTGTTCAGAGCCTCATTCACATGGTGGATGACACTGAAAACTTGAAAGAATATCGCGCCAGTGCGGAAGAATTGTTGAATGATCTTGACTCTGTATCCTTGGTGGCTGCAGCCATTAAGTTGCTCACGAAAGAGCCTGATACAACACCGGTTAAGATTACAGAAGAAGCACCGCTTCGCGTTCGTAAGAAACGTACTTTCGGTAAAGATTCCCGCCGTCGTGACGGTCAGCGCAACAGCCGCTACTCCAACCGTCGCAGCGACAACCGCGGTGAAGGCCGTAAAGGTGATTCTTATGAAGGCCGCAAGTTCCGTGGTGATTCTCACGGCAACCGCAATCGCAAAGGCAACGGCTATAACCGTCGCAATGAAGAAGGTAATAAAAACCGCAACTCCCAGAGCGGCGCGTTCAAACCTTATTTCAAAGACTAAGTTTTTAACGGAAAATCAGTTAGCTCTATTATATAACAAGGCTAACTGATTGCCTGTTTTTATACAACTAAATACTAATTTTAAACGACCATATGTAACTCTATCTCCATGATGTCCGTACTATTTACGTATGTCTACTTAGGCGGTATCTTGCAAAAATAGACTAACTTTGCTATAATTATTTAACAATAATTATTATTGTTTACTAATTAATGTTGTTATAAATTAGTGGTACTAAGTAGTGCGTATTTTATTTTAATCCGAGTGGAGAGGTTGATTCATATGGATATTGCACAAAAATTACGTTCTGAGGGCTTTAAAGTAACTCCTCAACGAATTGCAATCTACCAAGTGCTTTATGGGCAAAATGAGCATCCAACTGCGGAAATGATTTACCAAAGTTTGCGCAACGAGCATCCAACAATGAGTTTGGCTACCGTATACAAGACGATGGAAATTTTTGAAAAAATCGGCCTTGTAAAAGTACTAGACATTGGCGACGAATGCAGTCGTTACGATTGGGATACTCATAACCACCCACATTTGCGTTGTACCGTTTGCAACCGCGTTGACGACTTAGACGGCATGGAAATGGAAGACATGTTCCATGAAGTGGAAATGCTAAGTCAATATAAAGTAACAGGACAACAAATTACATTTGAAGGTGTGTGTCCGGATTGTCAGCGTAAAGACGCGCATTAATTTGATGCATGCATTTTACGTGTCATAATAGACACATGGACATATATGTTTAAAGTAGTACATTAAAAGAGCCGCAAGGCTCTTTTTTGTTATATACTAATGAGTGTGAGTCATTTTTGAAGTGTGACTCCTTTGAAATACGGATGAATCAGCTTAATCAGTTTGGGCTGTTTTTATACATAACGTGATTTTAGAAGAATGTTTTTATATAAGGAGACAATATGCTAACTATCGGTTGTCATTTATCTATCAGTAAAGGGTATTTACATATGGGCGAAGAAGCGCTCAGTTTAGGGGCTAATACGTTCCAATACTTTACGCGCAATCCGCGCGGCGGCAAGGCCCGCACATTTGACGAAGCGGACATGAAAGCTTTACAGGATTTTGCGAAGGAACATAATTTTGGCAAAATTCTAGGTCATGCACCGTATACGATGAATACTTGCGCAGCCGATCCGGGCTTGCGCGGGTTTGCGAAAAATATGATGCGCGAAGATTTGGAGCGCCTCGAATATTTGCCGGGCAATTTATATAATTTCCATCCGGGCAGCCATGTAAAGCAGGGCGTGGATCAGGGCATTGAATACATCGTAGAAGCATTGAATGAAACGCTGTTTGAAGGCATGCAGACGAAGGTTCTTCTAGAAATCATGGCCGGCAAGGGCACCGAAGTGGGCCGCACCTTTGAAGAAATCGCCCGCATTCTGGACGGCGTTAAGTTGAAAGAATATATGGGCGTGTGCCTTGATACCTGTCATATCCATGAAGGCGGTTACGATGTTATTGACGGCCTGGACAGTGTAGTGGACGAATTTGACCGCGTTATCGGCTTAGACTATTTGCAGGCGATTCATTTGAATGACTCGAAGAATCCGCGCGGCGCTCACAAAGACCGTCACGAAAAAATCGGCGAAGGCCATATCGGCTTGGATGCCATAACACGCATTATTAATCATCCGGCGCTTAGAACATTGCCGTTCTATTTGGAAACACCGAATGAACTGGACGGCTATGCGAAGGAAATCGCATTGTTGCGCAGCGTGTATAAAGAGGCGTAAGCCGGTTAGAGTATAGATAGAACTTTGGCTTTAGGAATCAGGGCTTAGAGTTTAGATCTTAGATTTTAAGGCTTAGAACTTAGTCTTAGAGCTTGGGATTTAGGGTTTAGGACTTAGCGTTTAGTATTATGAGGTAAGTAAGGAGTCATTATGAGAATACTACACACTGCGGATTGGCATTTGGGGCGTATTTTTTATGCGCGCCATCTGACGGAGGATCAGGCCTACGTATTGGAGCATCAATTTTTAAAATTGCTGACGGAAGCGAAGATTGATGTAGTAGTTATTGCCGGTGATATTTTTGACAGAGCGGTACCGCCTGTAGAAGCGGTGGAACTGTGGGATACAGTGCTAACGAAAGTCGCCAAAGAGTTAAAAATACCGGTCCTCGTTATCGGCGGTAACCACGACAGCGCGGAACGCCTGGAAGTGGGCAAAGAACTGTTCGCCCCTATGGGCTTTCATGTGTGGGGACGCATGGACCGGGCGCTAACGCCATTGGAACTGGCCGATGAACATGGTTCGGTTTGGTTCTGCCCATTTCCATTTACAGAACCTCGCTCGGTTCGCAATACCTTGGAAAGCGTGCAGGCCAATTTAGGCAAAACGCTGATTGAAGAGACCGTTGCTACCGATTATGGCTACACCTATTTGGCCTGGTCTCAATATATACAGAGTCTTATTCCGGAAGGGCAACGCAGTGTGGCCATGGCTCATGCTATGGTGGCAGGCAGTGAAACGTCGCCGTCGGAGCGGCCTCTGGTTATCGGCGGTTCCGCCAATGTGGGGATGGATGTATTTTCTCCGTTTAACTATACCGCTTTAGGACATATCCATCGTCCGCAGCAAATGGGACGACCTGAAACACGTTACAGCGGTTCCCTTTTAAAATATTCCTTTGATGAAGCAAATTATAATAAAAGTTTCACCATCATTGATATGGATGGAGACGGAAACTGCCAAATTGAAACCGTGCCGATTACGCCACCTCATGATGTGGTTGTGCTGGACGGTGAATTTAATGACCTTATTACTAATGTGGATTTACAGACAAAACACAAGGAGGACTACGTTTTGTTCCGACTTCTGGACAAATCTCCTGTGATTGACGGCATGCCTCGTTTGCGTGCCGCTTATCCTATGGCCATGAGTCTTGAATTGGCTGGTCGCATGGAACAGTCCGCTGATGCGGTGCAGGACGTATCCTATAAAAATTTGTCGGAATCGGAACTGTTTGAACAATTTACGGCCGCCGTTCGTGATGAACCTTTGACGGAGGAAGAGAAGACCTATATAAACCGTCTGTGGAATCGCATTTTGAAGGAGGAGCAATGAAACCTATTTCACTTACCATCAGTGCATTTGGTCCCTTTTGCAAGACCATGACCTTAGACTTTGATGACTTGAAAAATCATAAGCTCTTTTTAATTGCAGGACCTACGGGCGCCGGTAAAACGACAATCTTGGATGCCATGGTTTTTGCCCTATTCGGAGAAACCAGTGGCGGTCTTCGCAGCGGTCAGACCATGCGCAGTGATTATGCAGACGATGAGACACCTACGAAAGTGGAGTTTATTTTCTCTATTGGAACACAACAATACCGCATTGAACGGCAACCGAAACAAGAGCTGAAAAAACGGCGCGGCACAGGGACCCGTATGTATGAAGCGACTGCCATTTTATGGTCCTGGCAGGATGGGGCATGGCAGGAATACAGTAGCCGCAGCACGGATATAGCCAATAAGATCCAGGAAATTCTAGGCTTTCGTCTTAATCAGTTTTTGCAGGTTGTACTGCTTCCACAAGGTGAGTTCCGTAAATTACTCGTTGCCAATACGTCAGATCGTGAGGCACTCATGCACAGTCTTTTTAAGACAGATGTGTTCAAGCGTTTACAGGATATGCTAAAAGACGAATATGACGAAGTGGTGGCATCGGCTAAAACAGTGATTGATCGGCAGCAATATTTGCTGCAGTCTGAAAATGTAGATACTTATGCGGCACTTAAGGATTCACTGACTGTAAAACAGCAAGGATTGAGCGATAGTGAGACAAAGTTCGCAGCGTTTAAGAAGGATTTTGATGCGGTAACTAAGATTTACGACAATAATGTGAAGCGTGCCCAATTGGAACAGGAATTGGAACGATTCCGACAACGAGAAGAGACATTACTTGGCAAGCGAGCCGAGATGAATGCGGTGGATGTCATTGTAAAACAGTTGGCCGCCTATAAACCTATTGCAATGCATAAACAACGAATTGATGAATTGAATACGGAGCAGCAAGCGTTGAATGACAGTTTGTTTAATTTGGCGGAGTCACTGAAAGAGATTGTAAAAGAGAAGGCGCAGCTCACTGCAGAATATGAGAAGTTGCAAAGTTTGGAAGATACACGTAAAGCCTATGAGAGCATTTTGCAAGAAGCTTTGAAGACGAAACAGAAGCTTGCGGAAGCCGATTTGCTGGATAAGAAAATTGCTACCGACTCGGCGAAGCTTGCCTTGGAAGAGGAAAACATAAAGGGGCTGAACGAGGAGTTGGAACAACGTCGCGCCTTAATGATGGACCTGGAACAGAAGCAAAATGAACTTCGTGCAGCTGTAGACGGCGAAGGGATGCTGCTGAACGAGCAGACCCTTTGGAATGACGGTTTGCGTCATGTAAATTCAGTGCAGCAGGCTGGAGCGCAATTGCAACAGGCGGAACAGTCGTTGCAGCGGGCAACGTTGGCCTTGGTGGAACGGCAGACGGAAGAGCTTCAGGCGCAGGCGGAGTTGAAGTTGGCCAAAGCGCAAGCTGTCCAGCAACAGGCCGCTCATTTGGCGGATGAATTGGAAGACGGCGTGGCCTGTCCTGTGTGCGGCTCCTTGGAGCATCCTCATAAGGCCACATACATTGACGACTTCAATGCAGATGTGTTGGCGAAAAAAGAAAAGGCCCATGAAGGGGCCGTACGCCGTGTGTCTGCTGCGGAAGCGGACGTAGACAGCGCGACAAAACTGCAAGCAGAAAAGGCAAAGAATGTACAAGAGGCCGTTCAAGTCTATACAGATTGGCTGGAGCAACAAATAGCTAAAGTAAAAGGCCTTTTAGATTCCTATAAAGGTGTTACAGACTGGGGCCGATTGAATCTGGAATTTACGGAGCATTCTGAAAATTTGAAACCTTTGTTGAACCAGATTGGAACGAAGCGCGGACAATTACAGCGTATAGAAAAGCAGCTGAAGGACGGCGCTGATTCGTTAAAAAAATTGGATGATGCAGTCGCAGAGGCACAGCGCGCCTACGGTGATGCGGAAAAGCAACTGGCTGTGAAGCAGGCGGAACTGGATGTACTTCGCCGCGAATTGCCTACCGGTGATTTAGATGCTTGGCAGGCGGATTTGGATGAAAAAGAAACATGGGTAACTAATCATATTGAGGCCGTAAAGGCGAACGAACAGGCCCGATTGGCTAACAATCGTCGTGAAACGTCCTGTGGCACGGATGAACAGAATAAGAAACAGCGTCTGTCAGTGGTGCAGGATGAGTTGCAGAAGACGAAAGAACTTTATGAGAGAGCCCTTGCGAAGGCGGATCTCAGTGAAGCGCGCATGAGTGAACTGAACAGCTATATAGATAAAAAAGAGACCTTGGAAGAACAATTATAATCTTACAATGACGCTTGTTTGGCTGTGAAAACACAGATACAGAATCATGAGAGTTCCTTAGGGGCATTGCCGGCGGCAGATGCGTCTGTGACGGCGGAGCAAAAGCAAGCCATGGGGACTCAATATGAAGACGGCATAAAAGATCTGGCTGTACAACGGGAGCGCATTGAAAAACTGGAAAAAACCATTAAGGAATATGAAGATCTGGTAGCGAATAATTTGGAAATCACCAAGAAGAGTGACTTTTTATTCCGCTTATCCGATATGGCAAACGGCGGTCAGACCGGCTTGCGCGGTGTAACCTTTGAACTCTATGTGCTGGGCGCTATTTTAGAGGAAGTAGTGAATGCGGCAAACTTGCGACTTCGTCAAATGAGTCGCAGTCGTTATGAACTGCAGCGTACACCGGTAGAAGGTTTGGGGCGCGGCCATCGAGGCCTGGACCTGTCCGTACTGGACAATTACACAGGGGTGGCACGTCCGGCCAATACCTTATCGGGGGGCGAAACCTTTTTGGCTTCCTTGTCACTGGCCATGGGGCTTGCCGATGTAATCCAGGCCTATGCAGGTGGCATTCACTTGGATACCATTTTCATCGACGAAGGCTTTGGTACCTTGGATCCTGACTCTTTGGATATTGCCATGGAGAGTCTTGTAGAGCTTCAGGCCAGCGGCCGTCTGGTGGGTATCATCTCTCATGTGCCGGAGCTGCGGTCCCGCATACCGGCGCATCTGGAAGTGCAACCTGTTGAACAGGGCAGTGTGGCCAAATTTGTAGTGCCTTAAAACGACAAATTAACTCGTAAGAGCGAGTGCTGATTTTAAAGGATGCAAAACTGTTTTTTAAAAGAAGCAATCTTTTCAAGATAGTAAGGTCATAACATAGCAATATATCGAGAAATATGATACTATATAATGGCAATCAATATAATAGGAGTTGATTGTTGTTAGTATTAAAGCATTACGGGAAACGTAAGCTTCCCGGTTTTAAATTAATTATGTATAACTACGTTTGAAAGGAGCCTATGTCATGAAATTTGTAATGGTGCACAACAACTTCAACGTTCGCGATTTAGACAAAAGTATTGCTTTCTATGAAGAAGCATTGGGCTTGAAACCGGGCCGTCGCATTGAGCCGGAAGACGGTTCATTTAAAATTGTTTACTTAGAAGGCCCAGGGACATCTCATCAGTTGGAATTGACCTGGTTACGCGACTGGGACCGTCCTTATAACTTGGGCGATAATGAATTCCACTTGGCATTCACTGTGGATGACTATGAAGGTGCCTATAAAAAGCACAAAGAAATGGGCTGTATTGTATATGAAAACCCTAACATGGGTATTTATTTTATCGCCGATCCTGATGGATATTGGTTGGAAGTAATTCCTGCTAACCGCTAATTCGTCGATTAGGCAATAACGGCTTAGAGGAAATTGAGTAATTAGATTTTGGAGTTTGAGCATGGAACATATGTTAACCCGCCTTGAATGGCTGGTGGGGAAAGAAAAAATTGCTGAATTGGGCACCAAGTCGGTGGCTTTGTTCGGCTGTGGCGGTGTAGGCGGTTTTGCTATGGAAGCGTTAGTGCGAAGCGGCATCGGCCGTATAGTGCTAATCGATGGGGATAAAGTTACAGTAAGTAACTTGAACCGTCAGCTGATTGCGACGCAGGCGACAATCGGTCGTCGCAAAGTGGAAGTGGCAAAAGAACGTGCGCTGTCCATTCGCCCGGATATGCAGATTGATACATACGATATTGTATATACAAAGGAAGCGTACCCTACGTTTTTGGAAGATATAAAAGTAGACTTTGTCATCGATGCGATTGACATGGTAACTGCTAAACTGGCTATCATTGAAGAATGTCAAAAATTAGGGATTCCTTGTATTTCGTCCATGGGGACGGGCAATAAGATGCATCCTGAAATGCTCACGCTGGCCGATATCAGTAAAACACATACTTGTCCATTGGCTAAAGTAATGCGCCGTGAATTGCGCAAACGCGGTATCAAACGTCAACCGGTTGTGTTCTCTTCGGAAAAACCGATGACACCGACCCGAGATGATGATTCCCGTAGTCCCGGATCTTGTGGCTTTGTGCCATCCGTGTCCGGTCTTATGATGGCAAGTTATGTAATTCGAAACTTTTTGGAGGTAGAATAGATGAAACAAGCAATTATCCATATGGAAAAAGGCGATATTAAAATTGAATTATTCGAAAAAGAAGCTCCCGGTACAGTAGCTAACTTTGAAAAATTGATTAAAGAAGGTTTCTATGACGGATTAACCTTCCACCGTGTAATTCCGGGCTTTGTTGCGCAAGGCGGTTGCCCTGTAGGTAACGGCACAGGCGGCCCTGGCTACACAATTAAAGACGAATTAATCGGCAACCCACACAAACATGAACGCGGTGCTTTATCTATGGCACATCGCGGACCTAACACAGGCGGCAGCCAATTCTTTATCGTTTACGAACCACAGCCACATTTGGATGGCGTTCACACTGTATTCGGTAAAGTTGTGGAAGGCATGGATGTAGTAGACCGCATTAACCAAGGCGATCGCATGCTTTCTGTTGAAGTAGTGGAAGCATAAGCGAAGACCTTTTTCAATGGCTTGAAGCATAACAATTGTTTACAGCGATTTGTTATAACAGTTTAAAATAAGAAGGTTGACTCTAGATGGAAAGTTTAAGTATAAAACATCCTGAGTGGCTGCAAGTTAGAAAAGACGGACGTTATTCCTATGGGTATAATCAGGAATGGTATCACGACGACTGGTAGCGATTAGCCGGCTGTGGCCCTACCACGGCTACGCAGGTAATCAGCTACGTACAGTTCCGTGATAACATCCTTGACCCTGCGGAAAGTCAGGACGGCGAAGCAGCTTTGAAACGGATGGAAGATGTATTTAAGTTTGTAAAACCACGCTTCGGCGGCGGTTTGTACAAAACGCAATGGCTGGAAGAAGGCCTGCAGGAATACATTGACGATAAAGGATTACCATATACGGTAAAAATGATGGGCATCTATCCTTTTGCAGCCTGTCGTGCGCCTTTATCACAGGTCGCTAATTTTATTAAACAGGGGCTCGCCAGCGACTCTCCTGTGGCATTTTTGAATCGTCACAGAGGTAATGAAAAAGAGCTCTCCACATGGCACTGGGTACCTATCGTTAAGCTTATTGACGATGGCGACGATGTACGCTGTGTAGTGTATGATGAAGAAATCTCCCGTGAATTCTCCTTGGCTAAATGGTTGAAGGATACAATTCTGGGTGGCGGCTTCGCATACGTTCAGAAAAAAGAAGATTAATTTAGTAAAGCAAGGCGATGCATTGTCTCTTGATTAAGGTATGTATTGTGCCTGATTGGAACAATGCATTCTTGCTTTATAAGACGTTGGATTAGATAGTTGTAATATGCAAGACAGACCTTAGGACGGACTGCCTGATGTAATTACATTTCATAGGAGGACACAGTATGTCACAATGGATTGTGGAACATCAATCAGAACATTTAACATTAAGTGCGGAAGTAGATAAAGTATACTATAAGGGCGCTTCGGAATTTCAAACAATCGAAGTGGCTCATAGTTTAGAATATGGCAATATGTTGGTACTGGACGGCGTATTCCAAACGTCGGAACGGGAAGAATTTATATATCATGAAATGATTTCCCATGTGCCTTTATTTTTACATCCAAATCCTAAGCATGTATTGATTATCGGCGGCGGTGACGGCGGTGTAGCCAGAGAATGCGTACGCCATGACTGTGTTGAAACAGTAACCATGGTTGAAATCGACGGTAAAGTAGTAGAATTGGCTAAACAGTATTTGCCAACTATTGCAAAAGCCATGATTGAAGAAAATCCGAAGTTGACTGTTAAAATTGGCGATGGTATCGGATATATGGCGGAAGCGGAAAATAAATATGATGTTATCATTGTAGACTGCTCCGATCCTATCGGTCCCGGCGAAGGTTTATTTACAGAAGAATTCTATGCAAATACATTGAAGGCGTTGAAACCGGACGGCTTATTCGTGCAGCAGACAGAATCTCCTATGATGCACCAGCCGCTGGTAACTAAAGTATTCGGCTTTGTGCAGAAACACTTTAAATATGCCAACTTATATACAGCATATATTCCAATTTATCCTACAGGGATGCATTGTTTCACTATCGGTTCCAAACAGTATGATCCTATGGCTTGGACACCTAACCGTGAAAAGACATTTACTACTAAATACTACAATAACGAAATACAGAAGGCGGCATTTGCATTGCCTAACTTTGTAAAAGAATATTTGGGTATTAAATAGTAAACGCAATGTATCGCTTTAGGGCGATATAAGGCGCTTTGACAACCGCATAAAGCCTTATAAGGGCAGAATGATGCGGATTGTGTGCGTTTGAAAAAATACAATAAAGATTATGTAAAAAGTTGTTGACAGTCTCCCCTGAGCGATGATATACTATACTTCGTTACGGGGGACTGTTACCTCGTAAGACCACTGTGGTGGGTATGGTGAAGCGGTTAACACGGCGGATTGTGGCTCCGTTACGCGTGGGTTCGATCCCCACTACTCACCCCATAGGGGCGTCGCCAAGTGGTAAGGCAATGGACTTTGACTCCATTATGCGCTGGTTCGATCCCAGCCGCCCCTGCCAGTATGACTCACTAGCTCAGTTGGCAGAGCACCTGACTTTTAATCAGGGTGTCCCGCGTTCGAGTCGCGGGTGAGTCACCACTAAAAAATGCTGACCATGTGTCAGCATTTTTCTTTCGTTTTTTAGCTCCTTATGAGCTTTGTATATACTACATTATAAAATGATGTTTCGAAGAAAACTTCGAAAAAAAGTTTTAAAAAGTAGTTGACACAAAACGAAAAACTTTGTTATAATAACAAAGTCGTCAGTAAGACGCGCAAGCGTAAAACTGAAGTACAGATCTTTGAAAACTGAACAATGTAAGGTAATCATTTCTAACGAAATGAACATATGCCAGAGTGCGGGTTTCACTAAGTTGAAACCAACCAAATAAAT